>JASGDI010000051.1:0-77421 GCA_049841335.1 Niabella sp. | reverse complement strand
GATGGTGTAACAGACCAGTTCGACCAGGAGCAAACTCCTGCCGGTTGTCCTGTTGATACTCATGGTGTAAGCCTTGATACTGATGGTGACGGTGTACCTGATTGTAAAGATAAAGAACTGATCACTCCAACATACTGCCAACCGGTAGATGCTGATGGTGTAGGTAAATGTCCTTGTCCTGAAGGTTGTGCTCCTGCTGCAAGTGATTGTGCCGTTTCTTTAGGCGCTTTACCAAGCATTCATTTTGCACCTAACTCTAATAAACTTTCTTCAGATGCTACTGCTACTTTAGCAGTTGTAGCTGCCAAGCTGAAAGCTAATCCGAACTGTAAAGTTGTAGTAGTTGGATACTGCGCAGCAACTAAACGCCAGCAGCAGTTAAGCTGGGATCATGTAAACAAAGTGATCTCACACCTGGTAGAGAAAGAAGGTGTAAGCAGTGACAGGTTTATCTTTAGCTCAGGTCAGGAAGGTGGTGATTGTGATGCAGTAGACATCCGTGCTGCTGCTCCTGGGGAAGATGGTCCCAATACTGTAGCTCCTCCGCATCCTAATCTTCGCAAAAACTAATTAACTTTTTGCAATAACAAATACAAGCCTTCCTCTTTCGGGGAAGGCTTTTTTAATGTTTTATACAAAAAAGCGGTAGCTGCTAACCGGAAAATTTTTACTTTATGCAACTTTTCTGAAGCGTTTTATGGCTGTAAAATCACTCTAGCGATGGCCCTTTTTTAGCCATCAGATAAATGGTGTTTTTAAGAGGGCGGAGAGGTAATAATATTTTAGTTAGGCTTGCTCAGATAAGACGGTCAGTTTGTAGCTAAAACAAACGATAAATACCTGCCACGGATGTGCGATGCTAAAACATTGAAATATACCTCATAATGGGTGTATTTTTTTCTTTATACCACTATCACAAACATTACAGCTGCCTACTTTTTGAAATGCTCATTGAAAACAGCTCGCACAAATTACGGCTGTTATCAGCAAAAATGATCACTACAAAATTCACAAATAAAATTATCTGCCTCTGTAGCATTGAAAAAAGTGTAGAACCGGGAATTAAATAGCAAGCATAGTTGGTAATGGGGCCGGAGCATTCCCGCTTTGCATCTCTGTGGTATTGCTTTCCGGCGGTTCAAAGGTGGTTCAAAAGTAAAAAATAGGTGCGTTTTAATCTTCCATCTCCGCTCTTATTTCTTCGCTTATTTTAACCAGCACTTTATCTATTCTGTGACCATCCATATCCATAATTTCAAAGTCAAAACCATTCCATTCTAATTTGTCAGATGCGATCGGGATGCGTTTTAGCTTATGTAGAATAAAACCTGCAATGGTATCAAACTCCTGCTCGCCCTCATTCATCCAATCGGCCTTATCAAAATAAGAAAGGAAGTCGTAAAATGGCAATTGCCCGTCTACGAGGAATGTACCATCGTCTCTTCTGATCACTTCATACTCATCATCATCCTGCTGAGGCATATCTCCGATAATGGCTTCCAGGATATCTTTTAAAGTAATCATGCCCAACACACTACCATATTCATCTACTATAAAGCAGGAATGCAACTGTGATTCCTTGAATTTTTCCATGACTTTAAAAGCGGTATTGTTATCTGGCACAAATAGCGCCGGACGCATCAGGTCCTTAAAAGGAATATTGTCTTTGTTTGTATAAAGATCTTTAAGGGAAATAACCCCTTTGATATTGTCAATTTCGCCTTCGCAAACAGGATAAATGGAATGGGGTTCTTTAAGTATTTTTTCTTTAATGGTTTCTTCTATGTCTGTTGTGCTGAACCATACAATATCACTGCGGTGTGTCATCAGTGAAGTAATATTCCTGTCACTTAAATGAAATACACGCTCAATAATTTCCTGCTCGGTTTCTTCCAGGGTACCCTGCTCTGTTCCCTCGTTAATAATGGCTTTGATTTCCTCTTCAGTAACCTGGTTATTATCTGATCTTATATTAAATATCCTGGTTATCAGTTTCGTAGATTGGGTAAGCAGCCAGATGAAGGGAAATGTGATCCAGCTTACGATGCGCATGGGCCCTGCCATGATCTTTGCAATGCTTTCAGGAGAAGAAAGGCCGATACGTTTTGGTATCAATTCTCCAAAAACCAGGGTGAAATAAGTGATTACAATAACTACTAAAGTGCTGGCAATACCACGACTATAGGGTGCAAAGACCGGGATATTTTTTACAAAACCTTCAATGTCGTCAGTAATGTTATCCCCTGAATAAAGACCGGTTAGAATACCGATCAGTGTGATGCCGATTTGTACAGTAGACAGGAAATGATCAGGATGATTGGCAAGCTTTAAAGCCTCCCTGGCCTTTTTATCCCCTTTGTTTGCCTGGGCCTCTAACCTTGCTTTTCGGGCCGATACAAGGGCTATTTCCGCCATTGAAAATACCCCGTTAAGTAAAATAAGTAAGGCTATAATTAGTAGTTCCATTAATATAGTATTGATTGCTTATCGAAGATAGGAAACCCGAATTTGCTGTTGAATAGACTTCCCGTTAAAGAGCCTATAAGGATACCGAGCAATGTGCCGGCAACTACGTCAAAAGGATAGTGCACTCCTACATATACCTGTGCTAAACCAATAATACCAGCCCAGGCAAATAATATCCAGGCATATTTAAAAAAGCTCCGGAATGTAATAAAGAAAAAAGCTGCCACACCAAAGTGATTGATGGCATGGTTGGAAACAAAGCTGAAACCGCCACTGCACCTGCCCAATACCATGCGTACATGCCCGATCATTTCAGGATCGGAGCAGGGACGTAATCTTTCAAATCCTTCTTTAAAAATACGTGCGCCTACAATATCCGTACAGGCTACAGTAGCTAATGCCAGCGCAAACCACCACCACCCGCTTTTTTTGAAATTAATTATGGCAAATGCTACTATAAAAAGATACAAAGGGCCCCATATAAAAGCATTGCGCAGGAGTGGCATCAGGTCGTCTAAAAACGGATGGGCCATTTTAATATTGATCAATTCAAAAAGCCATCGGTCAGCATGAACAAACCAATCCGGTAAGGGAATATAGCCAGGTATATCCATAAATTGCAAAAATAGCAATACTCTTTCAATAAGATGTTAAATATAAAAAGATGCTTCTGATTTTACATCTTCCTATCTTAGCGCACATGAATCGTAAAAAATTTATTACTGCTACGGCTGCCTTAGCTGCTGCCCCGTTTTTACAGCTTAGTGCAAAACGGGTAAGTGATACCAAAATTATCATTCCTCCTTACTTAAAAAAAGGGGATATGATCGGGATAACCTCTCCGGCAGGATATATGACCCGGGAGGCGATTATTCCCGCAGCTACCTTACTGCAGCAATGGGGATTCAAAATACGGGTAGGCTATACAATTGGTAAACGTAACTATACTTTTGGAGGTACTGACAGCGAGCGTTTAGAAGATTTGCAACTGATGCTGGATGATCCGCAGGTAAAGGCCATAATGTGCGCACGTGGCGGCTATGGTTCAGTAAGAATAGTGGATCAACTGAACTGGGATAAATTTAAGCAAAACCCTAAATGGATAATAGGCTTTAGCGATATAACCGTTTTGCACTCACATATTCACAAAAATTCAGGCATCGCCACTATTCATTCCAAAATGTGCAACAGTTTCCCTGATGTATGGGATAGTGCAAGTCTGCTGCAGAAGCAAACTATTGAGTCGATATACAAAGCGCTAACCGGGGAGAAGATGGAATATAAAGCCCCTGCATCTGATTATAACCGTACCGGTAAAGCAAAAGGACTGCTGGTAGGAGGCAATTTAAAAACGCTGGAAAGCCTTGCAGGCTCTTCTTCTGATATTACTACAGAGGGAAAACTGCTTTTTGTGGAGGATACGGGAGAGTACCTCTACAGTATAGACCGGATGTTCTGGAATTTAAAGAGGTGCCATAAGCTTTCGGGGCTGGCCGGCCTTATAATAGGAGGCATTAAAGTAAAGCAGGATGACCCGGGTGAGTATTTTGGCCAGACCATTTATGATATCATTTCAGAAAAAGTAAAAGAGTATAATTATCCTGTGTGCTTCGACTTTCCGGTGGGGCACCAAATAGATAATTTCGCTTTAAAGTGTGGTGCTCTGCATGAGCTGAATATATCACAAAGCGGAACTACACTTGTTTCTGTCTGAATTTTATTTAAATTGTTTCCTGCTTACCTCAAAACTAACTGTAGCATTTTGAGGAAGCTTATTTATAACTATACCATAGAAAAAAGTAATGATCATAAAAACTCCTCCATACCTGAAACCTGGCGACACTATAGGTGTTGTATGCCCCGCCGGTTATATGGCATTTGAAAAAGCAGCAGAATGTGTACGTGTATTAAAAGAAGAATGGGGCTATAAAGTAAAAGCAGGCATGACATTAGGCAGCCATTCTGAAACTTACTTTTCAGGTACGGATGAGGAAAGGATAAACGATTTCCAGACTATGCTTGATGATGATGAAGTGCAGGCGGTGCTTTGCGGACGGGGAGGTTATGGTATGGGCCGGATAATTGATAAGATCAGTTTCAAAAAATTTAAAAAGAAACCCAAATGGGTGATAGGCTTTAGCGATATAACAATATTTCATACGCATCTGTATGTCAATTATCGCATATCATCGCTGCATGCACCTATGGCAGCCGCATTCAATGATGAAGCGTATAAAAATAAGTATGTGCTTTCGTTAAAAGAAGCCCTTGAAGGGAAACGGGCCCGATACACTTGTGACGCCCATGATTTAAACAGGAATGGTAAAGCTATAGGTGAATTAGTAGGAGGCAACCTGGCATTATTGGTGAATGGTATTGGTACGGCATCTGAAATTAAAACCAAAGGACGTCTCCTTTTTATTGAAGATATAGGTGAGCAGAAATATGCTATAGACCGTATGATGTACCAGTTAAAACGTAGCGGGAAACTGAATGATCTGGCCGGGCTTATTGTGGGTTGCTTTGCTGATACCCAGGATACGGAAAGACCCTTTGGTGCTACAGTGCAGGAAGTTATATACGATACCGTTAAGGAATTTGGCTATCCGGTGTGCTTTGATTTCCCTGTAAGCCATAACAAGGAGAATTATGCCCTGAAGGTGGGAGCCTGCTATGAGCTGAAAATAAGTGCCAGAAAAGTAATACTGGAAGAATCGCGCAACGTATAGGATTAAAGATCAGGATATTACAATAAAAAAAGTCCCCTACATTAAAGATGTTGGGGACTTCATCAAAAACCATTAACCATTAAACCTTATCCTATGAAAATTCACTCCGAAGATACAACGATAAATGTGAGCTTCCAAACGAATGTTAATAAAAGTTATAAATTTTCACATTTTTTTATAACTTTTGTCATTTACTTATTATTTTTTTTATTTATAGATACTATTTTAGCGTTTAATAGATAAAATCTATTTTGACCGCATTGTACTGACCTGAAATAACTTCCTTTTTTGATCAGTGTTGCAACACGTAAATCCGGAAAAATATTTATACCACCCTATATTTAGGGCAATAAAAAACCATCAAATACTGTATTTGATGGTTTTTGTATTATTTGTGTCCCAATTGAGCCGCCGGGGCAGATTTAGAACGTATATCTTGCTGATACACCAGCATTAGGATAGAAACTGTTATAATATTTGTAAGCCTCTACAACGTGGAAGGTAGGCCTTACATCTGCAGAAACTGCCAAAGGAATCTTTTTGAACTTGTAATCTGCGCCTCCAGTTGGAAATAATCCTACGCTTAATCCTTGACGATCATCGAAGTTGGAAAAAGAGTTGGATACTACAACACCCCCGCCAATAAACCATTTTAACCCTTCTACAGGTTTAATGTCAAAATGATGCTGGTAAGCACCGGATGCCGATACATTGGTCCATTTATAGGAGCCAGCACTATAAGGGCGAATACCAAGGTTGAACTCTAATGCGGAGGCATTATTCATAAAGGTTTTGTATGCTGCGGATGCAACATCGTAATAGCCACTTCCCAATCTGAGACCAATAGATTGCTTGTAATCGCTTTGCGCAAATAAACCTGTGGCCAAACATGTTAAAGCCAGTCCTAATGTTAATTTTAATTTCATTGGATATAAATTTTAAACAGACGCAAAAGTAAGGATATTAATGTTATATATGTTTGTGCATCACAAATATTAGGTAGTAAAAAATTAAGCCCGTAGTTTGTACGGGCTTATAAAAAATCAGTTATTAAGAATACTAATAATCGTTGCTGCGGTCGCGATATCCGCCACCATAGCCACCGCTGCTTTTCCTGTAACCGCCGCCGCTGTTACCACCAAAGCTTCTTTTTTTGAATCCACCGCTGTTACCGCCTTCTTTGGGACGGCTTTCGTTTACTACAATATTTCTGCCATCCAGCTCTGTACCATTTAAGGCAGTGATTGCAGCCTGTGCTTCGTCGTTATTTGCCATTTCAACAAAACCAAAGCCTTTGCTGCGGTTTGTGAATTTGTCTAAAACTATTTTTGCTGAAGATACTTCTCCGTGCTGGCCGAATAGGTCCTGTAAATCCTGGTCTTTTAAATTCCAGCTTAAATTACCAACGTAAATGTTCATTTTTTTTGTTTTAAAAAAATTAAAAGAAAGTGAGAAACAGTAACCAAGATCAATGAACATTTATGTAGCATGGAACCTTAATACTGAATATACACCATAATAATATTGCAAATATACTGGTAATTTTATGGTATCAGAAATAAATTTATTTTTACCAGGTAATCACAAAAACGCCCGGCTTTCAAGCCGGGCGGAAAAATTATTTTCAGCGTGTAAAAATTATTCTGCAACTACTTCAAATTCCAGCTCGGTAGAGTGGCCGTTGCCAAAATCTATAGTAGCTTTGTGCGTACCTAATTCTTTTACTTCTTCATTAATCTGGATTTTCTTCCGATCAATTTCATAACCCTTTTGCTCGCGGATAGCCCTGCTGATCTGGAGGTTGGTTACGCTACCGAAAATTTTGCCGGTAGTACCGGTTTTAGCACCAATTTTTAAAGGAGAAGCGCTTAGTTTGCTGATAACATCATTAATCGCTGCAAGCATAGCATCTTCTTTCTTTTTGGCTTGTTTAAGCCTTTCTTCCAGCTGCTTTTTGTTGCCAGCGCTGTTTTCAACTGCTAATTTACGGGGTAATAAAAAGTTACGTGCGTAACCGTTTTTTACATTTACTACCTCGTTGGCAGCGCCCAGGTTATCAACGTCCTGTATTAAAATTACTTCCATTGTATTATTTTTAGTTCCCTTTTGCCCAATCGTAGATTGTGACTGTCTTCCGTTTATATGCCGGAATTAGGGAAGGTTACTAATTGGGTGAGTAGTAAATGGTCAATAGTCAATTTTAAATTTATCATTGACTACTCACTATTGACTATTTCAAAAGATCTGTAACGTAAGGTAAAAGAGCCATCTGGCGTGCTTTTTTCACAGCATCAGAAACCCTGCGCTGGAATTTTAAGCTGTTACCGGTCAAGCGGCGGGGTAACAATTTACCTTGTTCGTTCAGGAATTTTTTAAGAAACTCAACGTCTTTATAATCAACGTAACGGATACCATATTTTTTAAAGCGGCAGAATTTCTTTACACGTTTGTCGCTTTTAATGGCGGTAAGGTATTTTATTTCATTCTTTGCCATACTATTAAGCCTCCACTGCTTTTTCGGTTCCTGTTTTTACGCCACTTGCCTTTTTAGCATTATACTCAACGGCGTATTTGTCGAGTTTAGTGCATAGATGACGAAGTACTGATTCGTCGCGAAGAAGCTGTATTTTCAGCTTCTCATTGAAGTCGGATGGCGCAGTATACTCCAGTACCCAGTATAAACCAGTAGTTTTTTTCTGGATAGGATACGCCAGTGATTTCAATCCCCATGGATTTTCATGAACGATAGAGCCTCCTGCTTCAGTTACCAGGTTGGTAAACTTTTTTTGAGCAGCTTTAAACTCATCTTCGCTTAAAACCGGGGTAAAAATCACCATCAATTCATAATTGTTCATTACCCTTGAAATTTAGCCTGTCTGCCCGACAGGCAGGTTAAAAAATAAAAAAATGTCCCCAGCTTTTTTGCTAAGGGGCTGCAAAGATAGGATTTTATATTGATAAGTTGGAAGGTTAACAAGGGGCTGGGTGCACAAAAGTTTTTCGCAGTATCGTTGGTGAAAAACACCAACAAGGGCAGTGATTTAATCTGACAGGTTTAGGCTTCTTATAAGCTTGAGTACTGTATGCCACGAATACACGAATTAGTGTGATAAGAGCTCTTTATAGTTAAAATGATACTAAATGATGCGCGCCAGGTACCTATTCGTGTATTTGTGGCAAATATTCGCTGTTAACTGTTAAGCGCTTTGATCCTGATATAAAAATCGGGCACAACTCTAAGACCAGAACCTCCGGCTTCTTTTACCGCTATTTTTTTTGAGGCTTCTGTTGGGTATATCCATTTGCCATTAGTGAGCTTTACCGGCATATTAAACCCTTTTACCACGTTGGCCCATTTATATGAAATCATATCCCCTTCCTTTTTGTACTGTAATTCTGGTATGCTGGTGGTACGCAGGTATTGGTCAAATATGTGGCTCAGATCCTTCCCGCTTTTTTGGGTCATGTAACGCTCTATTTCCTGGCCGGTCACTGTTTTATGATAAAAATCTTTTCCCAATCCTCTTAAAATATCTTTAAATGCTGCATCATTATCAATCATCTGCCTTATAGTATGCAGCATATTACCTCCTTTGTAATACATATCACCACTGCCTTCATTATTTACGCCATAAGTACCGATAATTGGTTTGTCATTCAGTATATTTTTCCTGGTACCAATCACATATTCACTGCCGGCTTGTTTGCCAAACATGCATTCGGTAAATAAGGCTTCGCTGTAGTTGGTAAAGCTTTCATGCACCCACATATCGGCTATATCTTTGGAAGTAATGTTGTTGCCAAACCATTCGTGGCCGCTTTCATGTACAATAATAAAATCAAATTTCAGGCCCCAGCCGGTTCCGCTAAGATCACGACCCAGGTATCCCATTCCGTATTTATTTCCGTAAGCTACACCACTCTGATGCTCCATTCCCAGGTGCGGTGCATCAATGAGCTTATAACTGTCTTCATAAAAAGGGTAAGGCCCCATCCAGCTTTCAAAGCATTGTATCATAGGTTTTACTACTTCAAACTGTTTTTTGGCTTTTTCGAGGTTATAGTCCAGCACCCAGTAACCCAGGTCCAGAGAATCCTTTTCTCCCGCTATTTTATCGTTGAAATTCACATACTTACCTATGTAAGGGATAATATTGTAGTTGTTGATCGGGTTTTTTACAGCCCAGGTGAAGGAGGCTGTACCGTCTCCGTTATTTTTTTCAGAGACCAGACGCCCGTTGCCCACACCCACTAATGTATCAGGAACAATGATAGTTAACGAAGCCCCGTTATCCGGCTCGTCGCCCTGGTAGTCTTTACAGGGATACCATATGCTAGCACCCAGCCCCTGGCAGGCAACGCTGGCCCAGTCTCTTCCTGCTTCATCTTTGGTCCAGATCCATCCGCCATCCCAGGGAGCCCTTTTCGCCTCAACAGGTTTACCGTGAAAATAAGCAGTTATTTCCTTTGGTCCCGGCTTTATTTTGTACTTAGCCTTTGGGTTTCTGAAAGTAACCCAATAAACATTACCTTCTCTTGTGAGTGCCAGAGATTTTCCGCCACATATAACACTGTCAATGATCATGGGTTCCTGCATGTCGATCTGCATCACTCCGGCGCCGGTATCATAAAACGTGATCTTATTTTTTCCGCTTATGGTCTTAGCCTTTAGATCTGGTAGAATAGTGATGTCATATTTTAATACGTCCCAGCCCTTGCGTCCCTCACCATAGCCGCCTCTCAGGGTATCTTGTCGGGTAAACTTTGTATTTAAGGCGCCGGATTGTGCATACGCATCAGCACATACTATTATGGCCCAGCTTAGGCCCAGCAGTTTATAAAAATTTTTAACCATAAGCGTGATTAAGACGTAAATTTAGGCCTCAATCTTATATAATTTCACAATATTGATAAACGTTCGGGCACAATATCCATCTCTGTTGAAATTAATCATCCTGTTTGCATTACCGGGCTTTATAAGTTCCTGCTTCTCTAAAAATAAAAAAGGCAAACAGGTTTTTCATTATAATGAATATACCGGCATTGCATCGCTCGACCCTGCATTTGCCAAAAACCAGTCTACCATGTGGCCGGCGCACCAGTTATTTAATACTCTGGTGGAGATTGATGACAGCCTTAATATTAAACCATCGCTGGCTACTCACTGGCATATATCGGAAGATAAACGCACTTATACTTTTTATTTAAGGAACGATGTGGTATTTCATAACGATGCCTGCTTTCCTCAAAATAAAGGCCGTAAAATGGTTGCCGCGGATGTAGTATTTAGTCTTAACCGCATCATTGATCCTAAAACCGCCAGCCCCGGGGCATGGATTTTTAATGGTAAGGTTGACACAATACAGCCTTTTACTGCTTTAAACGATACTACCTTTCAGCTAAAGCTGCAGCAACCCTACCAGCCTGTATTAGGTATTTTGTCTATGCAATATTGCTCTGTTGTAGCACCTGAGGCTGTGGCCATGTATGGAGCGGATTTCAGGCAGCACCCCGTGGGAACAGGGCCTTTTAAATTTGTGGTATGGGAAGAAGGACAGGCCCTGATCTTTGCTAAAAATGAAAACTATTTTGAGCGGGACAGCACAGGGAATAAGCTTCCCTATTTAGATGGAATAAAGATCAGCTTTAAGGACAGCCGGGCCACAGAATTCCTGCTTTTCAGGCAGGGACAGCTGGACTTTATTAATGAACTTGATCCCAGCTTTAAAGATGAAGTGCTGACTAAAAAAGGAACGCTGCGTGATATGTGGAAAGACAAAATAGAGCTACAGACCCAGCCTTATCTTAATATTGAGTACCTGGGTTTTTTGGTTGATAGCACCAGTCCGCTTATAAAAGCATCTCCACTGCGATTAAAAAAGGTAAGGCAAGCAATTAACTATGGTTTTGACAGGAAAAAAATGATCCTTTATTTACGCAACTCCCTGGGAACACCGGCTGAAAGCGGCTTTGTGCCAAAGGGGTTACCTTCTTTTAACGACTCTCTTGTGAAGGGGTATTCCTATAACCCGGGAAAGGCTACACAGCTTTTAAAAGAGGCTGGCTTCCCAAATGGCAAAGGGTTGCCGCCTATAAAATTATTGACTATTTCCATATATGCTGATTTTGGAAATTTCATTGCCAAGCAGCTGGAAGAAATTGGTATTCCTATACAGGTTGAGGTAGTTCAAAAATCCCTGTTGTATGAAATGACGTCGGGCTCCAAAGCGGCTTTTTTCCGTGGTGGCTGGATTGCAGATTATCCTGATGCGGAAAATTATTTATCGGTTTTTTATTCCAAGAATCCCGCACCGCCTAATTATACGAGATATAAAAGCGCTGAATTTGATAAAGTATTTGAACAGGCTATAAAAGAAACCAACGATTCGCTTCGTTATGTATTATACCGGAAAGCAGACCAAATTGCTATTGATGATGCACCTGTGGTACCGCTTTGGTATGATAAGGTCATTCACCTGGTTCAAAAAAACGTGAAGGGGTTTCCGCCCAATGCCCTGAATTTGCTGGAGCTAAGGAAAACAAAGATCGAATAAGCCCCCTTATCGTTGATTATCTTTTTTCATATTTCCAGTTCTTTCCTTTTCCTTCTGTTGCCCATTCTATTGTGGTGGCTATTCTTTTATCCCGTGTGGCTTCTGTTTTGGCTTCATTGATCCATTGTATATATTCTTTGCGATGGGAAGGTGCCAGTTTTTCGAATGCTGCTTTTGCTTTTTTGTTTTTTGCAAGCACTTTTGCAAGTGCATCCGGTATGGGAAGCGTTGCAGAGTTCTTTGCAGGTATGCGCTTTACGGTTATCCCTTCATCTATTAAAGCCATTGCCTCTTTGACTATAGCTGCCAGGTCTTTGGGTAAATCTTTAAGGGATTTAATATTTCCTATCCTTCCAAAGTCGGAGGCTCCTTCAGCAGAAGGAGCCAGGTAAGGCTTTAAGCTTGTAATTTGTGAACCGGACCAGAAATTTATGGCACAGTGGTTTTTGAATGCGGCCAGGCTGCACATTATTTTATTTTTATACTCAAAGGAGGGTACGCCCCATTTTATAGATTCTGTTATGCCTGGTGCGGCGTTGTGAACAGTTGCGCGAAAATGCTCCAGGATGGGTTGGGCAAAATCAGCTGCTTTGGATATATAGTCATCTACTTTGGAATTGTACATGGTGCTGTCAAAAAATAAAAAAAGCAAGCCCTTGAAGGCCTGCTTAATAAAAATAAATAATTTTTTTATTAGGAGTTCCCAAAAAGGTTGCCTACTGCTCCTTCCAGCATGGGGAACTTCTCCACTACATAATTTTTAATTGCTTCCAAAGCCTTAGCGGCCTGTTCTTCGGTAAGACCTGCTTCTGCTTTTAATTTTTCTACTAATTCATTCATGTTTTTATTGTTGATGGTTAATAGTTTATGGTTCATAGAGGACAGCTGATTTTTAAATCTTTACTGCCTGCCTGATACTTGCCAGGTCTTCTGACCCCGGACTTCCGGTCTCCAGACTTTAAACTACGCCGCTTTCACTAACCCCATTTTGCTTTTGCTGAATTTACGCTCTGCGTAATCTTTGGTAAGCGTAAAGGTTTTTTCTTTAGATGAGGGCAGCTCATACATAGCATCGGTTAAAATACTTTCGCAGATGCTGCGCAGGCCTCTTGCTCCCAGTTTGTATTCCATTGCCTTTTGCACCATGTAATCATATACCTCTTTCTCTACTTTTAATTCTATGCCTTCCAGCTCAAACAGTTTTTTATACTGCTTTATTAAAGCATTCTTTGGTTCTGTAAGGATATCGCGCAGTGTGGCTGCATCCAGGGGCTCAAGATGTGTTACCACCGGCAGCCTTCCCAGCAGCTCGGGAATAAGCCCAAAGGCTTTCAGGTCCTGGGCATTTACAAACTTCAACAGGTTCTTTTTCATATCTTCCTGCTGGGCTTTATCAACGTTGAAGCCAATGGTATTTGTTTGTACCCGGCGGCCGATAATTTTATCTACCCCATCAAAAGCACCACCGCAGATAAATAAAATGTTTTGCGTGTTTATTTTTACCAGCTTCTGGTCCGGGTGTTTTCTGCCTCCCTGTGGCGGTACCAGCACATCAGTGCCTTCCAGCAATTTCAGCAAACCCTGCTGAACCCCTTCTCCGCTTACATCTCTGGTAATACTCGGGTTATCGCTTTTACGGGCTACTTTATCTATTTCGTCAATATAAACAATACCGCGCTCAGCTGCCTCTACATCGTAATTACAAACCTGCAAAAGACGGGTAAGGATGCTTTCCACATCTTCACCCACATAACCGGCTTCTGTAAATACCGTAGCATCAACAATGGCAAAAGGAACATTTAAAGTTTTGGCAATACTACGGGCTAAAAGTGTTTTTCCTGTGCCGGTTTCACCTACCATTACAATATTGCTCTTTTCTATTTCTATTTCATTATGAGGGTCTATTTCACGGCCGCTTTTTTGCTTTAATCTTTTGTAGTGATTATACACTGCAACGGCTAATACTTTCTTGGCATCATCCTGTCCGATAACATAATCATCAAGAAAGGCCTTGATTTCCATTGGCTTTTTCACATTGAGCGAGAAGCTGCCCTGCACTTTGCCGGAACTGCTTTCCCTGAGATGTAATTCCTGGTCTATAATTTCCTGGGCATGCTCTACACAGTTTTCACAAATATGACCATCCTGCCCTGCTATAAGTATTTCTACTTCTTCACGGCTACGGCCACAAAATGAACAATGTAAAACAGACCCTGATATTTTTTCCTTCATAATATGTTTGCAAAGTTAAAAAAAACCACTCTTAACAGGTGGCTTTTTTAAAAAGTATATATAAAATGCAACTACTTTGATCTTGTTTTATAAACAGATGAAAATGAATTTGTTGTATAAGAATACAACTTATTCTTTTGTTATTGAAGTTATAATTTTTCTACAACCTTATCTGCTATTCCATATTTAATGGCTTCTTCTGCGTCCATCCAGTAATCACGGTCAAAGTCGCGCATAATATCATCAATGGTCTTACCACAGTTCTCTGCCAGTATTTTAGCGCCTATATGCTTTACCCGCTGGGTTTGCCGGGCCTGTATCTCAAGATCAGAACTTACGCCGCGTATAAATCCGCCAAGGGAAGGCTGGTGGATCATTACTTCTCCGTGCGGATAAATATACCGGTGCCCTTTTTCTCCGCCGCTTAATAAGATACTGCCCATTGAGGCGGCCAGCCCCATACAAATGGTATGTACCGGGCTGCTGATCATTTTCATGGTATCATAAATAACCATGCCGCTGGTAACCACGCCTCCCGGACTGTTAATGTAAAATTGGATGGGTTCACCGGGTTTATCAGCTTCTAATAATAAAAGCTTGGTGGTAACCTCTCGGGCGCTTTTATCATCTACCACACCCCATAAATAAACGGCGCGTTTTTCAAAGAACATTTTCTCCAGGCGCTTATTGAGCATCATCAGCTCATCGCGCTTATCCTGTGGTTCTTTTGCTTCATCATCACCCTCATCATCATTTACGATGGGGCTTTGCCACTTGTTGTTGTATATTTTTGAGAAGTTCATTTTATTTTGATTAAATTTTTGAAGTTTGGTTTTTGCCATAAGCTGAATGCCAGAAGCGTAAAGCGTTTTGCCTTGCGCTTTTAGCTCTTCTTTTTGCTCAGCAAAAGCACTTCATCTACAATGCCATACTCTTTTGCTTCCGGTGCGGTCATCCATTTATCGCGTTCAAAGTCCTTTTCAATCTGCTCAATGGGCTTACCCGTATGCTCGTTTACAATTTCGTATAAATCGGTTTTTAATTTCCGGATCTCGTTTACGGTAATTTCTATATCGCTTGCCTGTCCGCCTATGGCACCGCTTGGCTGGTGCATCATAATGCGTGAATGCTTTAAAGCGGCACGTTTACCGTTAGTGCCGGCTGCCAGCAGCACACAGGCCATTGAAGCTGCCATACCTATACAAATGGTAGCAATATCGGGGCTTACATACTGCATGGTGTCGTAAACACCTAGTCCTGCATACACGCTGCCTCCGGGACTGTTGATGTACATGTTGATATCGCGCATACGGTCTGTACTGTCTAAAAACAGCAGCTGCGCAGTAATGATATTGGCTACTTCATCAGTTACGGGATAACCCAGGAAAATGATACGGTCCATCATCAGGCGGCTATACACGTCCATTACGGCTACGTTCATAGGGCGCTCTTCTATAATGTTGGGCGTAAGCGCCGTTACCAGGTGATTGCCATAGCTATGGAGGGTATTGCTCGAAATACCCATGTGCTTAACAGCATATTTTTCAAACTCGGAATTATATGTCATATAGTAAAATTGATATTGGGGTAAACGTACAAATTTCTGTCCATTTACAAAAACATAAAAAATGGGTGACAGGTTGGCTGATTTATGCGTTTAAAAGTTGACAAGTTGAAATATTAGAAAGAGATGTAAACTTTTTCTAACAAAAAATGGCACGTTTAACGTGCCATTTTTATATTTTCTATTACTTTTCTGTTTTAATTAATGATGATGGGTATGCTGATGCTCGTTTACCATTTTGGTAAAGTCTTCAGCGCTTATTTGTTTGGCTACAGGCTTAATTTGTGTTGCAGCCCACTCAAACACTTTTTGGGACTGGATGCGGCCATAAGCATCTTCCACATATTTGCGGTCTTTCATCATCCTGTCAATATAATCTCTTATCCAGGGCTGCTCTTCGTTTTCAGGCATCATGCCACCCATATAGCTGAACAACTGTGCCTGGGCAAAAGCCCTTAGCTCATCTGGTGTTACCTCAATGTTTTGGTCTTTTACTATCTTTTCTGATATCAAAGTCCATTTTAACTGGTTCAGGAAGGTAGGCATTTCGCTGTCAATCTGCTCTTCGGTTTTTGCAGGCTGACCGGCTTCAGGATTTGCATTTTGGGTTACCAGCCATTTGCGAAGGAAAGTTTCAGGGAATTCGATAGTGGTATTATCTACTAATTGGTGAAAAACCAGGTCCTGTACCTGGTTGCGGCTTTGTGACGCCCAGTATTCAAAGATCTGATCTTTAGTTTTAGCGCGAAACTCCTCTTCCGTTTTTACATCGCCTCCGGGGAAAAGCTGGTTGAAAAACTCTTCATTCAGCTCGCGTTTTTCCAGTTCCGAAACTTTAGTGATCTCTAATTTAAAAGTTTTCTTTTTGTCCGCTTCGCTGTCTTTACTTAGCCCCAGGTCTGAAGCAATGAACTCCAGCTCTTTATCTTCAAAAGCGTCACCTAAGGTAATATTGATGTTGTCTCCGGCTTTTTTACCATTCAGTTCTTTTTGAACTTTTTCAGCAAAATAGCTTAACAGCAAAGAATTGTCTTTTTTTATACCTTCTTCTGCTATGTTGCCAGAAGCGTCAATCTCAGTAAAAGTCAGGTTGATCACGTTATTGCCGCCATCCACAGCCTCTTTATCAATCATATTACCATAGCGGTTTTGAAGCCGTTCTACTTCTTCATTGATCATTTCATCAGTAATATCAATATTGTAGCCGGTAATATCAGCTTTTGCCAGGTCCGCTAAAGTAAATTCAGGCTTTAGACCAATTTCAAAATCGAAGCTATAATCAGCGGGATTGTTTACATCCAGTTTTGCCAGGTCGGTCTCTACCGGAAGCGGCTGGGCAAAAATCTCTGTTTTTTCAGTCTGAAGGTAGTTGATCAGCTCTTTATCTACCGATTTCAGCACTTCATCTGTAAACAAAGAGGGGCCATACATTTTCTTTATTAAACCGGCAGGTACTTTACCTGGTCTGAAGCCCTGTATACTTGCTTTTTTACTGTATTCTTTCAGAGATTTTTCAAACGAGGGAAAATAATCGGCCTTGTCGATCTTTACACTGATCTTTTCGTGTAGCTGGCCTATCGGTTCTTTAGTAATTGTAGCCATGTGAAAGTTTAAAAGTTTAAAAGTTTAAGGTTTAAAAGTTAACCTCAAACGTTAAACATCTAACCTTAAACTTTAGAATAGTCCGGATGAAGGGACTCGAACCCCCACACCTTGCGGCATCAGATCCTAAGTCTGACGTGTCTACCAATTTCACCACATCCGGATAAAAGAACTTGACTCCGATTTTCATCGGAAGGGCTGCAAAAGTAAGGCTTTTCTTTAATATTGCAACTTTTAAAATTGTATTTAACAGGGCCGCGAAATTTTAAAGGAAGGGGCTTGGGCGCTTTAAATTAAGGGCTTAAAAAATTTTTCATCGTAATTATTTAGGTGAAAACACCGCTATCACTATTGCGTTTTTGATCAACAAGCTAAACCGCGAAATATTTATGCAGTTTTCAAATTTATTTAGTGTTCAACTATTTTTATTGTAGTTTAACAAGTATTTTTTTTATATTTCAGTTACAAATGATTTAAAAGGTACATACTACTAAAATATCCTAATTACAATAGACGAAGAAAGCTGATAATGAAGACTATAGAGCAAAAACCCAAATATAATTTAAACGAGGATGAGGAAAAAAAGCTAATAGTAAGGGAGTACCGCTCTCTCATGAGGCTTTTGAAAGACAAGCTGAAGCCGGGAGATAAAGATCTGATACGTGCCGCTTTTGAAATGGCTGCAGAGGCGCACAGCAGCATGAGGCGCAAAAGTGGTGAACCTTATATTTTACATCCCATTGCTGTTGCTAAAATTTGTGTGGAAGAAATAGGGCTGGGTGTGCGCTCCACGATTTGTGCCCTGTTGCACGACACGGTTGAGGATACAGATGTTACCCTGCAAGATATAGAAAAAGAGTTTGGGGAAGAGATATCAAGAATTGTAGATGGATTAACAAAGATCTCCAATGTTATTGACACCACCGCTTCCCAACAGGCCGAAAATTTCAAAAAGATACTGCTTACGCTTACAGATGACCCCAGGGTGATTTTAATAAAGCTGGCCGACCGCTTAAATAATATGCGTACACTGGACAGTATGAAGCGGGAAAAACAGCTGAAAATATCTTCCGAAACCATGTACATATTTGCGCCCCTGGCGCACCGCATGGGACTGTACGCTATAAAGACCGAGTTTGAAGACCTGGCCATGAAATACCTGGAGCCGGATATTTATAAAGATATTGCCCGCCGCCTTGCAGACTCAAAAAGGGAAAGAACACGTTACATCAACGAATTTATCAAGCCTATCCGGGAGAAGCTGGAAAAAAACGACTTCAATTTTGAAATATACGGACGCCCCAAAAACATTCATTCCATCTGGAATAAGATGAAAAAAAAGCAGGTGGCGTTTGAGGAGGTGTACGACCTTTTTGCTATCAGGATCATTTTGGACAGTCCGCCCGAAAAAGAAAAGGAAGAATGCTGGAAAGTGTATTCACTGATCACAGATGAATATACCCCCTCCATTGAACGCCTGCGTGATTGGGTAAGCAACCCTAAAGCTAATGGATACGAAGCGCTGCATACAACCGTAATGGGGCCACGCGGAAAATGGGTAGAAGTGCAGATCCGCACCAGGCGGATGAATGAAATTGCAGAAAAAGGGCTTGCCGCACACTGGAAGTACAAAGAGGGTACGGCCGCCGAAAACCGCTTTGATAAGTGGTTTCAGCAGATACGAGAAACGCTTAATAATGATGATCCTGACAGTGTGAGCTTTTTGCAGGATTTTAAAACCAGCTTTTTAACCGAGGAAATTTATGTGTACACTCCTAAAGGCGACATTAAAATGTTGCCGGCCGGCAGCAGCGCCCTGGATTTTGCCTTTGCTATTCACTCGGCTATTGGTGCCAAAACTATTGGCGCCAAGGTGAACCATAAGCTGGTACCGCTGAGCCATAAGCTAAGCAGCGGGGATCAAATAGAAATTATCACCAGTAACAAGCAAACCCCATCGGAGGACTGGCTCAAATTTGTTATTACCCCCAAAGCCAAAAACAAGGTTAAGGACGCCCTTAAAGAAGAAAAGAAAAAAGTGGCAGATGAGGGCAAGTACACCTTAAGACGTAAACTGGAAGGCATGGGGGTAACCATGTATCAGGGTAATATTGAAGCCATTGCACAGTTTTACAAACTCAATTCCAACCTTGACCTGTTTTACCAAATAGCTATTAAAAATATAGACCTTAAGGAACTTAAAGAATTTAAGGTTTTTGGGGACAGACTGGAAGCTCCGTCTCCTGTAAAAGCTACAGAGCAGAAATCCGAGATCATAACGGCCCCTGCGCATCATCATATACCTGCCAAAGATGCCGAGCTGATTATTTTTGGAGAAAGCAGCGATAGAATAATGTACCACCTGGCCCATTGCTGCAAACCTATTCCAGGCGATGATGTATTTGGGTTTATCACTACCGGTAAAGGACTTACTATACACCGCACTAATTGCCCCAATGCTGCTAAGCTGATGGCCAATTACGGGCACCGGATTGTAAAAACCAAGTGGGCTAAAAACAAGGAGATCTCTTTTCTTACCGGTATTAAGATTTTGGGAATTGATGATGTAGGCATGGTAAGCAGGATCACCAATCTTATTTCGGGTGAGCTTAAAATAAATATTGCAGCACTTACTATAGAGGCTACTGAAGGGGTGTTTGAAGGCAATATAAAGGTATTTGTGCATGATAAAGAGGAGCTGGACGAACTGGTAGAACGAGTTCTGAAACTGGATGGAGTGGAAACAGTGGAAAGATATGATACGGAAGATCTGCCGAAATAAGGGAAGCACCCTATATAAATGGAGGATATACATTTTCAAAAAAAGTTATACACTGTTGTACCCAGTATAACTTACATCGTACAACGTACATGAAAAAGCCCCTATTTTTGCACTTCATTTTTTTAACCAAAAACTTAATAGATGGTAGATGTTATTTTAGGGCTTCAGTGGGGTGATGAAGGCAAAGGTAAAATTGTGGACTACTTTGCCAAAGATTATGATGTTATAGCCCGCTTCCAGGGTGGCCCCAATGCCGGTCATACACTTTATAAAGACGGCAAAAAACTGGTATTGCACCAAATACCATCTGGTATTTTTCACGAAGGAAAAATTAATATTATCGGTAATGGTGTAGTGCTTGACCCTATTACCTTAAGAAAAGAATGTGAGAAAGTTGCCGAATTTGGTATTGACCTTAAAAAGAACCTGTTCATTTCAGAGCGTACTAACATAATTGTACCCACTCACCGCGCTTTAGATAAAGCCTCGGAGCAGGCAAAGGGCAAAGGTAAGATCGGGTCCACGTTAAAAGGAATTGGCCCTGCTTACATGGATAAAACCGGTAGAAATGCACTTCGGGTGGGCGATTTGCTGATGGATAATTTTAAAGAACTTTACGAACAGCTAAAGCAGAAACACCAGGTGATACTCAGCACTTATCATTTTACCGATGATATAACTGCTGATGAAAAAGAATTTTTTGAAGCAGTAGATTTTTTAAAAGAATTGAATATCGTCAATGGTGAATATTTCATTAATAAGCTGATCAAAGAAGGTAAAAAGGTACTGGCCGAAGGCGCCCAGGGAAGCATGTTGGATATTGACTTTGGTACTTTCCCGTTTGTAACATCGTCCAACACTATATCTGCCGGCGTTTGCAGCGGGCTGGGTATTGCTCCTCAGCATATAAAAGATGTGATTGGCATTACCAAGGCTTACTGTACGCGTGTAGGTAGCGGACCTTTCCCTACTGAACTTGAAAATGCCGACGGGCAAAGGCTTCGCGATGTAGGAAATGAGTACGGTGCTACCACAGGCCGCCCGCGTCGTTGTGGATGGATTGACCTGGTGGCTTTAAATTTTGCCTGCCTCATAAACGGTGTAACCAGGATAGTGATGACCAAAGCAGATGTGCTGGACAGCTTTGAAGAGCTGAATGTTTGTGTTGCATACAGTAAGGAAGGACAGGAGCTTACAGAAATTCCGTTGCGTTTGGACCTGGATCACTACGTTCCTGTTTACCGGAAATTTGAAGGGTGGAATACAGATATTACTCAGGTAAAATCTTTTGACAAACTGCCCGGTAAAGCAAAATCGTATATTGAATTCATTAATAGCTACCTGGGTGTAAATGTTGATTTTATCTCTAACGGACCTGAAAGGGATCAGTTAATTGTGGCGTAATTTTTTCATGAAAAAAAATTATTTTTAAAAATTTGGCGATTTAAAAAGTTCGGCTAAAATTTACAGTATAATTTATTAGATATGGCAAAATCAAATAAATCAAAATCGCGTGAAAAAGAGGCTTTCGATGATGAAAAGCCGGTAAAAAAAGTGTCTAAATCAAAAAAGGAAGATCCCTCTGACGATGAAGATGACGACATCGAAGAGGTAGAAGATGATTGGGAAAAAGCTGAAGAAGAGGACGACTGGGATAAAGACTTTGAAGAGTTTGACCTGCCCAAATCGAAAAGCAAATCCGGCGGCCGTAAAAAGTCTTATGATGATGACGATGATGATTTTAAAGTGGACGATGAGTTTAAAGACTTGTTTGGGGGAGGTAAAGATGATTTTGATGACGACGATGATGATGATTTTTAATCCTATTATTTTTAGCCCCTTTTGCAGAGCAAATTTGCAATAAGTGATATAAATGTTTTTAAACAGAAAGTGTTGAATTGGCTAAAGCAGTTCAGCACTTTTTGCTTTCTGGACAGCAACCAATACAACAATGATAATGAAATGTTGATTGGAGCAGGTGTTGTGCGCCGCTACGCTTCTTCTGCGGGGGATGCTTTGGAGGGTCTTCAAAGGTTCATTGATGAGCAAAGATCCTGGCTGTTCGGGCATTTGGGGTACGAGCTAACTACTTCAGAGAAGGTAAGCCATACAGCAAAGGAAGACCTGCTGCTTTTCCCTGACCTGTTTTTCTTTGAACCTGAAATAGTATTAAGTGTTAAAGCGGGTATCGTGGAAATTATAGCAGGCGATCCTGAAGCAGTTTTTCAAGCTGTTCACCAACAGATATCCGGGCAAAATAAAACGGAGCCCGGTGCTGTTACGGTTGAGAACAGGATCGGTCGCGATGAGTATATAACTATTATTAACCAGCTTAAAAGCCATATACAACGGGGCGATTGTTACGAAATAAACTTCTGCCAGGAGTTTTTTGCAAAGAATATTGAGGCCGATCCTTTCCTGTTGTTTGAAAAGCTGAATCATATATCGCCCAACCCGTTCTCTGGTTTATACAGGGTAGAAGACAAATGGCTGCTATGTGCCAGCCCCGAGCGCTTTATTAAAAAGCAGGGGCCTGCTATTATTAGCCAGCCTATTAAAGGCACGTTGAAGCGCAATTTGTTTGCTGACGGCAATTTAATGGAGGAGCGGTCCAGCCTTTTACAAAGCGAAAAAGATAAAGCTGAAAATGTAATGATCGTTGACCTGGTGCGGAACGACCTTTCCAGGATATGTAAAGAAGGCAGTGTAAAAGTAGACGAACTGTTTGGTATTTACAGTTTTCCGCAGGTGCACCAAATGATATCCACCGTTAGCGGAATATTGAAGGATAATACCGGTTTTGCGGCCATCATTGATGCTACGTTTCCTATGGGCTCTATGACAGGTGCACCAAAGCTAAGCGTTATGAACCTGGTTGACCGTTACGAAAAAAGCAGGCGGGGTATTTTTTCAGGAGCTTTAGGGTATATGGCCCCTGATGCCAATTTTGACTTTAACGTGGTGATCAGGAGCCTCATGTACAACCAGTCTACAAAGTACCTGTCTTTTCAGGCTGGTGGTGGCATTACGGTTTACAGTGATGCTGAAAAAGAATGGGAAGAGTGTATGTTAAAGGCAAAGGCGATCAAAGAAATATTAGGAAGTTGATGTGTTCTTTTTCAGCCAGTCAACAATTTCATTAAAATTAGCCTTACCTGTAGAAATTTTGATAGTAAAATTGTACGCCTCATCCTTACTGACTTTTAGCTACGTTTCATATTCAAGTAAGATGGTTATCATACCTAAAAAAACTTGTCTTTTTATTAACGTCAATAAAAGGATGATTTACAATTAATGCCGCAGCTTTTTCAACCGGTGAAGGATATAGCTCCTCCCCGTCAAAGGTTTGGAACGGTCTTGCAATAGCTGAGTTTAACAACAATCTTTAATCGAGCGTTCATGTAAATAAAGAATGTCTTCTGGCAAAATCATTGTGCCAGCTTTTGTAATACTTCTCCATATTGCTCTTTCACTTTATCATAATGCTGCGAAAGATCTAATACCTTTTCGGTATGTGCTGAAGATACGTTGGCCAAATTCACTAAATCTTTACTTCTCTGCCACATAAAACAGATCCAGGCAGTCATTCCCCGCCTCTGCCAGGAAGTAATCCGTCATCTTGATTTTTGACACCATTTCGTTATCGCTGTTCAGCATTTTTTTGCGGTTCCAGCGGTTCATAATATCATAAGGTATTTGCAGGCACCAGCGTGGCAGGTTGTATTGCAGGTTCAGGATATCAAACCGGGTTATTCTTTCTACTGCTTTTTTATTGGCCCAATAGTACTCCATTACAGTATCATCACCATAAACGCCCAAAGTTCTCACTTCAGCAAAGTTTTGGAGCAAAAGCGCTTTAAGCTCCGGTACCAGGTACTCGCGAATATGCCAGGGGTTGCGGGTGAGCGACATTTTTTTGTTAGGTGTTGTAACAATCAGCTTTCCCCCTTTCTTTAATACGCGATGGATCTCCTGTACAAACAGTTTATCGTTTTTAATGTGCTCAATTACCTGGAAGGTAATGACAAAATCGAAGCTGTTATCGGCAATACCTGTAAGCGGGGGAATGCTCATTTTCAAAAACTCAATATGGGGATTGGCTTTTACAAGCCCGGCGATATTATCGTTCTCGAATTTATCTACGGTGACGAATTGCTCCGCTTTGGAGGCGATCATTTCAATACCATAGCCGCTGCCGGTACCTATTTCCAGCACTTTACCATGCACCAGCTTAGCTGCTTCGGCATAAGCAAATAAGGAGCGCTGAAATACATAGTTGTCGGATGCGTCTATATGAGAAACCCTTTCTGCTGTTTGGATCAGTGCCATATTATTTTTATGTTGAGCTGACAAAAATAACTACATATTGAGCAACTGCAATAAAAGCCTGCCGTAATAATAATTACAACAGGCTTTTGGTATGCAAGACCAGGCTTTACTCCTTTTCTTTAACTGGTTCTCGAACGGCATTTGCCGCTTCCATCATTTCCTGTAATGCTGCTTTTGTTTCCGGCCAGCCACGGGTTTTAAGCCCGCAGTCCGGATTGATCCAAAGCTGCTCAGGAGCTATTACAGCTGCTGCTTTTTCTATGAGTGCCACCATCTCATTCCGGGTTGGGATGCGTGGTGAATGGATATCATATACACCGGGGCCTATATCGTTAGGGTAATTAAAGTTGACAAAAGCGTCCAGCAATTCCATCTGTGAGCGAGAGGTTTCAATAGTTATTACATCAGCATCCATGTCGGCAATACTTTTGATAATATCATTGAACTCTGAATAGCACATATGTGTGTGTATCTGGGTCTCATCCATAACTCCCGAAGCTGAAATTTTAAAAGCTTTAATTGCCCAGTCAAGATACTCCTGCCATTTTTCTTTCCTGAGAGGTAATCCTTCCCTTAATGCAGGCTCGTCTATCTGTATGATTTTAATACCAGCCTTTTCCAGGTCTGTCACTTCATCTCTTATTGCCAGGGCAATTTGTGTACAGGTGTCTTTTCTGGGCTGGTCATTACGTACAAAGCTCCATTGTAAAATAGTTACAGGCCCGGTGAGCATACCTTTCATGTATTTTGGCGTTAAAGATTGGGCATACCGGCTCCATTGTACGGTCATAGGTTGTGGCCGGTGCACATCTCCGTAAATAATGGGTGGTTTTACACAACGGCTGCCATAGCTCTGCACCCAACCATTTTCTGTAAAAGCAAAGCCTGATAATTGCTCACCAAAATATTCTACCATATCATTGCGCTCAAACTCTCCATGCACCAACACATCCAGCCCCAGCTCTTCCTGTATACGAATGGCCTTTTCTGTTTCTTTACGCAATAAAGACTCGTAAGTGGCGTCGTCTATTTCTTTAGCCTTCCACCTGGCGCGCCAGCTCCGTACTTCTTTAGTTTGAGGAAAGGATCCTATCGTTGTTGTGGGAAACAGCGGGAGGCCCAATGCCTGCTTTTGTTTTTGTTTCCTGATTTCAAAATCGCTTGTTCTGTTGGCATCATTTTCAGTAATACCTGCAACTCTTTGTTTTACCTCATCATTATGAATGATGGATGAAATTTTTCGACTGTTATTGGCTGCTATATTTTCATTAAGCAATATTTGATTCTCAGGAGTGCTTTCGTCAATAGCCATATTTCTTAACGTAACTATTTCATTTAGCTTTTGTTTGGCGAAGGCTAACCACTGCCTGATCTCCCCCGAAAGGCTTGTTTCAAGATCAAGATCGCAGGGTACATGCAGCAGTGAGCAGGAAGGGGCCACCCACACCCTGTCATTGCCTATTTTATTACTCACTCTCCAGATCAGTTCCAGCGAGCTTATGTAATCATTCTTCCAGATGTTTCTGCCATCTACCACACCTAAAGAAAAACGAAGTCTGCTATTAACCACTTCTTTTGTCAGTATCTCTTCAAGCTGTAGCGGGCAACGCACCAGGTCAAGGTGTAAGGTGTCTATAGGTAACGTTACTATTTTTGAAAGATTATTCCCATAACATTCAAAATAGCTGGCCAAAATAATACGCAGTTGAGGGAAGCGGGTTTTAAAAGCATGATATACTTTTTCAAAAACCTGTAGTTCTGTTTCGGTTAAGTTCAGAGACAGGCAGGGCTCATCTAATTGAATATAGTATGCGCCATGTTCCTGCAATGCTTTAAGCACTTCAAAATATACAGGTAATAAATTATCAATCAGCTCAAGCCTGTTAAAACCCTCTTCTTTTTCTTTTCCTGATAATAAGAAGGAAACAGGACCCAGCAGTACAGGCTTTGTGTTGAAGCCTTCTCTTTTGGCTTCTAAAAATTCATTTACCACTTTATTATGGAAAAAAGAAAATTTTTGCCCGGCCTTAAATTCGGGTACTATGTAGTGATAATTGGTGTCAAACCATTTAGTCATTTCCATAGCTGTTATATCATAGCCTGCCTGCTGATAGCCCCTTGCCATGGCAAATAGCAGATCCAGGCTGTTCAGCTTTTCCTTTTCTATTAATTGATGAAAACGTGCAGGTATAGCGCCTGTCATCAAACAGGTATCCAATACATGATCATAAAAAGAAAAGTCGTTACAGGGGATCCAGTCAATACCGGCATTTTTTTGTAGTTGCCAGTTGTTACAGCGTATATCCCGGGCTGTTCTTTCCAGTTCCGCTGCGGAAATTTTTCCGGCCCAATATTTTTCATTGGCCTTTTTAAGCTCCCTGTGGTTTCCTATACGCGGATAACCGAGGTTGTGTGTTTGCATTTTTGTTGTTTAAATCGTGAAACAATAAATAAATGCTTTTACAACCACAGCGTTAACATATAAAAGAGCAGGCCAGGGTAAGAATAATGCGTACAAGCTTATAAACAGAAGCATTGTCTGCATGGAGAAGTATTCAATTCCTGAGCGGCCCTATATCGTGAAAGCTGCGTCATTAAGGTAGTAGGCAAGTCTCCTGGCTTGTAACATTTTTGTTTCCTTCTCATTCCGCTGCAGGCGGAACAATGGATGTATATAACAAAAACTTTTTAGGTTACTTACAGTTGCACGTCAGCCCGTGATTTGCACACGGTTCCTTATTAATTCCGGTATTACCCGGAAACCTAACACCTGATTGATATATGTAAAAAGCAACGCAAAGATATAGTATCAAATCATTGTGATCAGAAAAACTTCAGCAGGGTGTAGTTATAAGTCAAAGTAATTCATAGTGCGTAAAACTTTTTCACAGCATTCTTGCTGAGAAACACCAATAATGACAGTGCTGCCGCTGCTACGCCCCGAAAAATATTTATGCGCCTGTATTTCATCAGTCCCGTATAAATTTTTATATTACAGAAACTTTACGCATGAACAGAGAAATTTCAGGCTGGTACAGCCCATCGCTTTATAAAGATATGCCTATTGTATCTTACGGTCATTATGGCTTTGCATTATTGCTGGTGCCAACCGCCGGTGCAGATTACCTGGAATATGAGCGGTTTCAGATGATTGATTCCCTGGCTCCTTTTATTGACGGGGGAAAGCTCAGGGTGTTTTCGGTAGACAGCGTTAACAATGAAAGCTGGATGAATAAGAACATGGCTCCATGGGATCAGTCCAACCGGCATGTGCAGTGGAATCATTATATTTATAATGAAGTGATCCCTCATATTAAGAATGTTACCAGCGGGGAAACACCGATCTTTATCAGCGGCGCTTCATTTGGCGCATTGCATAGCATGAACCTGTTTTTGAAGCGTCCCGACCTGCTCAATGGCGTTATTGCAATGAGCGGCGTGTATGACCTTACTTATTACAGCAATGGTTATATGGATGATAATGTTTACTTCAACAGCCCGGTGCATTACCTGCCTAATCTCACTGATCACAATATCCTGGAAACTATAAGGCGTAGCCACCACATTCATATTTTAACCGGGAGTGGGGCTTATGAAGATCCTCGGGCAGGGGGGGAGTTTGCGCAAACTCTTTTCAATAAGGCCATTAACTACGATTTTCAAAACTGGGGTGAAAACTATAGGCACGACTGGCCTACATGGAGGGATATGCTGCCCAATGTTCTGGCTACGAAGTTTTAATGATTGAACCGGCTTGAGAGTATACATCAGCGGTGTTGTTCCGATGGCTATCGGAACCCACTTCACTTGTAGTGCGTCACTGATCCTGCATATTCTTCGATGATAATGCAACGCTATTGGTCTGACCGGGACGGTCAGACCAGTTTTTTGAGTAACGCATCAAACTCTTTCCCGTCAATCATTCGTGCACCTAGGCTTTCTAAATATTCCGTGTACACCTGACAGTCTATCAGCTGTATGCCTTCAGTAATAAGGTATTGCACATATTTTGTAAAAGCATATTTAGACGCATTGCTTACCAGGCTGAACATGCTTTCGCCAAAAAAAACCTTACCCAGCCTGATGCCATACAAGCCGCCCGCCAGCTCACCGTTTTGCCAGACTTCTGCGCTGTGTGCATAACCCAGTTCGTGCAACCTGGTATAGGCCGCAATAATCTCATTGCTGATCCATGTGCCATCCTGCCCAGTTCGTGGTACATTTTTACAATGCGTTAGTACATTGCTGAAATCTTTATTGACCGTAAACTCAAATGCGTTCCTGTTGAGCAAAGGTCTCAGGCTTTTGGAGATTTTCAGCTCCTGCGGAAACAATACAAAGCGGGGATTAGGGCACCACCAAAGTACAGGCGGCTCGCTATACCACGGGAATATCCCGGAGCGATAGGCAAGCAGTAATCTGTCAGCAGACAGGTCGCCGCCTATTGCCAATAACCCGTCGGGCTCTGCCAGGTGTACAGGGGGAAAAGCAACTGATTCATCAAGGGCAAAAATGGGCATTGCGTTATTGACTATTGCAGATTGAATATTTGTACCGGAAGAAAGCATTGCTTTAAGCAACTACTTCTTCCACAGTAGCATTAATGCCCCTGTCCAGGATAGCATCGCACATAGGTTTCAGGTCATCGTATTCGCCTTCTTTCACAGCGTATTTCCCCTTAAAATGAATGATATATGAACATTGCTCTGCCTGTTCAAAACTATGGCCGCACACTTCTATGAGGGTCTCAATGACCCAGGCAAAAGTGTTGACTTCGTCATTCCAAACCACCAGTTGGCACGATGAAGCCGTAGCTGTAAGTACGGCTTCATCTTCTAAAAACTTGGTATGAGTGCTGCTTTGCATACTGCAAAGATAAATTTTTCTGCAAAATTGGGTTGGGAAGCATTCTAAACAACCGCCTTATTCTTTGGCGTTCCTTTAGGGAATTTCACCTCTCTTAAGCAGCTCTTTTCTGTAAAAAGGGTATATAAAAAAAAAGTAATTTTTTTTATATACTTTTTAGATATCTTTAAAACCTTTTTGTAAAAGATAGCTTGTTTTACTAATTCGAAAACTACAAAAATAGAGATCTATCTTATGGCAGATAACGTGTATGACGCAATTGTTATTGGCAGTGGTATATCGGGTGGCTGGGCTGCAAAAGAACTCACAGAAAAAGGCCTGAAAACGATAATGCTTGAAAGAGGGCGCGATATTAAGCATGTACAGGATTATATCAGTGCGAATAAAAATCCCTGGGATTTTCCACATCGTGGCAGCCGAACGCAGGAAATGATCAAAGATTATCCTGTGTTAAAAAGAGACTATCCGCTAAACGAAACCAATCTTGACTTTTGGGCAAACGAAAAAGATTGCCCTTATGTAGAAACCAAGCGTTTTGACTGGTTCAGGGGATACCATGTAGGCGGGAGGTCGCTGACCTGGGGGCGACAGAGTTACCGCCATAGTGATATAGATTTTGAAGCTAACGCTAAAGAGGGTATTGGGGTGGACTGGCCAATTCGTTATAAAGACCTTGCTTCCTGGTATAGTTATGCCGAAAAGTTTGCAGGGATTAATGGCAGTAATGAAAATTTTCCTGGTTATCCTGACGGAGACCTTATGCCGGCAATGCCGCTTAACTGTGTGGAAAAGGATGTGGCTGACAGGATCAGGAAGCATTATAATGGCTTACGCGTTATGACCAATGCGCGTGTAGCTAATATTACCAAACCGCTTGAAGGCCGTGTTGCCTGTCAGTACAGGAATAAATGCTGGCTGGGCTGCCCGTATGGCGCTTATTTCAGCACACAGTCATCTACTTTGCCGGCAGCTATGAAAACCGGTAATCTTACCCTGAGACCATTTTCTATTGTTACGAAGATCATTTACGATAAAGACACGCAAAAAGCCAAAGGCGTGGAAATATTAGATGCTGAAACCAGCAAAACCTACGAATACTTTGCTAAAGTGGTCTTTGTATGTGCTTCTGCTTTAAATTCTACATGGGTGCTGATGAATTCCGCTACCGACATCTGGCCGGGTGGCTTAGGCAGCAGCAGCGGCGAGCTAGGGCACAACCTTATGGACCATCATTTTCGCTGTGGTGCATCGGGGAGGGTAGAAGGTTATGATGATAAGTACTACTTTGGACGAAGGCCGGGCGGTATTTATATTCCGCGTTTCAGGAACATAGGTAATGATAAAAGGGAGTACCTGCGTGGCTTTGGCTACCAGGGAGGAGCCAGCAGGGAAAACTGGCAGCGCCAGATAGCTGAGCTTAGCATTGGTGCCGCGCTTAAAGAGGTACTTTGCGAGCCCGGTTCCTGGACAATGGGAATTACAGCTTTTGGCGAGACGCTTCCTTATCATGAGAACAAAATAACCCTTGATAAAAACGTAAAAGATAAGTGGGGATTGCCGGTTTTGAATATTGATGCAGAAATAAAAGAAAATGAGAAAAAGATGCGCATAGATATGATGAACGATGGCGCCGACATGCTGGAGGCAGCAGGACTGAAAAATGTACACACTTTTGACAGTGGATATGGGTTTGGACAGGGCATTCATGAAATGGGAACTGCACGCATGGGCCGCGACCCTAAAACATCGGTACTGAACGGAAATAACCAGGTATGGGATTGTAAGAATGTGTTTGTGACCGATGGCGCCTGCATGACCAGTGCAGCCTGTGTGAATCCGTCGCTTACCTATATGGCGCTCACTGCTAGAGCCGCGGACTTTGCCGTAAACGAATTGAAAAAAGGGAATTTATAATAGTCCATAGGCAATGGTCAATGGACCATGGTCTAAAAATACAACTGTCATCTCAAATAAAAAACATGAACAGAAGACAAGCCGTACAAAAAGTAGCGCTGCTAATGGGGGGCGCTGTACTGGGTGCAGAATTGTTCATCCAATCCGGTTGTAAACCCTCGGCTAAAGAAGGAGCGCAGGCCGGCGCCAACTTTTTTACCAAAGATGAAATAGCTTTCCTTGACGAAATAGCTGAAACCATTATACCGCGCACCACTACGCCCGGCGCTAAGGATGCCGGCGTGGGTGAGTTTATGAATGTGATGGTACGCGATTGCTATACCCTGGACGACCAGGAGATCTTCAGGAAAGGATTGGAAACTATAGAAAAGCTCAGTAAGGAAAAGTACAGCAATAGCTTTATGCAAATTACACCGGAGCAACGCACGGAGCTGCTCACAGCCCTGGACAAGGAAGCAAAAGAATATACACAAACAACAACGTATAAAAGCGAAAAAGAGACTTTAGATAAGGAAGAAATCATTAAGGACTCTGTTGAAAAGGTAAAAGGCAATTTTGGTTACGTAAAAGCAGTAATGCCCAGGCATTATTTCAGTATGATGAAAGAGCTTACTTTATTAGGCTTCTTCACATCTGAGCCTGGTGCTACCAAAGCACTTCGCTATGCAGCAGTTCCGGGCAAATATGACCCTTGTATGCCTTATGTGAAAGGTGATAAGGCCTGGGCTACATAAGCACAAAATAGGGGCTACCTGGATTTACGGTCAGCGTTTTTAATGGTTCTGTCAATTACATCCACATAGCCGTTTTCTTTTTTATCAATACTTAGCTCCCAAAACATAATGCCACCCAGGCCATTTTCTAATGCATATTTTGTCTTTTTTGTAATGGACGCTTCATCATCAAAGGTTACAAATATTTTGTCACCGGGATTGTAGGCATAGCTAGCCTGGGCTACTTCGTCATAATAAAAATTAAAGCCAGTTTCGTTATTAATGATCTTATCAAAATGATTATAATCTATAAAGTTTTTGAACAAACCAGGCTGATGAAGACCATTATTTACATTTTGAACATTTTCCCAGCTCCTGCCATAAAAAGCAGCGCCAATTACCATCTTTTCTTTAGGAACACCTATCGAGGAAAGATAGCTTACACAGTCGTGGATTGATTCTTTTTGCTGGCTGTTGCTGTACAAAGGTGTATGGTGCCCGGTGTGTGGTGTGGCCCCGTTTACCATATCGTAGTTCATCAGGTTTACATAGTTGATAACAGGCATTACACTTTTCCAGTCTACGGCCTCCAGCAGGTAGTGCTTAAATCCGCCCGCAGCAAAACTTATTTCCTGTTTCTTTCCTAAAATGCTTCGCAATGTTTTAAGCAAAGCTGTAAAATTTTCTTTATCCTCCGGTTTGTAAGGATGCCCGGGATATCCTTCTATTGTGGGATATTCCCAGTCCAGATCAATGCCATCTGTTTTAAAATAAGCAGCAAGCGCTTTCACAGAACCGGCAAATGCTGCTCTTCCTGTTTGGGTGGAGAACACATCAGAACAGGTTTCGCAGCCTCCCCATCCGCCCAATGACAATAAAACCTTCAACTTAGGGTTTCTTGATTTTAAAGAAACAAGTTTCTGTATCGTTAACGAATCTGCTGCATTATCCACGTTAAGCCTGTTGCCTTTTAAATGACAAAAGCTGTAAATAATATGTGTCAGTTTTTCAATTGGGAAACTATCAATTTTATGGGCGTTGGATGCATAATAAGCGATCACTCTGAAATCTTTATCTTTTATTGGCTGGCAGTAGGCCCTTACACATAGCAATGCCAGTAAAAAAGCAATTGCAGAAGCTGTAAACAAATTTTTATTCATATCAAAAGGCTTATAGGGAATCCTTTTTAACTACATCCCAAACTATTGCCGCAATTCAGGCATTTATAGCAAGTGCCGCTTCTAATAGTGATATGCCCGCAAACATTACATGACGGTGCATCACTCTGCATACTTTTAACTGCTGCATTTACTGCGTCGAGCCCTGCAGCAGCAGGTTCTGAGGCTTCAGCAGTTTTTGATGGAACAGTACTTACCACACGCATATCGCCTACTTCATGTACACGATCGCCAATAGTGGGTGTGCTTTCATCCCAGTCTTCATCATCCATGTCGTTATCCGTACTATCTGCTTTATCCAGGACATGCACGAGATCGGTACGGCCGAGGTAATCATAAGCCAGAGCACGGAAAATGAAATCAATAATAGAAGTAGTTGATTTTATATTCGGGTGCTGCACCATACCCGAAGGCTCAAAGCGGGTAAATACAAACTTTTCTACAAATTCTTCCAGCGGAACACCATACTGCAGGCCAATGGAGACTGCAATCGCAAAGCAATTGAGCATACTGCGCATGGTAGCGCCTTCCTTTGCCATGTCGATAAATATTTCGCCTAATGTTCCATCGTTATACTCACCGGTCCTTAAGAAGAGTGTTTGCCCGCTTATTTTGGCTTTTTGTGTAAAGCCCCTGCGTTTGGCGGGCAAGGTACGGCGTTCAACAATCATAGCCAGCTGGCGCTTTAAACGGGTATCGGCGCTGTTCTGCACCCGTTTATTTACTTCCTCTAATAATTCTTCAACAGTAAGCTTACCCATATCAACGATATGGGTTTCAGTAACCGGGGATGTTGTTTCAGCTTCTTCCTCAATATCAGCTTTCTTTTTCTTATCACTCGTATTACTTAATGGCTGACTGAGCTTAGAGCCATCACGATATAAGGCACAGGCCTTCAATCCCAGCTCCCAGCTTAGCTTGTAAGCATCGGCAATTTCTTCAACAGAGGCCTCGTTAGGCAGATTAATGGTTTTGCTGATAGCACCGCTTAAAAAAGGCTGTGCTGCGGCCATCATGCGGATATGGCCATGTGCATGAATATAGCGTTTGCCGGTAGGGCCACACTTATTAGCGCAATCAAAAACAGGCAGATGCGCTTCCTTCAAATGAGGCGCACCTTCAACAGTCATAGCGCCACAGACATAAGTATTGGCAGCTTCAATCTGCTCGCCGGTAAAACCTAATGCCTCCAGCAGGCTCCAGCCGAAATCATTATAGTCTTCCGGTTTAAAGCCCAGGCGTTGCAGGCAGGCTTCTCCCAAAGTAAACACATTAAATGCAAAGCCAATCTCGAAAGCCGTAGCCATTGCTGCATTGAGCTTTTCTATTTCATCTGCAGTAAAGCCTTTAGCCATAAGGCTTTGCTCATTTATATAAGGTGCATTTTTTAATGTAGCATGTCCCCTGGCATAATTTACAATATCTTCAATCTGCTCTTCACTATATTTCAATGTATGCAATGCCTGTGGCACACTTTGATTGATGATTTTAAAATAACCGCCACCGCTCAGTTTTTTAAATTTTACCAGCGCAAAATCGGGTTCTACGCCGGTTGTGTCGCAGTCCATCAGTAAACCAATGGTGCCGGTTGGAGCAATAACCGTGGTTTGCGCATTACGAAAACCGAATTGCTCACCCAACTGAACGGCATTATCCCAGGCTCGCGTGGCCGCTTTTAACAGGTAATCGGGGCAATGCGCCGCGTTAATACCCATAGGTTTTATTTGCAGACCCTCATAAGCCTCGCTTGCATCATAGGCTGCTGCACGATGGTTGCGCATCACGCGCATCATGTGTTGTTTATTTGCTTCAAAGCGCGGAAAGGCTCCCAGGTGCGAAGCCATTTCTGCCGATGTAGCATAAGCCACACCCGTCATAATAGCTGTAACGGCACCGGCAATGCCCCTGGCTGCATCACTGTCGTAAGGAATTCCACTTACCATCAGCATACTGCCCAGGTTAGCGTATCCCAGTCCGAGTGTACGATAATCATAACTTAGCTGTGCTACTTCTTTGGAGGGGAACTGTGCCATCAGCACCGAAATTTCCAGAACAGTTGTCCATAAGCGGCAGGTGTATTCAAAACCTTCAACGTCAAAAATATTTTCTTTTTCGTTAAAAAACTTACGAAGGTTTACGCTGGCCAGGTTACAGGCGGTATTATCCAGGAACATATATTCACTGCAGGGGTTGCTGGCGCGTATAGGCCCGCCTTCAGGACAGGTATGCCATTCGTTAATAGTAGTGTCATATTGTGTTCCGGGATCAGCGCAACGCCACGCGGCGTAATTGATCTGGTCCCAGAGATTCTGCGCTTTGATGGTTTTCATCACCTTACCATTACTCCTTGCTTTCAGTTCCCAGTCGCCGCCTGCTGCCAGTGCTTTAAAAAATGAATTAGGAATACGAACCGAATTATTACTGTTTTGCCCGCTTACCGTGCGGTACGCCTCGCCTTCATAATCGCTTGAATAACCTGCTGCTATTAAAGCCGCTACTTTATCTTCTTCCTGTACTTTCCAGTTAACGAACGCTTCAATTTCCGGGTGGTCCAAATCGAGGCACACCATTTTAGCGGCGCGGCGAGTGGTTCCTCCGCTTTTGATGGCACCTGCTGCCCGGTCGCCTATCTTCAAAAAACTCATTAAGCCGCTGGAAGTACCGCCTCCGCTAAGCTTTTCGCCCTCACCACGGATATTGCTGAAGTTGGTACCCACACCGCTCCCGTATTTAAAAATACGGGCCTCACGTACCCAGAGGTCCATAATGCCCCCATCATTTACCAGGTCATCATCTACGCTCAGGATAAAGCACGCGTGAGGCTGTGGTCTCTCATAGGCGCTGGTAGATTTTTTTAATTCCCCATCTTTAGGATCAACATAATAATGCCCCTGGGGTTTGCCGGTAATACCGTACACTTCGTGTAAACCGGTGTTAAACCATTGCGGACTGTTAGGCGCGCAGGACTGGCTGAGTATAGAATAAACCAGCTCGTCATAAAATATCTGTGCATCCTGCTTACCTGCAAAATAACCATAACGTTCACCCCACATACGCCAGCAATATGCCAGCCGGTGGGCTACCTGCTTCACGCTGGTTTCCCTGCCTGTAGTTCCGTCAGGCTGGGGAACGCCTGCTTTTCTGAAATATTTTTGTGCCAGGATATCTGTTGCTATCTGGCTCCATTGCTTAGGTACTTCCACATCATCTAACCGGAATACTATCTCGCCCGTTGGGTTCTTGATCAACGAGGTACGATAGTCATATTCAAACATGTCATAAGGACTGATATCGTCTTTTGTAAATTTCCTGGAGAATACAAGGCCTGTCTGTGTGGATTGTTTACCTGCCATCTTAAGATTTGTTTAAAGGTGAAAGAATGAAACGGCAGATCTAAATTATTCTATGTTACAGAAGATTCCGAGAGACAAATATGCACAAATGTGGAAAACGATGCGCCGTAACAGATAAAAACGAAGCCAGTAGCTACGTAGTGAAAAAAAACATAATTTGTTAGATGTTGATCTATATCAATTCTTTGATTTTAGTAATAACCCTGTCTATTTCATCTTTAGTATTAAACCTGCTGAAGGAAAAGCGAATGGCCATTTTACCGGGATCGCCGGTGATTGCATTAATTACATGCGAACCCTGGTTGGCGCCGCTGCTGCAGGCGCTTCCGCCTGATACACAGATGTTATTGATATCAAGATTGAACAATAACATGTCAGATTTTTCAGTAAGCGGAAAAGATACGTTAAGAACAGTGTACAGGGAGCTCCCGCTATAATCTCCATTAAAGCTGATACCGGGAATATGCGCCTGCAACTGACCAGCCATGTATGCTTTAAGATCCTTTATATAAGCCGAATCTTTTTCATAGTTGGCCATTGCCAGTTCCAGGGCTTTGGCAAAACCTACAATACCGTAAACATTCTCGGTACCTGCACGCATATTGCGCTCCTGGCCTCCGCCATGTATCATTGGCCGGGCCTGTATATCACGACTTATATATAAAATGCCTGTTCCTTTAGGCCCGTGAAATTTATGCCCTGTGGCAGCAATAAAATCTACCTGTATGCGGCTAAGATCAATGGGGTAATGGCCAACTGTTTGTACACAATCAGAATGAAAAACTGCATTGTGTTTTTTACATAATGCGCTTGCAGCGTTGATACTTAGCAAATTGCCTATTTCGTTATTGGCATGCATCAGGCTTACCAGGCATTTCTTACCTGCTGTAGCCAACTGCTCTTCCAGATTGTTTAAATCTATATGCCCGTCCGGTAATAGTTTTACAAAGCCTGTAGTAATACCTTTACAGGCATAATGACTTACCGTATGCAATACGGCATGGTGCTCAATGGGCGATGTGATGATATGCTCACACCCCAGATCGCGAATAGCAGAAAGAATAGCAGTGTTATTGCTTTCCGTTCCGCCGCTAGTGAAAAATATTTCGCCGGGATGGGCGCCAAGTAACCTGGCTACGGTTTTGCGTGCGTTCTCAACGGCCAGGCGTGTTTCGCGGCCGTAGGAATATATAGAAGAAGGGTTGCCAAAATGCGTGGTCATATAGGGCAGCATGACCTCTAATACTTCTTTATCGAGCGCGGTTGTAGCTGCATTATCTAAATATATTCTATCCATAACAGGGTATGAGCTAAATACGAGGCGCAAAGTTAAGGAACAAAAAGTCGGCGATCTATGATTCTGGTCATTATTACGCGGCTATAAAGCCAGAATTTTTTAAGTGAGGGCATTAAGGAAGGGAATAAAATATTTTGAAAGCGAAAATTTTTTATGACAATGACTTGCCAGTGAAAATACCGGCAAGAGCAAAATTGCAACCGTTTAGTAGGTAATACCTTTTTTGTTCATTATTCTTTCAGGATGGGAAAGCGGCTCAAAGCCGTACTGCGCATAAAGTCCATGTGCATCTTGTGTGGCAAGCATCAATCTCCGTACCTCAAAACTTTCTGCCAGGCTGCAGAAAGCCCGTACCATTGTTTTAGACAGTCCTTTTCCCCGGTGGGGTTTCAGTATAAAAACATCGGCCAGGTAAGCAAAAACGGCCTGGTCGGTTATCATACGTCCGAAACCAATTTGCGCACCCTGGCTATCATATATGCCTAAACATATCGCGTTTTGAATGGAACGTTCTACTATGGCCAGGGGAATACGCTGTGCCCAGTAACTTTCTTCACTCAGGTATTTATAAACTACAGCTATTTGAATTTTTGATTTATCGTAAGAGAATAAATAGTTGTTTTCATAAAAATCATCAGGTAATGTATTGAATGGCATTTTGTATTGTGGATTGAATGAATAAGCTATATTTTATCAAGTTATGTGCTAGGCTTATTACTACTTCGGATGATGCATTGCCTTCTTATTATACTTGCGCAGCTTCTTTTTGGCTCCCGGCAGGCCAATACTTGATTTAATACCTTCAAGCGTGGTTTTGATAATATAGTTGATAGCCGATTTCTCCTGCCAGCGCTCAAAGAAAACAAGTGATTCTTTACCTCTGTTGTTTTTACGCACAATGAATGTCATAGCCAGCCCACTCACCAGCCTGTTCATAAAGGTTTGGTTGGGCAAGTCTTTCTTGTTAAGCAAACCCACCTTCAGATACCTGTAATTCATGTATGCAGCACCCACTGCTGCATCGTTATTACCAACAGCATTTACGCTCAGGCTTCTCAGGCTACCGTCAAAAACCTTAGCGCCTGCCAGCGGTACCAACACCGTATTAAATTTTGTAAGATCCATTGGGCCTGTAGCAAGGTTCATGCGCATATAACCTGTGGTGTCTGCGTAAGACTGCGCTACATCAAGCGTTGTATTCAGGCTGCCCAATACATCTGCTGTTGCAAGTATATAAATACTATCCGTGGGCTTGATATCATAATTCCTGATATTGCTTATCAGCACGTTCAGGTTATCTACCGGGATAATGCCTAAGGTATCGGTGTTGGGGTTGATCTCCCAATAGGTAACGTGCATGTTATTGATGCGTACACTGTCAATGCCAAGGCTGCCTTTGAGCTTTCGTAACATTTCAGCAGGGAGCGGCTTATATTTGATAACCGTATCCGGTTGTGTTTTGTCTTTGAATGTAAACAGGTTTATATCATTCAGTTCTATACGGCCAATGCTCAAAATGCTGTCCTGGCTGTATTTTTCCAGGTCAACAGGTCCGCCGGTGATTTTGCCGGTGTGTATTTTTAAATAATCTTCATTAAAGGCCTTGGCGATCCTGTATGCTTCAACAGGTTGCTTGGGCTCGAAACTCAATGAGTCCATGCCTAATACCTTATCCTTTACGGTGAACCCGTACCATTGCAAAGTGTTTTTCCCTGTAGAAAATGTTCCGTTGGTGCCATTTATATGCAGCTTATCACTGTTGATGAGAATATCTACCGGGCTTTGAATAAACTTTGAGCTTAAAGCAATATTACGCACATCACCTTTATCTAATTCCAGCACCGAATTGTTTTTACCGAGACTGTCAAAAGCCATCTTATCCAAAGAAAGAATGTTCAAACTGGTTTGCCAGTCCGGTTTGCCCTGGTCATTTTTTTTCACCAGCACATCGTTGAACTCAAGATTCAGTTTATTATCATTAGTGGCAGTTCTTTTGCCTTTTGCGCTGATAAACTCAAAATTGGTAAGGAACATTTTTACCTGGTCTGCTTTAACAGGCACCTCCGGGGCAGATTCTAAATTAGTAATTTTAAGATAACTGTTTAGCTGAACCCCATCCCAGTTGATATAGCTTGCAGCATCATCTTTATTAATGAGCGTAAGCTTAATATCGGGTCTTTCAAAAAGCGCTGAACCAATGTTTACTGCTGTTTCCTTTTTCTTTGTATCCTGTGCTGCCTTTTCTTTTTTTCCCAGCTTAGCAGTAACTACAGGGTCTGTAAGTACGATACCCTGTAAAGTAAGGTTCCCTGCCGCTATTTCTGTAATATTGGGGATAATCGTAAGCCTGGGAACAGCCGCAATGATAGAGTCTATTGGATTTAGCTTCTCAAACCGGATATCTTTCAGTACGCTGTTATTTTTATCTGTAATATCCATTTCGGCAATGGAGGCGCGTATGTCAGAGCTGGAGAATGAAAAATCCCTGCCATCAAAGCGCAGCCCTTTTATTTCAGGCTTATCTGCCGCAGGGTTGACAAATTCATTTACAATTATGGTATTGAAGTAACCGGTTAGTTTATTTTGTTTGATCGTAAGGTTAATATCAGTATGATCCCCTTTTATATTTCTTAAGATAAGTGAAGTTTTTGCTTTACGAGCCTTATCTTCTTTATGCTGCCTGGCAGCGTTTGCTTGATTCGCTGTAATGTTTGCCCTGCTCCAGCTTACGCCGTTTACTGTGAGGCTCTGGCGGGCACTGTCTAATATAATATCTCCCAGGTGTATATTAGTGGCATTGGCCTTAATATTATTGGATTGCAAAGACATGCCTTCGGCTTTTAAGCCACTTTTATTTTCTGACAGCTCCACTTTATTAAGATGAGCTACAAGGTCATTTCTTTTGAAGACGCCTTTATCAAAGCTCAGCACATTTACAGAGCGCTGTACGCTCTTAATCTTATCGGCGCTGGTCAGATCGTTGGCCCGCAAATCAAGGTTGGTGTTAGACAGGTTAAGAGTAGCCCCGCTGCTAAACCGGAACACTATATCGCCTTCATGTATCCGGAGATTTTTCAAATCCATCACATCATCAATACTATTAAGCGTTTCAAAAAGGTTTTTTGAACGTTTTCTTTTCTTTTTCCCGTTTGTAGTATAATCAACCACAGGCCTGAAAAATTCGGCGCTTTGAGCCGAAAAAATGTTGTCATATAAAAGTGATTCCCACGAAAGCCCACGTACCCTGAAGCTGGGCATGGCCAGGATTTTAACAGTGCGGCCTTTATCGTACTCTTTAAAGGAAAATTTATTCAGGTTAATAACATCGTCTTCAAATCCGATACTGTCAAAAGCAATCCTGTAGCGCCCGTCGTTCAATACATTCTCAAAATTGTGCAGGGTCATGACGAACTTATCCAGGTGGATGGGGCGTTCCTCATCCTGACGCACGGCCAGTCCATATATCTCAAAATTATTATTGCGCGATGAAAAAGTGCTGGCCCTGGCTTTTTTTATCGTACTCACGTCAATATCTGCATTTTTCACTCCTACGTAATTGAGTATCATATCGCCCAGCAACTGCTGTATAACGGCATCTACACGTTCAACACCCGCTTTCTTTTCTTCGGTATTTTTTTGTTTTTTAGCTGTTTTCTGGTCGCTGTCTATATCCAGGAAAATTTGCGGACGGTTGCAGAATACCGAATCGGCAATGATCGTTTCGGCACTGTACAGGGAATCGAAATTGATATTAGTGAGCTGCAGTTTGTCAAAGAATATCCTGAAAGAGGTTTTGGAGCTGTCTCCTTTTACAGCACGTAACGTACAGCTGTCAAATTCCACCCGCTGGCTGGCCAGGTTTACTCTGAAATCTTTAAACGCGATAAAGTGTCTGCCGCCGGGGAAAACCAGGCTCTGGTTAAAAGTTCTTATTGCAATATTATCTGTAAACGAGATCTTTTCTTTTCCCTTTTTGCCTGCCTGGGTTGAATCGAATTGTAAATTGTCTAACTGTATATAAATATTACTTACCGCAAAAGGCTTCTCATTTTTGGTATTATCTATCAGGGAAAAGCTCCCGTTCTCTAACCTGAATTTGTCAATATGCAGCACATTGATCGCATCTGTAATGGATTTTGATATACGGCCCATTTCCTCTGCTACCGAAAAATTACTGTTTGAAGTGTCTTTATCTGCTTTGTTCTTAACGCGTGCAATATTCCTGGTAAATGCCACGCGGGGCGATTGAAGCCTGATGGAATCTATCAGGATCTCCCTGTTAAAAAGCAAAGGCAGGAAGCCCCGGGCTTTAATATGGATATACTTTGTGTTAACGGAATAGCTTGTGGCTATAGTGGAATCAGTAGTAAAAATAGAGGCATTTTCAAGCTCTATCTTATTTTTGATCCAGTTGAATCTGAACTTGCCTACTTTTAGCTTTAGCTTTCCTTTTGACTGTGTATAAACGATCTGCTCCAGCGCTTCTTCGGCATGATCTATAAACCAGAAGTTAAATGCAAGTATAGCGGTAGCAATGATCCCGAATAGTATAAGACCGGTACGATAGGTAAACCTTTTAAAGCGCAAACGCCTCAGCTTCAGCTCCCGTAAATTGATCTTTTTTTTCAAGCGACGGATATTGTTTACAGACAGTCAAAATTTATATGCTGATTAAAAATACACAAAAGGCCGGATAAAAAATACCGGCCTTTCAAACATAAACTTTTATCTTATTTTAACTTACCTGACTGCCATTGGCCACTGCCTCATCGCTGCTTACAAACTTCAGCTTTCCATCTGCATCTTCTGCCATCAGTATCATGCCGTTGCTTTCAATGCCCCGCATTTTTCTGGGTGCCAGGTTCGCTACCACTACCACCCTTTTTCCAACAATGCTTTCCGGCTGAAAATGAAGCGCTATTCCCGAAACGATCGTTCTTTTTTCAAAACCCAGGTCAATTTCCAGCTTTAATAATTTATCTGCTTTTTCCACTTTTTCGGCAGACAGCACCGTGCCGGTACGCAGGTCTATTTTTGAAAAATCGTCAAATTGTATAGAGGGCTTAATATCCGAAGCTAAAGGTGAAAGGCTTTGCGCTTCCGGCATTTTGCCTTCTGCATTAAGCTTCTGGCTTTCAGCATCAGGCTTAATGCTTCCTGCCTTCAGCTTTTGTATCTGCGCTTCTATCTCTGCATCTTCAATTTTCCTGAACAAGATTTCGGGCGCGCGCAAGCTGTAACCTACACTCAAAAGATTTATTTTACCGGCATTGTCCCAATCCAGCATTTTATCCACCACTTTCATCATGTGTAATAATTTCTTAGCCGTTGCCGGAAGGAAGGGGTTGATCAAAATAGCCAGGTTGGCAGTTAACTGTAAACATAAGTGCAGGCAGTTGTCAATACTTTTCTGAGCTTCGGGATCCTGGGCCAGTTTTTTAGCCACTATCCACGGCTCTTTTTCCTGCATGTATTTATTGCCTTTGCGGCTCAGGTCAATTACTTCGTACAGCGCATCTCTGAAGCGGTAATGCTCCAGCGCGGTTTGCACTTTTGCTTTTGACGCTTCAATATCAGCAATGATCAGCTTATCCTTTTCATCCAGGATATCTGTATGCAGCTTAGGAACTTTACCGCCGCATAATTTGTGCATCAGCACAAAACTGCGGTTCACAAAATTCCCGAAAATGGATGCCAGCTCATTATTATTCCTGTCCTGGAAATCCTTCCAGGTAAAATCGTTGTCCTTATTCTCCGGTGCATTGGCGCAAAGCACATAGCGCAATACATCTTCACAGCCCGGGAAATCTTTAATATACTCATGTACCCACACCGCCCAGTTACGGCTCGTAGAAACTTTATCGCCCTCAATATTCAAAAACTCGTTGGCAGGTACATTGTCGGGCAGTACAAAATCTCCGTGCGCTTTCAGCATGGCGGGAAAAATAATACAGTGAAAAACGATATTATCCTTACCAATAAAATGCACCAGCTTGGTATCTTCCTTACACCAGTAATCTGCCCAGTTATCGGTAAGTTCTTTAGTAGCAGAAATATAACCGATAGGCGCATCAAACCATACATACAGCACTTTTCCTTCCGTATCGGGTAAAGGCACTTTAATGCCCCAATTACTGTCGCGTGTCATAGCACGGCTCTGCAGGCCGTTATCCAGCCAGCTTTTACATTGGCCGAATACATTGTTTTTCCATTCAGTATGCTCTTCTAATATCCATTTTTTCAGAAAGTTCTCGTAGTTCTGTAAAGGAAAATACCAGTGTTTGGTTTTCTTTTTTACCGGTACTGCATCGCTCAATGTGCTTCGTGGCTGGATCAACTGTTCCGGTGATAATGAACTGCCGCATTTTTCGCACTGGTCACCATAGGCATTGGGATTATGGCACACAGGACATTCTCCTGTGATATAACGATCGGCCAGGAACATATTGGCCTTTTCATCATAATATTGCTCACTCTCTCTTTCTTCAAACAAGCCATCATCATATAGTTTTTTGAAGAAATCAGAAGCCGTTTTATGGTGTACGGGGCTGGTGGTTCTGGAATAGATATCAAACGAGATACCCATTTGCTCCATGCTATGCTTTATTTGCTCGTGGTATTTATCCACTACCTGCTGCGGTGTTATTCCTTCGTTCATGGCACGAATAGTAATGGGCACACCATGCTCATCACTGCCACCCACAAACTTTACATCTCTTTTTTGCGCACGCTGGTAACGTACATAAATATCCGCCGGTATATAACAACCCGCCAAATGCCCGATATGGATTGGTCCGTTTGCATAAGGCAACGCTGCCGTAACCAAAACCCTGTTAAACTCACTCATAACCTGTAAAAATGCTTTTATTTAGCCTGCAAAAGTAGTTAACAAATGTGATAATATGTTTAAGATGTACGGTGTACGATATAAGATGTACAATATAAGATGTGCGATATAAGGCGTACGATGTATGTTGCTTAGCCTAAAAGTATTGTTAATTCACCTGTATTTTGTTTACAAACTGGGTTCTTTTACGCAGAATAACATATGGCTTATAAGACCACATTAACAGCGCTGTTTTTCATTCTTTTTGTAACCGATAGAACAAAATTCCGTCTTCTGACCCCCAACTTTCTGACTTTCCGTCTTTTCCTACTTTCTTTTCCACAAAGCCAATAATTCGGTCATAGCATCGTAAATTTGCACCCCTAAACAAAACTTATCAAAACAATATGCCTCTTATTAAAAGTATATCCGGGATTCGGGGAACCATAGGTGGAAAGACCGGTTCTACGCTTTCTCCTGTTGATGTAGTGAAATTTACTGCTGCTTATGGTGCTATACTGAAAAAAAACGCCGGTAAAGACAAAAAAGTTAAAGTAGTAATTGGCCGTGATGGCCGTATCAGTGGCGCAATGGTAAGCAACCTGGTTCAATCTACCCTTTCTGCAATGGGTATTGAAGTAGTTGACCTGGGGTTAAGCACCACGCCTACCGTAGAAATTGCCGTTCCTATGGAAAAGGCTGATGGGGGTATTATTCTCACTGCCAGTCACAACCCTAAGGAATGGAACGCGCTGAAGCTGCTGAATGAGAAAGGAGAATTTATTGCTGCCGGAACTGGTCAGGAGTTATTGAAAATTGCCGAAGCAGAGGATTTTGATTTTGTGGGGGTAGATAAGTTGGGAAAGGTAACAACGAACGATTCTTATATGGAGAAGCATATTGATGCCATTCTTGATTATCCGCTGGTAAATAAAGAAGCTATTGCTGCCAGGGGTTTTAAAGTGGTGGTAGATGCGATCAATTCTACCGGAGCTACTTTTGTTCCGGCGCTGTTGAATGCGCTTGGCGTAGAAAAAGTAGTGGTATTAAATAAGGAAGTTACCGGGAATTTTGCCCACAACCCCGAGCCTTTACCGCATCACCTTACTGAATTAAGCAATGCTGTTGTTAAAGAAAAGGCGGATCTGGGCATTGCAGTAGATCCTGATGTGGACAGGCTTTGTTTTGTATGCGAAGATGGCAGCATGTTTGGCGAGGAATATACGCTGGTGGCTGTTGCCGATTATATGCTCTCCAAACGTAAGGGCAATACTGTAAGTAATATGAGCAGCACCAAAGCGCTTAAGGAAATCACCATTAAAAGAGGCGGTGAATATTTCCCTTCGGCTGTAGGTGAGGTAAATGTGGTTGCAAAAATGAAAGCGCATGATGCTGTTATTGGGGGAGAGGGCAACGGAGGCATTATTGTGCCTGATTTTCATTATGGCAGGGACGCGCTGATTGGGATTGCTTTGTTCCTTTCTCACCTGGCCACTCAGAAAGGCAGCATCAAGTCTTTACGCCGCCAGTATCCGGATTATTTTATCAGCAAGAATAAAATTGAGCTGGACAGCAGCATTGATGTAAAATCTGTTTTTAAGAGCATTAAAAAGAAATACGCCAAGAACCCGATCAATGATGAGGACGGGTTAAAAATAGAATTTGATAATGACTGGGTGCATCTGCGTACCTCTAATACAGAACCTATCATCCGCATTTATTCTGAAAGTGATTTTGAGAGCAAGGCCAATAATATTGCCCACAGGCTGATGGAGGATATAAAGGAAGAGATTAAATAGCCAAAATGTTCTATGTTTGAGAGGGTTTATTGCATTAAACAATAGACCGTAAACAAAATGAGTTCAAAAATCAGGCGGCAAAGTATTATTTCTTCGCTTATTATATATAGCGGATTCCTGATAGGATTCGTTAATGTTTACTTCTTCACAAGAAACGGTGCTTTCTCTACAGACCAGTATGGACTGTATAATATTTTTATTGCTGCAGGTGCCTTTTTAGCTTCGCTGGGCAACCTGGCAATGCCGGGCTATATACATAAATTCTTTCCTTATTACCGGGACAGGCTGCCGGCAGAAAAAAACGACCAGATCAGCTGGGCGTTGCTGATCAGCTTTTTAGGGTGCGTGCTGGTAGCTGCTGGCGGCTGGCTTTTTAAGGGACTGGTAATACAGAAATTTGGCTCCAACTCAGGCCTTTTTGTTCAGTATTACCAGTGGCTGTTCCCTTTTGTATTTGGCCTTATTTTGTATAATGTGCTGGAAGCCTACGGATGGGTGTTGCAGCAATCTGTTCTTACAACATTTATGAAAGAATTGGAGTGGCGGTGTTTTATTACTATTCTTGTTGTTTTGTTTTCCTTTGGCCTTATTAAGAGTTTTGACACTTTTGTTATCCTGTTTTCACTCTCCTATTTCCTGCTGTTTATTACACTGCTCACTTACCTGGTAGTGGCCCGGAAAATACATCTCACGTTCAGGGTGAGCGTGGTAACTAAAAAATTCCTGAAAAAAATTGCAGGTTTTTGCCTGTTTGTTTTTGGCGCCGGTATTGTTTTTAACCTGTCGGCGATATTCGATACCATAGTTATAGCGTCTGTGCTGCCCAATGGCCTGGAAAAAGCGGCTATTTTTTCTCTGGCGCAATTAATGACGGGTATTATACAAGCACCGCAACGTAGTGTAATTGCAGCCACCATACCGCATTTGTCAATAGCCTGGAAGAACAAGCAAATAGAAAAGATCCAAACTATTTATCAGCGGTCTTCCATCAATTTACTTGTAATTGCCTGTGTTTTGTTTGTGCTGATTGCATTAAATTATAAAGATGCCGTGATCACTTTTAATATAAACCAGGATTATTTGCTGGGTTTTATTCCCTTTATTTTTTTGGGTCTTACCAGGGTTATTGACTTAGGCAGCGGTGTTAATTCACAAATTATCGGTACTTCAAATTTCTGGCGGTTTGAGCTTTATAGCGGCCTGGTATTAATGGGGTGTATGCTGCCTCTCAGTTACGTACTTGCCAAACAATTTGATATTCTTGGGCCTACCATTGCGGGGCTGATATCCACTACTATTTATAATGCCTTCCGTATTGTTTTTTTATGGAAAAAACACAGGCTGTTCCCTTTTACACCCAAATCGGTTTACATGCTTAATATTGCTTTGGTGGTATATATGATCACCTGGTTATTATTTGACAATTGGAGCGGGTTACCCGGTTTATTCATGCGCAGTATTTTTGCTTTGATACTATTTGCTGTGGGTATATTGATATTGAAACCCTCACCGGATATCAGGCCTGTTATTCAGGCTTTGCAGAACCGCAGTCCCTGGCGCAGAAGAGAGCCATAGATGGAGGGGAAATTTATTTATGAATCGCAGAAAATTTACAAAAACAATAGGGCTGCTGACAGGCGCTGCTACTTTAACAGGCTTATATGCCTGGCAGGTAGAGCCCGGCTGGCTTGAATTTGTAAAGCATAAGATCTTTATAAAGAAACTTCCGCCTCATTTGTGGGGTAAAACCCTCATGCAGATCAGCGATATACATGCTGGCGCTGTAGATAAAAATTACCTGGTTCATTCATTACAAAAAGCAAATGCCTTTGAACCGGATATTGTTGTTTATACAGGGGATTTCATAACGGACAATAAAGGAAACGAATTTAAAGATATTGCGGATGTTTTAGCCCATAAGGCAACCGGGAAACTTGCTACTATCGGTATCCTGGGGAATCATGATTATGGTCCTGACTGGCAGCAGGCTGAAATAGCAGACAGGGTAACGTACCTCGTAAATAGTGCCGGTATTAAAGTTTTGAGAAATGAGATCCTTGATGTTGAAGGCCTGAATATTATAGGCATAGACGAGTTATGGGGAACGAACTTTAAACCTGCTGAAGCAATGGATAGATATCATCCGGATGCTGCGAACCTGGTTTTGTGCCACAACCCGGACGCCTGCGATCATGATATCTGGAATGGATATAAAGGCTGGATATTATCGGGACATACACACGGCGGACAGGTAAGACCTCCTTTTTTGCCGCCACCGGTGATTCCTGTAAGTAATAAAAAATATACAGCAGGGAAAATTGATCTACAGGACGGGAGAACGCTTTATATTAACAGGGCACTCGGCTATAAATGGAAGCTGAGATTTAACGTAAGACCGGAAATTACCTTGTTTGAAATGCAACCGGCATAAGATTACCAGAGGGTATTGTAAGGCGTTAGCTCGTAAATAACACCAAAACCAAAGCTGTAATATTTATTAGGATTATTGATGTTTTCTCCTGTTCTGTTATCAAGGTTTTTAGTAAAGAGCCTTATGTTCCCCTCTGCCAGGAGCTTCACCCTGTTATTGAGCCTGTATTTAACTCCTCCGCCTACAGGCATAGCAAAGCCTGTTCTGTCTTTGCTTTCTTTGGGCCCCATACTGGAAGCATAATTAAACAGTGTGTATGCTCCGGCGCCAACATTTATAAAAGGGGAAGCCTTATGCTTGTAGAGATTAATAAAATCATATTCAGCCCTTACGGTTGCTTCTGCCATCTCTGTCTGAAATTCACCATTGGGTTTTGTTGTCTGGGATTCAACATGCGTGTTATCGCCTCTCATCCGCCCACCGAAAAGTTCGGCCCGCACATAAAGATTATCCCAAACCTTTCTTCTGTACACTACCGAAGCATATAAAGAGCTATGGCTGGCTAAGCCTGCATCAACGGCAAATCTTCCCGAATAGGTAAGGGCGCCAAAATTAAAACCAACACTGTTCTTTTGTGAAATGTATTGCGCTTTTGCATGGCCAGAGCCAATTAAAAAGGCAGCGATGAAAACTGTTATTAAAGACTTATTCATTTTCATGTAGGATATAATATCGGTTAATCAAACTTTATTTGGCCCAGCCGCGTGCGCTCAGGTTGTTAAGCTGTTTTTGTATTTCATTTGCCTGCTCTGCGGTGAGTGGTGTATTGTTAAAGCCGTTTTCGGCATCAAGCGAGGACTTCATAATATTGCTCTCAAATAACCTGTTTTCAAACACTTCCTCCCAGGTCACATACCCGTTAATATTTAAAGGGTTAGTGATTTTGTTTCTTACCAGCGCCTTTCTGAGATCGGGGTAATAGATCCAGAATACGGCATGCTCACTGTTTTCCATAGTGTACCCGTCGGAGGTAGTGTAGCTGGTTACAGGAGCAATTCCTAATACCCGTACATACGTTTTACCATCGCGTTTGTTAAACAGCCATTCTTCTTTGAGCCTGAACTTGTAAATGGAGTCAGGAGATACCGCGCGGTTTCTTACCTGGTAACCGGCAATATTCCCTTCCATATCGTACCTGGCAGAAGTATCCAGGCCTCCGCCAAATCCGGCTAAGGCTTCTTCAAAAGTTATGGGGGTGGTAAAACGGTCATCTATATTGCTAAAAGCCTGTACACTGTCTTCTTTAATAGCTCTTAGCATGATATTGATCAGCCTTTTGCTATCTTCCCCTTCAATAGCCTTATTATAAAAATACCGGGCATTTTGCTGGGTGCGGGCATCAATAGTGCGCCATACCCTTACACGATACAGTGCATCAGCGGCATATAAAGGCGTATAGTCCAGGGGTACGGCCGTACTGTCAGTATTGTCATCTTCCAGGATGTTGTCTTTCCTTAAAGAAGCCCTTGATGTGCCGTATAAGCCACCATCACCCTGGTCTTCCACTACTTCTACAGGGAGGTTCTGGTAAGGAACTGCAGTATCGTAATTCCCGCTTTCTCCCCCGGGTTCTGCGGCAGGGGTATTAGTTTTTGAAGCCGGAGTTTTTGTTTCCTTTGCGGAAGAGCTGCTTTTGGGCGGAGAGTCGTAAGCGCTGCGTCTCTGGGCCGCTACAGAGCTGCTAACCAGCAAAAAAAGGACTATGATATTACATAAAATACGAAATTTCATCTGTATATTTTTTTATTTAATTCATGGTTTGCAATGCACCCTGTTTCTACAGGTTGCTTATATTAAACCTCAAACATTAAACCAAACCGGTACATTTTAGTACAGGTTAAAGGCAATAGGAGGTAAAACTCTTGTGCCGCCGGGCCCCGAAGCTCTTATTTCGTCAATAGTAATAGTGCTTCCCGGTTTTGCCCGTTCTATCAGGCTGCGTACTGCATTAAATGAGTTACCCGATACGGCTTTGTGCATAAACTCGGGGTACCCGGCTCCTGCAAAAGTCATGGTGTACTCTACTACAGTAAACTTAACCCCTTCAAACACAAAGTTTTCTAATTCTGCACGTACGCCAGCCTGGGCTTTAAAATCGTTAACACGTATACGGCCGCCTTTGCTTGCTCCAACCATTGCTGTTGGTGTTGGTACTGATTTTACACGGAAATCGAAGCCGGTGGTTTGCTTGCCATCATTAACAGTGATTTTTGCTGTTCCCGGCGTTGTAACTTTTGCAATATATTTTCCATTGCTTCCGGAGATGGATCCCTGGCTTATAGATACCCGGAGGTTGCTGGCGCTGGTACCGCTGCCCCCGCCTATAGAGATGGGATTGTCTAAGCCAACGTATAAAACCTTTACAGCATCGGCGCTAACAGTAAGTCCTGTTGGAGACGCTACTACATAGTTAATGTCTTTGGTAAGTGTGGCGGTAGTACCGTCGGGCTTCACAAAAGAAATGTTCACTTTGCGTGTATAAGAACCCGGGCCTCCGGCTATCGTTTTATATTCTGCTAAGCCATTGGCATTCAGAGGAACAGGTGTTCCATCAATGGTAACGGTTGGCTTGGCATTTTTGCTGAAAGCACCTACCCCTGCAGTAATGGTAAACTCGCTGCCGGGTAATAGAAACTGTGCATTGGCCGTAGCCAGGGCCTGGAACTCATCGTACACTACCTGTACTTCGCCAATCTGGTTATGGCAGTATTCAACTACCTGGGATTCAGCGTTTTTTATATCACTTTGAAATTTAGAAAGAACGGTAATAGCTGCTATAGCAGGCGTTCTCCTGAAATAAGCATCTTCCCAGTTCCTGTTGCTTTTGTTTTGCACTACAGGCATACTTAAATCAAGCGGCAGGCTGTTTTTAAACTGGTTGGTAATTTTTTCGTCTATACCTAAAAGACTTTTTTTATAATCTGTTAGTTTATTCAGCAGTTCTTTTCCGCCGTTCCCGTCCACTAAAATTTTAGTAGCTGCGTTGGTATTTTTTTCGTTGAAATGGCCACCATCTGCACCGCCTGCTTCGTTTTGTATTTGTGTTTTTATATTGTCAATGTAGGCTACCATTTCATCAGAAAGCTGCCTGGCCCTTTCGGCTTTGGGTTTCCAGATGGCAGCGAGATCCCTGGTTTTGGGATCATTTATTTTATTTTCCAGGGAGGCAAAGATGGTTTGGGTTTTTTTATCAATGGTGGTATTGGCATTGGAAAAGCTTTTATCCATGGTTCTGAAAGCATTCAATACCTCGCTTGATATATTTAGTGCCAGCAATGCGGTAAGCACTAAATACATCACAGTGATCATTTTTTGCCGGGGCTCTTTAGGTAAAGCCATGTTATAGGTATGATTTGAGATTTATGATTTAAAAATCAGTCCGGAAGTCCAAAAGTCGGGAAGACCGGAAGATCTGTTAACTTTTGGAGCCATTCCGATGCTGTATATGCTGCAACCGGGACCATCATCAGCTATTACGATCCTTTCATTTGCATAGCGGCAATCATGCTGCTGTACATTTGATTCAGCTTTGCAAGGTTCTTAGATAGTTCCGACATTTCTTTTTGCGTAGCTTTTGCATCTTCTGCACTGTTGATCAAAGCATGGGATGTTTCTGCAAGCTTGTTGTAATAAGTATTCACCCTGTGAATAGAAAGGGTAGCTTCTTTTACCTGCTTTGCATATTCATCTGTTTCTACAACACTGTTGGTTGCGCTCGCTATCCTGTTAATATTTGCCTCCAGCGATTTAAATCCTTCGCTCAATTTGTCTAAGGATTCGGGAGTAATATCCGCTGCCTGCAGCATCTCATCCATAGAGGCGAGAGCGCTGCCGCTGCGTGATGTTTGCGCCGGTACTGCCTCCACAACGGCTATGCTTGCAGCATCGTCCAGTGCCTCCGGTTTAAAAGCGTACATTAAAGCGTACACCAAAAACACCAGGGCTTCTGTGTATAAACCAAATTTCAGCCATGTATCGGGGTCCCCAATGGGCGCTGTATTGGTTAATTTGAACAATGCTCCTAAAAGCACGGGAACGGCGCCAAGGGAGAAAAAAATGTTTAAGTAGCGTTGTATGTTCGATTTTTGTTCTGCTGCCGGCATATAGCTTGTTTTTATTGTTGTTTAGTAAGAAAAATTAACTTATTCAGGAAGGTTTACTACAACACGGAAGCCGATATAGGAGTGCGTTGCATCCATGTCTTCGTAAGAACGGTTGGCTGTAGTAACCATAGAAGGGGAGTCTTTCCAACTGCCGCCTCTTAAAACTTTCCTTCTTTGGAATTTAGACTGTGATTCGGGTGTTCCAAACTGGATATCAGGGTTAAACCTGTTCTGAAAATTTTCCCCGCCTTCGTAGTACGAGGTTACCATCCACTCAGAAACATTATCGGCCATATTGTACAGCCCTGCTTTTCCTTTTTTGCTGTCATTTACATATACAGGAAATATTTTACCCTGGGCAGTAACATTTCCTTCTTTATCCTCTTCTGAAGAAGGTTTTTTAGTATTGACATTGGCCTGGTTCAGGCTGGCGGCATACGCCCATTCAGCTTCGGTAGGGAGCCTGCATTTTCCACCTTCCGATAATTTATTTTTAGACTGGTAAGTGTTGATCTTTTGTTTGGTCATCCAGTCGCAGAAAGCATTGGCCTGGTTCCAGCTTACACCTACCACAGGATAATTCTGATATTTAGGGCTGCTGAAATACCCCACAGCCATTTGTTCGTTGTTGGAGTATCCGAAATCCCTCATCCAGCATAGTGTATCAGGATAAATAGCTACAGCATATTTATAAATAAAGTCGCTTGGAGGACGGTTTTTGTTCTCTTTTTTGGCAGCTTCGAGGTAATTAAATCCCTGTAAAAGGTAAATAAGCTTTTGAGGATCAATGGCGCGCTTGTTATTGATGGTTTTGGAAGGGTCAATTAACAGATCGCCAAGGCGGCTGATAATTTCAGGGTCTGAATAATTGATCTTAGAGGCCAATTTCCAGTTAACAGCGGTATCCCCGGATTCGATGATCACATATTCGCCACCCAGGGTACGTGCGGCTATTGAATCTCTTACCCAATGCACAAATTCCTTATACTGGGCATTGGTGATTTCTGCCTGGGAAATATAGAAACCGCTGATCAGCACAGGCTTGGACAATTCTTTCTTTAAAACCGTGGTAGTATCGCTTTCATCGCCCATTATAAATGTTCCTGTAGGGATTTCTACAACAGACAAGGGCAGTGTAGAAGAAAGATTCGATTTTTTGCCAACCAGCTTTTTTAAACGAAAGCTTTTTTGCGCGTCAGCATTATTAAAAGCGAGTATGAATATGCATACAAAAGCGATGAGTTTATTCATATTTGAATAGCCTGAATTTTATTTAAGATGCGGTTAAAATGTTCAATAAAACCCAAATTTTCAGCAAAACATATACCAAAGATTTGAAATTCGCTGGCAAAGATAAGCGCCCTGAGTTTTAAATGTGCATTTGTTCGGTTATCTAATTATAATTTTATTAATTAGAAATGATTATATATTAATTATTGTTTTTATTTATAAGATTTTTTATTTAAAAGCTCCAAAGCATTTGTGAGGTCTTTAACAAGGTAATCTGCATCTTCCAGGCCTATGTAAAGCCTTATATGCCTGTGCGCTTCGTTACCGGGATCGTACAGTTCTTTTTTGATAAATACGCAGCGCGGAATTACCAGGCTTTCATGACCGCCCCAGCTTACAGCCATTAAAAAGTGCTGCAGGCTTTCACAGAATGCTATGATTGTTTCCCGGTTTTTCTTCTTTAACACAATGGTAACCAGTCCGAAAGCAGCCTTCATTTGTTTTTTTGCCAGCTCATACTGATCAAAGGATGGATGGAAGGGAAATATAATTTTTTCAATACCATCATGTGCATCTAAAAAATCAATTACCTGCCGGGTGGTTTGATTGATGCGCTCCAGGCGCATGGGCAGCGTTCTGAGCCCGCGTAACAGCAGCCAGCCGTTGAATGGTTGCAGGCCACTGCCGATGGTCATAAATTCTGTGTCAAAGATCTTTTTCATCAAGGTATGGCTGCCGCAAAGCACGCCCCCTAAAGTATCACTGTGGCCACCCATATATTTAGTGGCGGTTTGCATGGCAATATCTATACCCAGTTCCATCACGTTCTGATAAAGAGGTGTACAATAAGTATTATCTATAAACGTGATGATGTTTTTTTGCCGGGCAAAACTGGCTACCTCCTGCAAAGGCTGCAGTTCATAGGTCCAGCTATTAGGTGATTCCAGATAGTAGAGCACTGTATTGGGTTGTGTAGCTTCCTGCCACTGTTCAATCGTTTTACCATCAGTATAGGTTACCGTAACATTGAAGCGCGGCAGTATGGCTTCAAACATCTTTTTGGCAGAGCTGTACGGGTTTTTTACTGATATAATATGATCACCGGCTTTCAGGAAAGTAAAAATACCTGCAAAAATGGCTGCTGCCCCGCTGTTGAATAACAGGCAATCTTCGGCGCCTTCGAGGGCAGCCAGTTTTTTTCTCAGGATGTCCGTAGTGGGATTGATGCCACGGCTATACAGGTATTCGTTTCTCTCATCTTTAAAAGCATGAGCAAATTTTTCTACTTCTTTAAAAGCAAAGTTACTGGCCTGCCATATAGGTGGTGCAACGGCGTTAAAATACTGTTCCCTGTCTTCTCCCAGTTCGTTTATAATATGTGAAAGGTCCATTTATAATGTTTGTTTTTTATTTTTTCTGTAAAACACAAAATAAAGTATCATAAAAAAAGTTAATACTGCTATACCTGTCAGGGCAGCATAATTGTTTTTTTCATAATCAAAAGCAATACTGATGGCCACAAAAACATAAGCTGTAATAAAAATAACAGGTAGCAGGGGATAAAGCTTCATGGTATAAATGCCGGTGCCATCCAGGTGCCTGGTTTTTTTCCTGAAATAAAAAATACTACCGGCTGAAAGGGCCATGCCAAAACAGTCAAGGAAAATAGAAAAGCTCAGTATCCTGTCAAATTCCTCGGCCCAGAAAACAACTAAAGCTGCAATCAGGGAAAAAACTGTAAGCGATGTGGTAAGTACCCCGTTGCGGCTGGTTTTAGAAAATAACGAAGGCAGCACTTTGTCGATGCTCATAGCATACATCACCCTGGGGTTACTTAAAAGCGATCCGTTTATGTAACCCAGCACACCTATGAACAATAATACGGACAATACAGCTTCGGCTTTAGCCCCCAGTACTTTTGAAGCCATAATAGCTGCAATGTTTTTACTGTCTTTCAGTTGCTCAAAACCAATTACCCTGATATAAGCATAGTTCACCAAAAGATATAGCGAAACAATAATAAATAAGCCGAGAAAGATACTTCTGGGGATGGTGTGTGGCGGATTCTTAACCTCTTCGCCAAAATTGATCGTTTGCTGGTAGCCACCATAGGTAAAGCTTACCGCTATCAGCCCGATGCCAAAAGCTTTTATGTACTCTTTCATGGAAGGCGATGTTATGCCGCTTTGCTGCACAGCAGGTGCAGGCTCCGCAAAAAAGATGGAAAGTATAAGCAGGAGCACCAGCCCTATTTTTATCAGCATTAAAATATTCTGGGTTCGGGAACTTAGTTTAAGCCCCAGCATATTGACACCATAAAAAATAATGATAGCTGCAATGGCACATACTATTTCAATATTTTTAACAGACGCGGCCGAAGGAAACAGCACACCTGAAATATATTCACTGCCAACCAAAGCCACCATACCCAGCGAGGCAGCATTGCTGACCAGTATAATGCAGTTGATGGCAAAAGCTATAGAAGGATGATAGGCATAAGAGAATACTTTATAATAGCCACCCGTGGCGGGTGTGCGCGACCCTATTTCGGCGTAGGTAAGTGCCCCGCAAAATGCAACTAACCCGCCGGCCAGCCAGCAAAGAAAATAGGTAAATATATCCGGAGTGGCTTTTGCCACATTTACCGGGGCTCTGAAAATACCCATCCCTATCACAAAGCTTACACAGATCATGGTAAGGTCGAAAAGTCCCAGTTGTTTTTTCATTTGCATTGAAGATAAAGAAATATCTGTTTTGTACGGTTCTGTAAATGAAGCTAAAAACCGATAACTTCAAAAAATTAATTACCAGGGGATTGCCAGGGGCCTGACCTCTTCCAGGGAAGTGATCATCCGGATTTAAAAAAAATGGAAGCAAGGGGATGGGGAGTTACCGGCAGAAACACTATATAATATAAATGGGGTAAGAAAGGATAATTAATGTGATAAATGTTACTTTGTGAATATAAAAGCATCTGCACATTTGCGTTATGTTGATAGCAGGGTATATTGCGGCATTACTGATAGGACTTTCACTGGGGTTGATAGGTGGCGGCGGATCCATACTAACTGTACCTATACTGGTGTACCTGTTTGATGTTTCCCCGGTTCTGGCTACCTCTTACTCTTTATTTATAGTAGGTATTACCAGCTTTGTAGGTTCTATAGCCAACCTGGCTAATAAAACGGTAGATGTAAAAACCGTTTTGATTTTCGGAACACTGTCTGTGATTACTGTTTTTTGTATCAGGCATTATGTGATACCGCATCTGCCGGAGTCTTTGTATGTGGACAGCTACGCTATACCGGTATCATTAATAACCATGCTGCTGTTTGCTGTTTTAATGATCGCTTCATCATTTTCCATGATAAAGACTGGACCCAATTCTGCCGTAAATGATGCGCCCAGGGCCGGGCTGTTTAAAATTTCAGTGTATGGCATTGGTATAGGACTGGTAACAGGCTTGCTGGGAGCTGGTGGCGGATTTTTATTGATACCTGCTTTGATACTGTTGTTGCGCCTTCCGGTTAAAACAGCTATTGGTACATCGCTGGTTATTATTACGGTTAACAGCCTCGCGGGTTTTGCAGATGATATTACCCATCATGTTATGGACTGGAATTTGCTGCTGAAGCTGACCGGGATTGCTGTTGTTGGTGTTTTGGCAGGAGCTGTTATAGGAAAGAAAATAAAAGGAGGTATTCTGAAAAGAGGATTTGGCTGGTTTGTGCTGCTGATAGGCATATATATTGTTGTTCGTGAACTGGTAGTGTACTTTGCTGCCTGATAAAAATAAATTTTATAAATGATAGCATTCATTAAACAACCCTGGCCCTGGTATGTTGCGGGCCCATTGATAGGATTAATTGTGCCGGCTTTATTATTGTTAGGCAATAAGCATTTTGGCATATCTGCCAACCTGAGGCATATATGTGCTGCCTGTTTACCTGCCGGTATTCCTTTTTTTAAGTATAACTGGAAAAAGGAGGCCTGGAACCTGTTCTTTGTAGCCGGTATTTTAGCCGGTGGTTTTGTAGCTGCGCAGTTTTTGGCCAATCCGGATGCCGTACAGGTGTCACCGGCTTTAATGACTACATTAAACCAATATGATATTACTGACAACCAGCATCTTTTGCCTGCCGAAATATTTAGCTGGCAAGGGCTGCTTTCGGCTAGAGGATTTATTTTATTGGTGATTGGCGGCTTTTTGGTTGGTTTCGGAACAAGGTATGCCGGCGGCTGTACCAGCGGTCACGCCATTATGGGATTAAGCAATCTGCAATTACCTTCTCTTATAGCCACTGTATGTTTTATGGCCGGCGGATTTATTATGGCCAACCTGATCCTTCCTTTTATTCTTAAATTATAATGGTTCGCAATGCAAAAAGATATTACAGATTATGAAGTACGTTCGCTGGATACCATGTGCGTGAACGAAACGGAGCTGAAACACCCCTGGTGGTATAATTTTAAATACCTGGCAGTGGGTTTGCTGTTCGGTATTGTTTTCGTAAAGGCAGAAATTGTTTCCTGGTTCCGGATACAGGAAATGTTTCGCCTGCAAAGCTTTCATATGTATGGGGTAATTGGTTCTGCCGTAGTGGTAGGGGCCATTTCTGTATGGCTTATAAAAAGATTCAATATAAAAACCATACATGGTGAAGCTGTAATTTTTCATCCCAAAAAGTTTAACAAGGGACAGGTTATAGGAGGATTATTATTTGGACTGGGTTGGGCTATGACAGGCGCCTGCCCCGGACCTTTGTTTGCGCAGATCGGGAGTGGCTTTACTGTTGTTGCAGTGGTACTATTAAGCGCCATAGCCGGTACCTGGGTTTATGGGTTTTTTCGCGAAAAACTGCCCCATTAAAAAACCTTTCAGGTAAGGTTGTTGATAATGACAAAGCGCCGCTATATAGCAGGCGCTTTGTATATCCCTCTTATTGCCTCTTCATTTATCTGCCACCTCCCGGACCGCCGCTGCCACCAGCAGTTGTAACCATTGATGAGGTGGTAAAAGTGGTGCCGGAAGCAGTGCTGCCTTTAACATAGGTGCCGCTGGTGTATAGCCCGTTTAAGCTGACACCATTATTTACAGAGCCACCTGTGTAAACAGTATAAGATGTACTTGCTTTAAGTTTAGGACTGGAGAATAACATGGTAGTGTAGGTGCGGGGTACAGTAAAGGTCAGTGCTTCAGCGCTGCCGTCTGTAGCTGCTATATGCACTAACTGGTTGGCGCTTGCTCCTCCCAGTCTTACAGATCTTTGAGTGCTTACATTAGCCGTAGGCATACTGGTGGCACCTCCAATACCAACGATAATACCACCGGTTATTTTGAAGGTATTGTTATCGCAGTCAAAACCCTCTTCCGGTGAACCGGCACCTACAGAAACGGTTTTACCCCCGGTTATTGTCATGATGCCATTAGAGTCAATACCATCATTATTACTGCTGTACACATACAGGGTTCCGCCATTAATATAAATAGCTTTACCGGCATTTAAACCGTCATCATAAGTTTTGATATTAAAAGTGCCGTCGTTAATGGTTAGCGTGCTTTTGCTTTCTATGCCTTCGCCTGCTGTACTGGTAATATTAAATGTGCCGCCATTGATAGTTACATACGGATCAATAGTTGCATCAGTATCATAAGAAGCTGCAATACCATCATCACCAGCCTTAATGGTAAAGTTACCGTCATTGATAACGATATACCCTTCTTCGCATTCTATACCATCGCTGGTAGCGGTAATGTTTAAAGTACCGCCGTCAACAATAACAGCATCGTTAGTGTGTATGCCATCGGTGGCAGCTCCTGTTATGTTAATGGTGCCGCTCTGCACCCTCACATAATCATCGCTGGCAATACCGTGCTTATAATTGCCCTTTACATTAAGGGTGCCATTGCCTGTAAAGATTAGCTGCCCTTCACTGAAAATAGTACCCTTCATATCTTCTGTGCTTGTGGCATAAGTGCTTCCATCGGCCAGTGTATTAGTTGTATTATCTGCCACTTCAATAAATACTCTTTTCTTGGATTGAATATTGATAGCCGGACCGTCATTATTAGTAATAGCAGCGCCGCTGAGGGTGAGTTTAAATTTATTATCGCTATAAATTTTTACTGATCCGCTGTTTGTAGTGCCGGACACTACATACTCAACATTTTTGGCGGTAGACGTAACCGTTATATCACCGTTGCTGGTGGTAACCGATACGCCGCTGGCGGATAGAGGGTTGGTAACAGTAGCCGATGTGCCGCTAAAGGCAATGAGCACCTGTGAGGTAAAAGAGGAGTTGGCTATAAGGTCGTCAGCATTATAAGCACTGTCCGTGTTCCCTTCTTTCGCGCTGCTTATAGTAGATACGTCTTCAATAGTCAGGGAGCTGTTACTGCTACTGCCACTACTGCCTGTGCCTCCTGTATTTTCGGTTCCGTTCTCATCTGTAGTGCCGGTGACATCTGTTTTTGAGCAACTGCTGAAGAGCATTCCGGCATATAGAAGAAATAACAGTGGGGCTGATAAAAAAGACCGTTGTGTAGTAATGTTCGTGTTCATAATTATATTGTTTTCTATGTTAGTTATATTAGTATTATAGTGAAGCAGGTAAGTTGCTGACTGGCTGCTCAATTAAAAAAAGTATAGATTCTTTTCCCAGGGACTCAATATCCATTTCCTCTGTATCCCATACGGCCAGCGCATCGCGCTCATGCAGCAGCCTGCCTTCTATTTCAAAAGATCCCTGTATTACAAGGCAAAAACAGGCCTTATTCCTGCCGGAAAGGTAGTAGGTGGTTTCCCTGCGCATGTCAAATTTTCCAAGAGAAATGCTGAGCATACTGTTGCTGAATACATCCAGCATTTTGTTTTTATAAGCATTCAGGTCAAAGGAGTATGGATGTGCCGTTGCAGCCGTATCAAAAAGCGTTTCAAAACTAACAATGATATAATTGACCAGGCAGTCATCATACGGATTGGATATGCTGATGGCCGCGGTGCTGTTAATGACCAGTATCTCTCCGCAGTTTAGCTCAGTTTCCTTTTCTCCCTGTCTGAAAACAAGGGCGCCTACAACCGGGAGCAATAGGGTTCCTGTATCAAAGTAATATTCTGTACTGCTTTTGGCGGCAAGTGTTTCATCTTTAACTGCTGCCAGGTTGTTGAACGCCGGTGTACGATCCGTAAATACGTGGATGCTGCGGCTGTATTCAGTTTGAATCACCTGGTATTTGTCAGCTAAGAATATCCTGGCTTGGGATTGCTGTTGCATGATCTGTTTTTTGAAGTGAATAAATGCTCATAAAAGGCTGCAGCTTCACAAGCTCTGTCTGGAGCATCTCTTTATTATTGTTGCTTTCTGTATTTAAAGAAATGAGCAGGTGCTCTCCGATGGTATCCAGCCATTGCAGAGGTTCGCTGTAAAAAATAATAGCGATGCGATGATCCTTTTTATCACGGATGTCGGAGTCGATAATTTCAAAGCGATACAGGTGAAACGGCAGGAATATTTTTCCTAATGTATTTTGTATGTCAGGTATTTTATTTTGTAATTGCGTTATATAACCGGTAACAGCCGCGCTAACCAGGAAATGTAGTTTTTCTGCTGCCGGTATATCTGCTGATAACCGGGAAAATGTATGGTATTTATTTTCTGTATTATAGAACTGAAACTGCATTAAAAACTCTTTGTAAGAGTCTTCAAACACATACCGCTCCCATACCGATGTGCTTTGAACGCCTATTATTTTACGGTAGGCAAGTTGTATCTGTTTCATGTGTTATAAATTGACCGTTGATATATTCTTTTCTGCAATTCAGATGGAGCGCGGCACTAAGCGCTTACATTGATGGTATGTGTCAGTGTATAGCCTTCAGATACGCTGCCTGTAACTGCCGACATCTCGAAATCGAGCGAATCTGCAAATACATTGTCCCTGGAGTTTTGTGTGTCCTGTGTGCCGCGGGTGCTGTAAGGAGATGCAGTTGTATAAACCGTATTACATATATCGGTAGGGAAAGCTATTTGAGTAACCAGCAGCGACCTGCCGCTGCTGTTATATACATGCACATGTATATGTGGTGCGCGACCACTATACCAGCCCGGAAAAATGCTGGTAAATGTTACCAGTCCATTGCTGTCCGTAGTTTGCCGGCCGCGCAGCCAGTGTACACTGGTATAGTTGGTTGACTGCATTCCTGTTCCTCCATACTCCGAATAATTTCCTGCTGCATCGCAATGCCATATATCAACAATAGCATTGGCCAGCGCTGCACAACTGTTGTTACGGTTGGTGATATAAATTTTTACGGATAAGGGAACGCCCGTTCTGTCGCCCACTATATTTGATTGTACTAAAGAGGAAGGTGATTTAGTAGGGAAGGGGCCTTCTGTTTCTGAAGGAGTGGTAGTACAGGAGCCTGATCCTGTTTCGTCTGTATCACCTATTACATCCGTTTTGTTGCATGCTTTTGTAATGGGCGCTACAAAGGCAACGCCTAAGGCTGTGAGGCTTTGCGATAAAAATTTTTTCCTTTCCATATACCTGCTTTTTATTTTAATGCAAGGTTATGAAACGGCGCAGGCTAATAAAAATCTGATAGGTGAACCGGCAAAATGTACCGGGGAATCCCTTAAAAACCTGTTAACGGGGCCTGGTCCATTTGTTGACTTCGGAGGTATAGCTTTCTCCTACGGGTAGCTCTGTACCGCTGGTCAGCTTTATTTTCCGGCCTGATAATTCGGAAAGATATTTTACAGAAGTTATATAGCTTCGATGGATGCGAATAAACTGCCCGGGCGGCAGCTTTTCTGATACTTTTTTCAGGGACATTAATGTCATGACCGGTTTGTCATTCATTAAATGGATCTTTATATAATCGTCCAGGCTTTCGATATAAATAATATCCTGCAGCAAAATCTTTTTCATCCTGTACTCCGTATATACAAAAATATGCTCCTGCGCCCCGTCTTCACTATTGGCTGATTTATATTTTGATGCTGCCTTTTGAAACGCTTTTTCAAACCGCTCAAAGCTGAAAGGTTTTAATAAATAATCTACGGCCTCCAGCTCAAAACCATCAAGGGCGAACTCTTTATAAGCGGTAGTAAAGATGATCATTGGTTTTGTTTCTAAACTGTTAATGAGATCAATGCCGTTAATATCCGGCATGTCAATATCAATGAACAGCAGATCAGGCTGGTGCTGATGGATATACTCAAGCCCGGCAACAGCATTGTCAAAAGTTTGTACCAGCTCAATACCCGGAAGCTGTATACAATATTGTTTCACAATTTCAAGCGCCAGTGGTTCATCATCTATGGCGATAGCTTTTATTGTCATGAGCAGGGTGAATTATATTATTGCATTTTGTAATACGAGCACTACTTTAAAAATATCATTTTCTGTGTTTATATGAAGCTGGTGCCTGCCGGGATAAAGCAGCTCCAGTCTTTGCACTACGTTTTGAAGCCCCACGCCATCCCTTGTTTCAGGATGCTTCTTTTTAAAAATGGCATTTTGAGTTTTAAGATGAATAGTTGACCCTTTTACGCTGATGTCAATATTTATTTCTGCAGGAAGATTATTGCTTATACCATGCTTAAAAGTGTTTTCCACAAAAGCCATAAGGATGAGCGGGGCCACCGTTATATTTCCGTACGCACCAGTCACTGTATAGTTTACTTTGACATTTTTACCTGATCTTAGTTTTTGCAGGGCTATAAAATCGTTGATGCAGGCAATTTCCTTTTCAACAGGTACAAAATCTGCCCGGGCATCATCCGTAACATATCTCATAATATTCGAAAGACGGAGGATGCCTGATGCGGCGTTATCATTTTTAGTAATTACGAGCGCGTAAATATTATTCAGCACATTGAAAAGAAAATGCGGGCTTATTTGTGCTTTAAGAAAAGCCAGCTCTGCTTTTGCTTTTTGCACTTCTACAAGTGCTTTATTTTTTTCAGTAATGCGCCATTGCTTTGACAACACTAACATGGCACTGCCGGCCATTACCATAAAAAATAAGACCAGGCTGATGATATCAATACGCACTTGTTTGGCTTCAGCAGGAGGTCTGTTCATTGGCGTACGGGGAAGAGGAGGGGCAGGCCGGTTTTCCTTGGTTATATGCGGCGGTGGCGGCATACTCCTGTTGGTCATTTCGTTTGGGCGGATTTGCATTCCCGTATTCCCGCGTGCGTGTTGCATTACCTGTTCAAAAGGCTTTATATAAAAGCAAATAGCGAGCAATGCAACGGCTGTAAATGTATATACTGTATATTTTTTCTTTAAAAAAAGATAAGGCATCAGCACATACAGGTTGAGATAGAATACTACTACATAAAAAATAACGAACAACAGAAATGGAAGCGAAAAAATGGTTTGCAGCCAGTTGTTGCTATTCCCGTTGCTGTTATTGAGAAAGGCAGCAATGAGAAAAATAAAAAGCAGCCAGCAGCCCATGTGCGTAAATATGTGAAGTCCTTTTCTGTTCATGCTTAAACAAACTTAATGCATTTCCGTACTTTTGCCGCGATTTTTGGTCTCCGCAGTGTTTGCGGAGTTAAAAGGGAAGTCCGGTGTACTTGCCTCCGCAGGCACGGAGTCCGGCGCTATCCCCGTAGCTGTAAGAGCCTTCCTGCCTCTTCTGAAGAAGAGGTTAAGGATGATTTAAAATTGTTAGCGGTAAACCACTTTTGTATTAATACAATGGGAAGGTGCCAGCAATGCTCAAAGCCAGAAGACCTGCCAAATATCATTAGTTATCATTCAGGCTTTCGGGTGAAAGGCGGAAAATGTATTCGCAACAGCGTATATATTTCTATTATTTTACCGGAAGCAGTCAGCTAAAATTTTAAAATGAAAAGAAAAATTTTAGTAGTGGCTGCTGTTATATTGTACAGCTCACTACAGGCACAAAACGAAACGGCTCAAAAAGATCTGGATGAAGTAGTGGTCACTGCTTCAAGAAAAGAACAGAAACAGTCGCAAACCGGCAAAGTAGTTACGGTTATTGATAAGGCAACTTTACAAAACAATATAGGGAAATCCCTTACTGAAATTTTAAACCAGTATGCAGGCATCTTCACTGTTGGCGCTAATAATGCGCCCGGCTCCAATCAGGAGCTGTACCTGAGAGGCGCTGCTACAGGTAATACCCTGTTTCTTTTAGACGGAGAGCCTTTACAGGATCCGTCTTTTATTACCAATGCTTATGATCTGAATAATATCAATCCTGAACAAATTGAACGGATAGAAATATTGAAAGGTGCTCAAAGCACGCTTTGGGGCAGTGCAGCCGTAGCCGGTGTTGTTAATATTATTACCAAAAAAGGCGGCCCTGAAAAAATACAGCCCAACATAACAGTAGCTTATGGCAGTTATAATACCTTAAAAACCGGGATAGGTGTGAATGGCAATATCAACGGTTTTTCATATAATGTTTTATATAACCGTATTCGTACAGATGGTTTCTCCGCTGCTTATGACAGCATTGGCAACCGGAATTTTGATAAGGATGGCTTAAAGCAAAACAGCTTCCAGGCCAACATCGGCTATCGTTTTACAGATGCCTTGTCGCTGAAATTTACCAGTAATTACGGAGACTATAAAGCCGATGCAGACGCCGCTGCCTATATTGACGACTATGATAATATTGTAAAAAGTAAGAATTTTGTAAACAGCCTCGGCCTTAATTATAAAACAGAAAAGTCTTCTGTTCATCTTGTGCAGAATATGATACGGTCAGACAGATACTATTTTGACGACAGTACCGATGTTGGCGGACTGAGGATAGACCCGGCATCTTCCTATTATAATATTTGGTCCGACGGAAATTACAAGGGCCGGTCTTATGTAACAGATTTGTATGGCAGTCACAATTTTACGGATCGGTTGTCTTTAGTGAGCGGTTTGCAATATGTTTATCAGCATACCGATCAGTCGTATAAAAGTATTTCCAACTATGGCCCATACGATGCTGTCCCGGTAAGCAGCGACTCTGCCAAAGCCAATAACTTTTCTGTATATACCTCTTTCCTGGTAACGGGGTTAAAAGGGTTTAACATAGAAGCAGGCGGAAGATATAACCATCACAGTGTGTATGGCGGCAACGGAACTTTTACCTTTAATCCGTCGTATAATATAGATGAGCACACGCGCGTTTTTGTGAATATTTCCAGCGGGTATAATACGCCTTCTCTTTACCAGTTATATAGTGAATATGGGAACAGGGGGCTATCGCCTGAAAAAAGTGTTAACTATGAGATAGGCGTGCAGGCGCTTACAAATGATAACAGGAATTCTTTCAGGATTGTTGGCTTTAAAAGAGATATTAAGGACCTGATTGTTTTTTATACGGATGCGGCAACTTTTGCCAGTAAATATATCAACCGCGATAAGCAGCACGATTATGGTTTTGAGGTGGAAAGCAGTATGGCAATGGGTACCATTGGACAATGGGTGAACAACTTTACCTATGTTAACGGGAAGGGTATCAATGATGGCATTAAAACAAAGAATCTTTTCCGGAGGCCTGATTTTACATTTAACAGCACACTTACCTTAAAACCCATAAAAGAGCTGACGCTTGTGCCGGCGTTCAGGTATATTGGCGAGCGCATGCCCGTTCCGAATGTTGATATAGGCGGTCCCGACCCAATGCCGCACTACTACACTATTGATTTTTATGCAGCCTATGCTATTATAAAAGGTAAAGTGAAGCTGTTTGCCGATTTCAGAAATATTACTAATCAGAGGTATTTTGATGTGTATGGCTATAACAGCCGCCAGGCTAATTTCATGTTAGGAGTCAGCGCTTCTTTATAGCTGTAGTAGCACAGGGAGCCATTATTGTTAAATTTCTTAAAACTCTTCAGTAATGCACGAGCCTAAAATTTGTCCGAGGTGTAAATCAACCTTCGAGTGTAAAGTAGGCAGCATTACCATCTGCCAGTGCTATGGCATTACATTTTCTGAAGCCGAAAAAAAACTGATAAGCGATAAGTACAAGGATTGTCTTTGCTGCCGTTGCCTGCTCGAATTGAAGAGCCGTTATACTATGTTTAAAGAAAGGATGTTCTGGGATCATTAGTGCTGAGCCGGAGATTGGGCGATGTGTAATGTTGGGACTATGTGTGGCGTCCTCGCCTCGCATTTCTATTATGCCGCCTCCCGGCGACTGTGAATAAAATTGGGCTATATGAAGCGTCCCTGACTGGCGGGGAGACTCGCCTCATATCCTTATGCTATCCTCCCGGCAACTATCAACAAAAAGAATAACATGTCTCCTGGTTAACCAGGGATGTAAATATAGCAGGGTATATATACCTTTGTCAAAACCAATACAATGCCATTCAGTTATAAAGAAATACTTACCGTTACGTTCACACTTTTTGCTATTATTGATATTATAGGTTCCGTGCCTATACTTATTTCTATAAAAAACAAAGCCGGCGGCATACGCGAGCTGCGTGTAACCTTGATAGCAGGCGCTTTAATGATCTTGTTCCTGTTTTTAGGAAGTCCTATTTTAAATGTGCTGGGGCTGGATGTTAAATCCTTTGCGGTAGCAGGTTCTATCGTGATCTTTATTTTAGGATTGGAAATGGTATTAGGAATAGAATTTTTTAAATCCGATGGCGATGTCAAGGCCTCTACGCTGGTACCATTGGCTTTCCCTTTAATTGCCGGTTCGGGAACGCTTACCACCATCATGTCTTTAAAAGCCAACTACGAAGTACAAACCATTCTTATTGCAATAGTGCTTAACCTGGTGATTATTTATATTGTTCTGAGATCTTTAAATGGTGTATCAAAATTGCTGGGGCCCAGCGGTTTGATCGCTATCAGGAAGTTCTTCGGCGTTATTTTACTGGCTATTTCCGTAAAAATATTTGCGGCCAATGCTGCCGGGCTTTTACATCATTAATAGGGCTTATTTCCTGTTATCCCACAATGGTTTTTTGCCGGATGGCTTAACGGTTGTTTTTGCCTTTGATGGTTTGATATTACCATGAAACGGATCATGCGATGCAGTATTCAATTGCTCCGGTATCCACTGCTGTTGAGGCTGGCTCCCTGTGAACACAGCACTTTCTGCTTCCGGGGTAACTTCATTATTGATATCGTTATTTGTTACGGGCTCTGTAGTAACTTTTTCCCCGGTTTCAGGTGCAAGATCAGTTTTTGCAGTTACTCCCTGCATTTTTGTTTTTGTTCTGGGTGATATTTTTTTACCTGATGATTTAGAAGCTGCCGGTTTTTTCTTTTTTGCAGGCGACTTAACAGCTGCAGCTTTTTTAACTGCGGCCTCTTTAGGTGCAGCAGTGCTTTTCCTTGCTGTTGTGCTCTTTTTTGCAGTAGCTTTTTTAGCCGGGACCTTTTGCGATTTTTTAGCCGGAGCTTTTTTCGCTGCGGCCTTTTTAGGTGCTGCAGTGCTTTTCCCCGCTGTTGTGCTCTTCTTTGCAGCAGCTTTCTTCGCCGGAACCTTGGCTCCTTTTTCCCTTGCTTCTGATAACCCGATAGCGATAGCTTGTTTTTTACTGGTTACTTTCTTGCCGGAGGTACCGGAGGTTAATTTGCCCTGTTTCATTTTACGCATAGCGCTTTTTACAGATTTTGCTGCGCCTTTTGAATATTTAGCCATAGTAGTATGTTTAATGTATTAGCGATGGGTACATACTACAGTTTTTCAAAAAACGTACCAGTAAAAAGGATAAGACATGTGCTTTTTTATTTAAACAATAAGTAATAGACAGGATGTTAACAGTTTTAACTTAAATTTGCCACCCTCCGGGAAAACAAAGGCCTCGTAGTACAATGGATAGTATAAGAGTTTCCGAAGCTCCAGATCCCAGTTCGATTCTGGGCGAGGCCACAAATTTTTAACCTAATGTATTACGCCTATGTAATAAAGAGCCTGTCTTTTGACTATTATTATAAAGGTCATTGTATCTTGAAAGAAGATTGGCGCAGCACAATACCGACAAAACCCGTTCTATCTGTGCGTATATTCCCTTTCGGTTAGTTTATTTTGAATCGTTTCAAACAGAATCGGAAGCAGTTAAAAGAGAAAAATATTTTAAAACTGCTGCAGGCCGAAGGTATTTGAAGTTGAAAATAGACGCCTTACAATAGAGTTGTTCTATAAGAGTTCCCAAAGCTCCAGCTTCCTGCCCAACTAATCGTTCAGGCGGGGATTCTGGGCGAGGCCACTGCATAATCTGTAATTGCCAGCTAAGTGGTTTTTAGTTTACCATTCATTTTTTCCCGTTTTTACTACGTTTTTGTTTTACCTCATCCAGGGTATGGTGATCAGGTTTGCTTATTTTGGAAACTTCTATTCTCTGTGCATGATAAATACCCGAACGCCCGCTGAAATAATAAGCTGTAAAGCAGGCAACGGCATAATAAAGCACATTGTCTGCGCCAAATAGTTCTACGCCCATGATGGTACAGGCGATAGGCGTATTGGTAGCACCTGCAAATACCGCTATAAAGCCCAGACCAGCCATCAGGTCAACAGGCGCCCCGGTTAGTGTAGCGATTGTATTGCCTAGTGCAGCACCAATAAAAAATAACGGCGTTACCTCACCGCCCTTGAAGCCTGTTCCTAATGTAATAGCGGTAAACAGCAGTTTCCATAGCCAGCTAAAATGAGTGGCACCGCCGGGGCTGAAACAGGATACAATAGAAACGCTGCCCTCGTTGGGATTGGTTACGCCAAGACTTAAATAATCCTCTGTGCCGAGCACGTACGTAAATAGTATGATAATAAGTCCGCCAATAGCAGGGATCAGCCATTTTATCCTGATCCATTTATTACTGTAATTTTTTATGGTATGGGAGAGCCTGGCAAACATATATCCTGCCAGCCCAAATGCCGCCCCGGCTATAATGGCCTTGATGAGCAACAAAAAATCGAAATGAAAGACGCGGAGAGATACAGTTCCTGTTTCAGTAAAATTAATGGAATAAGGAGTATGATGAATGCCCCATGCTGTACAAACAATATCGGCCAGTACGCTGGCTATAAAACAAGGCATCAGCGCATCGTGTTTTATTCTGCCCAGGGCCAGTACTTCCAAAGCAAAAATAGCGCCCGTAATGGGGGTACCAAATACAGCCCCAAACCCTGCTGCAATACCGGTCATAAGCAGGGTTTTTACATCTTCTTTAGAGAGCCTTAATTTTTTTGCAAAAAACTGGGCAATGCTGCCACCCATTTGCACTGCTGTGCCTTCCCTGCCTGCCGACCCTCCAAATAAATGTGTAATAATGGTAGTAAGCAATACCAATGGCGCCATTCTGAACGGCACACCGCCACTCGGTTCATGTATCTCATCCATGATAAGATTATTCCCGCCTTCTGCATTTTTACCTGAATATTTATACAGGATGTAAATAAATATGCCTGCAAGTGGTAACAGGAACAGCAGCCAGGGGTGTGCAAAACGGTAATGAATGGCTTCTTCCAGCAGCCATAGAAAGAGCGCAACCAGCGAACCTACAGTAATAGAAACAGGTAATACTAAAAGGGTCCATTTAAAAAGATAGGAAACAATGAAGAGCGGTTCAAAAGAGGTCTTTATTTTTTTCATGCCTACAAAGAATGATTTAAATTATTAAAAATAATTTTCACGATTTGTAGGCGCCATCAGTCCTGCTTTAGCGGAACGGTTCAGATAGGAAGACACCATTTCCTTAACAACCCCGCAAAGGTAGGTGGTTTTGTTTATTGGGAATTAAAAGCCCCGGCATTTTTATAGTTCCGGGGCTTTTTTATAAAAAATGTCTGTAACCTATTTCAAAGCTGCCAGAGCAGCCTCATAATCCGGTTCCTGTGCAATTTCAGGTACCTGTTCTGTATAAACCACTTCGCCGTTCTCGTTTGCTACAATAACCGCACGGCTTAATAAGCCTTTCATACCCGAGTCTACCATTATTACACCATAATCATTTCCAAAGCTGCCACGGAAATCAGATAGGGTTTCTACGTTAGCAATGCCTTCAGCTGCACAAAACCGCTTAAGCGCAAAAGGGAGGTCTTTTGAAATATTCAGTACTACTGTATTCTCCAGGGCTCCGGCCTGTTCGTTGAACTTTCTTACCGATGCAGCACATATACCTGTGTCCACACTTGGAAAGATATTCAATACCAGTTTCTTTCCTTTATAATCTGCCAGGCTTTTTTCTGAAAGATCGTCTTTTACTAATGTAAAATCTTTCAATTGGCTGCCCACTTCAGGTAAGCTGCCGGATGTAGTTACGCTGTTACCTTTTAATGTTATTTCTGCCATAATAATAGTTTTTATTTGATCTGTATATTGTATAGACAAATGTATCGGTAATTTGTTTTAATTGTAATATATTTTTTACAGGATGCAAATGATAAGAAAATACTTTATATTCATACCGGATTTACAGGAGCAGCGGCTCTGAATAATTGTGTTTTTGTTAACGTTATTTTTATATGATAGTATGGTTACAAAGCGGTAAATTGCTGCAAATAAATACTTCTTAAATCAGAAAAAAATAACTGAGAAAAATTTTGTTATAAATTTTTTTTTGTTAGAATTGTAATCTATTTCACAAGCTTTAATATTTAAAAAACTAAAAAAACTAAGATCATGGCTGAAAATCAAGCTAAGCCGGCAGCGGCAGCAACAACATCTGTGCAACCTAAAAAGAGCAGTAACGCAATTTCCTGGATCGCACCAATTCTATGTATTATAGCAGGTTATTGTATTTGGAGATATGGAATGGGTAATCCCGCAGGTTTTGATTCACCGGATGCGGCAGGAGGTTTTTGGCCTCACCATTTAGGACCTAAAGATGCCTTTCACAGGATTTACGAAGGTGGTATCATTGTGCCGCTTCTGATCGGTATGCTGTTAATGGTTATTGTATTTGCTATTGAAAGGTTCTTAACGATCAGCAAAGCTTTAGGTAAAGGAAATATCAGCAACTTCATCCGTAAAGTGCAGTACCACCTGGCCAATAAGAATGTGGATGCAGCTATTGCTGAGTGCGACAAGCAAAAAGGCTCTGTAGGAAATGTAATGAAAGCAGGCTTGCGCCGTTACAAAGAAATGATTACTGAACCCGGACTTGAAACCGAGCAAAAAGTAGCCGCTATCCAAAAAGAAGTAGAAGAAGCTACTGCTCTTGAGCTGCCAATGCTTCAGAAAAACCTGGTGTTCATCTCTACCATCGTATCGTGCGGTACCCTTATCGCGTTATTAGGTACGGTAATGGGTATGATCCGTTCTTTTGCTGCTTTGGGTGAGTCTGGTGGTGGTGGAGATTCCAGTGCACTTGCGGTTGGTATTTCTGAGGCCCTTTACAATACTGCATTAGGTATCGGTACATCGGCTTTGGCACTGGTTATTTATAACATGTTAACTACAAGGATTGATAATATTACTTATGGTATTGACGAATCCGGATTCACTTTAACTCAATCTTTCGCTTCTTTGTACAAGTAATTGCAAAGACGATCTATTGAGTTTATGGAAAATCCGAATTAAATCGTCTCATATCAAAACAATAATTTAATATGCCTAAAGTTAATATAGCCAAGAAGTCGACAGATACGGACATGACGCCCTTCGTGGATATCGCGTTCCTGATCCTGTCGTTCTTCATCATGGCTACGAAGTTTAAACCGGCAGAGGCAGTTCCCATTGACACCCCTAATTCGGTTTCATCACAAAAATTGCCTGAGAATGATGCGGTAATGATCAGCATTGATAAGGATGATAAAGTGTATTTTTCTATCATGGCTAAAAATGAACCGCAGATAGCTAAGGACATTATCAAAAGCGCAGCTGAGGCAAGAAATATACCTGTAACTGATGCGCAGACCGAAGGATATTTCCCGGGCGACATGATAGGTGTTCCTTTCAGCAAGCTGGGTGCATTCCTGGCACTTCCCAGCGATCAGAAAAAGGTGTATGTACAGGAAGGCATCCCAATAAAAGACTCGGCTAACAATGAGCTGTATTACTGGATAGCCGCTACCCGTACGCATTTTTCAGGTAAGCCGCTAAAATATCTTATTAAAGGGGATAATGTAGCTAAATACCCTGCTTTTAAAGCAGTTATTGATGCGCTGAAGAAGAATGATGAGCAGAAGTATAACCTGGTGACCATGCCGGAGGCTGCTCCTGCAGGAACCGAGCTGTGGAAAGAAAGGAACAGCCAGCCACAACAGGACAAATAAGACATAGAGTTTATAATTTTTTAAAACATAATTTTTAAGTTATGGCAAGTTTAGACACTGGTGATGGCGGTGGTGGTCACAAAAAAGGCCCCGGCGTTAAGAAAGCCAAAAAGCTGAGCACGCGTGTGGACATGACACCAATGGTGGATCTGGGCTTCTTGCTTATTACTTTCTTTATTTTCACATCCACAATGAGCTCTCCAACAACAATGGATCTCAATATGCCAAAGGATACCGAGAAAAAAGAAGAAGAAACAAAAGTAAAGATGTCCGGAGCCCTTACTATTATGATTGGTAAGGATAATAACATTTTTTATTACGAAGGAGAGCTGACTAATGAAAATGCCAGCCAGGCATTTAAGTCATCCTCTTTTAAAGAAATAAGAGATGTGATCATCAAGAAAAAGCAGGAAGTAGAATCGCGCTATATAAAAGATGAAGCCTGCGAAGCTAAAGCAAAAGCAGAGGGTAAAAATCCTAATGACTGCCGTCAGAAAGACTTCTTTGTGCTGATCAAGCCAACAGAAGAGGCAAATTATAAGAACGTGATCGACCTTTTGGATGAAATGACCATTAATAAAGTAGCGCGCTACGCATTATTGGAGCCATTTGAAACGGAAAAAGAGCTTATAAGTGTATCTGAGGGAGCAGCGCCTGCGCCTGCACAATAAAAAACCGGTGCTTTGTGTATGGAATTTTGTCCAGACAGCATCTCATCATTAACAAATTAAAGAGTAATGGAAGCCAATAAAATTTTAACTACAGACTTTTTGGATCTTCTGTTTGAGGGTCGCAATAAAAGTTATGGGGCTTACGAGCTTCGTAAGACCTATAACAAAAGATTGTGGCTGGCATTAGCTGCTACCGCTATCGCTTTTGCATTAATTGCAGGGGTGGTTTTCTTAAGGAGCCAGCTGAAGCCAAAGGACGACTCTCAGGATGTAAAGATCAGTGAAGTCACAATACAGCAAATTGAGCAGCAGGAGAAAAAGCCGGATGAGCCACCGCCACCGCCACCGCCACCGCCACCTAAACAGGCACCGCCTCCAAAAATTGAAATGAAGGCGTTTACCCCACCAAAAATCGTAAAAGATGAAGAGGTAAAAGAGCCACCTCCTGCGGTAGAGGAATTGAAAGAAACTAAAATCGGTACTATCAACCAGGAAGGTATTAAGGATATCGGTATTGTTACACCACCGGCAGCAGCTGATGCGGGTAAAGGGCTGGTAGAAGTTACCAAGCCGGTTGAAAAAGAGCCTGAAATATTTACTAAGGTTGAGGTTGACGCCCAATATCCCGGTAACTGGAGAAGTTTCCTGGAGAGGAACCTGGATGGCCAGGTTGCTGTTGACAATGGCGCTTCTCCCGGAAACTATACGGTAATTGTACAGTTCGTTGTGGATGTTGCAGGTAATGTGAGCGATGTAAAAGCATTAACCAACCACGGTTATGGAATGGAGCAGGAAGCCATAAGGGTTATTAAAAAATCCAACAAATGGAAACCAGCCATTCAAAACGGTAGGGAAGTAAAAGCTTACAGAAAACAGCCTATTACCTTCCAGGTTACTGAACAATAAGGCAATAGCCGGTAAAATATTACGAAATCCCGCTTCCGGCGGGATTTTTTTATTGAAGTATCTCTCCTGTCCTGCTTACGAGGGGTTATTGGAAGGCCCCGGTATCATCTCTCGGCTGACCTCTCCCAGGGAGTCTTCCCAAGGAGTCCTCAGAATCTTCTGACCCGGCCAGTGTGTTAAGGCCACTTAGTAACAATTTCATTGGCTCATGAAAAGAGTTGGTTCCTAAAGCAATCGAGTAACGGGTATGCACAGGTCTGCTCCAAAGGACTCCCAAGGAGAGACCTGAGCGAGAAGGGTAAACTTGTAAACTTATTCTAGGACGAGACAGGGTATTGTGTATGGGCTGGTAGACTCAGCGTCATGTACACGGTAAGTCCTGCAGGCAGAGACTCGCTTGGGAATATCTCATAAGGAATTAACATAAATCCCGTTTTTCCGGCGGGATTTTTTATGAGGTGGTTTCACAAAAAAGAGATATATAGGTTTTAAAAATCTTATAGATCTTGTGTACTGGCAATATAAAAAAACCGCCCCTTTTTTGCAGAGGCGGTTCCATAAAATTTATCTTAAAAGAAATATTAATTCCTGTATTCAGGATTTATCAGCATCTGGATAGATTCGTTCAGCATTTCGTTCTTTTTGGAAAGAAATGTTTCCATTTTTTCTACGGGTAGTTTTAGCTGGTAAGTGCTGTTTGACGCTAATACTTTATCCATATTAGGGTTCAGCTTACCAAAATCTTCTATGCTCATTTCAAGATACTTAACAATAGCTTTTGAGTTATAACGGCCACTGATGGTCTGAACTTTCAGATCCTGATGAGTGATTTCGTCCTTTACAGTAGCCATCATAGAAAGTGCCTGTGCCTTTGAAACCGTGGTAACTCCTCCTTCCCCTTCCATGATATAGTGTGTAGCAATAAATTTTTTAACGTGATTTCTGCTTTCTGCCGGCAAATAATATTGTAGCTTCCAGAAATCGCTGCTTCCGGCCTTAGCTATAGCTGAATTAACTCTTCCCGGCCCGCAGTTATAGGCGGCCACAACCAACAGCCAGTCTTCATAAATATCATACAGGTAATTAAGGTATTTGCCGGCGGCTTTGGTGCTCTTTAAATAATCCCTGCGTTCATCTACACCGCGTCCTACACGTAGCCCCAATTGTGTGGCTGTTGCCGGCATAAACTGCCAGGGCCCTACTGCACCTGCCCAGGATACGGCTGATGCCCTTAAATTGGACTCAATAACCGCCAGGTATTTTAGCTGTTTGGGGATTTCGGCCTGGGTAAGCACATCATCCATCATATCAAAATAGGGCTTTCCCCAGGTTTGCAGCTCTTTTAAATGATCTGCATGCCTTTCCATATAATCCTGTACAAAGCTTATAGCCTGAGGGTTCAGATGTTCTATACTGATACCTTTAAGAGCAATATTCTTTGTTGATGTATTAGCCGCTGTATTTTCAAAAAGATTTTTAAAACCGGTTTTAGGGTCTGCCTTTTTTACAGCTTCGGTATTACTGACAGATGGCGTTACAACCAGTGGATTTACTTGTGCAAATGACAGAAAAGAAATTGAGGAAAACAAAATCACCATTCCGTAATGCTTCATTACCTGTTTTTTATTGATCATTCTTTGTATAAATGGTTTTAAAAAAGGTCAATTTAAAAGTTTAGGGTCTGGTTTGTCAATCCCGAATATTAAATAACGCCTGATTTTCTAAAATATTGTTACAAAATGAAAGCAAAGGTAACTCATTAAAATGAGACGACATGAGTTGTAATCCAAATGGCATTTGGTGTTCCGGATGGATAAAAAGCGGCAGGGAGATGCCGGGAACACCGGTTAAGTTTGCAATAACTGTATATATATCAGCGATATACATAGCAACAGGGTCCTGCATTTTTTCCCCTATTTTAAATGCAACAGAAGGAGAAGTGGGCAGACAGAGAAAATCAAAGTCCTTGAAGATCAATGATAATTTATTTGTTAAAATTCTCCTTACTTTTTGCGCCTGCGTAAAATAAGCATCGTAATAGCCGGAGCTTAATACAAAATTCCCCAGCATAATGCGCCGTTTTACCTCCCATCCAAAACCTTCCGACCGGTTTTGTTTATAAAAGGTATCGAGATCTGTTATATCATTTCCAGACCGGTAGCCGTATTTTACCCCATCATAGCGGGATAAATTAGAGGCCGCTTCGGCAGTGGTAAGGATATAATAGGCCGGCACGATATAATCCAGCAGATCAAAATGAACTTCTTCTACTGTATGCCCCTGCTTTTTCCAGTCGTTCAGCTTACCGCTTACCGCTTTTGAAATCTCAGGATCCAGTCCCGGGTGAGAAAGTGCTTCCGGGAAGTAGGCAATTTTATATTTTTTATCGGTTTCCAGCTCTTTTGAGTAGGCAGGAACGGGTTGATGCGATACCGTACTGTCGAAATCATCGGCCCCGGCCATAACCTCTAAAAGGAGGGCTGCATCATTTACATTAGAAGAAAAAATACCTATCTGGTCGAAAGACGAGGCATAGGCGATAAGTCCGTATCTTGAAATACGGCCATAAGTAGGTTTTAAGCCTACAATACCACAAAAATCCGCAGGCTGTCTTACAGAACCGCCGGTATCGCTTCCCAGGGAT
>JASGDI010000050.1:0-40355 GCA_049841335.1 Niabella sp. | reverse complement strand
TCCGCCCCCCGTTCCCAGCACCTCTATGTACCAGGTATTTGTTTCACCGGGTGCCAGGCGCTTCATCTCAAGCGTCATAGGGATGGGCTCTTCATCAATCGTCAGCTTACAGTTTACAATTGCATTGTTCCAGGTATCGCAGGGCACTATTTCGCCTTTTCCATTTGGCCTTTCATGAACAATTTTTTGCAGTTGCCCAAATACAGCAGAAGGCTTCCAGCCAAGTCTCAGCGGTATGTGTAGCACATGCATGCCCAGATCGGCCATTACGCCTATTTCACCACAATATTGTGACTGCCGCTTCCAGTTAATAGGTTTATTGGGATCCATATCGCTGGAGTGCAGGAAACCCGCTTTTATTTCTATAATTTTTCCAAGCCTGCCCGAAAGCACTTCCTGTATAACACGCTGCGCTCCCGGCATAAAAGGCATTTCAGAGCTGCATCTTACAAAGCGGCCTAACCGGTCTGCTTCCTGTTGTATAGCTAAAGCATCTTCCAGGCTGATACCGAAAGGTTTCTCGGCCAGCAGGTCTTTGCCCGATTGCAATACTGCGGTATAAATTTCTTTATGCATGGAATGGGGCACAGCCACATATACTACATCTATACTTTTATCAGCCAGCAACTCGGTATAATCAGTAGTTTTTAATACAACCGAAGATATTTTATTGTACCAAGACAAGGCGTTCTCGTTAAGGTCGCAAACAGCGGTTAGCTGCGGGCAGAAAGGAGCATCATTCAGTGTAAACCATCTGCCAAAAGCGCTTGCAGCCTCTTTTCCCATTAGTCCACCGCCAATTATCCCGATATTTATTTTTTCCATATACTAAAATGTACTGTTTAAATGTTAAGCAGGTTGATACCGTTATATTTTAAAGATCGAATATAGGAAATATTTGCAACATGTATATACAAGTATATAAAATATAGTCTATTTTTTAAAGAATATGCTTTTTGCTTACTGTTGCTTGTTTATAGCTCCTGCTGCAGCTTCCCGGTTTTGTAACAGGTATTGCCTGTATAAAAGGAAGAATGATGAAGCGTCCAGAACGGTTATACTGGGATCTAACCGCGCCAGATGTTCAAAAACACCTGTATGCCATGCAGGTGTTTTTAAAATGCTCCTGAACCAATTGAACGGAATGCCCTGCTGCCCTACCCTGGACAGAGCGCTCCCGGCTGCAACAGCCGGATCCGCCGCCACTACATCCCCATCATAAGAACGAAGAATGGGCATGCCATTTTGTAGTTTTGTTACAGGCGCTTTTTGCGGCACAATACCATCTTTGCTAAACGATGCATACGCCCTGAAGCTTTCGTCATTCATCGGTGGCGCATATCCATCAATAATAAAGCCGGTAATGGACAAATCCCAGCGCCTGTAGAATGGCTTATTATGTTTTTCCCATGCCTTAACTCCATCAGGCAGTTTTGAGACAGGCCTTGGGGCCTGCAACATACCCGGATTGAGATACCCGGCCCCGTTATCAGCCGCCACAAAGAAATCATTCTTTGTGGCTGTTTCTCTTAAGTACTCCATAGCCATTGGAGCCCGACGCTCTATAACAGGGCTTATGGCCCACATCAATGGTACTTTACCCCGGCTGGGATCATCCCATATAGCAGGAATAGTCTGGTACAGCCAGGAAGCTGCATCGTAATCCCCTACATAGAAAACAACATACTTTTTATTGTTGTCTATAAACCGTCCATCCCTGTCAAGTAATTTTTTTTCTTTCAGCTCTTCAAGAGTGGCTTTGTTTTGACTGTACTTTTTCTTTAGCGGATAGTGCATCCAGAAAGAAGCATTGGCCATAGCACCAAAGCCAATAGCATCAGCATCTTTAAACGCATTATACGCGCTTATAAGTTGGGTAAACTCCCATTCTGTTGGCACATCGTCATGTTGGCCCCCGGAACGTTTTGTATATTTAAATGCCCATGCTGGAAAACCACCGATATGCAGGAATTTTTTGCCTTTGTTTTGCAGGTAGGCATAATGCAGCATCTGCTTTAAAGTATTGAGGTCCTCTCCTGCTCTTTGGCCTTTATCATCCGTAGCCGGCTCATCACCCCAGGGCGAAAGATCAAAAAAGAAGCCCCGCTTGCTTACGAAAAAATCATGATTGGTTAAAGTATGGTGATTGAGGGATGTGGCTTTGGGGTTTTTCATCCAATACTGATCAATATAGTATCCTGCAAATGCTGTATTGCATCTGCCCGCTTTCAGATATTTTTCAATAAACCAGATATAAGCATCATTCTTCTTAGAGCCCGTTGATATGATATCAGTACCATAAATTGTTCCTTTGCCGGTAAAGATGGTTGTGCCGTCTGTGTTGACCAATCTTTCTTTAACAGGAAAGCCTGATTGCAGCAGCTTTGAATACAGGCTACGAGAACTTTTGTCATACCGTACTGCAACCAGGTTTTCAACACCTGCAATGGAAGAAGCAATATTGCTGGTAGCTTCCACTTCAGGGTCATACACCACTAACCCGTTTATATATTTTTTATAATAAGCAAAAACCTCATCAACACTATTAAACTGTATTACTTCCCTTGTGCTTAGCCATTTGCCAGGCTCACGGTATTTATTCAACCAGTAATCATCAACGCTCACATTATGGGTCACCACATATTTAATATAAAGATTAGGCTGGTTTCTGTTTACAATTCCCTGTAGTGTGCTCACAGCGTGCAATACATCCCAAACTATTTTTACCGAATCCTCATTATTGTAGTCATATTTTAACAGATACTGTAGATCTAATACTCCTATTGGTTCATGGGTTACATGATTCCGGACAGGTGCCCCCATTACAGCATGGGCAGGCCGTGCACCGGTGAAAATGAGAATTGTAAAAATCAATAATAATCGCATCAGAAGCTACGGTTTAAATTTATTCCCTGTTATATTGGATAATGATTCATTATTTTTCATCCCTGCTTAAAGAATAAGGCAGATCTGTATCATGCACACCTCTTGCCTTATTGGGAGTGGGCGCCATATTAAAGTGGATGGTTGCTCCTTTTTGAAGCTCGGCTGAATTCAGCCAGTTTTTAGTATACGCCCTGCCATTGACTGTTGCAGATTGAATATAGCGGTTAGCGGCTGAATTAGCAGGAGCGCTAATAAGAATTGATTTTCCATTCTCTAACTTAATAGTGGCTTTTTTAAATAGCGGCGCACCTATCACATACTGATTCACAGCCGGGGTAACAGGATAAAAACCCAAGGCAGAGAATACATACCAGGCGCTGGTTTGCCCGTTATCTTCATCCCCGCAATATCCATCCGGTGCGGATTTATACATCCTGTTAAGGGTTTCTCTTACCCAATACTGTGCTTTCCATGGAGCGCCTGCATAATTATATAAATATAACATGTGCTGAATGGGCTGATTACCGTGCGCATATTGTCCCATATTGGCAACCAGCATTTCCCTTATTTCATGAATAACAAACCCGTAATAACTATCATCAAATACCGGGGGTAAAGTGAAAATGGTATCGAGCTGTTCTACAAAACGCTTTCTGCCTCCCATCAAATTTATCAGGCCCTGTATATCATGAAACACACTCCATGTATAATGCCAGCTGTTTCCTTCTGTAAAAGCATCTCCCCATTTAAAAGGATTGAAAGGCTCCTGAAATTTCCCGTCTTTGTTCTTACCCCTCATAAGGTTGTGAGTGGGGTCGAACAAATGACGATAGTTAAGCGAACGTTCTTTGTACAGATCAGTTTCTGCTTTGGGACGCCCTAATGCCTTACCTAACTGGTAGATGGTAAAATCATCATAGGCATATTCCAGGGTTCTTGCAGCATTTTCCTTTATATCCACATCATAAGGCACATAACCCAATTGCTTGTAATATGCAGCACCCTTTCTGCCCGTAGCTTTAGGGCCCTCATTGTTGGCCCCATGTAACAAAGCTTCGTACAGAGTGTTAATGTCGTAGCCGCGCAATCCTTTTAAATAAGCATCGGCAACTACTGATGCAGAATTATTTCCAATCATTATATCTAAATAACCGGGACCGCTCCATTCGGGCAACCATCCGCCTTCTTTATAATCATTCACCAAACCGGCCTGCATTTCTTTGTTGACTGAAGGGAAAACCAGATTTAAGAATGGATATAAAGCACGGAAAGTGTCCCAAAACCCGGTACCTGCAAAGCGATAGCCTGCAAGGGTCTTGCCATTGTAAGGACTATAATGAATCATTTCATTTGCCTCATTAATTTCATACATTTTTTGTGGGAACAGTAAAGTGCGATACAGGCAGGAGTAGAAAGTACGCAACTGGTCTATGGAGCTGCTTTCCACCTGTATCCTTTTTAAATGATCGTTCCATACCTTTTTAGCTTTTGCCATGGTTTGTTCAAAACCGTCTTTTCCCAATTCCCTGCTCAGGTTCAGCTCGGCCTGTTCCATACTGATAAAAGAGCTGGCCACACGCATATTCACTTTTTCTTTCTTCGCCGTTTTGAAATGTATTATTGCGCCGGCATGGTCAGCAGTTAATTCCAGTTGTGAACCGTTCAACTTATCGCCACTCCATGTTCTGGCGCTTGCAAAAGGCTTATCGAAATAAATAACAAAGAAATTTTTAAACCCAGGGAAAGGCCCAAACACATGTTGTTTGGTTGAATAGCCCATGATCTTCCTTTCTTCCGGGATCACTTTTATGTAGGATCCTTTATCCAATGCGTCTATTACTACAAATGAGCTATCCGATTCAGGGAAAGTAAACCGGAACCGGGCCGCCCGTTCTGTTGGCGTAAGCTCGGTAGTTACATCATGATCTGCCAGGTAAACACTGTAATAATAGGGTTTAGCTATCTCCGCCTTGTGCGAAAACCAGCTGGCACGCGCTTCTTCGGTAAAAACCATTTTGCCTGTAACCGGCATTACGGCAAACTGTCCATAATCCCCTATCCAGCAGGAGGGCTGGTGTGTTTGCTTAAACCCTGCTATTTTATCCGCATCGTAGGTGTAGATCCAGCCATCGCCCATTTTCCCCGTTTGAGGGGTCCAGAAATTCATACCCCAGGGAACAGCAACAGCAGGGTACGTATTACCATTTGAAAAACTATGCTTTGACTGAGTACCCATTAACGGGTTTACCAGCTCCACGGGGTCTGTTTGTTGTGCTATTATCATCTGCTGAGCTGCCAGCAGCACTACTAACCATGCCATTCGTTTCATAATTATTACCGTTTTGCCTTTTCAGAAATGTACAGAACTACTTGTCCTGATCCAGGGTTATAAAAAATTATTTCAGTGCAAACGCATCAAGGTCTTTTCCTGAAGGAGGAGCGTCCGCAGGATCAGCGCCCCACTGCCGGTTGGGTGTGGTTCCCATTTGTAATTTTAAAACACCACCATCAGCAAGTGTTTTATGCGTGAACCAGGGTTTATTCAAGGTCACTCCATTCAATTCTGCTTTTTGAATATACTTGTTCTCTTTATTGCTGTTTTGTGCAATAATGCTGAATTTTTTACCATTCGGAAGATCAATGTCCACTTTTTCAAACACCGGGCTGCCGATCGAATATACAGGTACCCCCTGCGTTACCTGGAAGAAGCCCATCATAGAAAACACAACAAAAGCGCTCATACCCCCACCATCTTCATCGCCTGGCATGCCAAAGAGATTATCTGTAAACCACGTATCCAGCAGCATCCTGATCCTTTTTTGTGTTTTCCACGGAGCACCTAAATAGTTATATATATAAGGGATATGCAGTGAGGGCTCATTCCCCATAACAAACTGACCTACCAAGCCTGATGCATCAGGCAATACGGCCCAATACCGGAATTTAGGGGCTCCAAGATCTTCCCGGAACAACTGATCCAGTTTTTCCTCTGCTGCTTTTTTGCCACCCATAAGTCCGAAAAGACCGGGCCAGTCGTGCTTGGCCGCCCAGTTAAATGTGTAACCGTTCAGCTCTGTAAAATACTCCCGGCCACTCAGGCTGGGATTCACTGGCTCTATCCAGTTACCATCCTTGTTCTTTGGCCATACCATGCCTTTATCAGTACGAAATACATTTTTATAATAGTCTGATCTTTTTAAGAACAGGTCCCTCTCCTGCTTTTTTCCTGCCTGGGGTGCTAACTGGGCAATGCACCAATCACTATAACTATTGTCTATGGTCACAGACACGGCCTGCCTTTTTTCCCAAACCGTATCTACTTCTTTAACCGTTTCCTTTTCGCCCGGCGCCAGTGCAGGCATATATCCATGCTGATTGAAGAACGAGTCCAGCGCCGTAGCAGGACCATTATTCCAGGGTAATAAAGTGGCGTTAAGGGAACCTTTTCTCATTCCTTCATAAGCCTTTTTCACATCAAATTTTCTAAGCCCTTTCACCCATGCATCCGTCATCCAGATGGCGGCATTATTTCCGGTCATTGCAGGCCAGTCTCCGAATACCGTAGAAAACGAGGGCATCCAGCCGGTTTGATCATACATGGTAAGGTAAGAGCGTATTTTTGCCATTTCCATTTCCGGCTCCAGTATCATGTGCAACGGCTCCAGCGCTATGTAATTATCCCAAAGCCAGTTGTCTACATAAAACGGTTCTTTGCTTTTATGTATTTTACGATCATAGTTGCTGTAATATTTTCCATACTCATTAATATCTACCATCCGCTCATAGCAACGGTACAGAGAGGTATAAAATACCCGCTTTTGAGCTAATGTACCGCCCGATACCTTAATTTTAGACAGGGTTCTATCCCAGATAGTACTGGCTCTTTGTTTCAAAGCATCAAAGTTCCAGCTCACAATCTCGCGCTGCAGGTTGTATTTTGCCTGTTCCACGCTTATATAGGAAATACCATATCTGAAGCTAAGGGTGCCCGGCCCGCTGGCAACTTTAAGCAGAGCCAGCTTTCTTCCGCTCTGCTCCTTATATTGAGTATTTATGATATCGGTATCCAGTTCTGCGTAGAAATAGGCTTTCATACCAAAGAAGGTTTCCGTACCGCTTATTGTTCTTTTCCCTGAAACCTCCAAACTACCTTTGTCGTTAAGTGTACCGAAGCGCAAATAATGATCTTCAGCATTATTAAATTTTACACGGAAAAAGCCGCTCCGTTCTGCCGTAGTATATTCCACTTCCTGGGTAGCATCTTCCGATTCCACTTTGTAATAATAGGGCCTTGTGATCTCCTTTTCAATAGTTAACCTTTTATTCCACAACTGATCGGCAACCGGACCGCTTACCGGTAAAAATGAAAAATTCCAGGCAATACGATGCGAAGCAACATTTAAAGGGAAATAGTGTACCTGGTCATCAAGCTGATCCTTTTTCATAGGATATACGCGTAACAGGCTGTTGGGTAACTGCACCGTTGGCCGTATGGGTTCCAATATTAACCCTACACCGCCGATACTAGGATCCACGTATTGAAGATTAGAAACGGGGGATTGCGCAAAAACCTGCGCACTTAATAAAGTAAAGAAAAATAATAAATGCTTCATGCTATATTTTATATCTGATTTCAAACAATCGTTTTAATGTGACACCGTTCTCAACTGGTTGCCTTTCTTTCCATCACTACGGTATCAGTAAAGGCACTAAAGGCGGAGACTATTTTTTATAAACACCGGCCAGGTAATTATCCAGGTATTGCTTATATAATTTGAAGAAAGTGTACGGGTCAACCACTTCAAAATTATAGTCAGGATATTTGCGCTGCAACGTTTCTATTCCCTCAACAATTTGTGTTGGAGTGGCAAGAACCGGCCGTATAATATTAAACTGGGGCCTTTGCGTTTTTGAAACATCATCAGATTGAGATATCACGCTCAACTGGTGTATCTGCTGTCCTTCGATTACAAAATTCTGGTTTCCTGATTGAACAACAGGGTGCCTACCCGGGTGGTACGGGTCTTTTGCCATAAATACCGTTCCTGTTTCCGGATTATAATAATCAGTTGTGCTTTTCACAACCCTTCCTATTGAAGTAACTACTCCATACGGGCTTAGCCTCGAAAATTGAGTGTACATTTTTTTGAAATCAGACTCTTCAGCGCTGGCAGCATCCCAGGAGCCAAAATACATACCCATGATATCCAGGTCATATTTATCATACGCCTTTTTTGTTCTTGTGATATAATTTTCCAGGGTCCCATTAATGCCGGTCCTGTTTTTGTCCAGAAAAACATCCAGGTAATTATATCCGTACCCGTTGTTGCCTCCAACAAAAATATCGTTCTCCGTAGCATTTTCATACATGTAGTCATAAGCATGTTTTACCCTGCCTTCATTTACCGCGCATATTGGCCACATAAGCGGTAGTTTCCCCAGGTTGGGATCGGTGAACATGTAAGGAATCATCCTGTTGATCCATGAAGCGCCGTCATAATCTCCCATATAAATTAAAAGGTAATTCTTGTTTTCAAGCCTGGCTGTGGCGGCTTTCTCCAGCATTTTTTTCTGTGTCTTATCCTGGTTGTATTGCTGTTTTGCAGGATAAAGTGTATAAATGGATCCGTTTGCCATAGCAGAAAGAGAATGCGCATCCGCCTGCATGGTTACATTGTATTTTGTGAGCAGCTTTACAAAAGCCGGTTCCAGGTCTCCCTCACCAACCGTTGCGTGTTCCTTTACAGAATTGGAATATTTTAATTGCCAGTTGGTGAATCCACCGGACTCTACCACTGTATTGCCCGCATTTTTATTATTCTCCCTTAATATCATTTCAAAGGTTCGGGCATCCAATCCCAGTTCCTGGTTTAAATCATCAATAGGCGTATCGTCTTTAACAGCCGACAGATCGTAGAAAAAGGCCTTTTTGGCAATGAAATAGTCCCTGGGCATGATATCGGTGTGAAGAAATCGGTTTTTCCAAACGGGAACACCGCCTATACCAACATATATGCCGCCGTTCTCATTATAGTACACCTTTTGGGTTATGCCATTTTCGCCAATCCAGCCGTCAAGGTACCCACTTAGTACATAAGGGTTTGTTTTCTTTGTTTTTATATATTCCTGAACCGCCCAGATATAAACATCATTTTTCTTTGAGCCCGTAGATGGCTGATTAGTCTGCCATATAGTGGTACTCTTTTTACCATCAAATTTTCCGTACAGGTCCAGTTTAATTTTAAAGCCCAGCTTTTCAGTAAGTATTTTATACATGCTGTTCACCTCATCTGAATATTTCACCAGCAACCGGTTGTTCACTCCGCAATCTGTTAACCCCGCATTGTAGGTTGCCGGGGCAAAAACATCCCAAACAGTAAGCCCGTCATAATATTGTGAAAATATCCTGAGCAGCGTGCCTACACTCTTTACTTTGACTATATTTTCTCCCTGCGGCAGCCATCCTTTTTCTTTGCTTAAATAGTTGAGCCAAAATTCATCCTGTTTTCCCTCCCTGGTATTGCCGGTTCTGTCATCTACAAACCTTACATAAAGAAGGGGCTTATCACGATTTACCAATCCCTGCAAAACGGCAATCAAAGTCATCAATTGCTCCTGGTAACTATAATCTTTCAGTTGCTCTACATTCGCCCGCAGATCATAATAATATAATTTTCCCTTTGATAACTTAATGGCTTTATCCTTTTCATCTTCTTTAACCAGCTGGTAAAGCTCCGAACTTTCAAACTTTTTACTGATCTTTTCAACAGTCATCTTTTCAAATTCAACATCGTTCCGGCCATTAGAATGAACAGCAAAATTGAAAAGGTCCTCTTTTGCGTCAAATTCTACCGCATAATCTTTAAATGCCGGAGCAGCTTCAGCGCCCATGATATTCAGATTGGCTACAATTTTTCCACTGTTAATTGCATGTAGCTGTACCACCGGATCCAGGCTGTTTCCGGCAGATACTTTAATCCTTGCAGAGAACCGGTAAGTGCCTGCTTTCAGCTTATATGCTGCACTTTTAACAACATAGCCATGATTTAAAGCCACGCTTCGTATCAGCTCAACAGAGCCTTTATCACTATCATAGTTTGCATGTGTGTGCATGCTCTGTTGCTGGTGCGTAAAATCATTTGCATTGAGCGTCACAACTGTACTACTCCCTGCACCGGTGCCGGTTTTTTGTGCAGGCCCGCATGCAGATAAAATAAGACAAAAAATAAATAATCGGGAAACACTCATCATTTGCTTTGCTTAGTTTTTGAAAATACTGTATTTGTGTTGGTTAATGCCTTACTAAAAAATGCTGCCTGCATAAGTTATAAGACTTTTGTTTGCTATTACTTAAAGAATATGGCTTCATACAATCATTCATACATCCGCTGACCCTGTTTTTTATCAGTTCCCGGATGGATATTATGTTTACATATACAATCATCCGCCTGTAAAAACCGAGGATATTTCAGATCTTTGTTCAAAGATAGGAGAATATACATGTATATACATAATTTTTTCACAAAAGGCTGCTCATAAGCATGCAATATTTAAGGATCAAAGCAGTTTACCTCCTGTTTTTTACGTGATTATCACGATTCTTTTATATATATCCAATCTTTAAATAAAGATTGGATATATAACATTACCCAAAAATACTACCCTGTGAAAACAAAATTTAGCAAATTATTTTTTTCAAAAGAAATTATGTATAAACATATTGCCTATATTCGCATTTATCACAGGAATCTTCATGGAGATAATTCAATATCAAAAATCATGAGTTCCGGTTAATTGTATGCTTTTGATGCTTGCTTTCTGTTATCATTTTCACAAGAATACGAGTGCCAAATGTTACCCGTTCATTATATTGATTATGCAACTTTTTTAAATATTTTAAAATGAAAGCTTACAGATTAAACAGGTTATTTAATGAAAAGTCCGGCAATTGTTTTGACGTAGCCATTGACCACGGTTTCTTTAACGAATTCAGTTTCCTGGGTGGTATTGAGAACATGAAACAATCCATCGAAACCATTGTAAAGGCTAATCCCGATGCCATACAGCTCTCTACCGGACAGGCGCCTTACTTACAATCCATACCCGGCAAATCAAAACCGGCGCTGGTTTTAAGAACAGATGTAGCCAACGTTTATGGTAAAGAATTATTAAACCCTTCTTTTTCAATGATGCTGGAGGAATGTGTGGAGCAGGCAGTACGTTTGGATGCAGCCTGTATGTGCATCAATCTTTTCCAGATTCCCGGCGCTCCCGAGGTTACTAAAGAATGTATTGCGAACATATTAAGACTAAAGCCTGTTTCAGAAAAATATTCCATGCCTATGATGGTGGAACCGCTTGTTTTCAGGCCTAATAATGAAAAAGGAGGCTATATGGTCAATGGCGATGTGGAGCTGATTATGCCACTTGTGCGACAGGCAGTAGAACTGGGCGCGGACATTATTAAAGCGGACCCTACTGATGACGTTTCTTTATACCACCGCGTAGTGGAAATTGCCGGAGATACGCCTATACTTGTAAGAGGTGGCGGACGCGCTTCTGACGATGAAATTTTGACAAGAACAGAAAACCTGATGCAGCAAGGTGTAAGAGGCATCGTTTACGGCAGAAATGTTATTCAGCACACAAACCCTTTTGGTATTACAAAAGCTTTAATGTCTATTGTGCATGATGGCAAAACAGCCGGGGAAGCGGCTAAATTTATTAATGAATAAACGGTTGATAAAGTGGGAAACAGAACAGTAAAATTCGGAATTATAGGTGGCGGGCTTATGGGCCGTGAAGCGGCCAGCGCTTTTGGAAGATGGTTCGTGCTAAACGACTTTCATGTAAAAGCAGCGCTTGTTGCGGTTTGCGACCTTAGCCCTTCCATACTGGATTGGTATAAGCAATTAGACAGCGTTAAGCTGCTGACATCTGATTACCATGAATTGCTTAAGTATGATGTAGACGTGGTGTATGTAGCAGTTCCCCACCATTTGCATGAACAGATTTATATTGATGTGCTGAGAGCAGGGAAAGATCTGCTGGCAGAAAAACCTTTCGGTAAAGACCTGGCAGCAGCAGAAAACATTTATAAAGTATGCCAGGAAACTGGCCGCTTTGTAAGATGCAGCTCAGAGTTCCCGTTTTTGCCCGGCGTACAAAAAGCAATAAAAAAATACAATGACGGGGGCTTTGGAAAAATACTGGAGATCAAATCCGGCTTCCTCCACTCAAGCGATCTTGACCCCCATAAACCCATCAACTGGAAACGCCAGACAGCGTTTTGCGGAGAAATTGGTGTAATGGGCGACCTGGGATTGCATGCCCTGCATGTGCCGCTGCGCCTCGGCCTCAGGCCATTAAATGTTTATGCACAGTTGCAAAAAATTTATACGCATCGTCCTGACGGTAAAGGAGGGTTGGCTGTTTGCGATACCTGGGACAATGCCACGTTATGCTGCGAAGTGGATATTGCCGGGGAAAAAGTGCCAATGACCATAGAAACCAAAAGAATGGCGCCCACTGAAACCAACACCTGGTACATTCAGATACTGGGCACAGATGGTGGTGTAAGCTATAGCACCAAAGAGCCCAAAACTTTTTACGAATTTCAAAAGAACGGGGAACAAAGCTGGTTAAAAACAGACCTGGGCTTTAATAGTGTTATTCCTACAATAACCGGTGGTATTTTTGAGCCCGGGTTTCCTGACTGTTTCCTGCAAATGCTTGCCGCATTTGTTGCAGAGCGGGAAGGTTTTTTAAATGGCCGTTTTGGATGTGCAACTGCCGAGGAAGCGCTGTTGAGCCACAGGCTTTTTGATGCGGCCCTGCGTTCTGACAAAGAGAAAACTGTAATAACGATTTAAAATAAAAGACATGAAAAGATCGCAGGTAAATAAAGCTTTCTTAAAAGCTAAAGCTTTTTTTGAGGAAAACAAATGGGCTATTCTGCCGGGATTTAAGTGGGATATTACTGATTTTGGGTTAGGCGATTTTGATGAATACGGCTTAACGCTTATTAATCTTGCTGAAGAAAAAGAGTATTGTGAAAAGCTGATGTACGCTCATAAAAACCAGAAAACACCCGCACATCATCATAAGAAAAAGAAAGAAGACATTATCTGCCGCCAGGGAATGCTGTCCATTAAATTCTGGAAAGAAGGAGCAGCCCCTTCCAATGAAGGGGAGCTTGAGGTAAAAATGAATGGTGAGCTCAGAAAAATTCCTTCAGGGTCGGTTATCACATTACAACCGGGAGAGCGGGCCACCATTCTTCAGGATCAGTGGCATGAGTTCTGGCCCGAAACAGATGAATGCATCATAAGTGAGGTTTCAACAGCTAATGACGATGTAAACGACAATTTCTTTTTTAATGAAAACGTTGGGAGGTTTTCCCAAATGGAAGAAGATGAGGCTCCATTGGTTAAATTAGTAAGCGATTAAAACAAAAAATACAGGTAATGATAAGAAACGGTTTGCTTGCCGCGGGAAACTTTATAATTGATATTGTAAAAATGATAGACGCCTGGCCCGACCAGGAATCGCTTGTACATATCAGCACCCAGGAAAGATGCAATGGCGGAGGCGCCTTCAATGTATTAAAAGACCTGGCCCTGATACAGGTTGATTTTCCGCTGGAAGCAATGGGATGCCTGGGAAAAGATGAATATGGCCAGATTGCCATAAACGACCTGAAAGCTCATAACATTGATACATCGCTGATGCAATACCACCCTACTGAACCCACTTCGTTTACCGATGTAATGACAGTAACGGCCACCGGCAAAAGAACCTTTTTTCATAACAGGGGAGCCAACAGATTTTTCCAGGTAGAGGATGACCTGTTAAAAAAATCAAATGCTAAAATATTCTATCTGGCATACCTGATGTTACTGGATCATATGGACTCTTTTTCCGATGGCCAGACTTACGCAGCAAAAGCGTTTGCCAAAGCCAAAGCATTAGGATTTATTACCGCTACAGATATTGTGAGTGTAAGAAATGAAAGTTTTCCCAAAGTTGTAAGTTCATCGCTCCCTTATGTTGACTATCTTTTTATTAATGAGCTTGAAGCAGAGCTGTTAACCGGCATACCACTTACAAACGCCGGCAAAATACCTGACACAGATGCCTGTATCAGCGCTGGAAAACTAATATTGGATATGGGGGTAAACTGCTGGGTGATACTCCATTTTCCCCATGGCGCTATTGCGCTCAATAAAGCAGGAGAAGTGGTAAAACAAGGCAGTATAAAAATACCGCCCGAATTAATAAAAGGAGCCGTTGGCGCTGGAGATGCATTTGCCGCAGGCACCTTAGCAGGTATTCATCAAGGCAGCAATATGAACGAGTGTCTTAAAATGGGAGTTGTTGCTGCTGCTGCCTGTTTACAGGATGCATCCTGTTCAGCAGGACTCAAACCTCTTGCACAATCGTTACCGCTAACCGAAGCCTATGGTTTTCGTGAACTTTAACTTTCTAACTACTCCCCTCTTTGCGCTTACCCAATAACAGGATAAACGTATCTATTCAACAAAACTTTTTAAGAAATGATGAACAGAATATTCTATCTCCTCGTTTTCCCATTTATTTTTAGTTCATGTAAAAAAAACACGCCTTCCACTCCACCATCCCAGGAATCAATAAAAATAGAATCCGTTTCACCCGGCACGGCACAGTTTGGGGATACAGTTACTATAAGAGGTACCCATTTCCCTACGAACCCTACAGTAAAGTTCAGGGAAACCATTGCATGGGTTATTTCTTCCAGTGCTACCGAAATAAAAGTGATCATGCCCGATATTGACGCAGGCACATTACGCATATTGGTCAGCTCTGGTAACCAGGCCTCCAATTATTTTAATATTACAGCGGTATCCTCCATCAAAGAGATCATGGTTCGGGGAACCAAATATCTTGTGGATACGGTTTCCAATTATGATGCCGGGCCGGGAATTCGCTTCATGGCGCTCAACCTTACCAATGCTTCTGCCCCATTAAAAGCTTTTCTTCTTGAAATGAACAGGAATAACCAGTACCTCGATTTTAAACCCGTGCTCGGCGGAGATTCTACAACACATCGTGAAACCATTGTCAGCATGTCCCAGCGAAAATCTAAACCAGGAGAAAATTACATAGCCGGTATTAATGGCGATTTTTTTAATACCTCCACCGGCAGGCCTTTGCAAGGTACTATTATTGATGAGATAGCCGGTATAATGCCCACTAATCCTGCGGAAAATTACTTAGTAATAGATGCCGCAAAAAAAATGTATGCAGGCAAGCTTACTTATTCCGGCAGTGTTACTACAGCAACTTCATCTTCGATCAGCATTACAGACGTAAATAATACCAGGAACACAGGCCAGCTGATCCTTTATAATAAATACAACGGAAAGAGTACCAAAACCAATGCTTCAGGATCAGAAGTGGTGGTTGTACCGGTAAGCGGCAGCACATGGGGTTTAAACAAGAATATCAGCCTGCATGTATCGCAAACCAATTTTGATGCCGGGAACAGTGCCATCCCCGAAGAGGGCGCAGTGCTCTCAGGAAGCGGAACCGCAGCTACGTTCCTCAAAACACTAAGTGTGGGAGACGTAGTTACTGTAAAACTGAATCTTATATCCCAGGAAACCCCAGGTCTTGCTATTAAACAGGTAATTGGCGCCCATGATTATATGCTGAGAAACGGGAGCTTTATAAACAGTGACTGGAACGAAAGACATCCACGTACAGGCGTTGGTTTTTCGGCAGATGGCGACAAAATATATTATATAGTGGTGGATGGCCGTTTAGCCGCTTCTGTAGGTGTTACTACTTACCAGTTAGCTGATATTTTAAGACTATCCGGTGCAGCCTATGCCGTAAACCTGGACGGCGGGGGTTCTTCTGCAATGTTTGTAAAGGAAGTTGGCATAGTTAACACGCCCAGCGACGGCACTCCCAGAGCTGTTGGTAACGCTTTATTTACGATCTCATCAGCACCCGGGGATAATCAAATAACAAGGATAGCAGCAGATAAATATAATGTACGTATTTCTAAAGGACAAAGCATTACAATAAAAGCACTGGGATATAACCAATATGGCGCCCTGATAAACGCCAACCTGGGTAACGTTTCCTTATCCTGCGCACCTGAGCTGGGAACCATTAGCGGCAACACCTTTACTGCCAGCAGCACTAACACAATAGCGGGCAATATTACTGTTTCTTATAATAATATAAAGGAGTATGTAAAAGTCCGTATTTATTAACTGCATTTTTAACGGTAGCCTTAGCTGAAAGTTAAGCCTATCGTGGCGCCAATGCTTCCCTGGCGCTTATAACAGAATAAATAGCATTATTGGCCTTGTAGTAGCCAATATTATACTCAATGGGTGTTTTGTAATTGTCGAACACAAGTCTTTTTCTGAAAAGAACAGGCGAGTTTTCTTCTATTTCAAATTTTTCAGCAATGAACTTATCTGCACTTTTTGCGCTGATCTCTTCCTGGGAGTCATGCACAATAATAGAATAATCGGTCCTTAATATTTCATAAAGAGGGCGGTTAAAATCTTCTTCCCCCGTGAGGCCGATATTAGGATTAAAATAGGATATAAAATAAACAAAAGGGTCATCAGTTTTACCACGCAGCCTTTCAAGCTTCAGCACCCTTTCGCCTTTTTTCATTGAAAAAAAGTCAAATATCTCCTGGGGCGGGTTACACCAGCTTATGTGCATCTCAAAATTCCTGATAGGGATCCCCCTGGAATTCATTTCCTGCGAAAAGCTAAGCCATTCAGTTGCCTTAGCAGGAATTACCTGTTTAGCTACTTTGGTCCCCACCCCTTTTTTCCTTGTTAAGAGACCATCATACACCAGCTTATTAAGCACATGCCGGAGCGTTGACCGGGAAATTCCCAATTGTTTTGCCAGATCTACCTCTTTGGGAAGTAGCTGCCCATTCGCAAATTCGGGAGATACAATTAATTTCCTGATGAGCTTTTCTGCTTGTATATGGAGCGGCAACTCACTGTTACGGTCAAGTTTAGATTTCATTTATGATCTCTGTAAGTTAATAAAACATAATAAAAGTAATAATTAATCCGGTTATGAAAAAACAGACGTCCCAGGGCGAACGTACAAATTAATTTGGCAGATTCAGGTCTTTATAAGCAGGAGTATTGTAGGCCACAAATACACGAATTAGTATAGGAAGATGTTTTATAAAGAATATCGCTAAACAATACGCTCTTAGCACCTTACTCGTATTCCGAATAATATCTGAATGGTTATATTTCGCAAGTTTATGCGTCCACCCTGACAGATGCCCCGCTCTTAAAATATAATATTTTTTTTCTTCTCTTTTTACTTCTTTTTAGAAGCCCGCCAGGGTATAACTGCCCCCAGCATTATAGCAACAGCAATAGCTGCTACCAAATTGCCACCTTTTGTGGTAATAAAGGCAAGGATCAATAAAAGCACTGACATGAACAATAGTGAGAAAGCTATCATCTTTAACCCAAATACATTCTGCTTTCTGATTGCCTGTTTCTCTTCCTCGTCTATCTGCACTGCCGCCGCTCTCTTTGCCGATCTGTACTTCAGGTAATCTTCATAATCAGTACTCATTACCATTTTCTTTCTCACCCAAAGCTCATAAATGATTAGCATCACCAAGGGCAGCAATACCCCTAACAGCATTTCATTGGCCCGCGATAATGTATACCCGTTGATAAAAGGTATGATCATCTTAAACAACAGGTTCACAGAAAGGGAGACTACGGTTATGTATATGGTTGCTTTTCCCGATAAACGCTTTGAGAACAAAGCCCAGATAGGCGGTAATAATAACGGGCCGCCGGTAATAGCACCTACACTTAAAGTAAATTCTACAATGCCCCCGATGTAAGGTACGCCCAGCGCGATCAGGATCATCAATATGCCAAAAAACCACGAAGAAGCGCGCGCCACGAACATCAGCTTTTTATCATCGGCATGGGGGTTGACAGAGCCTTTATAGATATCGTTGGTAAAAACTGCGGATACTACATTGAGCGCTGTATTGGCAGAGGCCGAAGTAGAGAAGTACATGCCTGTCAGCATTAATCCTAAAAGCCCTGCGGGCAGCACCTGCTTGCATACCATGATGTAAGCATTCTCCGCATCCAGGCCTGCAAGCGAGGGATTAATGACCTGGTACACCATAGGTGGCAGCATCCACAGAATAGGGCTTAAAATATACAGCCCGGCAAAAAGATAGGCGACTTTTGAAGCGCTTTTGGGTGAGTCTACACTGGTATAACGCTGTACAAAGGTCCAGTTGCCGCCGATGTAAAAAATATGATAGATGGCAAAGGCGAAGATGAACCCCCAGGTATATTCTCCGCTGGTCAGATTGAAAAAATCTGCCGGTGCTTTATCTATAAAGCTTTGCACTCCGCCTACTTCGTTAAACACCAACGGCAGTATAATAATGACTGCTGCCGTTAAGACAACGAACTGCAATATATCTGTAACCATTACGGCCCAAAGGCCGCCTACTGCAGTGTAAGAGATCATTAAGATACCGAGTATAATAGTAACAGGTATTAAGGGATATCCCAGCGATGCAGATACCAGCTTTGACACAGAGTACAGGACCGACCCTTTTATAAATACAGATACAATAGTAAATATATAGATATAGCTTTTCTGCACCTTACTGCCCAGCCTTGCCTTGATAAACTCTGCTGCGGTAAGATTTCCCGTAGCTTTCCATTTTGGTGCCAGGTACAGGCCAGTGATCAGCGCACCTATACACATGGTCCACTGTATAGTAACCGCCACCCAGCCATGCTGGTAAGCAATGGCGCCCCAGGCTACAAATGTGCCGGCCGAAAAAAAGCTCATGAACAGGGATAACCCACCGATGAACCAGGGAACGGATTCCCCGCCTGCAAAAAAGGATTTTAAGTTCCTGCCTGTCCGGGAAAAGCTGATGCCCACTAACAGTATAAAAACAGAGAATACAATGACTACCGCTGTATCTATCATGATCTTTTAAATTATTTAGTATAACATCTGATGGCAAATAAAGATGCCGGAACATCTGTATTGGGATGCTCCATTATAATTTTCAGCTTCCTTGTTTGCAAAGGATCAACAAATATTATTTCATTTTTTGTTTGATAATTATCCTCCTTTTTATAAACTACTATCCCGTTCTCATCTTCTATATAATAATTTCTTACACAGAAAGGCATCACTGTTTCTGGATGGGTCATTAATACCGATTCCATCGGGTGATCAAAATCGGTATCAAACACAAGAACGACCTTTCTTATGGCCTGCTTCTGTTCCCACGTAAGTTCAACAGCAGGGGCCTCATCATCCCAATCAGCTACCCAGGCATTGGGTTGTATAGTGGGACGGTCGGTGCCGTTCCTTATATTTTCTGCTTCAAAAGCATGAACTGTGTGAGATAGTTTTAAGAAAAGATTTTGCCCTTCTGGCCTGCGCTGCGGGCACCAGAATTCAAATGAGTCTACCCCTGACCCTACGAGCGCTACCTGTCTACCATTATTGGAAACGGCCTTATTGGTACCATTAAAAACAGAGACCAACCCCGTAATCCGCTCATTCGTATACGCCAATGATAGTTTCTCATTTCTTGCAAAGCAAACAAATGCATACTGATCTGCATCTATCTCACAGTCAAAATCAATGGTCACTTCCTGCACCCCCTTCTTTAATGAAATACTCTGAACTACTTTGATAGTGTCCGGAGTAAACCCACCTAAACGACTGCTTAGCCTTAACTCCGCCTGCAGATTTGTATCCTCAGTTGCCTGCACCCATATACTTATTGTTGGTATTTTTCCGGCTCGAACAGGTAACATTTGACCGGCAGCAATGGAAAGCGGTTTTAACGGGAGTCCATCTCTCGTAAATCCTTTAAAATGCAGTTCAGAGCTGGCTTTTATGGCGGCATGTAACACAATATCTTCCTCATCTTTCAAAGCAACACCCGGTATATACTGCCCGGCTTTAATAAGTTCCTTTTGCAATTCTGATATATAACCATGATAGTATAGTTCTGCAGGCTGCCTGTTATGTTTGAGGCAAAGTGCCGCTGCCACAGCCACAGCCTGTGCGCCATAAGCACAGGTAGCCATCACGCGGGTAGCGCCAAAGGCCACATGGCTGACACTGATAATACGCCCGGCAAGAAACAGGTTTTTGATATTCCTGCTATAGTAACATCGGTATGGTATCTGGAACACTCCTTTGCTGTGCCATTGGTTGCAGGGCTGCCGTTCGCTGAACACCCCATCGGCAGGATGCAGGTCAATAGACCAGCCACCATAAGCCACCGCATCGTCATGCGTTTTTTGTTCTATCAGATCAGATTGGCTTAAAATATAATCGCCTTCAAACCTGCGGCTTTCTCTTTTGCCGGGTATGGTTCCCACCCATTCTAAAGTGTAATTTTCGGCCTCAGGAAAGTTGCCGGAATTTTTAATATAATCCCATACACCGTAAATTACTTTCCACAGCTCCCACTTGATCTGCTCTGTATCATGTACGGTATCGAGCCTCCCTCCATGTTCTACCCACCACAATTTACAGCCATGCTCTTTGGCATTAAAACTTTTGAACCTCGGTATCTCTTTTTTAACATCAATTGCAAAAGCAGGTGGATAAAATTTTACCGGCCGGCCGGTATCTTTTGTATAAAAGTAAAGCGAGTGGCCCAACAGCTCGCCGTAACCGGCATCCGGAGCCATGGGCTCATTAAACTCCTCTTTGGATTCTGCACCCATCCTGAACGCAGCACCGGAAAGAAAGCCTGCTATCCCATCACCGGAGGCATCGCAAAACAGCGGTGCACTAATGATATATTCTGTTGAGTTCTGGCTGCAGAAGGCTTTAATGCTTTTGATGGTGTCATCATTGCCCTTTTGTACTTCATGAACCGCGGTATTCAGCAGCAAAGTGATATTTTCTTCCTGTGTTATCTTATCCAGTAATATCATATCTAATATTACAGGATTACCTTCAGGATTGCGCCAGGTATTTTCTACCAGCAGTTCATCTATTACACCACCTTCCCTGCTCCAGCGATTGTTATTGCCCATATGCGAAGTGGCGCCCAATATCCACAACCTTACCTCGCTGGAGGCATTACCCCCCAGCACCGGACGGTCCTGTACCAATACTACTTTTAACCCCTGTCTTGCCGCTGTTATAGCCGCACATACACCTGACATACCACCACCGATGATAGCAAGATCTGTGTTAAGTTTTTCAGATTTCAGATTTCTGCTTCTCTCGCGTTCTCGTTTTATCATTAAGTCCTTTTTTATTTTCAGTTTATGTTTTTCACCAGTCTTTATTCATTAATCAGTCTTTGGCTATTTTAAAGCCCCCTAAAACGTTACCACCTCACTAATTTTGTCCGCTCAACATCAGGACGAGAGCACAAGTTTTCAACTCAAAGTGGATAGACATCATTCATTTAACTTCATTAATTGAGTTGAACTGACCTGGTTGTTTCCAGAAAATCCATCTTTTCTAATTTTTTCCAATAGGTCTACCCCTAAGTAAAATCCTGCCTAAGTAAATCACAGTATGATCGTATTTTTCCGGATTTGCTGTTATGTCACCCCACCGGATCTTGCCCAATATTTTTTTCTTATCCGCTTTTTCCTGGGAAACTTTCAAAATAACCTTATGCTTTCCGGGCTGAAGCTGGACCACATCATATTGCCCCCGGTACCGGTTGTTACAAAACTGGTTGAACCTGTTCAGGGTAGCATCAGCATTTAAACCGCCCGCTTCCCATAACCGGTATCCCTTATCAACAACTCTATTCAGCTTTAACAGGCTATCATCTACCCAAACGGAAAGCTGTCCTACTTCGGGCCCACCTATATCGAAAATACCAAACTGATCTCCTTCAAAAAAAAAGGTTAATGAAGCCCCGGGCTTATCCGCAGTCAAAACAGTATCAAACCATCCCTTGAATGGCTCTAACTTTGATTGTTCTGTAGCCTGGAGTTTCCATCCGGCATCAAACGTGGCTATTTGTTGCGGTTTGTACATACCTGCCGCATCCCATGCATCAGTGATTAACGGATCGGAAAGCGTATGTGCAAGCCGGGTTGTCAACCTGCTACATTTTTCTAATGCGCGTGCAATAGCAGAAGCATAGAGATTGCCTCCATCCTTTCCCGGATGGATGCCATCCGTTGAAAACAGTATTCGATCTTTGGCCTGTTCCGAAGAGCCTTTCCAAACAAGTTTATCCCGTGCTTCGAGCTCAACTGCTTCCATGCCCACATGGATGGAAGGAAGGTTATAATGACTGGCAATATCTTCAAGCCCCTGGATATGCTGAGGAATCTCTCCACGTTGATAAATCTCTGTCTGACCATTCATAATAGTATAAATCAGACATATATCTATGTGCGGATCTGTCTTAATGATTTGGCGAATCATGCCTTCCATTCCTGGCTGATAGGCTCCATTGACAGCAAACTCAATAAAGATCAGGTCTGGTTGATACTGAAGTATCTGTTCGCGTATGCGAAATGCTCCCAAATCTGTTCCTGTACCTGATACTCCTGCATTCACCCATCTGAAATGTATGCCGGGAAAACGGGCTTGCATATAGCGGGCTACCTGCATACGATAACCATCTCTGCTTTGGGTGATGCTACCACCGATAAATGCTACCGTCATATCCTTTCTCTTATGCACCTTACCGAAAAAGTTGGGTATGCCCGACCGTACCAGACATTCCTTTTCATCATAAAAACTACCGGGAGCTACTGGTTGCTCTTTATCATCAGGCACGGCAAATAATAAAGGAGTGCTTCCTCCCTGGGAAGCAGCAATTTTCTCAAGATCGGCTTTATCCTGAGCATGGCAGAGCTGCCCAACCAGTACTATAAGCACGAAGCATATCCTTTTTTGTATACTATTTATAGTCATCATTTCTATTGAATAACGTACAAAAACACCTTTATCCGACAAAAAACTCAACCCTCAATAACAACCTTTTATCAGAAGCTAACTTTATGCTCTTGCCGTACAATAACTGTTTCTACACCGAGGTATTTAATTATTTTAATTGTTGAAACATCATCGCAACTAGTACACGAGTATCCTAAACACCGGCTTATTGCGGTACCAACCAGATAGACTGTCCTGAAGACGGCATTAATTTTACTTTCAAGTTAAAGAAAGAGTCCACAATTATTTTTTTTACTTTGACTTTAGTTCTTGTTTTAGCCGTAGGGTCATCTTCGTAGACTGTTGCAACATATTTCTTTCCCGGCGGCAAAAAACCAAATGAAAGCTGTAATTCCCTGCTGTCATTATTGGTAATTGTACCGATAAACCAATCGTCCTTTTTACGCCTTGCAACTGTAATAAACTCTCCTATCTCTCCCTGCAAAACTTTAGTATCATCCCAAACGGTATGTACTTTAGAAAAAAATTCTACTTCGGGCTCGTTTTCATAACTGGAGGGTTTATCATACCAGAACAGAAAATTTAGCGGGCTATAATAAACTACTGATAAAGCCAGCTGGTGCCCGTGTGTTGTTTTAATCCTGTTATCGTAATAACAGATGGTATAATCTGCAGCACCGGCTATATATCTTGTAAAAGGCAGGGTGGCATTATGCGTTGCTGTTGGCATTTCTTCATTTCCATAAATCCCCTCCTGAGTTAATAGATTGGGGTAGGTTCGGCTAAAGCCTGTAGGAACGTACTCATCATGTATATCTACCAATAACTGATTTGCTGCAGCCTTTTTCACTGCCTCATGTAACCATGTAGTCCAGTACTGGGAGCCAACATTAACGAAACCAAATTTTACTCCTGCTATTCCCCACTGCTTATACAAGGGTAAAATCTGGTCTAACTGGTAGGCCAACGCTATCCTGTTCACATAAAGGAAAACCCCAATATTGCGTTCTTCTGCATACGACAGAACTTCCTGTAAATTCAGATTATATCCCTTTGTTATCGTATCTGCCTGTTTCCGCTTTCTGGGGTCTACGCTGTTCATCAACCGGGAGGCATCTGATTCGGGCACAGTTTCTCTGCCATACCAGCCAGCATCAAAATGTATATACTGCAAATTATGAGCAACCGCAAAGTCGATGGCTTTTTTAGCTCCTTCAACTGTCAGTGTCATTTCCCGCAGCACTTTACCTGGTTTTATCCATGATATTTCAGCTATTTTAGCTGGTGGGTTCAGGTTTAAGATAATATCATTATTTTCCAGCAGTTTTCCCGGTTTTTCTGCAACCATGATAACACGCCAGGGAGTTTTAAAGGGTAGATTTAAAATAACATCTCCCTCGATTGCACAACCAATAATATCTTTTTGCTTTAGCTGGAACTTTGTTCTGACGTAGCTGATTACTTCTGCTTCGGTAAGGCAGGTATATAGTCCACTTTCCAACCGTAACGTTAATGGCCGTTCGCTTGTTAGTTTCCAATCTGCCAAAGGCACTTTTTCGTAGATGCTTTGGGCTGTTTTGGTATACCATGCTTGTGTATTTTGAGGAAATGCAAACTGAGTTTCGTCTGAAGTAATGTTAAAAACACTCTTTCCGTTGGGGCCTTCAGGGAAATCAAACCTGAAAGCAATCCCTTCGTTATAGGCTCTCACAAAAAAACGCACTTTTCTATCGGTAAAATTGATTTTGGACATTTCCAACTCAATTTCGTTGTAATGGTCTTTTATCACACTTCTTTCGCCATAAACCGGCTTCCATTCCGAATTATTCTCTCTTCTGTTTATGATGTTTATGACAAAATCTCTCCTCCAGTAAGCATTGTTATCTACATTTAAACCAAGTTTTGAGTCTAATATCACAGGCTTATCCCCATAGGTTACTTTGTAGAACAATTCTGATGCTTCGTTTACCTTCTTTTGAAATACTGTCATCTTCAATTTACCATCAGGCGATGTTATGTGTATTCCTTCTGCCAAATCTTGCGCAAAGGTTGCCGGTAAACAGAACAGGTTCAACAATAAACCCAGGCAAGAAACAATAAGCAATCTCCGGGAAATTTCTGTTAGCCTTCTCCAATGTACTGTATGATATGGTATGTTCATCTATGTCTATTAAATTAGAATCTTTAGTTTTATTTAGCGTAAACATCTGAAAACAGGTAAGGAAAATCCTTCGTGGTTGTTCCCCTCACTTTGTTAGGTTTTTCTACCATATCAAAATTAACCACAGCCCCTTCTGTTAATATTTTATGACTTAACCAGTTCTTTGTGTATGTATTTTTATTGACTTTTACTGAATTGATGTATCTGTTACTAACACTGTTGTTTGGCGCATTGATAACTATTTCTTTTCCTTTCTCAAGTTTCAGACGAACATTTTTGAACAAAGGAGTTCCAATAACATATTCATCTGTTGTAGGACAAACAGGATAAAAACCCATTGCTGAAAAAACATACCAGGCGGACATTTGCCCGTTATCTTCGTCTCCACAATAGCCATCGGGATTTGGCGTATACAGCTTATTCATAATTTCACGCACCCAATACTGCGCTTTCCAAGGCGCACCATAATTATACATGTAAACCATGTGGTGCATTGGCTCATTAGCATGGGCATATTGTCCCATATTTACGCCCTGCATTTCCCTTACCAAATGAATTACTCCTCTTTTATAATAGGAGATATCGTAGATTGGGGGCAATGAAAACACAGAATCAAGCTTCTCTATAAATTTCTGCTGACTGCCCAGTAAGTTACTAAGCCCCTGCACATCATGAAATACAGACCAGGTGTATTGCCAGCTATTGGCTTCGGTAAAATGGTCTCCCCATCTGAATGGGTCGAAAGGTGTTAAAAATGTACCGTCCTGATTTCTGGGACGAATCAGTCCTGTAACCGGGTCAAACAGGTTTCGGTAGTTCAGGCTTCTTCTGGCAAACAGGTCTATTTCCTGTTGCGGCCTGTTCAACGCTTTGGCTAATTGATGAATAGCAAAATCATTATAAGCATATTCCACCGTTCTTGATGCATTCTGATTGATGCCCACATCACAAGGTATATAACCTAAACTATTATAATATTTTGCTCCTAATCGCCCTACGGAGCTTACAGGGCCTACCGAATCTGTATTTTGCAATATCGCTTTGTATAAAGTATTGATGTCAAATCCGCGAACGCCTTTCAGATAGGCATCAGCAATAATGGAGGCAGAATGAGAACCAATCATACAATCTCTGTGACCGGGACTTGCCCACTCCGGCAGCCACCCGCTTTCATGGTAAGCATTCACAAGTCCCTGCATTATTTCTGAATTCAGAGATGGATACATCAGATTAAAGAAAGGAAACTGTGCCCTGAATGTATCCCAGAAGCCATTGTCGGTGTACATATAGCCGGGCAAAACTTTGCCATTGTAAGGACTGTAATGTATAATGTTTCCGTTCTTGTCATACTCATAAAACTTTCTTGGGAATATCAGCATTCTGTACAAACAAGAGTAGAAAGTTCTCAGTTGGTCAATAGTTCCTCCGGAAACGGTAATCTTATTTAACTCTTTATTCCAGATGTCTTTTGCTTTACGTTTTACAACATCAAAGCTGTCATCTCCTATCTCTCTCAAGTTTAGTTCCGCCTGTTCATGACTTATAAAAGAGGAAGCTACTTTAACACGCAAAACTTCTCCCTTTCCTAAATCAAACCCGACAACAGCGCCTACATGTTTATCCTTCAGCTCCGTTTTTTTAGCTTCGAGCTTGTCACCACGCCATGTTGCGTTATTTAAAAAGGGTTTATCAAATTTCAGAACAAAATAGTTTTTAAAATTCTCCGGCACTCCTCCATTGTTTTTAGTAGAATAGCCTATAATCTTATTTTCCTCCGGGATAATTTTAATGTAAGACCCATTGTCAAGGGCATCTATTACAATATAGGAGCTATCCGTTTCGTGGAAAGAAAACCGAAAGGATGCAGCCCTTTCTGTCGGTGTCATCTCAACATTCACATGATGGTCGCCCAGATATGCTGAATAATAGTAAGGCTTGGCTACTTCTACTTTATGGGAAAACCAGCTTTTGCGCAATTCTTCCGGGAATTGATGTTGCTGCGTTACCGCCATTATAGAGAACTGGCCATAGTCGTTTATCCAGAGACTAGGCTGATGTGTCTGCTTAAACCCATAAAGAAAATTGGAATAATAGGTGTACAAAAACCCGTTTCCCATTTTACCGGTATGTGGCGCCCATGTGTTCATTCCAAAAGGAAGACAAATGGTTGGATAAGTATTTCCGTTTGATAAACCTAAGTGGGAATCAGAACCTATCAAAGGGTTCACGTACTCTACAAGGTCAGCCAAAGGTTCTTTTTTCTGCGCTATACTTCTATTGAAAACAAAAAGACATAAGAATATTAAGAGGTATTTCATCCTATTTGATTTGGATAGCCCTACGGATTTTAAATCGGGCATTTTTTATTATTTTACTATTCTAAAAACTTTTTTAAGCCGGATATCTTCGGATGAACTTCCTATCCTTACTTCAAACTCTCCCGGTTCTACAGCCCACTTCATGTTTAAATCTAACAGCGCTAAATCTTCCGGTTTCAGAACAAAGCTGACTTCTTTTACTTCGCCGGGCTTTAAATTGATACGTTCAAAACCACGCAACTGGCTGTCGTAGGTGATTACACTGCTTACCTTGTCTTTCACATAAAGCTGCACTACTTCATCGCCAGCATATTTTCCTGTATTACGCACATTAAATTTAACCTGAATCTCTCCTGCTGGCCGTTGCGCTTCAGGGCTGAGCTGTAAATCAGAATATTCAAACTGCGTATAGCTTAAACCGTGTCCGAAAGGGTAAAGACATCCTTCAACAAGTGAACGCCCTCCACCATTCGGGCCTAAATCCGGCTGCCCGGTCTGCGAAAAAGGCTTGAACGGAAAGTTATATTCTACCTGTCCTACTGTTTTCGGAAACGTGGCGGTTAGCTTTCCTCCCGGATTGTTTTCTCCAAATATTGTTTCAGCGAGGGCTGTTCCGCCGTCCCTGCCCGGAAACCAGGCTTCTATGACAGACGGAATATGATGGTGTGCCCAGTTAATGGTTAAAGGCCTTCCGTTTATCAATATCAAGATAACAGGTTTTCCTGTAGCGTGTAATGCCTTTAGCAATTCCAGTTGCCTGCCGGGCAAATCCAAACTTGTGCGGGAAAGCTGCTCTCCAACAATATGTTCATCTTCTCCTAATGCCACAATTACTACATCTGATTGCCTTGCTTCGGCTACAGCCTTTTCAATGGATTTTTTCTCATTTTCATCCAGTTCGGTTGGCATAATTTCGGTTTCGGGCCAACCCGGGTTAATAATATCACAGCCTTTCTCGTAGCTTACTGCAATTTTGTTTTTTGCGGCATACGTTCTCAATCCTTCCAAAACAGATACAACATTAATATTGGAAGGGCCATACCTGCTGATAGAATGAGTAGTTGCCGCTGCTAAAGGACCTGTAACTAAAATTTTCTTAACTGAATTTTTATTTAAAGGCAATGTATTTCCTTCGTTTTTCAAGAGCACCAATGCCTGTCTGGATAAATCTAATGTAAAATCCCTGCTGTCTGCCGAACTTACTACTTTATCTGCCTTGTTGGGTTCAACCAGCGGGTTGTCAAACAGGCCTAACATAAATTTCACTCTTAGCACATCAGCAACCCGGTCGTCTATGGTTTTCATAGACACCTGCCTTTCGTTTACAAGCTCTCTCAATTTAAGGATAAAACTGTCTGGAGGCGAAAAGTCGGTACGTACATTCAGTCCAGCCTCAACAGCTAACTTTACCGCTCCTTTATTGTCTTCCGCAACATTATGTTTCTGATAGAGAAACTCAACCGCCCTGCTATCTGAGACAACATAACCGTTAAACCCGTATTGCTCCCTAAGCAACTGTGTCAGAAAATAATGACTTCCTGTAATGGGTACACCATCCCAATCGTTGTAGCTGCTCATGATTCCCATAGGCTTTGCTTCCTGAATTACCCGCTTAAAAGGGTACAGGAAAATCTGGTGAAGTTCTCTTGGCGCTACATGCGGGTCGGTTTTTGCAGTTGCATCACGCCCGCCTTTAGGCACACTGTAAACGGCAAAGTGCTTTACCGTTGCCGCCACATCCTGATTTTGAATACCAAGAACCATCTGCTTGCCCAGTTCGGCAATCAAAAAAGGGTCTTCACCGTATGTTTCCACTATCCTGCCCCAACGTTGGTCGCGGGCTACATCCAATACCGGAGCATAAATATTGGTATAACCTAACACTTTTGCCTCTCTGCCTGCTATTTCGCCTGCTTTGTAAACTAATGATTTGTTCCAGGTGCTTCCTATTGCTATGGGTGCGGGCAAAGGCGTTGCCCTGTCATGCGTGAGGCCATGTATGGCTTCATTCGTGAAATCAACAGGTATCCCAAGCCTTGTTTCTTCAATAAACCACTTCTGAACGGTGTTTATAGCCTTAGTGTGGTTACTAAAAGGATATGAATATTTTGATACTGCATGCGGATGATAAGGAAGGCTGTTAAGGTGCTCATCTATATTGGCAATTCCATCTTTCCAGATTTTGTTTTTCCAGTCGGCAATAGGCAATTCATCTTCAAGCACCCGCTTATAGCCATAAAGAGTGGCCATCTGGCATGTTTTTTCGTCCAGTGTCATTTGTGAGAGTAAATCGGCAATCCTTTTATCAATGGGCTGTGTCCTGTCTTCATACACATCTTTTTTACCGTTTTTATTAAAGTCTATCCACGAGTCGTGGTAAATATTCAGTTTCTTTTGCGCAAAACCCTGCGTACAGCTTAAAACTGCCAGTACGGTTAACCTTAAAAATTGCCTGTTCATAATTCACTTTTTGTACATCTATTATTTTTTATCCTTACACAATTATTAACATACAGTATTACAATATATTACCCTAAAGAAGATGCTCTTTGCAAGCTAACATACGTCCCTTTATATTTTTACTATCATTCATGCTATAAAGTGTTCTCTTTGAAATTGATTTCTATAACTTTCAGCCCATAAGCTGGTATGTCAATTCTAAATTCTGTTCCTTTAGAATCAATACGCTGCTTTTTATTTGAGTGGTCTATCTCATACGCCGCATAAAAATCGGACATGCCACTACCAGACACATTTTGCAAGTTTAACTTCACTAAATCATTGACAGGATCACATGAATCATTCAACAGCATTAAAAAAAGCTTTTGAGCATCACTATCCAGAGCCATGCAATAATCGATTCTAGTACTAGTTGGCTCTATAACCCCCTCCTTTAAAAACAGTGCGGCAGGGCTGCCATATATACTGCCGGGCATAAACCCATACGTTTGGTGCGGGCCCACTTTTGGCGTAATAAATCCACGGGGAAAGTTAATTTGTCCATTTGATCGCAACGTAATTTCTGCCACCAAATAGTCGGTAATCCAGCCCACTTGCCACCATGCATGGTGCGGAAATGGCCCGGCTCCATCGTTCATTCGATTCCAGTAATATGAAGCCACATGAGTGGCCGAATCCACGAAAGCATCCCTTCCCCATGCAGCAGCCCTCGCCATGTCCAGAAACAGTCTCTCACCGGTAATACCAGCCATGCGCACAAAAAGTCCCGCATGGCTAGCCAAAAGAATTGGCCCACCCCCATTCGCAGACCCCAATGTACCACCATGTTCAAAACTGAGTCCTACCTGGGTAATTTCCCAGTCTTCTTTACGCTTCCCTTTCACTTCTTTTGCTTTTTGTGAGGGAATGGGATGCGTATAGATGGATGCCGTGTATAACTTGGACACTTCAATGGCTGCCGATAGATAGGCATCTTTGGACGTCAGTTCATAGAGGTCCAGAAGTGCCTGGGCGCTCTGCGCGGTAGCAAAATCGGGTACAAAGCGCACATCTCCACATACACCAAGAAAATGACCCTTCTCTACCGCCTGCTCCACGTACCAGTCGGCTCCTTTGATGGCACCATTCAGGTATTTTGTATCCCCTAACAACCGGTAGGCCACTAAAAGTCCGTAAAAGGTGGGGCGCAGATCCAATTGATCGGTGAATACAGGTTGCTTGGTATGCCTATCGTAAGCCACCTGCCAGCTACCGTCGGATTGCTGCCATTCCAACAATTTGTCCGCCCCGTTTCTCAGGCGTGCCTTGAGCTCGACATCTTGCGGTTCGAAGAGCAGGATATTCCCGATGTCGAGCATGGTATAGTACGTGAGGGCGATAGGCTCCACATAATTACCCCATTCTTCGGTAAAACGTTTGCTTTTCCACAAGTAGTACTGCCCTACGGCCGCCCCCTGAAAAAAGCCTTTCTCCGTATGCTGTTGCGCCAGCTTGAAATTTCTCGCGAGCTTCAGCCGGGTCTCGTTCAACATGGTGTCTCCGGTGACTTTCGACAACATCCACATGGCTCCGTAATCGGCATTCTTCATGGCATCCCTATCAGATCCCACTACACCGCTTAGGTACGATTGGCCGCCGATATCTAGATCCTGGTAGCGATGGACATTCCATAGCGAGGTGTTGTCGTCCTTGAGGTACTTTTGCATTGATAAGATACGGTTCGTAAGCGACTCTCCCGTGTTTTTTAGTTGTATGCTCTTTTTAAAATCATATACATCGTAAATAGCATGCTTATATACTTCAAACCAATTATTTTGCTGCAGGGAAAACCTGAATTTGAATATGCGTTCGTCGCCGGGATTCATATAAGAACCGGATTCTCCCAATACGGGATGGTAGAGCGTGGGCGAAAGCCGGGCATGCCGATCCATCAACGACAATCCCAATCTCCATTCCTTACGCGAATCCTCGTTTTTTGCCCAGGGATCCATGGCTGTCCCGGGCTCTGCAATCATTGCTAAGGTAACCCCCTGTTTATTTTGGATAAGAGGAGCTAGGGTACTCGCTGCACGCTCTCGTACCACTACAGGAATCCCTGGTATCCCCTGGCCGTAGGCGTAGGCGCGCAACAAATCTGGTTGGATAGTCCGCCCCTGGAAATAGCCTGGCAGCATAGCCCATTCCAGGTTTGCAGGATCCGTGGTGAAAAGTGTAGGCGTGGCAAAGGAAAAATACCCAGCCTGATGAGCCTTTATCCTCATTTCCACAACAACATCGTGCATATAAAGACGATCCAACGTCCACGTCGCAACTGCAGTGAACTGCTCTGTACGGTGTACGAACTCTACGGATCCCGAACTGGATCTTGCTTCCGAGGGGCAAAACGATATAACCTGTCCTGCCGTATTGAGCGGCACTGGCCGAAAATTATCTTTCCACCGTGAAACAATATACTTGTATTCATCAAAAACATATCCCTGCGCCGCTTTCATCAATTGGGTATTCATAGTCGTGTCTGGTCTGTCTTTTGAGTACAAACCGATATAGCGTCCCTCTGTATTCGGTATCGATATAGCCTTTACCATTGGGTCCAGAATGATCTCTGCGAGCACGTAGCCTTGTGCAGTCTTATTCCACCTGAAACTCAAGTCCCTATTTTCCAATACTACGTCATCTTGGCTGAATACCACGGCAAAAGGGTTGAGAAGTACGGAAATCAGAAATAACGCTTTTAACAGACCGTACATTCCCGAAACTCTGTCTTGCTGCTTATTTGTTAAAGTCATCGCTTTTGTACTGTGTTAATTTGTTCATTCGACACGGAATAGGGAAATCCCTTGATGAAAGTCCCCTGCTCCTTATTGGATCGGTCGGGTATCTCGAACTTGATGAAGCCCTCGCTAACTATCCTCATTTTGAATTCACTTTTCATTTGCTTTTGTCAAAGGCTCAGGCTCTGCAAAAGGAGTATTGAACCGTTCAGGTAATCTATAAACATTTCCATTTTTATCAGAGAAGTATAACTTGGATTTAGACTTCTCGCGCCCATGACCATCTGCCCATAATGCGTAAAACCCAGGATGTACATTCACTGGCCTACGGGCATAAGTATGATTGAATATACTATTGCTTGTAAGTTGTTTGGTTCTCACCCAATTTTTACCTTTATCATAAGAGTACCATAACACCATCTCCCCCCCAGTATTGAACGCTTGTGGACCAACAGTCGTTGGCGCAATGATGGACCACTTATCCTTGTTGACATAAATAGAGCCCATGTCGTAGTTATTATTGGCAAGTGCAAAACGATGTATACTCCACTTTTTGCCAGTCCAATATGCAGTATGCCATTCTCTTGGGCCGTCCTCCGGACCCGGCATTGGTCCTTTGCTTGTCACATAAAGAATTACCGGATTTCCCATATGATCAAAATTCACATCGCAGATGTACACTGTACGATCTTCAACATCATAGTTATAGACTAGCGCCTCGTTATCGACAACAGTTAAAGGCAAATCGACAGGTTTCCCCGATACCGTTTGCCAAGTTTTGCCAAAATCTTTGGTCTGAAGATAGTAGAGGTTTGTACGAAAATCAAGGTCTCCCCGAACAGCGCGGTCTGGATGGTAATTGAAAGCCGTACCTATTCTATTCCCCTGATTTCCACTAGTCTGATACTGACCAACTCCCAGAACAGACAAATCTTTCCATTCAGACCATTCTTTACCGTCTGTACTGGTCATATAACTGATAACCCTTCCTTTTTTTTCTTCGTAGTGCGTAAATAACCCTACAAACCCATCCACATTGGAGTAATATACTTGTAGGTAAGAAAAGTTGTCCAAAGGAACATTTTTCCCATTTACCACTTTTGTAGCAGGAACCAGCTCAAATGAGGTGATGTCGTAAGGCTGTTTACTTTTATGAATAAAAGACGGTCTACTTTTCCCATGTGAGGTTGAAAAAAGCCAAATATATCCATCCTTGTCGACTTGTATTACAGGATTATCGTGCGCATCGATAGTTGCTTTATCTAATACTGCCATAGGGCGAGCTACTTTCTCCGTTTTGTGATCAAAATAAGAAACTGTATGGATCAGCGTCTCGCCAGCCTCATCAGTGCCTCCATAACAAAAAAAAGTTTTGTCCGCTTCTTGCGAATAGACGGAAAACGGGTAATGATTAGATGGATAGGTTCCTAGCCCACCGCTGTATTTATACTTATACTTATCCCCCACTTTACCATATTTACCTGCCCCTATTTGCATATACCAAATACCTCTAAAACCATCTGTAGCTTGGTTGAGGAGTTTCGCTTCACCATAGTTAATTGAAAAGGATTCCTGCGCATTTGCAACTCCCAGGAAATAGAGCAGTGTTGATGCTATTAATAGTATTGTTTTATGCATACTTTTCATACCTTGCGTTTTCTTAGTCAGTGTTCGTGCTCACACTTGATTATATAGGAAGCAGTATTAGTTCTACTCCTTTTAAATATCAATTACTTTTTTAGTTTGATTACTTCACTAGCTGCAAGCAAAAATGCTCCGGTTCCATAAACCTCCCAGCTATCTTTGTTAAAGTTCTTTTGGGGAGTTTCCCCGATTGGCTGTACCCATCCAACACGGCCCTCTTCATTTACACACTTAGTCAAAGCGATCCAACTTTTTTTTACCACTGGCAAGAAGCGCTTTCTGTCCAACAATTTATTATTTATACCCCAGGCCAATGCGTAGCAAAAAAATCCAGAGCCGCTTACCTCCCCCCCGGGATAGGAATCCGGATCCAACAGACTTGCTCTCCATAGGCCATCCATTGGCTGAAGATTAGCTATACTATGGGCTAATTCGACAAATAAATTTTCATAAAATGGACGTTTATGGTAATCTTTTGGTAATTCTGCCAGGATCCTTATTAATCCCCCCATTACCCATCCATTCCCCCGAGACCAGAATATACGTTTCCCATTGGCCTCTCGACGACCAGACCCATCAGGTTTGATAAGAAAGTTGACGTCTCGAGCAAAGAGTTTTTCTTCCTTGTTATAAAGAAGGTTGTAGGTCTCCATAAAGTATTCGTCATTTGCATCGAGGTACCTCTTATCTCCTGTTACCATGCCCAGTTTCACTAAAGTCGGAGGTCCCATGAAAAGGGCATCACACCACCACCATTTGATGACATCTAAGTCACTTTTAGTAGGATATGGCTTAGATAACAGGACATTAATAGTGTCGATGGTTGGTTGTATCATGTATAGTTTCCGCTCTTTTCTGTATATATCCAGATAAGTTTGACTTATAGCTATATCATCAGCGTGGTACCAACGGAGAGACGGCATCCACCCCTGGGAATTGCCCATATCCAATAAAGCCCTATAAATATCCTTAGAACGGGTTGTTTTCCAGGCGGCAAATACCCCTGCGTAGAATGTACCGTTAGTCCATTCTCTAGGGTCGTGCTTCGGATGTTGTAACTGCCAATGAGTCACTTTTGTAGCCACTTTCTTAATGTACTGCTTGTGAAAAACCTTACGATCAACTACTGGTTGTGAAAAGGCTGTAGCTATCGCGCACAGTAATAGGAAAGATACAGTGATGATTGTTTTCTTTATTGTTTTAACCATTTTCTCTATTTAATTGCGTCTAATAAAGATTGATCAGCTAGTCCTTTGTCCATTAATATTTTCCAAATAGAATAAACAGCCGCATTCCATCCCTGATTAGGTTTGTCTGGAATACCGGTTACAGTATTTGTGTGTTCAAAAAATGTTCCCCCGAGTTTAAAATCGAGTGCCCCTCGCCAAAGTAATTCCTCTTTTGCCCCCGGAACTTTATGAAGGTAGCAGTCTAAAAGAAACAGCATATCGTACAAGTACCAGGAGCCTCCAGCCTGATAACTCCCCACACCCTTTCCAAGACCTGGATCTACTTTAAAATCTGTTGCATTATATAATTCGGGCAAAGCATAATCACCATTTGGCATACTTACTATCTTATACCCGTAAGGCGTTTTTGATCGGCGGGTTATTGATTGAAAAGTTGAATTGACCATATCAGAGCTGAGCAAAGGGCGATCAAACAATACTTGAGCTAGTAAATCCCCCATTAGCACATCAACCGATAGCAGGTCTTTCTTCTCGCTTATCGGAAAATACCCTTTCTCTTTGTTGAACATATTCTGGTACTGCTTTATAACCAAATCAGCAGAAGATTTTGGTTTCAAACCTAATTTTTCTGCTGACAATAAAGCCACAGCAGCTAAGCCCTGATTGGCCGTAATTACATCATCAATATCAAATGCAACGACGTCAAGCCAGTATTGGAAATCCTTTTTTACTGGATTATTATTTGAGTAAAATTTGTTATCTTTTATATGATCATCGATGTACTTCAAACTTCTCCGGGCTGCAGCCATATTGACTTCTCCTCCGTTAAGTTTAGTTCTATAAGCCCAAATAAGTGTAAATAATGGGCGCTCAGCCCCCTGTGCCTGGCTAACCGCTTCATGCCTATAACATTCTGCCGCAAATTCTGCTGGCAACACGAAGGATTGCCAAAACCCGTCTCTGGTGAATTGCTTATGTGCATATATATTTCCAGCCACCACCCAAACGTCACTATATTTCGTTTCATTCTTACGTAACAACATATAATTTGACGCCCAAGATGTTGCACCAAGCCGATCCTCAATTCCACTCCATCTTTTTGCAACACCTAACATAACATCCTTCCTGAGGTCGTTAATATTATTAGCCTTGCTTTTAAAAATAATTCCTGAAAATGTATGAGGTTTACCTTTTTCAACTAAATGGTGATAGGGTTTTATATTTAAATGTTTCGGCAAAGGATTTATTCCCTTTCCATCATCACCTGATGATATCGTGACCTGTTTAATACTGGGCTTTATATGTTGTACCGTATAATTGTCATAAAAAACAGGTGAATTATTTATGGCGACCGTAAAGCCTGTGGAATCCTTTATTGCAAACATTGGCACATCCTGCCTCATAAGCTCTGCAAAGCTTCCATCTTCAGGGTTATGGGGACTTTGGCGATAAATTTCGTCTTCCTTTTGTTCTCCTAAATAGGTGTACGTTTCACCCTCAATGTAGGTAGCTTGAAGCGAAATATAGCAACTATCCTTTTGACTCGAAGAAGCAATCGCAGTAAACTGTATTTGATCATTGACTTTTTCAAAAGTAGCAGTAACATTTATACCGTTGCTTTTCTTATAAAGCCTAACAGGGCGTTCGAATTTGTCAATGAAGTTGCCAACAATGTAAGGCTCTTTACCTGGCTGATGTAGAAGGAGATGCCATTTGATATTCGTTTGTGACCTGCTTTCCGAACTGAACGTAAACAATACCACCAGTAAAAAAATAAAGTGTGTTTTAGAGAATATCATTCTTTCAATGCATTTATAAGATTAATAATTTGCTTTTTATCCTTACTACAAGACTCCTTTATACTCCAACTTTTCACCATCTTCTTTCACAACCGTTAGGGTATATGAGATTGAATCATCAGGATTGATTTTATAAGTTGACCATTCATATGGAAAAGCAGACTTTAATGCACCTGCGTTTTCCACACCGCCAATTTGCAGGTTAGCCTTAGCACGAACAGCAAGTGGTTTTGTTAGGTATCCGTAGAAAGAGTCCCAACCGAACGGAGAGCGTATCCTAAATACATACAATCGGCAGCCGAGTTCCTTCAGCTCAATTTCCTCAAATCCGTTTTGAACGAGACTCTCGTCAACCTTGACCACTTTCTCTTTAAGAGGAAATCTCAAAATTGATATCCCTTTTCCAGGTAGATCCAAATCAAAGCCATCTCCCTGTAATTGTAGCTTTTCTCCCTTGACATCACCTTGTTTGAAAAGCGTAGGATCAAGTCTTACCCTATCCGCTACCTCTTTTCCTAATTTTAGCTTAGTCTTCTTAAAGCTATCCGATTCGTTTAGCACGATGATGTAAAAATTTAAGTCTGACTGAGCAGAAAGGTAATTTACCTGTTCGTTATCAAAAGCTATCAGGTTTTTTCTCAGGAAAATGTGAGCATTCTTATCTGATAAAATTGTGCCGGGTTCTCCACCATATATCCGGTTATTAAACCAAACAAAACCCTGCTGCTTCCCGTAAGGAAAATTCACCGTCCCTTTAGAACGCTGAATCGCTTCAGTAACCAAAAAATCAAGTGTCAAAGCAAGGTGCGACTGGATATGATGATAATAAATTGAAGTTATATCAGGCCCCTGATATGGATAGATTGAGTCTGACGGAAGATCTGTGTACCCTGCGGCATAATACCCCGGGTAATTAGAAAACCTGCCGATAACACCATTACGGGCATACGCCTCAAAAATGGGGCGCTTACCAGCAGTATTAAGGCGTAATAAAGATGGCGCCCAACTTGACATGTACACATGGTTTAAACCTTCTCCGCCCGTAAAAAACGTCATAGGTTGCTCTAAACCGAGCCCCACAGGTGAAACAACATAATCCGGAACTTCTTTTTCTTTTACATCTCCCTTCTGACGCGGATAACCCATCTTATACCTTTCAGTCCCTTTCCACCAAACATCCGCGTTGCCCTTGTATTCATTATTTGGGTGAATTGTCATCGGCTTATTTTTCACCTTAGGATAAGAGCGTATACCTGCAAGAGTAAAATGAGCCGCATAGTCAGATGCATCCAAATACTTTTGTTTTTGATGGACATCATATAAATCCAATAGATCGAACCAGGCGGGATAGTTGGAAACATTATAGAACGGAACAATCCCCAAAATGCCCGTTTTCTGACCATATATTTGTTTATCGATAAATTTATCAGCCTTATCTATTGCACTGGTAAGCCAGCCTTTGTCTTTCGTAAGCCTGTAAGCGGCTAGATCGCCGGTCCATGTTTCGTCAGTACCATATCCTTTGCTATAACGCGGTTTCCCGTTGGGCAAGGCGAGTTTTTTTATCCACGGGTTTTTACCTCCCAATAATCTGCTAAGCCCGTCAAAATAGGCCGTGTTGAACTGTGTATTATAAGGTCCAAATTCTTTAAAAGCAGGATTGATGGCCGATTTAGGGTCGGTATTTACACCCCATCTGTAACCTCTACGAGATAACGTATATTCTATAACAGGAAGGCTTCTTTTGATATACAGGTCTTCATCCCGCGTCAGGATTGCTGCTGATAAAACGGCGAGTGGAGAAGGGTTCACCACTTTTAGGGCCAGTTTTGGATCTGCTTCAATATCATAAAACCCTTTAAAATCGTTGTTCCAACCTGAGAATTCATCATTCTTCATCAAATCTATCTGATTAAAAACAGATGTGGTCAGAGATGTGGTTTGCCTTCTGTAATCACGCACCTCGTAAATATGGTCAGACACATACTCCAAAGAGGTTTCCCAGCCGCCTTCCAGCATACCAATTTTAAATGATTTCTGAAGTGTCTTATTTTTTTCAACCTTTGAACCTTCGAGCCCCAATACAGGAGCAAAAGCAACAGGCTGTACAAGGTTGTCATAGTTTTTCAGGGAAAACCCAACATCATAAGCGCCCCATTTTCCAGACAAATTATCCGGATCAGGAGTGATAAAAAAACTAAACGGCTTGCCCTGTAATTTCGTTTCAACAATACTTACAGGCATAGGAGTAAGTGCTAATGGAATTAAATTCTGCTTCTCCGGAACCCTTTGATATTGGTACATAGGTGGTAGCTGCACGTTGGCAACTTTACTTTTTTCAATTCCCTGAAAGGCAGAAAGTGAGAAGCTGTAAAAAGCCGATTCGGGCACTTTGTAATTAAACCTTACATGCAGATGACGCTCATTTTGCTTTAACCTCCATTCTGAAGTAATCTCTTCCGCATTATCAAGCCGGTAAGTAACTTCAAGTGTTTCATCAGTAGTTTTATTTACTTTCACAATTCTGGACAGAAAAATAGCTCCTGCCAAGAACGGATTCTGCGCACCGACGGCATCTGCTGTTTGATATGTTTTTCCTTTAACGACAAATGAATTTACAGCGGAGGTTCCTCTCCATGATGGATAAAAAGAGCTAAAGGACACCCCTGGATCTGACGATTTCAAAAGAAATAGCTGACAGTCTTCTGTTCTTGCATCTAAGCTTTTCCAACTGTTCTTAGATTTAACTTCTATTTTTTGAGTAAGGTTGATAGCATTCCCCTTACTGCTTTCTAAAATCCGCATCCTTACGAATTCGTTTTGAATAAGTGCTATCTCTTTAGCACCGGTAGGAATGCTAACAGGTTCAAAATTTTTTCCTTGAGAAACGGATTGTGTAACGGCCTTTTCAGGATAGATTTTATATTTTCGTAGTGCTATAATTTGTTCTGTATTAGGATTAAATTTTGCATCAGAAGTTAAGAAAAAAGCATCCGCCCTCGCAAAATTAGAGCGGGAGTCGTGTATTCTCATAACAGCCTGTCCTTGCTCTAAAGTTACATTTCCCACTAATTCCCAGTAAAATCCGTCCCGTCCATGGCGGCCCGCTTCGTCCATCGGCTTATCATTAATATATAGCTGAAACAAGCGTGTGCCGGGCTGCTTATCTTTGTAGTCTC
>JASGDI010000049.1:0-69978 GCA_049841335.1 Niabella sp. | reverse complement strand
TCTTCTGATAATATAAACCGGCTGTGAAAGTCGGTATAGTGCAGCCCGTGATTGCGGTCATACACTGTAACCTTCCTGCTACCTTCATCGACAGAAAAAAGGCTGTAATAGGTTGTTCCCCATATTTTACCTTTTCCATCTGCAATAATCGAATATACATTGTCATCAGGCAAACCATTTGCCGTATTAACAGATATGAATTTTCCGGACGTCACTGACGGATCGTAAATGATCACTCCCCCCGCATAACTTGATATCCACAACTTCCCATCTTTGCCCTTAGTGATACCGGTTATCAGCGAGGTGTTAATCCCTCCGGGTTTGGCCGACTGCATAAAAAATTGAAACTGATCCGTTCGAATATTATAGCTGTACAGGCCTATTGAAAATGTCCCGACCCATAGTTTATTTGTTCTTTCATCAAAGTACAAAGAAGTGGGCAGCTCTGAATTATGTTCATTTTTCCAGATCAGCTTAGTAGTCACTTTACTATGCAAATCATATTTATATACACCATCGTTATAACCGGCAATCCACATATTCCCGTCTGCATCCTCTGTCATACCGGTAAAAAAAGAAGCAGCACATTTGAATGCGGTTGTCGTAAATTCATTCTTCTTCGGATCGTAAATAAAGGCATGCCGGTTAGCCAGTATCCAGATCATTCCTTTTTTGTCTTTATATAAATAAGAGCAGTTTTTAAGAGGAATACCATTTATTGCTGTGATTGTTTTTTTATTACCTGTTCTGCTATCGATAATAAGAAAACAGTGCTTTGTGGAAGAGCTGAGATAAAATTTTGAATGAGTACTGTCATAAAGAATGGAATGAAGCAGATGATCCCTGCGAAACAGATCCCTCTCTGCTTTAAGTGGCGCCACATTATTATCAAATACCGGGAAAAACTGAAAGGCCCCGGGATTGGGATTTACTTTTGAAAGTCCCGCATCGCTGCCTATCCATAATAATCCGCTGTCATCGTGGTAAACAGTGTTTAAATTTCCTTTCGGCAATGAATAAAAATTATCTGTTTCGTGCGAGATTTTGCTGAAGGTTTGATGAACTGGATCAATTTGAAGCAATTGATTATTTGCAGGGAGCCAGTGTTTATTACCAAAATCGTTATAACCGGGAGCAGCAATTGATCCGAACGGTATCGTTTGTGTTTTCCCGCTATTATTATGAAGTGCCTGAACAGCATCGCCCGGTTGTTGAATAAAATAAACGGTATTGGCAGCACTGTCACTTACCAGTTGTATAAAATGATCCGCTTCCCAACTTGGATAATGGGTGAAAACGCCGGTATGTATATTTATACTAAAAAGCCCGACAGACGTACCTAACCAGAGCTCGTTTTCAGATTTCCGATATATTTTCCGGACGCTGTTATACTTGTTATGGCGGTGCGGAAAGTTTTTTTCCAGGTAATTGAACCAGCCATAGCTTATGAACTTTTTTTTCCTTATATCGTAATAACACAAATCGCGCATATCCGGTGCCATCCATACACGATCGTTATCGTCGATATATAAGCTCCATATCAGGTTACTTGGTATAGTTTTTTTCAAATCGCTGTGCGTATCAGCAGGCAGAAAAGTAATGGTAGTATCAGATACCATATCGATCCTGTTCAGCCCGTTTTGTGTTGCTACCCATAAATGCCCGTACCTGTCTTGCTTTATATCATTTATAATGGAACCCGAAAGTGTATTTTTTTGCCTGCCCGGCCGGTAAATAAGAAAAGAATGTCCGTCAAAACGATTCAGCCCGTTTTTGGTGCCCACCCAAACATATCCTGTTTTGTCCTTAAACACACAGGTAACCCTGTTATCTGACAATCCATCAGCGGTGGTATAGGTACTAAACTGGTAGGGTTGCTGTGCGTGCAGCTGGTGCATGTCCATGATTTCAGCCAGGAGGCAAAACCAGCCTATCAGGTTAAAAGGGAGCCAGCGCTTCATTGTATAATCAAAATTATGAAATAATCAGCTGGCTGCTCATGCCGTTTCCTCGGTCAATATTGCCTTTTGCTCATTGATACGGTTTCAGCAACCGTTGCTTCAATCAGCAGTGCCGTTCTCTTTTTTGGTGTTGGGAGCATCTCTGTGGCAGCAGTAGCTTTATGCTTAATTATACTATGATCATGGCCGGAATAGAAGCAGATCAGCTGATTGTATTGCTGATCATTAATGAAATGAAGACCCTGAAGCTATGGAAAAGACAAACACCTTCCTGGGTATTCAGCTATAATAACAGGAACACTCATTCCCTGCCGGGCTTTTTTGAATGGATGCAATTCATTTATCTGCCTAATAAATTTATCGGCATCGAAACAAACACAGAAAGTATTGCACTGCAGGCAAAACAGCATTTTGAGCATGATATGGAAAAAGGGAAACTGTTGCAGTTATTGATCCAGTTAGACGGGCTTATTTAAAACAAAAGAAGATGCAAACATTACACTATAAAAAAACGGTTCTTTATACCCTGCTGTCCGGCAGCCTGTTGCTGTTTGTCGCCTGCACAAAAAGTGCTCCAAAAAACCCGGTTGAAACGGATCAGCGGATCACTGTTATTTCCGATGCTGCAGACAACAGTTCCGCTACATTTACATACGATGCCGGGAAAAGGCTTATCCGCATTGATTACAGGAACAGTAACCAGCCCGCGCTGAATACTTCACTGCGCTTACAGTACGATGCGCAGTCTATTACCGGCCAGTATTATACCGGGGCCGCACCCGATCCGCTAAGGGAAAAATACGTTTTCACCACACTGAATGATAAAGTGGCATCCGTCCGTATGACACGGCCTGATGATACGCGGTACGATTATTTTTACGAATACGATAATGCCGGCCGTATGACAGAAGCGGGGGTACGCTGTCAAAGCAACGGGCAATTATTCATGAGTTTTGATTGCTATATTGCCTATAACGACCAAAATCACACACAGGTACTAAAGATGTATGGGAATCGCTACGCCACACCATCTGACTCGGTAACAATAACCCGTACTTATGACCCCTCCAGGAAGTTCCTTGATTGTGGGAACATCGGGTTCAACTGGTTCGGCAGCGCAACAACAGGCATCAATTACAAAGTAGCCGGTATTACAGACCTCAATATCCCTTTCCCGTTTTTTAAGCTCCGGCAATTTGCAGGATCAGGCGTCCTTACTCCATCCGGACATGCGCTCCTGAACGAACGGATGGAAGGAAAAAGAAGGGACTTCAGCAATTTTAACAATAATGGCTGGCAACCTGTATTCATTGAAAATAGTATCTCTGAAAGCATGTTTCAGTATGATGATAAGGGACGTATTATAAAGCATGGCTCCTATACGTTTAGCTGGCAATAACCGCCTTTCGTTTTTATAAAAATTTAAGTATGAACCCGATCCTACCCTGTTACTCCAAAACACTTTTGCTATTTGTGCTCCTGGCCACGCTTTCCGCTTCATGTAAAAAAGGAAACGAACCACCAGGAGCGGATGGCAGCCGGTTACGGGTCAAAACTGTTACCAATGGCAACACTACCACTTCTTATAGCTACGATAGTGAAGGGCGCGTGGTAAAGGCTGAATTGGATGGCGGTTTTTATAAGGAAACATACAGTTATGAACCGGTAAAAGTGATCCACACCATTGCCAATGCAGACGGAACTTTTACCTACCTGAATGAAACCGGGAGCAACGGGCTGGTAACATTAAAACAACAGCAGGGCGGCAATACCATCACTTATTATGAATATGATGATAAAGGGCATATCACCCGTACTTATACCAATGACATACCGGTTTTTGAAACCGGTTATTACTATAATCCGGACAATGGATTGCTGGACAGTATGCGCAGCAACAAAGGCGGTCAGTGGACCGCTACTTCTGTTTTTTTATATGCAGATGATCAGGTCAATACGATCAGCGATGAAAATTTTGGCCGCCTGTTCTATGCCCGCACTTTTCCCAGGCCGGTTAAATCGGTAGCTATCCGGAGGCCGGATGGGAACAGTGTTACAGTAAGCATTACCAGCTATACTTATACGTTCGACAATCACAAGCACATTACCACCCGCAGCTTCACCACCTCAGGCGGACAATCGGGAACTGAAACCTACACCTATTATTAATGATAAACAATCCTTATTATGAAACAACTGATTTATATCCTCCTTTTCATTGGCCTGTTTACCGCCTGCAAAAAAGGAGGCGATGGACCTGGCGGCAGTAAAGGTAAGCGTGTAAAATCTATGAACGACGGTTCTTCTCCCTACGTGTTTGAGTATGATGCACAAGGCAGGCTTTCGCGTCTGTACCAGGGTGCTTCTGCTTCTTTAAAATTCAGCTATACTCCGGCAGGGATTAACGTGCAGCGCTTTACCTCAGGTGATGTTCCTGACCCGGATAGCAAACGGGACTACAATATCATCAATGGACGCATTGTTAATGGCAAAGTGTATGATCCGGATAAACGCTGGCGTTCTTATGGTTACGGTTACGATGCACAGGGCAGGCTGGACGCGGTAAGCGTTACATTTTACTATGAGAACAATACCATGTATAACCGTACCCAATACGCTTTCAGCTACGATGCAGCCAATAACCTGGAGCAGGTGCGCCGCGTACGTAAGGAAGCGGACGGGACACCCAGGGACTCTATCGTTATTAATAAAGGGTATTATGATAAACCATTTATTACCTGGCGCGATATGGGGCTTGATTTTTTCGGCACCGCTGCCGTTGGGCAGGAGCACCTCGGAGATGGCATTGTGGTACCTTTTGAAACAGGAAAAGCTATTTATCCGTCTGATCATGCGCTTAGAACAGAAAGCAGATCGAGGTATTCATGGAACGCCCTTACCCAGAAATGGGTGTTCAGCAGTAGCAGCGGTGGTGGCACCATTCCAGAAAGTGAATACCAGTATGATGACAAAGGAAGACTGATCAATTATGGGGGAACGGAAATAGCGTGGCAGTAATGATAAGCGCTTTAGGTCAGTGCTCCAATAAAAACAGCATACACATATATTGATAAATAAAAGCTTTAAAAAGAAAAAAGATGCGATTCATCCTCTTACTGAATGTTTGTATACTCCTGGTTATCGCCTGCAAAAAAGGCAATGATACAAACGGCAATAACTGGCAGGTACCAAAAATTAAAACCGAGCAGTCCGACATCGGGTTTACTACTTCCTTTTACGACCGGGAGGGACGCCATGTGAAAGTGGAAAACAACATACAGAGAAACGAATTTACTTACGAACCCGGCAAAGTGATACTAAAGACCACAGAGCTGGAAAGCAATGGCATACAAACCACTACCTACGAGCTGAACGCCAATGGCTATCTTGCAAAGGATGGCAACACCGCTATATCCTACACCCAGGAGGGATATAGAAAAACCGAAAGCACCCTGGGCAGCCCCAACCGGTTTGTCAATTATCATTATAACAGCGCTACCGGCCTGCTGGACAGCATTACCACGGAAGGGAACGGATGGGAACGTACGCAGGTATATACTTATTATACGGATAAACAGGAAACCACCGGCAATGATAATAGAGGAGCGCTATACCTGGGAAAAAGTATGCCACATCCCATAAAATCGGTGGTTACCTGGAATGCTGTACCTCCACCTGTTTACCGGGAAAAAATACGCACCAGCCAATACACTTATTTATATGACGAAAAGGGACGTATTGTAAAAAAGACCATCAGTTCCGATAACGCCACTGGCAGCAGTACAACCATTTATACGTATTACTAAAAAAAGCTATCATGCAACAGGTACAATCAGTCCGAAATATTTTTTTAATAACGGTTTTACTGGCAATGTTCTGGAGTTCCTCCTGTAAAAAGGAGGGTGCGAAAAAAAACAATGAGCCTATACCACTCATAAAAACCATTACCGACAAAGAAACAGGCTATGCCTACATTGCTGCCTATACTTATGACGCACAGAAAAGAGTAGTAAAAACAGACGATAACGGTACAATAAACGAGTATAGTTACACCCCCGGCAAAATAAGACGCACAATCACCCAAAATGCCAATAACATTACGGTATTTGAGTATGAGCTGAACGATAAGGGGCTTATAAAAAGTCTTCATAGAGTAGGCGACGCAGTACAATTCTTTTATGAATACAATGCTGAAGGGTTTCTTATAAAATCTCACGACAACCAGGCAACCCAATACAGCAGTACCTATTATTATAATCCCGATACCGGTTTGCTGGACAGCATCAGCGCTACACTGGGCGGAGCATGGCACAGCTCAAATGTTTATAGTTATTACCCGGATAAGGCAAATACAATTGGCAACAGCAACGAAGGAAAGTCTTTTCTCGGGAAAGATGGGGCGCATCCTGTCAAGAAACAAACCTACCGCTACCGGGATAATAATACGATCAGGACACAGACAGTTGATTTCAGCTATACGTTCGATGACAGAGGCTGGATCCACAGCCGCTCCCGTACCGAAAATGGCCAGACGGCTGAATACTTTTATACTTACTATGAATAAAAAGCCACTATGAAAAATACTCCTTATTCTGTTAACCTCTTTTCTTTTCCTATGCCTGTTTCAAATATTTATAAGGAAAACAAGAACAGCAGCTGCCTTCCTGCTACGCCGGGAAAGAAAAAAAACAAACCTGCTGTCAGTAAAAATGAGAATAATCCTCCGGAGTATACGGATACGGGTAAATCGGGCAGGCGTTTTTTCGTTGAAGAGCTTCCCCTTATTCCCAGCAGCAGAAACCAGAGAAACCGGGTACTCGCAGGCATTTGTGTGCTAGGGTGCGCAGGCATTTTAACAGAGGGGGTTTACTGTTTCAAACAAACCGGGCAGCTATTACCGCTATGGTTTGCTGTTTACTCGTCCTGCTTTGCTGCAACAGGTGTGCTACTTATGGTGGCTGTTTATAAAGTAAAGAAATGGAGCATTGCAGCATACGCGCTATTTGTCCTTTTGCACCAGGCGATACTGTTATTGATGCAGGAATGGAGCCTTTTGTTTTTTTTATTTCATTGCGCCTTGCTGATTGCAGCCTGGCGTTGTTCAAAATGATCTTATCAATTTTTTTGATAAAGACCATACTCATACATCTATAAAACCTCTTTACAATGAAACCAATGATCCGTATAGTAATAATACTGGCGTTCTTCATGATCACTTTGCCAGCCTGTAAAAAAGACAGTAAGCCTGCTGATGAAGACAAGGTAACCGCGCTCGAAGATGGTCGTTATATCATCCGCACCAAATATTTCTGCAATGGGGGTTGCTTTGTTTTCCGGTTCGTATCCAACCATGAGGCCATACAGTGGGAATGGATAGCGCCGGAAACCCTGGAGGATATCAAAAAAGATAAGAGTCTTTACAACCCCTACCTATGGAGCATTATCCACACCGGAAGCCTTGGTGATCTTTTTTACATAGACGACGGAAACACAATAAAGCTTATAAACCCGCGCCCTTATTATACTATTTACCAGCCCCTGCCCGATGGCAATACGTACAGCTACCTGCCGGCAGATGTTTTTCCAGATGGTTATACAGATGATGCTGCCGGAACCGGCAGCCCGTCGAAGTATGTAGCTATGGAGCACACAGACGTTTCCCCGCTTACTAATGCCTTTGATCATGATCTGTCGCGGACATTTATCGTCGGTGTTTCTGACAGCACGTACCGGATCTCGCTCCAAAACCACCAAAGTATACTGCATACTTTTTTTTCATTAATCACAAAACCCAATGGCGCTGATTGTGAGGAAGCGCTCCTGCAGCCTGTGTGGAGAGATACCTGGCTTTGCCCCAATACAACTTCCGTTAATAGTGGATGGTATGTGGATGCCTGTTATACAAGCCAGGTGGTATTGGAAAAAGTGGATTAATACTGCCCAGTAGGTTGGTGGTGGTTCTGCCAGCGTACCCACTCCAGTGCGACACCAACAACGGAGGTCCCTTTGCCGGTATTGCGTGCCGGCACTATGCACAGGCGGGAGCTCTTTACTTTATCCTTATTTTCCCGATGGCCTTTTTTATATCACTATCCCATCCCGGCCCTATTGCTTCTGAAAGCCAGAAGGGCTGCAGGTTGTCGCCGGGTAACTGCCAGATGCCGTTAGAGTCCTTTTGCAGCAATTGTCTGGCGCTTTTTGTAAACCCTGCCGGTGCTGCGCTACGCCAAACCCTATTATGACCAGCAAACAGGGTTTTAATTTTTTCATTCTCTATAACAGTACTGCCGGCGTTTTGTATATAATTGTACGATATAAAAACACTGTCTGGCGGCACTTTTCTTACTGCATCTTTCCCCGAGCCTATTACAAAAGCCTCTGAACAGTCAATAATAATATTACTGTCTATTACAGCATTTTTTACCCTCCAGTATTCATTCAGCTTGGGGTTTTCTACGGTATTCATAATGGAAATGGCCGACATTATGCCTGTTCCCCGTAAGCCCTGCATATAGTTGTTGCTTACGATATGATGCTCGCCTATAATTCTTACACCGCCTGTATTTTTTTTGCCGTTACCAATAAAAAAATTATCCCGCACCGTATTGTAGTTACCATGTCTTAATGTTAACATGCCATCGCTTTCATAAAACAGGTTTCGCCTGATGGTATTATACAATGACTTTACCGAGATGATCTCAATTTCCCCATCGCATTGATCAAAAATATTATCCTCTACCAAAGTATAAGAAGGATGAAACGACCAGTCGCTGGTGCCTATACGAATGGTTTCCCCGCCATTACGGCCCAGCGGGGGCCGCCCGCCAAAATAGTTGTGATCAATACTGTGATAATTGGGCGTTTCCGATAACCAAACTACCACTGTAGCGCCCTGGTGATTTTTGCCGGTAATGTTACAATGGTCCAGGCGATTATTTGTTCCATATAAAGACACCCATTTATATTCGGTCTCATCCGAAGGTGGATTATAGTTTTTAATGGCAGTATTGGTGAGTCTGCAATAAGCCGATTTTTTTGAAAACGCTACTACATCTTCCTTTAAAGAATAGCCGTCTGTAAAAAACAACCCATCTACTATCAGCCACTGGCCGTCGATCTTTAGTGCAGACCGCCCGGTCAATTTTACCATACCGGCTTTTTCTGCCATCAACACAATGGGGGCTTCTTTGGTTCCGGCTCCTTTTAAATGAAAGGCCTGGTCTTTCAAAACACCCGAGCGGATAACCACTGTATCGCCGGGTTTTAATTTAAGCGCCTTTAAATCATCGCTATTATTTATAGAATACAATTTCCCGCTACACACCGCCGCTATATGCAGCGTCAATAAAAGCGTGATAATGTATAAGGTTTCTCTGATCATTTTTCCTCCTCCTATTTTTGTACCAATATATCAAACTTAACGGTAGACAATCCTGCTGTAGATGCCGCCACGGCTTCTTTTGCACGCATCAAACAATTCCTGAAACTTCCGTCACCCCTGGGTATACGTACCCATATCAAATACGCTGTTGTAATATTAAAGATACCCGTAGTTGGCTCGGCAGGAGGCGCTGTGTACCGGGCAGTGCTTCCCGAAGGAATGGCTATTCCATTAAACAACCCATCCTCATCAAGATTATCAATAGTGTTGGCTGTATATTTCGCATATACATTATCAACCGCTGCAGAGGAGCCCGGCACTAAAACCCTGAACCTTGTTGCCTTTAATACTGCAGCATTTCCTATTGTCCACCCGGTGCCGTTACAACGGAAATTAGCAGCAACATTTGCGGTATTGGTAGGGCTATAGAATGTAGGCCCGTTGCTGGTTCCGTAAAACAGGAAGTCCATAGTGGCCTCGTTAGCAGGAATTTCGCAGCTACCCAGCGTTGTACCTGTTTCAGCAAAGAAAATATTATTATTGATGGTTACACTTGCAGTACCCTGTGCACCCATATTTACATCCTGGTACACTTCATAAGGTAGTACTGGCATTCTTATGGTAACGGTTGCCGTCAGGTCAAAATTGTCAACCAACACTATTCGCAGGTTTCCTGCATTAGGCCGGTAAGAATAAACATAATCCAGATTGTAATTTTGAGCATTGTTTAAGTTGGTAATGCTATGTGCTACCGTGAAGCTGCCACTTGCATCGTCCATAATATCAATGCGCTTAATGCCATTTTCGGAATAAGCGGTGCCGGTAAGATGCACTTTGTCATTATCATCCGGGGTTATGGTTTCAGGAAAGCCATTCAGTTTCGGCATCTTTGGTGTAAATGATGTAATCTTCACCGTTTTTTCATCATAAGAATTATCCGCATGTTTTATCATCATACGTATGCCGGTGGCGCCTGTCATATTTATATTAGCAAATTTAGACGCGGGAAACGTTATTGAAAAGCTCTTGTTGTTCCCTGTAGAATCATAAAATGTGCTGATGATGCTATCAGCCCTTCCTTCTCTCATTAAATAGCTATAGATCAGCCGGACGCTCATGGGAGAGCTGATGTCAATCTTTATATCATCCGTAGGAGTGAACTTTTTTGTTGCCGTATTATAAGTATAATCCTGTGTGGTGATACTACTGTTAGTCCTTACATCATGAGGTGGGTTGTAACTTTTTTTACAGGAACAGATAGTAACAGCGCACCACAACAAACAGCAAAATATTTTAAATAAGGTTGATTGCATAATTCCTTTTTTTAATTGTTAGTAACCTGGATTTTGCGGTATAGCCTGCTCATCGTTCGTGTCTATCTCCCGTTGCGGGATCGGCAGCAGCATTCTTTCAGCAGTAACCCTGCTTTGCAGATCAGCAAGCGTAATTACCGGGCGCATGTTAACATAGTGGTTAGGGTACTCCGCCGCAAAATGATCTTTCATAATTGTTACGGCATCACCCAGTCTCACCATATCAAAAAACTGCTGGTTTTCATACGCCAGCTCTAATCTGCGTTCCAGCATAAGCGCATCGGTAAATGCCTGAGCAGTAGTAATAGCAAAATCGCCACTTGCAGGATACCGGTAAAATACAGTGGCAAAATCGCCATCACCGGCGTAGGCCAATGCGCCGGCCCTTTCTCTTACCTGGTTGATAAGCCCAACTGAAACACCTGATGGGCCGTCAAAACCAACAGCCTCTGCTTTCATTAATAATATATCGGAATAGCGCAGTACCGGGAAATCATTTTCCGCATCATAGCGGGTCACTACCTGCGATAAGAATTTTTTTACATAGGGCTTTGCCGCCGTGTAATACGCTAATGTAACATCCCTGCGCTGGTCTTTACCTGTTGCACTGGCCGGGTATTTATAGGCAGCTATGGTTCCTGCTGTAGGAAAGTTATAGCCATTACCATCATTGTTCACAATAGCGTTGCCGCTTGCCGTAGCAGCAAATAAATTAGCAAAAGGAGAGCCCAGGCCAAAGCCCCCGGCCTTGTAACGAACGGCGAAAATTATTTCACTGTTCATTTCGTTGGATATGGAAAAGACATTGGCATAAGAAGATTGTAAACCGTGCCCGCTGTTACTGATAATATCATCTAATAAAGGCAGGGCTTTACTTTTCTGGCCTGATGTTAAATATACTTTGGCCAGTAGTCCTTCAGCAGCCCACCGGGTGGCGCGACCCAGATCTGCCGTATTCATATTATTATAACGGGTAGCAGGTAAAAGTTCTGCGGCTTTTGTAAGGTCTGCTGTAATAAAAGTATATATATCTGCAGCCGGGCTGCGTGGTATTTTCTTTGCTTCCTGCGGAATAACGGGCTCTGTAATTAAGAATACGCCTCCAAACAACCGTACCATATTAAAATAGTGATACGCTCTCAGCACTAAGGCTTCACCTGCCAGCTGGTTTCTTTGCTGCTCGTTCATTATGGCTGTTGGAACGCCCATTGTTACCTGTCCTCCTGCATAGCTCACACCAAGGCTTTTCAATACATGATTAACAGACCTGATGTTAAGATAAGTTGCCAGCCAGTAATCGTATACTTTGTCGTGCGTGGCATTCAGCATATACATATCCAGATCGTTCAGCTCAATATTTTGAGCACTGGTACTGTTAGGTACCCCCTGCAAAGAATTGGTTCCTCTCAGCTCCGTAAGCATCCACTCATTACCAAGCGGCGCCTGCATGCCATGGTAACAGCCGGTAAGCGCTGTGCTTACCTCATTGTAATTTTTGTAAAAAGAATTTACACCCTGGTTGGATATGGGATCAATGTCTAAAATCTTATGACAGGAAAACAGCGTTGTTGCTGCAGCCAGGTTCAATATGATCAGTATCTTCTTCATTATAATAAGCATAAATCGTTTAAAAATTGATGTCGAGGCCTATTGTATAGGTTCTCATAACAGGAAAAGCACCGCGTTGGTAACCGGAAATTAAAGGAGAACTGTAAACACCCGATGTGCTGCGTGCTTCGGGGTTGATACCACGATAATTGCCTCCCATCAGGTACCAGAGGTTATCCCCCGCGAAATACAACCGCATTGATTTTATGGCGCCTTTTTTTAATACAGCTTCAGGAATCTTATAGCCCAGTATCACGTTTCTTAATGACATATAACTGGCATCTTCCATCACATAATCTGTCAGCATCCAGTTTTCGCCATTGGTGAAATAAGGCGTTTTCCCATCGCCGGGAAACATAGGGCTTACCCAGCGGTTGGCCACTACCTGCGAGTTGAAGCGCCTGGTTTCGTTATAATTCAGATCACCGTTAATCAGCTTTCCGCCCTGTGAACCCTGGAAAAGAAAATACAGGTCGAAGTTTTTATACCTGATGGTATTGTTAAAGCCCCATGTAAAATCGGGGAACGGGCTGCCAAGAGCAACGCGATCGTCTTGGTCAATCTTTTTATCGCCATTTACATCCGCAAACTTTAATCCTCCGGTTTGAAAATAACGGGAAAGCGGGGATGTGTACCCATCTGCCTGTGCCGAAGCAATTTCAGCATCAGAGGTCCACACACCGGTTGTTTTATATCCAAAAAACTGGATGGATGGCTGTCCCACAATGGCTGCATAAATTTCATTCCGTTCTCCAAAATTGTATTGATGAGGCTCACCGCCCAATTCCAGCAGCTTGTTTACATTTCGTGCAAACACAATTCCTGTACTCCATTCAAAATCTACTTTTTTTACAGGCGATGCATTCAGTTCAATTTCTATACCCTTATTACTTATTCTCCCTGCATTATTAATAAACTCGTTGGAACCGAGGAACGACATAGTTGCCTGCCTGTACAACAGCCTGTCTGTTTTGGAATTATAATATTCGGCCGCCAAAGTAATCCTGTTGTTCAAAAGCCCTAAGTCAAAGCCAAGGTTGGTTTCATACGTACGCTCCCAGGTTATCAGCGGGTTGCCTAATACCGCACCACTGGGTGATAAGCCTAAAGTAATACCTCCTGTACCAAAGCTGTAATTGCCAGGGAATAAAAGATTTTCATAAGAGAACGGCACCACACGGTTGTTTCCAATCAAACCATAACTGGCACGCAGCTTCAGGTTGCTGATGCTTTTCACGGCTTTCATAAAAGGCTCCTGGCTTACTACCCAGCCTCCGGAAACAGAAGGGAAATAACCCCATTGATGACCCGGCGAAAACAATGAGCTGCCATCACTCCGCAGTGTCAGCATCAGCAGGTATTTGTTCCTGTAGTCATAAGAAATTCTTCCCAGGTAAGACAGCAATGCTGTTTTGTATTTATTGGTGTACGTAAGCGCCTGGTCTATTTGCCCGGCCTGGCTCACTGTTTCAAAATTTTCTGTTGGAAAATCGCGGCCTACTATCTGGGCGCTGTCAAACCAGGTTTGCTGCATGGTGTAGCCGGCTAACAAACCAATGTTGTGGTTTCCTATTTTTTTGGTATAATTCAACGTATTCTCCCAAAGCATATCATAGGTTTCCAGTGTTCTGAGAATAGCTTCGTTTACAGCACCATCCTGTTTGGCATCACTTTGCGTAAAGTCCCTGTACTTCTGGTTGCCATAAAACCCTGAAACAGCCGATTTGAACAGGAGCTTAGGAAGTATCTCATAAGACAAATCAAAATTGCCGGTCAACCTTAAATTGGTCTGCCATATCCTTTCCCTGTTGGCTATGGACAATGGCGTATTGTTTTGCGTGTTCCAGGGGTCTAACGGGCCGGAGCTTTGCCACCAGCTTCCATCAGGCATTAAGCCTGCATAAAGCAATCCATTAAAATGACGTGCCTGGGCATAATCACCCGGAAGAATACCTGCCCATTGCTGGTTTTGATGCGCATAAGCCGCAGTAAAAGCGGTATGATAAGCAGGCAGGTAGGAGTACATCCTGAAATAATCTGTATAATTTACAGCAGGCTTATCTGTTTTTACATAAGAAGGGCTTATGTTCAAACTGAACTTTAATTTCCGGCTGAGGTTCCCGTCTAATTTGGCCCTGAACGAAGCCCTGTCCGACTGGCTGAACTTCATGATGCCCTGGTTGGTTTGATAGCTGCCGGACAAATAGTATTTAAGATCCTTCTTTCCGCCTGACATATTTAATTGCGCATTGAATATACCCGCATCCTGGAGGCCTAATTGCTGCCAATCAGTAGCATAGCCGGATATCTGATTTTCGAGTATATAAGCTGCACGTTCCTGGTTTGTGATCAGGTTTTTCCTGTTTGCCGCAACAGTACTGTCCTGATTACGCAAAGCAGCTTCGCTGTACAGCAGGTTCGCATATTCTGTAAAGGTCATGATGGTGTTGAGCTTATAGGGTTCGCTTTTCCCGTAAAAAGTTTTAAAGCTATACTTGGGTTTGTCAGGCACACCGTTTTTTGTAGTAATCAGGATAACCCCGTTTGCGGCCCTCGAACCGTAAATAGCGCCTGCTGCCGCATCTTTCAATACTTCTACCGAGGCTACATCCTGCGGATTTACAAAAGACAGGCCGTTATCCGGCAGCGGATAGCCATCTACTACTACCAGAGGCTCATTGCCGTTGATAGATTTAAATCCGCGTACCCGTACCTGCGGATCGGCGCCCACTTCAGAAGTAACATTCTGAATATTCACACCTGCTATCTTACCGGTCAGCGCATTGTCCAGTCTCGCCGCAGGTATCTCATCCAGGTTTTTATTATTGAGCTTGCTTATAGCCCCGGTAACCGCAGCGCGGGATTGTGTACCGTAACCAATGACCACCACTTCATCCATTCTATTATCAGATGGTGTTAAGGTAACCGATAAAGTAGTAGCCGCTGTAATGCCCTGCCCGTAAGGAAGAAACCCTACATGCTCAAACAGGAGAATTTTACCTGGCTCTACATTAATACTGAATTTACCCAGTGAGTCGGTACGTGTTCCCTGCTTACTGTCTTTTATCGTAACAGAAACATTTTGCAGGGGGCTGCCTCCTTCATCCTGCACCGTTCCCTGCACCTTCACTTTTTGCTGGCCCAGCAAAGCGCCGGATAATAATAATAAAAGCAGTATGCAGGTCAGTTGTAAGCAATCTCGTTTTTTCATATCCAAAAGTATTATACCAGTCATCGTCAAACTGGTTTACCAAAAATTGGTTTACCAAAATTAATAAAAACAAAACACCCTTCCAAACTTTTTATGCCTCCTCTAAAAAGCCGGGAAAGTGGTGCTGTATTATATGATTACGTAATGCCGCATTACGAAAAACTTATCCCCCCGTTAATATCAATATTGCTTCCGGTAATGTAGTCGGAATCATCGGATGCCAGGAACACCACCAGATCGGCTACATCATTGGCATCGCCTTCACGGCGCAGGGGATATATGGCTTTCATGCGTTCACGGTTTTCGGGAGTGTTAAATTTGTCGTGAAACGAAGTGGCAATCGTTCCTGGCGCCAAAGCGTTTACCCGTATCCCCTTCGGACCGAGCTCTTTTGCCATGGAGCGGGTAAATGTCATCACAGCGCCTTTTGCTGTTGCGTACAACGAAGCCCCGGGTCCTCCTCCATCCCGTGCGGCCAACGATGAAAAGTTTACTATAGCGCCGCCCTCCGTCATATACGGAACAACCTCGCGTGTACAAAGCCAGCAACTTTTCATATTTACGTCCATCAGCGCATTATACCAGTTTTCGTCCTGCTCTGTAATCGGCTTACGTCCCATGATACCCCCCACAACATTCACCAGAATGTCTATCCTGCTACCAAATTTAGCCACCGCAGCATCGAAGAAGTGTTTTACATCTTCAGCTTTTGTCATGTCGCCCTGTACTATAATTCCCTGCCCACCGGCTTCTTCTACCATTTTAAGCGTTTCTTCCGCATCTTCAGAACTGTCAAAATAATTGATCGCAACACTTGCGCCTTCTTTTGCCAATTTAATGGAGATAGCGCGTCCCAAATCCCTGGCGCCACCGGTTACTAATGCTACTTTGCTTTTTAATTTCATCTGTTTATTTTTTATTGTTTTAATGGTTAGATGGAATAGCCTGAATAATCAGCCTTTTGTACATGAAGCACTTTTTATGGCTATTTCATAGTGATGCAGTATTTAGTGTTTTATTTTTTGATGTTACATATTTAATAGTGATCCACGCCAGCGGTACCAGTATGGCAGCCATAAGAAAGAACGTATGATAGCTGGTTTTGGTAACCACCGGCACCAGCCAGATAGTTATTAATGTGCCCAGCACTGCTGCTGTACCTCCCATACCGGAAACAACACCTACATTTTTACCATGGAAATAGTCGCTGGGCAGGGTTTGTATATTATTGATGAGGAACTGAAATCCAAAAAGCGTAAGTCCTATTAATATCATTGCAAGCATAGGGCTGTCTTTTAAACCCGATAACTGCCAAACAATCACTATAAGAGATGCCAGCATAATAACTGACCCCACAGTAATGGCGTTCTTACGTGCCTTATGGGCGGCTATACCTTTTCTTATCTGCCGGGAAGAAAAAAAGCCACCGGCAAGGCTGCCTATTGCTGCAAACAAAAAAGGAACCCAGGCAAATGCGCCAATCTGTTTTATATCAAAGGCAAACTGCTCTTTTAAAAATGTAGGCAGCCAGGTAACAAACATCCACCATACAGGGTCTATAAAAAACCTTGACCCGATAATACCCCATGTATTCTTTACAGCCAGCAGTTGCCTCCAGGTAAGCGGCGGAGCTTCTTCTACAGGCCGGGCGTCATTATTGCTTTGTGGTTTGGCAAGAATGTGTGCCCGCTCTGCCTCTGTTAACCAGGGATGCTTTTCAGGGTTTGCTTTGTTCACTACCAGCCAGGGAATAACCCATATAACGCCCAGCGCACCAATAAGAATAAAAGTGGCTTTCCAGCCGAAAGCGATATACAGGCCCGCAATGATGGGTGCAGATATCACCGAGCCTAAAGAAGCGCCTGCACCAAAAATACCCTGCGCTATGGCCCGCTCCTTTGCCGGGAACCATTCTGCATTGCTTTTGGTAGCGCCGGGCCAGTTTCCTGCTTCAAAAAAGCCCAGGAAAAACCGGAATATATTGAAAGACAAAATAGTTCTGGCTAAAGCATGAAGCGCTATGGAAATGCTCCAGCCCATAATAGACAGGGTCATGCCCAGGCGTGTACCTACTGCATCCATCAGCTTACCGGTAAAGGTTTGTCCCAGCGCATAAGCAATCATAAAAAAGGTAGTAATCAGCGCCAGCGCATTTTTACTGTCTGCTTCGGCAATACCAAAATCTTTATAGATGTACGGCCACATGATATTGATGGCGCTGCGGTCTATATAATTAATGACCGTTGCAATGCCTATCAGTGTTATAATGTACCATCTCAGCCCTTTTATCTTCATACAATATTTATTATGGCGTTACTGTAATATTTGTTAATCCCTTTGCTGCGCGTATGGCTGTGTTATCCGCATACACAACGGTTCCGGTTACTTCGCCCTGGCTGCTTTTTAAACGAACATTTATAGCATAGCCGGAAGCGTTAACCTCGCTTTTATTATTCTTAAAAACATTGTTATTGCCCCAGCCCGGATAAGCACAGTTTACCTGGTAGCCGTCAGCAAATGCGGTATTCCCCCCGGGATTATAGCCTGTATTATCTTCTATCCTGTAGTTATTGCCTTTTACATCCATCCAGCTATCGCCTCCATTGGCGCCGGTGATGCCTTCTGAATTAAAGTGGTTTCCTTTAATAAGCCCTCCGGTTGTGCCTTCCTTTATATCAATACATTCTGCTGTAACAAAAGGTCCGATGGTATTATTCAGTATCCTGTTGCTGTCACAGTTATCCGGTTGACCATTTGAATATTTTCCCCAGTTATTTTTTGCAGACCCGATGTATATGCCTTCACCGTAATCGGGCGTTTCCAGACCTACATACGTAATAATGCAGTTTTGAACCGTATTTTTACTGCTGAAACTCCGGAGGTGAATGCCTTCTGTTCCGATCCTTGTTACATGAACGCCATCAATGGTTACACCGGTAACCCCATCTGTCATGATCCCCTTTAGTCCGTTCTGAACCGTAAAGCCTTTAATGGTATTATAATTGCCGGTTATATGCAGCACATAGCCCGAGGATATAGAACCTGCATCCAATATGGCATCTTTAGTTCCTGTAATAAAAACAGGATGTGCTTTTGTTCCGCTATTGCTGATCACAAATTTTCCTGCATACCTGCCATCTTTTAATACGATGGAGTCGCCCGGTTCCGCAGCGGCTAAAGCCTTTTTTAATTCGGTGGCTGTAGCCACCTGAATGATCCTCTTTGCTTGCCGTGTGCCCGTTTCTAACTGATCTGTCTGAATAACTCCTGATTTTGCACTACAGGCAGCAAAAAGCAAAATGCCTATACTTATATTTAGCAGTGATAGCATCATGATTACTGATGAATATTTAGTTCTTTTAAAAAGCTGATGATCTCTTTATTTACCATCGAGTTTTCTTCCTTACTGAACTTTCCATGCAATCCGCCAGGTATAGTGATAAACCTGTTCTTCACTCCGGCAGCATCAAGTTTCTTTTTCAGATCTACCGATTGCTGATAAGGAACGGTGGGATCAGCATCCCCATGCACTATAAAAACAGGGGGCACATTTCTATTTACCAGATATAAGGGTGAAACGGATTGAATAAATGTTGCATCGCCGGCTTTATCGCCCAGCCATTGAAGGGCCGATTTGCTTTTCCATTCTCCTACATCGGCAACACCATATTTATCAATAATAGCAGCGATATGAACCGGCTTTGAAGTTTGGCAATTGTTATCAAACTTTTTATCGCTTCCCGTAAAGCCTGCCACCATCGCCAGGTGGCCACCGGCAGAGCCACCCATTAATACAATTTTATTTACATCAATATTCAATTCCTTCGCATGGTTGATAAGGTAGATGATCACACCTCTCACATCTTCAACCGCGGCCGGTGCCGTTGCTTGCTGCGAAAGGCGGTAAGCCATATTAGCCACTGCATATCCCTTTTTGAAGAAAGTGCTGAACCCGGTTTGTGATTCTTTGGAACCTTTGTTCCAACCGCCTCCGTGAATATTTACTACTACAGGGCTGGGACCATTCGCCTTTGGCGGCAAATAAAGATCTACACGCCCTTCCCAATTGGCTACTTTCGTATATACTACATTCAGTTGCGAAGTATAGCCTTCAGGAAATTCAACTTTTTTATACTGCATCGTATCCGTCTGAGCGGTACTTACCAAAGAGCAAATAACCAATAACCATAAAGCAGGAAACCTATACATCTTTGTAATTTAAAACGGCAAATAAAATTTTATCCTTTCAAAAAATCTTCGCGGTGCGGGCTGAACACATCTATTAATACACCTGGCTCCTTACAAACACAGCCATGCACCACATGTGGCGGCACATAGTAGCCATCTCCTTTTTGAATGATGCGCCTCTCATCACCGATGGTCATTTCAAACACACCGCTTTCCACATAAGTTACCTGCGAGTGATGGTGCTCATGCAATGTGCCAACAGCACCTGTCTCAAATTTTGCTTTTACCAGCATAATTTTATCATCGTAACCATATACCTGCCGGGTAATGCCTTCCCCGGCTGTTTCCCAGGGCACTTCGTTTTCTATCTGGAATAATTGACTTTGTATCATGTTATTGAACAGTTATAATGTTATCCTTTGCATCTAAGTCTATATTTAGCTGATGTGGTTTTCCTTTCGCTAAAAACGTTAACCTGAATTTGGTATCCGAATCTTTTTGTATTGCAAGGTTGGTAATGGATGGTTTGGCGCTGGTTACCGTTTCACTAACAGGGTCTACTTTGCCATGGGTTTCTGTAAGATTAATAAAAGAGGTAACACCCTTGCCTTCTGCAGACTGTATAAAAGCATTGGCCTCTGTTAAATTCATATCCGGGTCATTGGCCCCGGTACGCACCAGGTTTATCTTCACCGGTGCATCATGTATAAAATAAGTAGTGTAAAAACGATAGTTATTTAAAATGCTGACAAACCCGGTATTCTCTTTCAATTGTGTTTCCGCAATATTCCAGATATGCTGATACCCGTTATTAGTACCCAGCGGGCGCAGTTCCGTGGTATTAGCTTTGATGGGGAAAGAAGTTGCCACGATATGACCTTTATACCAGAATGGCAGATCGTACTGATGCTCCTTAACCGACTGTGCCTGGAAAATATCCACCAGTAAAGGTTTGTCTAATCCGGGAATAGTAACCAATCCTGCTAAACGAGATAAGTTAATACCGTTATACGCTTTGTTTTCCTTTGCATATAAATATTGTACAGCCGGCGTATGTTTAAAGCCGGTTATTTGCGGCGCTGTTAATTCAGCGTCTTTCAATTTACCATTAAAATGAGAGGTTCTGTCTGCCACCAATGTATTATGCGCTATGGTTTGTTTTGCCCAGGTATTATTCTCTTTCAGGTAACCACCGCCGCCTTTTGATTCTATATTGATAAACCGGGAAGCGCCATAATCAAAAAACATTTCTGTGTTATGATCATAATACAACATATTCAACCGGTCAAAATGACCATGCCCCATTCCCTGCGAAGCTGCTTTCAGCACCATACATTGCTGGTCTTCGTTGGCGCCATAACGCAATACGCCTAAACCGCCCTGGTCACCTTTAGCGCCATCTTTGAACCAGGCGGAAATATATTTAAACGGTTGTGTTTTGCCTTCAGCAACCGCTTTGCTTACTGCCAGGCCCGCATCAGAAACCGTAACCTTTTGTTGTTGCTGGGCTACATCCAACAAGCCGGGCTCTGCTGCAATGTCCGCATAAGCAATATTAACGCCCAGCACTATTTCAGGGCTTTCGAAGGATTTATCTTTTATGGCATCATTCACCGGGAAAAAGAAACCATTGGTATAGGCGGTTTGCAGTGTAGTGTTGATGGCTTTGGAAAGGATCTTATCCCTGTAGTCAAAAATCTTTAACTCGGGCTGATAATTGTTGATGGTCTTTGCAAGGATGATAAAAGGTAACATTGCGTAACGCTGGTAATACGGACCTTCTGCATAGTATCCATCCGGAGAGAAAAGCTCATCTAATTGTTTTATATAACCTGTTTTACCATCTTTCCTGGAACCCTTCAATGCCATTTGCACATATTCCGGCTGATTCAGCACATAACCGCTCATGCCAACGGCGGCCAGGCACCAGGTGCCGTGGTTATGTATCCAGTCTAATGTTTTCTTACAATCAACTGTAAAAAAATGCAGTATAGGTTTAAACAGGTGTGTTTCTATTTGCTGCCGGTCGTTAGCTGTAAGTGCATCATATACCATATCATATCCTTGTATGGTATATACCTGCCATACAAAATCATTCAGGCTTTGCCAGAATATACGGCCAGGCTCCTGGTCTTTCTTTGCCGGATGCAGAGGCCATTTTTCATACTGAGCGGCATAGTTCAGCAAAATATCCCTTACATAGTCCACATACTTTTTGTCTCCGGATACCTGGTAGGCAATGCCGCAGTTATAAATACTGGTATAATTCTTTTTATGCTGCTCGTGCGTTACGCCCCCACCTCCGTCTTTGGGTACCGGTACATTAACAGGCTCCGCCAGGGCTGCATCAGCCTGTTGCACTACTTCGCGGTAAGATGCGTTTAACAAAGGATATTGCGCGATGCCCTCCCGTAATGCAGCTATCTTTTCTTTTGTTATTAAGATATTGGGGTGTTGCTGCGCCTGTGCGCTAAAGATGAGGCAAAAGAATAGCCCTAAAGTATATAAGTACTTTTTTTCCACTGGCAATTGTTGTATGTATTAAAATTTATTGCTTAAATCCTTTTGCAGCTATTTGCTTTGCAGTATATCCTGCGCGGCTGATGGCAATCAGGTCGCTTAAATGCTCTGCCATAGCGGCTTCTGCTTTTTCAGGGCTTCCTGATTCAATAGCTTTTAAAAGTGCTGCGTGTTGCGGTACAGATTGTTTGCTCCTGTTTTTACCACACACATTATTCTCCACTATATTTTTTATGAGGTCCGGAATTAATAATAAGATCATGGATTCCATCATCGGATTTTTAGAGGCCTTGGCTATTTTGATATGAAACAGCATATCCTCTTCCACGGCAGCTACATTTTTTTTTGCTTTCATTTCAAACTGATGCGCCGCTTCTTTTATTTCTTTCAGATCAGCCTCAGTCCTGCGCTCTGCAGCCAGCTTCGCTGAAGTCAGCTCTAAGTAATAACGGGCTTCTATCAAAGCATTAAAATCATCCTTATTAAAGTTGATCACATCTGTGATCATATTGTCAAGGATATTAATGCCCAGGCCGGATACATAAGTACCGCTTTGGGGATTGGTTTTCAGCAGCCCGTAAAATTCCAGCTTCAAAATGGCTTCGCGCACATAACCACGCCCTACCTGGAACATTTCTGCCAGTGCCCTTTCTGCCGGAAGCCTGTCACCCGGCTTTAGCTGCCCCGAAACGATCAGTTCTTTGAGCTGTTTAATAATTTTATCAACCGGCGATTCTACCTGTATTGCTTTAATGACCTGGAGTAATTTTTCTTCCATATTAATTGGTTTACCAAAAAATTGGTTTACCAAAATTAAGGAAATAGTTTGGTTTACCAAATTTTTGGTGTTTTTCTAAAAAATAATTTTTCCCCGGCAAAATAATATTTTGATATGGCATTTAGTGAGGTATTCCAGTAAATCCTTTTTTTGCCCTATATGCTGAAGAGATTAGCACCCATTTGAGCTTATTTTCTTGCAGATCCTTTATTTTAAATATTTTTAAGCATTTTTATTCACACTAAGCCCGTGGAAAGATTTAATTGGGCAATGTTTAAAGTAAATTTCCGGCCAGCTCGTCTTTGTTTTAAATCATTCCGGTTTTTGTTTCTTGATATTATCCAAAAATGAACCCTTCTTTAAAAAATAAATTGAAAAAAACAATGTGGGTATTATTATCCATTATCTTCCTTATAGTGGCAGGTACAGTAATATTCGTCAACCAGCGCAGCTTTGGTAGGGCTCCTTCCGGCGAAAGATTAGAGCGTATTAAAAAATCTCCCAATTACAGGGACGGGGCTTTTCAAAACCAAAGCATTACCCCCAACTTCTCTTCCGATAAAAATATGGCCGGGGTGATGTATGATTTCCTTTTTAAAAAGATCAAAGACCTTCGGCCCGGTAAGGATATTCCCGCCATAAAAACCAACCTCCAACAACTCAGCCCTGCTGAAGATGTGCTGGTATGGATGGGGCACTCCTCTTTATACATGCAGATCAGCGGCAAAAAATTTCTGGTAGATCCTGTTTTAGTTTCCGCATCGCCCCTTTCTGCTTTTAATAAAGCCTTTTATGGCACTTCCATTTACAATCCTGAAGATCTGCCTGATGCAGATGTGCTTATTTTAACCCACGATCATTGGGATCACTTAGATTATAAAACCATGCTGAACCTTAAAAACAGGGTAGGGCGTGTTATTTGTCCCCTTGGCGTTGGTGAGCACCTCGAATACTGGGGTTTTGACAAAAACAAAATAACCGAGCTGGATTGGAACGAACAGACCAATGTAAACGGCGGCTTAATTATTACAGCCTTGCCTGCACGACATTTTTCGGGCCGTGGCCTTAAAAGAAACCAGTCGCTTTGGGCCTCCTATATGTTACAGTCGCCATCGGGAAATATCTACCTGGGCGGCGACTCGGGCTACGATACGCATTTCGCAGACATTAAAAGCCGTTTCGGCGCTATCGACCTGGCTATACTCGAAAACGGGCAATACAATAATGACTGGAAATACATACACCTTGTTCCTGAAGACCTGGTTAAGGCGGTAAAAGACCTGCAGCCCAGGCGTCTGTTCACGGTGCACAATTCCCGGTATGCCTTAGCTATGCACGCCTGGTACGAACCTTTGGAAAATATTTCAAAAGCTGCGGAAAAAGACAGCATCCATTTAATGACGCCCATGATTGGCGAACCCGTAGTGCTGAAAGACAGCGCCCAAACATTTAAAAAATGGTGGCAGGGGATCATGTAGCCAGTTTGTTATGATGCCGGTAAATGAACAAGTGGTACGCCGCTGTGCGAAGCGTCCTCGCTTTGTAATATTATTTTGTAGTCTGTGTCGACCTTTTAAGAACTAATATCTTACCTGCTATATCTACCTGCTTTTAAATTAAATTTGTCTTACAACAACTCTTATTACAATATCATGCTTACAGCCATCCATCCCAAATTACCCATGCGCAACAAAGAGGTTACACGGAGTTATTATATTGACGGGTTAGGTTTTAAAGAATATGGAAATGCCGGCTATAATGGCTACCTGATGATAGAAAAAGAAGGCATTCAAATCCATTTTTTTGAGTATAAAGAACTGGATCCAAAAGAGAATTACGGGCAGGTTTATATAAGAACGGATGATATTGAAGGCTTATATCAAGCAATGTTAGCCAATAATATTACTATTCATCCCAATGGTGCTTTACAAACCAAACCCTGGGGACAGAAAGAGTTTTCCCTTCTTGACCCGGATAATAACCTGCTTACGTTTGGCCAAAGTTTATAAACACATTTTAAAAGCAGCACCTCTTCCAGGGTTTCCTTAAAAATTTTTTTGTAAAAAAATTGCGCAACCAAATAGTTTCGCTTATATTTGCAACCGAACGGTTTCCTAATAAGATTTATTAACTATGAGAAGAGATATATTCCAGGCCATAGCCGACCCCACCCGAAGAGCTATTATAGCATTGATAGCCATACAGGCAATGACGCCCAATGCCATTGCACAACATTTCGACAGCACCCGGCAGGCGGTATCCAAGCACCTGCGTATATTAACAGAGTGTGAGCTGGTACAGCAGCAACAGCAGGGACGTGAAATTTATTACTCACTCCAACTGGAAAAAATGAAAGAGATAGACAAATGGCTGGAGCAATTCCGACAGATCTGGGAAAGCCGCTTCAATAATCTTGATAAGCTATTGGCAAAGATGCAAGAGAAATAAGAATGCCCTTATGCCTTAGTGGCAAATAAAAATTTAAAAGAAGTAATAATGAATACAAATAACAGGGAACTGAAAATGACGAGAATGGTAAAGGCGCCGATTGACCTGGTTTGGAAAGTCTGGACAGAGCCCGAATATCTGGCTCAATGGTGGGGACCCAACGAACATACTACCACCATCCACGAAATGGATTTCAGAGAGGGCGGTGAATGGAAACTGACCCTGCACAATCATTCAAACGGACAGAACTACCCGAACAGAAGCGTTTTCAAAGAAATTATTCCTTTAAAGAAAATCGTTTTTGAACATTTCAACCCTCACTTCATTGCTACCATTGTTTTTGAACCTAAAGGTGAAGAAACACAAATAGAATGGAGCTCCCTGTTTGACACAGAAGAAATGCTGGCAACGGTTATAAATGTATTCAATGCAAAAGACGGACAAAAACAAAACTTTGAACGGCTTGAAAAATATCTTGAACAACAAAACATAAAAAAAGAACCATAATCTCTTATTCGATTTTTCTGTAAATAAGGAAAACAACACTATTCATATAAAACGTGAATTTGATGCACCGTTATTTTCTAAAAAACAGATGGCAAAACACTCGTTACGATCACTGAAAAATACAGAAGCTCTGAAATGTTAAAAAATGGCAACGCACAGCCATAAAAAAAGTTTTCGTCACACCTGAAAAACCTGGACAAATTATTATTAACATTAAAAAATAAATAAAATGAAAAGTAATCTCTTATTTGATTTTTCCGTAAACAGGGAAAATAAAACGATCCATGTAAAACGCGAATTTGCCGCCGGTCTGCCGTTGGTATGGAAGGCCTGGACAGATGCTGAAATACTCGACCAGTGGTGGGGTCCCGAACCCTGGAAAACCGAAACAAAATCAATGGATTTCCGCGAAGGCGGCCGCTGGCTGTACGCTATGGTAGGACCCAAAGGAGAAAGGCATTGGAGTGTTGCCGACTATACTTCTATTAATCGGGAGCAGTCTTTCAGCACCAACGATGGCTTTTGCGATGAAGAAGGAAATATCAATACCAGCATGCCCCGTTCACAATGGATGAACATTTTTACCTCAAACGGTGACAACACAACAGTAAATATCACTATCACTCATGAAAAGCTGGAAGACCTGGAAACCATCATTCAAATGGGCTTTAAAGAAGGTTTCACCATAGGGCTGGAACAATTGGACAGGCTGTTACAAACTTTCAAGAATGCGAAAGATCTGTAAGGTTTTGAAAACCTTACAGATCTTCACTTCGATATGCCAACTCAAACTTTATTACTTTTGATCCCCAAATCAATAAGTAATGGCAATAAGGATCTTTATAACTGGCGGAACTTTCGACAAAGAATACAATATGCTGAACGGGCAGTTGTACTTTAAGGACACACACATGCACGAGCTGCTGGAAAAAGGGCGTAACAAAGTGCCGGTAGAGATCCGCACGCTAATGATGATAGACAGCCTGGAAATGACCAATGAAGACCGTGAACTGATTGCCTACCAATGTGAACAGTGCGAAGAAGAGCAGATCGTTATTACACATGGCACCGATACCATGGATAAAACTGCCAAAGTTTTAGCTGAAAAAGTAAAGAACAAAACCATTGTTATTACCGGCGCCATGATCCCGATCAAATTTGGCAGCTCAGATGGTTTGTTTAACCTGGGCAGCGCCCTGGCTTTTGCCCAAACCCTTCCCCACGGCGTATATGTGGCTATGAACGGACGGTACTTTAACTGGGATAACGTGCGTAAAAACAAGCAGACCGGTGTGTTTGAGGAACTGAGGTAGTCCATGGTCGATAGGCCATAGTTGAGTTGACAGGTTGAAAAAGTTCCAGGTTTCAAAGTTTAAAGTTTTTTGCAACCCATGAACTATCAACTACAATATAGAAATCCTATACTTTTTTAAGCAGCCTGGAACCTCTAACTTTAAAAACTTTCTATCTTCGGACCCCGGACTTCCGTCTTCCGGACTTTCTGACTTTCCCTTTCTTTTCCCCATCTTTGCAGACTCATCTACAAAAAATGAAAACTACAAAAAGCGCTGCTATCGGCTTTATCTTTATTACTCTTACTATAGATGTAATTGGCTGGGGGCTCATCATTCCTGTAATGCCCGAATTACTGGTAGAGCTAAAGCATATTCCGCTTAACGAAACCAGCCGCTGGGGAGGTTATCTCGTATCAGTATTTGCAGCCATGCAGTTTTTATTTGCTCCGCTGATGGGCAATCTCAGCGACAGATTTGGGAGGCGCCCGGTAATATTGATTTCGCTTTTAGGCTTTTGCGTGGATTATATTATCCTGGCCCTGGCCCACAACTATGCGCTACTCTTTATTGGCCGGGTACTGGCAGGTATAACCGGCGCCAGCTTTACAGCAGCCAGCGCCTATATTGCCGACATCAGCACCAATGAAAACCGTGCAAAAAATTTCGGATTGATTGGCGCTGCTTTTGGACTAGGCTTTGTATTAGGCCCGGCTTTGGGAGGATTATTAGCCAGCTGGGGATTAAGGGCGCCTTTTTATGCTGCCGCTATTCTTTGCTTTCTTAATTTTTTATATGGTTACTTTGTTTTACCCGAGTCTTTAAAGCCGGAAAACCGCAGGCCCTTCGAATTAAAAAAAGCAAACCCTATTGGCTCACTGGCTTTTTTAGGAACACATAAAACCATTGCCGGGCTGGTTATTTCTTTTGTTTTTATCAACCTGGCCGCGCACGCCGTGCAAAGCAACTGGAACTATTTTACCATGTATGTTTTTAAATGGAGCGAAAAGCAGGTAGGGTTATCCCTGGCTGTTGTAGGCGTATTGGTAGGTGCAGTGCAGGGCGGGCTGATCCGCTTTGTAAACCCCAGGCTGGGTGATGAAAAAAGTACCTATCTCGGATTGTTTCTTTATGCTGTAGGCTTAACACTATTTGCATTTGCCACTCAAAGCTGGATGATGTATGCATTTTTAATTCCCTATTGTTTGGGAGGAATTGCCGGCCCGGCCTTACAATCCATCATTGCCAAACATGTGCCGTCCAATGAGCAGGGACAGCTGCAGGGCAGCCTTACCAGCCTGATGAGCCTCACCTCTATATTTGGCCCGCTTATTATGACAGGATTATTTAATTACACTACCCATAAGGACTCTGCCATACATTTTCCCGGCGCACCGTTTTTATTAGGAGCTTTCTTTATGCTAACCAGTGTCTTTATTGCCTGGAAGGTATTGGGCAAAGAGCGCAGAGAACACCCGAAAATGGTGAAGCAGCTGGAGGAGTCAACAACACCGGGAAGTACAATGCCACATTAAAAATGATTTATTGCAGCGCATTTTTCAGTGCTTCCACATTCTTCTTTTCACTGCCGATAAAAACTTTATCCCCAAGGATAACCACCGGCCTTTTTAAAAAAGTATCATGCTCCAGGATATAGTTTTTATAATCCTGTTCTGTCAGCTTTTTATCTTTTAACCCCAGCTCCTTATATTTTAATGCGCGGCGGCTGAACAATGCTTCGTAGCTTCCTGCCAGCTTTTGCATTTCATCAATTTGAACAGAAGTGATTTTTTGGGTACGGATATCCTGCAGCTTAAAGCCTGTTTGTTCATTAATTTGCAGCTCCTTCATAATGCCCTCGCAGGTAGAACAGGTGGCAAGGTAATAGATCTTTTTCTTCATAGTCATCAAAGATAGGAGAGCTTTCAATAAAAACCGCCTCCACCCGGGGAGACGGTTTAAAGTATAGAAGGAGCAGGAAATAACGGCTATTTTTACTTATCGGTGTTACATATATTTTCGATTTGTGTAATAATGTCCTTCGATATATTACTGAATGTGGGCGCCACCACAGCAGAGCCGCCGGTATTGTTATTAATTAACTGCAACTGGTAATTTGCCGGGTAGGTAGGATTACCGCTGAAAGTGGTTAATAATACACATTGCACGCCCATACTATTAGCCGCCGTTGCCAGGTTTTGCAAATAGGTATCATCTGCAGCTGTAGCATCATCGTCATCGCCACCGGCAGGCGCATCAGTAATAATAATAGCAAGTTTGGTAATGCCGCCGCCGCGCCAGGTTCCGGCAAAGCCATTGTTTAAAATTTCGTTCAGCAATAAATCGCCGGGCTCGGGGCCGCCAACGCCCCAGCCCATGGGCATATTGGGATTGTTATTAAGGAAAGAAAGCTGGGTGCTGAAACTTGCAGCATTGGCCGGAGCAAACATTTCCATCATGGTCAAATGCTGATCGGTTGCTGTGCCGGAAGTGATCACCTTTTTCTGGCTGGCTGGTAAAGAAGTATATGCCGGGCTTGCAATGTAAGAAGGGCCGGTTCTTTTCGGGCACTCATCAAAAACCCCCAGGGCCAACCTGTAATCGCCACCCGATTCTGTAACAATGGTATTTACAATGCTGCTTACTTCGTTTTTAATAGAATCTATTGCGCCCCCCATGCTGCCGGTATAGTCAATCAAAAACGCTACATCCATTCCTGCAGCACATCCTGCAGGCTCTTCATCATAGGCGCATATCTCTGTCCCTTTTTTGCAGGACTGGTTTCCAAGGCTAATCATCAACAGGAACAAAAAAGCTATATTATTTAAGTAACTCGTTTTCATATAGAATGTTTTTAGGGTTTTAGTAATAAGGAGGCTGTGTGCACAGCCTCCGGGCTTCATGGGCTATGGGTTATCGGGGCAAATCACTTTCATTTCGGTGCGGCGGTTGAGCTGATGCTCGGCCTCGCTGCAGTCTGCTCCATCTTTACACCTGTTCAGCAATCTTCTTTCACCATATCCTACAGGAATCAATCGGGTTTTGGCAATGCCCTGCGATACCAGGTAGTCTACTGCTGCATTAGCGCGGTTTTGTGATAATGTCATGTTGTAGCTGTCGGATGCTCTTGAATCGGTGTGCGAGGAAAGCTCGATCTTAACACCCGGGTTATCTTTCATGAACTGCGCCAGCTTGTTCAATTCCGGCTTAGCGTCTTCCCTGATAAAATACTTATCCAGGTCGTAGTAAATATTTTTAAGAACGATGTCTTTACCGCAATCCGTCTTTTCCATACATACTTCCAGCTTAATGAACAGGGTCTTGTTCCTGTCGAAATTTTTGGTAGCGATGGTTTCTGTCTGGGAGAAATAGTTATTCTTTTTAGCATAAATGGAATAAGCCGCATTTTGAAGCGCATGGAATATAAAGGCGCCTTTATCATCAGTGCTGGTGGTTTTCTGCTCTGCTAATACAGTATTGGTCAAAACAACAGAGGCCCCGGTCAATGGCGATGCAACATTACATTCCACTACCTGCCCTTTCAGGATAAACCTGTCATCCGCATAAAGAATCTCTTTCTGAACGGTTATGCCAGACTTGAAGTCGGTTTGGTTAGCAATGGTGCCTTCAAGATCAACATCAAAAAGTTTTCCGGCAATGGAATAATTTCCCGGTTTCATATTACTGAACACAACCACTCCGTAATTATTGGTGGTTCCGGTATGAATGATCTCGCCATACACATTTTTAATTACCACATCTGTATTAGGCAAAATTTCTTTAGTGTATTTATCCCTTGCTGTTACCGCCAGCGCATAATTATCGCAGGTATTGCACTCTTCTTTGGGTTTAGGTTTATCTGCTTTTTTAGGAAGCCTGATACTGATCCCGGCAAACGCGCCCAAAGAGCTGATATCACAATTACAGGGGTTTTTGCGCATAACCAAAGAGGGCAGGGCATTACCTTCTTTAGGAGCCATAGGCAGATAAGCTGCTGAAAAGCCATAAGCGGGATCTGTCAGCTCAGGCGTATTGAAATGACGCATGTAATACACGCCCGCATGTACACCAATGGACGAAGAAAAATAATAATTGAATTGCGCCTGTGCTTTAGCGGCTACAACTGATTTAGCATCGTATCCTGCATGAAAATTCAATAACTGGGTAGGAGAAGTGGAGGCCAGGCTGGTAAGTCCGCCTTTTACCGAGCTCAAACCGCCGCGCAGCAATAGTTCTGCCGCAAATTTCTGGTTACGCTGGTATTTTAAGGAAGGTCCTGCTCCGTAAAACATGCGCGTGATTTTGTTTTCGGTAAGGTTTACATTGGGGTAAATAGTGGCATCTGCCACATAAGTATTTTTCGGCTGGTTTTGGATATAATCAAAGTCGGCACCCAGCCCAATCCAGCTCCAGTAATAATTTACAGACGCTCCGGCATTCAGGCCGCCTTTATAATCAATATAGGGTGCATTGTTATTGTAAAAAGGCAGCGCATCATATCCGCTGTGAACAGCTGCATATAGTCCCGAAAACGGTTTACTGGTTGACTGCTGTGCCGAAGCGATAAGCAGAACCGGTAATACTGCAATTAAAAAGACGATTTTTTTCATAACAAAAATATTTTAAATAACGCCTACTCTTTCCAGTTTTCGGCATCCCTGCGTTGCAGTTGTTTACCGGTATATCAGCCGATGAGAAAGATTGTTACCTTATTTTTTCGGTTTTTTTGAGTAAAAAATGCATTAAAGGGATAGCAACACCTCTTATGCAAGTAGGTAGTAAGAAGAAGCGAGTTGGCGTACCGGCCCAGGCAGACGCCTTCACTTCGCAATTTTATTCTGTCGTATTCGGGCGACCTTTAAAACCGAAAAAGCCCCAACCATTCCCCGAAAGATTTGTTATCTTTGCATACTAATTTTCACAGTTATGATTAAAACAGGCAACCCCGTAATTAGCATATACACCGAAATGACGCCCAACCCGGAAACCATGAAGTTTGTAGCCAACAAGCTTTTATACCCGGGCAAAAGCATTGATTTTCCTGATGCGGAAAGTGCAACACCATCACCCCTGGCAACAGAACTGTTTGGTTTCCCGTTTATTAAAGCGGTTTTCATTGCGAGCAATTTTGTAACCCTTACCAAAACTCCCGATGCGGAATGGATGGACGTAACCCCTTCTATCCGCCAGTTTCTAAAAGATTACCTGGAGGAGGGAAAGGCCGTAATTAACGAAGATGAGATAGTAGAAGTGAAAAAAGAAGGCAGCAACGAAGTGTTAGCCGATGATGATGATGTGGTAAAGCGTATTAAGGAATTATTGGAAAACTACGTAAAACCTGCGGTGGAAATGGATGGTGGTGCTATACAATTCAAAAGCTATAATGATGGCGTGGTAAATCTGATGATGCAGGGAAGCTGTAGTGGTTGCCCATCATCAATGATCACCTTAAAAGCAGGAATTGAGGGGATGATGAAACGCATGATCCCCGAAGTGAAAGAAGTTGTGGCGGAGGCAGAATAAGCCCTTTTTTACTAAGTAAGATAATTTGTAAAAGCTGTGTAATTTATTACACGGCTTTTTGTTTGAATGTATATTTCTCTTGTATATTTATCTATTATTTTTAGTTAAGAGGAACCCTTGATGAAATTTTTCATGTCGGTTTTTGAAAAAACAATCTATTGCTCATACAGGAATTTTTCGACCAGTTCATAGCGGGGCTTAAAGCTACCACTATACCCGAATATATTGCGGTGCTGGCGGGCATTGCCAGCGTGTGGTACAGCAAAAAAGAAAATATACTGGTTTATCCTACCGGCCTGCTCAATACCATTATTTATATCTGGCTGAGCTTTAAATACCACTTGCTGGGAGAGGCTTCAGTTAATTTTTATTATACCATCATGAATATTTATGGCTGGTACCTGTGGACAAGAAAAGACGCCCGGCAGCAAACGCTTGTGCAAATAAAATTTTCGGATAAAAAAGAATGGCTGCAACAGCTGCTGTTCTTTGGACTATTCTACTGCACTATATATTTCGCTTTACAATACTTAAAGAAAGAGTTTGCGCCTGGCGCTATTCCCTGGGCGGATGCGCTGGCATCAGCAAGCGCCTTTACCGGCATGTGGCTGATGACCAGGAAGAAAGTGGAAAGCTGGTACTGGTGGATAATTACCAATATTTGCGCAATGCCGTTGTATTTCGTTAAAGGCCTGGTATTTACCAGCGTTTATTATTTTATATTGCTGATATTGGCTATTGGCGGATGGGCAGCATGGCGGAGAAAGGCTTTTCAAAACAAAAAAGAAGGATGAAGAAGATTGTAATCATAGGGCCCGAAAGCACCGGAAAAAGCACGCTTTGCAGTGAGCTGGCAGCACATTTCAATACAGTTTGGTGCCCAGAATACGCAAGAGAATATTTGTTGGAACACGGTACCAATTACAGCTTTGAAGACCTGGCTGTTATAGCCAGGGGGCAGTTGAAGCTGGAGGAGGAATATGTTGAGAAAGTCCGAAGTCCGAAGTCCGAAGTCCGAAGTTTGGAGCCTGGCCTCCGACCTCCGACTTCCGACCTCCGACCTCTATTCTTAGACACCGATATGTACGTAATGAAAGTATGGTGCGAATTTGTGTTTGGAAAATGTCACCGGTTTATTTTAGATGAAATCGTTCAACGCAAATATGACCTGTACCTGCTTTGCAATACCGACCTGCCGTGGGTTAAAGATGAGCTACGTGAATATCCCGACCTGCAGACAAGGGAAACATTGTTTCGAATTTATAAAGACCTGCTTGTTAACCAAAGTACACCCTGGGTAGAAATTAAAGGCAATAATGAAACACGCCTTCAAATAGCTATAGAAGCGGTCAACCGGCTTTTATTAAACGAATATTAAGTATTTTGTTTGATCACATTTTCCAGCTCACTTAATGGCCTCACACCTGATTGCCTCCACACCGGCTGTCCGTTTTTGAAGAGAATCAAAGTAGGTACGCCCTGTATCTGGTATTGGGCTGCTGCCTGCGGACTTCTGTCTACATCAATTTTTATAATAGCAGCAGCATCGCCAACCCGATCTTTTAATTCTTTAAGCGTTGGCGCCATCATTTTGCAAGGGCCGCACCATTCGGCAAAAAAATCTACCAAAACCGGTTTATCCTGGTTAATGATTTCCTGAAATGTCATTTTCCTTCTTTTTATCTTTTGTGAACATCGAAAAAAGCAACCCTCCCATTACTGCACCATACACAGCGCTATTCACCGGCCGGGAAGTAATGGCGCAGGTTCCTGAATTACATCCTACATACTTCCAGTACAAAAAACCAGCCAAAGCGCCCGCCAGCACCCCAATGAGAGGCAACATATTTTTCTTTATAAACGACATTTGATTTATTTTATTTCTTCATAACTAATATCGCTGTTTTCTGTTTGCCTTACACTCCTAACAGGCGCACTGCAATTACCCCCGGCGCAACAGCCTATATTAAATATAGGCATTAATGAAAATAAAATACCGGCTATCATGAGCCCCCAATGTCCGGACCGCACACTTTGTGCAATAATAGCAATACCCAGCAATAACCTTATTATACGGATAACATCCCATCCTCTGAAAAAGTTGCTCATATTATTTTTTTTTGCAGGTGTTAATGCCAAAAAGTATGTACAATGGACAAATACTAACAAAAGAGGTAAATAAAAACAACACAGCAAATATCAGCAGTATTATTGCTACAGAGCCGCTTATAACGTTCATGAAATATAAAGCGGCTATAACAACAGCTATAATTATCCTGATGGTTTTGTCTGTTGAACCCATATTTTTTTTCATTTGTATCATTTTTTTAGTTTGCCTGTTGCGGCAGGCAACCATTATTTAATTAACTGAAGGATGCATCAAAACTTCGGTTTTCATAGAATTGGTTACAAGACACCCGTTTTTTGCTTTTTCAAGTACGCGGAGCGCTTTCTCTCCATCTGTATCGGGATTTGCCAGTGTTACTTCAGGATACATTTCGGCCTGGGTAATAAGGTATCTGCCGTTAACCATTTGCAGCTTTGCAGTTGTTTTGCAATCAAACGAGGCTACCTCCATTTTAAAATTATGGCTGATTGCCAAAAAAGTAGCCATAAAACAGCTGTTAATAGCGGCTACAAATAAATGCTCCGGCGACCATACACCCGGTACCCCGTTAGGAAATTCGGGCGGTGTGGCGCACTCAATGATTTCGTTTAATACAGGCGAAGAAAGTTCGCCTACCCGGCCTTCCTTCCATTTAATTCCTACTTCGTAAGTATGCTCTTGTGACATAATGATTAATTTGATGTAAAGTAACAACACAGGAAAAACCCGTACGGTTACTTTAGTCACATAAGCATATATTTTATTGATTGCTGATAATAGCCTGTATATCCCTGTCGGGCCGCAGGAAATTCATTTGCTGCATTATTTTTTTACTTCGCGCAGAAACGTAGGAGCTCATAGGTTTTATAGTATATTTTTTAGGATTGGGGAGTGCAGCGGCAATGGCTGCCGCCTCATTTTGAGACAGTTTTTGAGCCGGCTTATTAAAATACGCCTGTGCCGCCTGCTCTATACCAAAAATACCGGGGCCAGTTTCCGCTACGTTCAGATATACTTCCAGGATCCTTTTTTTCCCCCATATTTTTTCGATCATAAAAGTAAAATAGGTTTCCAGGCCCTTCCTGAGCCAGCTCCGGTCCTGCCATAAAAATACATTTTTAGCTGTTTGCTGGCTGATGGTGCTGCCACCTCTGACACGGCCCGGTTTTTTCTGGTTATACTCCATTGCCTTGGCAATACCTTTCCAGTCAAAACCATTATGATCGGGAAACAGCTGGTCTTCTGAAGCAATAACAGCCAGCTTGGCATTGAATGACATTTGGTCCAGGCTAACATTGGTTCTGCTCATACCATGCCCTTCAATAAAGCTAATGAGTTGTGTTACCGTTATGGGAGGGTTTACCCATTTCAGTACCACTATATAAACCAGCTGGCCAATAAAAAGCACGATGAACGTTCGCTTTAAAAATCGCCATATACTTTTAAACAGCCTCATTGCATTGCAAGATATAGAAAAGTTGATGGTTTAAAGCCTGAATTATTGCGGCACTTTATAAAACAACAGGCCCGCAATAAGTGCTATTGAAAAGCCAATGAGTATAATACCGTTGATACGATTAATAAGCTGGATGTTGTGCGGGGTAAGGCGGTTGCGTATTTTACCTGCGAGCATTACTTTGGCAATATCGGCGCCAAGCACAATTAAGAGGCAGGCAGTAAAAATAATGATCCGCTCTTCGATGGTATGATTGATAAAAGAGGTGGAAGCCGTTAACCAAAAAAGAAAGACCGAAGGGTTGAGGGTGTTCATCAGGTAGCCAGACAGGAACATGGTGGCATAGTCGCGCTTTCGGAAAGTGATCTGGATGGCTTTCCCATGCTCGTTTATTTTTACCTTTTTAAAGAATAAAAAATAAATGCCGATCACCATTAAAAACAAGCTGCCGGTTATACCAATCACCTGCTTGTGTTCGCTGATAATTTCAAACATTGCAGAAAAAACATTGCTGACAAAAGCAAGTGTTATATCACTTGCAGAAACCCCCGCCACAAAAGCCATCCCGCCTTTGTGACCAACATTTATACTATGCTTTATAATAGAAAAAAGTACCGGCCCGACTGCAATGCTTAATAACAGCCCTAAGGTTACTCCTTTAATTAAGCCCTCAATCATAGTTCAGGCAAGATTAGTAAAGTTTTTTTAAGCATTTAAGTTAAATTTTTCCCGTAGCCAGAAATTTATCCCAGCTTTCAAGCATATTGCCTTTCATTACTCTGGGAAACTTATGCTGACTGCCCAGCTTTCCCCGAAGCTCCATAAATTTTAAAAACTTCTCTTCGGGCAGTATCTCGATAAATATATCAGATAAAGCACTGGTTCTTTCCGTAGCATAATCATCGTTGATCTTTTTGAGTGTATCATCAATAAACTTCAGCAATTCGCAGGCATCCACCTTATCATTGGTGGCAATGTACCATTTGTGCGCAAAGTAGTTTCTATAGGGGAACCCGGTTACTGTATATTCCGGGATGCTGATATTAAAATGATTATTGGCCTCTTCAATAGCCCGGTTCATATTTTCCACACTCAGATGCTCACCAACCAGGCTAAGAAAATGTTTGGTACGCCCGGTAATAATAACTTCACACTTTTCTACGTTTAAAAAACGGATGGTATCTCCAATTAAATAACGCCAGGTGCCGGCATTGGTACTTAGCAGGATAGCATAGTCTTTTCCGTATGTTACTTCATCAATCAGCAATGCCCTGGCTTCCGGTAAAATATTGCCGTCTGTGTCAAAATTCTTATCATCAAACGGAATAAATTCAAAGAAGATATTATTGTCGGTTATAAGCTGCATGCCCAGGGCATGTTCCTTCATTTTATAACCAATAAAGCCCTCGCTGGAAAGATAGTTTTCTACATACACTATAGGTTTGCCTAACAGTTTTTCGAAAGACTTTTTATAGGGCTGAAAAGATACGCCGCCATGTACAAAAACCCCGAAATTGGGCCATATTTCATGTATGTTGTTGAGCTGATACTTCTCTATTATCATTTCCATGCACATCTGGCACCATGCAGGTACACCCACAATATAGCCAATGTCCCAATCGCGCGCATGCTCCACAATTTCTTTCAGCTTTTCATTCCAGTCCTTCATAGCGGCAATTCTCACGCCGGGCTTATAAAAGGTTTGGAACCAGAAAGGACGTTTTTTAGCAAGAATGCCACTTAAATCGCCGGCATACCATCCAATATCACTTTTTTGCAGGTCGGTAGTACCGCCAATCATCAGGAAACTTTTCCGCAATGCTTTTTTATTGGCTTCCTGGTAAGAAAAAACGCTGATCAGTTGTTTAATGTAGTTGATAGTATTACTGCGCAACAGGTCCTTGGTAACAGGTATATATTTACTTGCCGCCTCTGAGGTTCCTGAACTGAGGGCGAAGTATTCGATTTTTCCCGGCCAGGTTACATCCGGTATGCCTTCCAGTGTTTTCTTCCACCACTCATCATATATTTTATTATAGTCAAAAACAGGTACAGATTTTTGAAAGTCGCGCTCTGCATTTTTACCCAGCAAAATTTTGTCAAAATTATATTTTTGGCCAAATTCGGTAAATCTTGCCCTTTTTAGTAGCTTTTTGAGCACCTTTTGCTGTTGTGTACGGGCGTCAGATTGTGGAAGGCCGAGAACCTTCGCAATCGCTTTTGGTATTCTGATATCAATAATTGATGCCATAAACAACTGTTCTTGCCACTATCTGAAAGACGCAAGATACGATTTTGTGAAAAATGGGCTTTCTTATTAATATTTATATACCGTGATCTTAACAATTTTTACAGCAGAAAGCTCATCAGGGAAAAAAGACCTGCCGGTTAATCAGCAAAAACCTTTTCCAGGTCCAAGTAAAATGGACCTGCCCGGTTTATTAAATTTTAATAAAGCCGGAAAAGTATGGCTATCCCAGGTTACAAAACTGCTGACCTGTCTAAAATAAAACAGTAATACTATATACAAACAGCGCAACCAAACATATAAAAACACATAGGAAAAAGGTCCCCAGTGTAAAAAGGCGCCTGTCTTTTTTAAATACATTTTTGCCGTTTTGTTTTTGTTTCAGTTCTTCAATAGCAGCCTGCAGGCTTACCGGTACACGCTCGTTTGTAAAAAAGTGAATCAAAGAATGTGTCATATCTGTCGATTTAAGAGTGCTGGTGTATTACAGCACAAAGGAAGTATAAACAAGCGCTTAAAAAAACGGGAAAATGCCCGTTTTTAGGGGAGAAAATTCCCTTCTGCACTAAAACTATGCTATGTGAAGCGTCATCGCTTCACATTTTTTATGCTGTTGCCTCCAGGCAATAAAAACAATCCTGCTTCGTTATCTTTGCTCCTATGTTAAAAAGTGTATTACATGAAGCCATTATGGCTGGCGGAGAGCAGGTATCTAAATACTTTAACCAGACCTTCGAAATAAAATATAAAGAGGGCCGAAACAACCTTGTTACCGCGGCAGACCACGCCTCGGAAAAGGCTATCCTGGAAGTGATCCGTAAAAATTATCCTGATCATTACATCCTTACCGAAGAAACCGGTGAGCTGCCCCAGGATTCGGATTATAAATGGATCATTGATCCTATTGATGGTACCATCAACTTTGCTCACGGTATTCCTATTAATTGCGTTTCCATCGGAATAGAGTTTAAGGGTGAAATGATACTGGGTATGGTGTATAACCCACACATGAACGAGCTCTTTGTTGCTGAAAAAGGACAAGGCGCCACATTTAACGGCCAGTCCATAAAAGTAAGCGCAGAAACCGATGTAATGAAAAGCTGTCTTGTAACCGGTTTTCCCTATACCTATATCCAGCAAAATAATGGTCCTCTTGAGGTTTTTGAAAGATTTATACGCGAAGGGGTTCCTGTACGCAGGCTGGGCGCAGCGGCCGTTGACCTGTGCTGGGTGGCTGCCGGCAGGTTAGACGGGTTTTATGAACATAAACTGCAACCCTGGGACAGCGCAGCAGGTTTTCTGATATTGGAAGAAGCCGGAGGAAAAGTAACTGATTTTGAAGGCAACCGATACAGTCCTTACCAGCAAAGAATTGTTGCAACCAATGGGTTGATACATGAGCAGCTACTGGGAGTGATCAATGATGTACGGAGCTAGATGTACGATGTACGTTGTGGGAGAGACAAAATATGCTAAACACCAAAAACAGAATAAATATGAATGCAGAAGAATTAAAATCCCGGACTAAACAGTTTGCAATAGATATTGGAAGGCTGACACAATTGCTGCCGGAGAACAGGATAAACAATGCTTACTGCAACCAGATCATTCGTTCTTCGAGTTCAGTAGGGGCTAATTACAGGGCAGCCCGGAGGGCAAAATCAAAGGCTGACCATATCAACAAACTAAAAATAGTAGAGGAAGAGTTAGACGAAAGCTTATATTTCCTAGAACTCCTGTTGGTTTTCAACCCTACATTTGAAGAAAAGATCAATAGCATTTATCAAATGGGTGAACCTCTGTTAAGAATCATAGTGGCAACCCTTGTAACATTAAGGAACAATTGAGAGCTGCGAACGTACACCGTACGTCGTATCTCGTACATAATATAATTATGAGCGAACGCACAGAAATATCCGATCTGGGAGAATTTGGTTTGATAGACCATCTTACCAAAAATATAGAATTGCAAAATGCGTCCTCTGTGTTAGGAGTAGGCGATGACGCGGCCGTAATAGACCATTTTGGCAAACAAACCGTAGTTACTACCGACCTCCTCCTGGAAGGGGTTCATTTTGACCTGATGTACACGCCGCTTAAGCACCTGGGCTATAAAAGCATCGTAGTAAATCTCAGCGATGTATATGCCATGAATGCCATACCAACACAGGTTACCCTTAGCATAGGCATCAGCAACCGCATAAGCCTGGAGGCCCTGAATGAATTTTACGATGGCGTTTACGCAGCATGCAATCATTATGGTGTAGACCTTGTTGGTGGCGATACTACTACCTCACAAAAAGGCTTTGTCATTTCTGTAACGGCTGTCGGAGAAGTAGCTCCCGACAAATTTGTTAAACGCAGCACAGCACAAAAGGGCGACCTGCTTTGCGTTTCGGGAGACCTGGGTGCAGCATATATAGGCCTTTTATTCCTGGAAAGGGAAAAAAAGATCTTTCTCGAAAGTCCCGGAGTACAGCCCGACCTGGAACAGGAAACCTATGTTATCGGCCGCCTGTTAAAGCCTGAAGCCCGGAAAGATATCATTGAATTTTTTGCAGAGCAGGAAATTATTCCTACAGCAATGATGGATATAAGCGATGGGCTGAGCTCTGAAATATTGCACATCTGTAAGCAAAGTAATATGGGCTGCGTATTGTACGAAGATAAAATCCCCATTGCTGAAGAGACCCGTATGGCAGCTTTTAAATTTGAGATAGACCCCACCGCCTGTGCACTGAGTGGCGGCGAAGACTATGAATTACTTTTTAGCGTGGCGCAAAGCGATTACGAGAAGATCAAGGACAACCCGCAAATAAGTATTATAGGCTATATGACGGAACCGGAAGCGGGCAGTACCATTATAACCAAAGGAGGAGGACAGCATAAAATAACAGCACAGGGCTGGAACCCGATAAAATAGATCTGTTTTGAACTGAATGAGTTTAAAAAATACTTTTTATCAAGATAGCAAAAGCCACCATTATGTGCAGTGTCCGTTATTACCGCTGACCATTTTGCTGTTTTTATCGGTATGCTTCAGCTCCTGCACGGTTTCAAAACAGCCCTTTAATCCCCATAAAAAATACAGTGCTGCTCAGTTGCAGCAAGATTATGATTTGCTTCAGGGCATTCTGGAAACGCGTCACCCCAGTCTGTATTGGTACACGCCCAAACCGGTTATGGACAGTACTTTCAGCGCAGGCAGGCAAATGTTAAACGACAGCTTAACTGAATATGAGTTTAGAAAGATATTAGCGCTGGCTGTAGCCAAAATTAAATGCGGGCATACTTCTGTAAGGGTTTCAAAACGCTATGAAAAATATAGTGATACCGTAAGCGGTAAAACTACATTTCCTTTTAGCGTAAAAGCATGGGATGACTCTGTGGCATTTATTTCCAGCATCTATAAAAATATTTCCATCCGGCAGGGAGATATAATTGATTCCATTAACGGGCGCTCTGTAAAATATCTCTTAGATACCATGTATCGCTTCATGCCCGCTGATGGAGGAAATCTTGTTGCAAAGAACCAATTGCTCAGCAGCGGCACTTATTTCGGTTCCCTGTACACTGCCTTATATGGCTGGCAAAAGCAGTTTGATATCAGCTATAAAGATACTGCCGGCAATAAAAAGCAGGTAGTGTTAAAGCCGCTGCCGGTTAAAACAGATAGTCTTTCTGCAAAACAGCAAAAAGCTGCCGCAAAAAAGAAAAAAATATCCAAGGCCGAACGCCTGAAAAATGCCAGGCAGCTGGAAGTAAATGCAGATAGCGGCTATGCAGTAATGCAGCTGAACAGCTTTTCAGAGAAATTACAGCTCAAAAAATTCTTCCGCCAATCTTTTAGTAAGCTGAAAAAGGAGCGGGTCAACAATCTTATTATCGACCTGCGTTTAAATGGCGGGGGAAGAGTAGATAATGCCAATTACCTCATCAGGAGGCTTACGGACAAAAAGTATAAAATAGGAGATTCTTTATACGCTACCGCAGTAAAGTCCAGATACAACCCATACATTCATAACGGTTTTTGGGTTAACCTCTTTATCCGGGCCAATACCAGCAATAAAAACGGCAGGTGGCATTTCCGGTATTTCGAGCGGCACCTCTTCAAACCTAAAAAGCACAACCATTTTAAGGGGCAGGTGTACTTGCTGAGCGGCGGGCGCAGCTATTCGGCAAGCACGATGGTATTGAGTATTTTAAAAGGCCAATCCCATGTAACTATTGTGGGAGAGCCTTCAGGTGGAGCGGCTTATGGCAACAGTGCCTGGCAAATACCCATAGCTACGCTGCCCGAAACTAAAGTACGCTTACGGTTTCCTTTATTCCGGTATGTGATGAATAAAAACCTTCCCCATGACGGGCAGGGTGTACAACCCGATGTTTATGCAGGAACCAACTTAGAAGCGATACGAATGGGCAAGGATTATAAAATGGAGCAAGTGATGGAGCTGATAAAAAGTAAACGCTAACTGCCTGTGAACGCCTGCGGATACCGCTTCTTTACATCCCGGTAAGCATTTGCATAAGCATAGTATTCGGCAAGGCTTACTAATATTAGTAATACGGCAAAAAGGGATATGACAATATGTACCCTGGGATTGTTCACATTAATATCAAGGCCTCTTAAAATCAGATAGTATAGATTAGGAATCTGGAGCATGGCTGCAAATATGCCAAAACCTGCCCCGTAGCTTTTCAAAGCCATTAGTTTTTTTCCGGGCTTTTTAAATGTTCTGAATGCAGATATCCAAAGCAGCAAACCGAAAAGAACAGCAAGAAGCACTATCACCAGGTGGTATGATTTAAGGTTGGAGATTTTAAAAATGAAAACAGGTACGTTTAAAAGGAAGAACAGTAGCAATGAAACAGCTACTTTTGGATAAGTAAAAAACGCTTTAAAATAGCGCCACCGTGCCCTGTTGTAGCTTTTTGCCAAAGCAGCTTCCTTTTCAGCTGTTACGCGCGAAAACCCGGTTATACCAAAACCTTTATATACACTCATCAACGCCTCATCAAAACTTAATCTGGGATCACTGGTCATCTTTGCTTCAATAGCTTCTGTAAGATGGTCTACCAACTCTGTTTGCAGGTCGTAATAGCGAATACCTTTCTTTTCACAGAATTTATACAGGTATTGTATTTGTTCAGTAGTAAGCATATCATTAATCAGTAAAAGCTAAAGGATAATTTTTACAGGCTTCTTTATATACTTTGCTATAGATACTTAACCAGGCAAGGCCAAATAGTATTGATATAGTCATCATAAACGAAAAAACCATCACAAACCAGGTTGAATTAAACCAGGGTTCACCTTTATGCTCCTTTAAGAGGTTCGTTGCATTAATGAGTAAAACCCATAGTACCAGCCAATTGAACCGGGACAGAGGAGGTAGTGAGATTAGCTTCTCCTGAGGTCTGATAAATGTAAAAACAGAATATAAACCTGCTGAAATTATAAAAACAGCAGACCCGATCATATTTATTTTTATGTTTAAATCAACAGATGTTTTAAACAATAAATACGGGGAGGCAAGGGTTAAAAACAAAAGACAGGATCCGATAAGTTTGGGCAGGGTGAAATATTTCCAAAATAATGTACGCTGTCTCGTTCTTAAAGCATTTGCTATCAGGGTTTCTTTTTCTTCTACAATTTTATGAAACCCGTACACTCCTAATGACTGCGCTGTTTCTCTTTTCGCTTCATCGAAAGTTAAGTCTGGTTGTTGTGCCATTTTTTGCTCAATGCCCTGCGCCAGGTGATCTGTCATCTCCATGCGTACATCATAGAAACATATTCCTTCGGCATAACAAAGGTTTTCTAATTCCTGTATTTGCCCTATAGTCAGCATCTTAATCTTAAGCAAGTTTAGGGTTTAACAATAACTGCAGGGTATTCTTAAAGTTTTCCAACTCCGTTAATGCTTTCGATTTCTCCTTTTTACCGGCTTTAGTAAGCGCATAATATTTCCTTATACGGTTACCTATGTTTTCCATTTCCACTTCCAGCACACCCTCTGCCTCCAGCCGGTGCAGCAGCGGATACAACGCCCCTTCAGTAATGCTCAATTCGCCCGCCGTCAGCTCTTTTACTTTCTGGGTAATTTCATAGCCATACATACGGCCATACTCATCCAACAACTTTAAAAGGATCGGCTCAAGACAGCCTTTATATAATCCAGACTTATTCATATACCGTAAAGATACATAAATTACCAATACATAAGAAACTTATGTATTAAAATATTTTGAAAGCATCTGCATCTTCCCAGAAAGGCAACTTCTCCCGTATAGTATTCAAATGCTCCTTATTGAGGCAAATTGTAAAAATATCTTCTTCTGCTTTTTTATGGTACAGCACTTCTCCCAACGGGTCAATCACCATGCTATCGCCGGTATGAGGGATATTATTGCCATCATTGCCTACGCGGTTTACCCCAATCACATAGCATTGATTTTCTATGGCACGAGCCTGCAATAAGGTTTTCCAGGCATTACTGCGTTTTTCGGGCCAGTTAGCTACATAAACCAGCACATCGTACAGGCCACGCCAGTTTTCGCCGGGAACCTGTGGTACCTGCCTCGCCCAAACCGGAAAACGCAGGTCATAACATATCTGCAGGTTGATCTTCCAATCGTTTACTGAAGCGATCAGTCTTTTTTCGCCGGCAGTATAAGGTTCATTTTCGCCTGCAAGCGTAAATAAATGCCGTTTGTTATAAACACCGTATTGTCCGTTCGGCAACATCCAGATGAGCCGGTTATAATAGGTATTGTTACCGTCTGCATCCGTATCTTTTATAATTAAGCTTCCGGTAAGCGCTACCCGTTTTGCGGAAGCAACCTGCTTCATCCATTCCACGGTTGGCCCGTCCATTGTTTCGGCAAGGGCTTCTGCATTCATGCTAAAACCGGTTGAAAACATTTCAGGTAAAACAATGATTTCTGTTTTTTCGCTGATGCTTTCAATTTTTTGCTGCAGCATTTCCAGGTTGGCCTGTTTGTCTTCCCAAAAGAGTTGTGTCTGAATAAGTGTTATTGTAAGCTGGTCTTTCATTAAATACTAAGTTACCATATTAAACAAAGGGTTTATTAAATGAGCCTCATATCCTTTCTGTAACAGGAAATCAGTTGTTTTTTTCATCCTGGCAAAGCGGTTTTGTGTGCCTTTGAGGCTTTGCCATTTATCGAGAAACAGCTTTTCCAGGGCAGCATTATAATCATCTTCATCTATTTCCTGCATTCCCTTTTTAATACAATAGGAGCTGATGTCCTTTAACTTTAAAGCTGCTTTTATTTTGTTTCTTCCCCATTTTTTACTCCTGAAATGTCCCCCGGCAAAAGCTTTGGCAAACCGTTCCTCGTTTAAGTAATTTTCCTCAATTAATGTAGCTATAATTTCATCGTGATCCTTTTTCCAAATACCAAGACCATACAGCTTACTTACTACATCGCTATGGCATCGCTCACTGTAAGCGCAGTATTGCCGCAGCTTTTGTAAAGCCTGCTCCTTAGTTAATTTCTTATTTGCTCTTTCTGATTTACCATTATCGTTCATTCCATTCCTGCTTTCAGATTAAAATACCTGTGGCTACTCCTCCAGTCTTGCCAGGCATCCGAATTTTTCTTTCAGGTAATCATCGTAATGATCGGCTTTTTCAAACAGGTTTTTAAACTCTTCCACACCACTTTCACGTGTCATATCCAGGTCGTAAATCAGGCGGCTGAGCACAATATTGTTTTTTACACAGCTGAGCACCAGTCCGCTGGGTTTATTGTTTTCCTGTAATAAAAACTCGTACAAAGGTTTTATTTTTTGGGCATCGGCAGGCATCTGGCATAAATACGCATCACCGGCCACAAAATAATTATCAGGGTTATAGCTGATCTTCACTTTGGCCGAGCCTGCTTTAACGCTCCACATATTGGCCCCGTCCCGTGCCAGGCGCACGTCTTTCCCCAGCTCGCGTAAAATATCCTCTATCAGCTTTGCCACACCCATCAGCTCTACTTCCTTTTCGGGGAGCTGGGGCAGCTTCACTTCGGAGCCGCAGCTGGGGCAATATTTGTTGTTATCAATGGTTTCTGCTGTTACCAGGTAGTCGCAGTTGGAACAACGGGTAGCGGCATGGCCTTTATAAGGAGTATACAGGTCCAGCGCCTCCTGTAAAGTACTTACCGGCAACGCAAAGCCCAGGTTATCGCCGCCTTTTATAATAAAAGAGTTCACCCCTATTACATCACCGTTATAATCAACCAAAGGGCCCCCGCTGTTTCCCGGGTTGATGGCCGCATCTATCTGGATATATTTTTCTCCCTCGCGTATCCTGTCTACCTTGGAAATAACACCCTGTGTAGCGCTATAATTGAGACCATAGGGGTGGCCGATAGCAATAACATTATCACCGTCTTTCATAGCTTCATAGTTGCCAAGCTTCACTTCGGGCAGATCAGCTTCAGCGGGTGGCTCCAGGAATGCAAGGTCGTGTTGTGCATCGGTGTACCACACCCGGGATAGCGTTTTTTCGAAGCTTTTACCGGCAATAGTTACTTCGGGGTTATTAGCCACTACATGGTCATTGGTAACTATAAGCCCATAGCTTTTCAGGTAAAAACCGGTGCCCGTGCCCGTTTGTGTGGCAATTTGTATAACCGCGTTCTGATAAAGATTAATGATATCTTTTGAGTTCATTTCTGCTAATTCCTGGTTTTACATTTAATATATTCCCTCCGGCGTTATTCCATATTCATATTCAGCAACTCAATTTGGGTGGTAAAGCTGTGATTGAATTTTTGCAGGCTGGTAAAGGACAGTTGAGCCACATTAAAGTTCATCAACGGGTATTTTTGTCTCCACTGGTTCTGGATCTGCCGTATACGCGCTGTAATCAGCTCCTGGTCAAACTTATTGGCTACCGGCATATATAAGGCCTGTGCATAACCCAGTGTTTTGAAATACTCGGGATAATTTACCTGCATAAATACTTCTATCAGCTGGGTAACCGGCCTGGGTAAGCTGTAAGAATACTGGCAATAAGTAAGCCCGTATTCCATTATTTTATTAGCAAAGTACTCATGATTATTATCCCTGTACCAAAGCATATTATTGTTGGCCTCGTTTATGGCTTCTGCTATTGTTTTATGTGGCTGAGGTGTTACAATAGAAAACGTATATTTAGAGCGAAACAGGTTTTGAAACACGTCCTCCTTTGGTTTATCGCGCAGCTTTTTAAACTCTTCTATCATATCGCGGTTCTTTTCTACCATCTGGCGATCGTCTTTTTTAAAGTAGATACCCGATATTTTTTCAAGCTCGTTCAGCAATTGTCCTTCAGGAGCAATTAAAAAGTCGATACGATATACCAGCGCCAATAACAAATAACAGATACCCCCGGAAAATTTATCGGCATCTACCGAAGCAATTTTATCAAGTGTTTCTGTGATCCAGCTTTGCATGGCCTCATATTTCACCTGTTTTTCAGCTTCGGGGATCTCATCTACATGATCTTTATCAATAGGTTGCAGGAAAGAAAAGTCCTGTACCAGCAAATCATCCTGCTTATCGCTTTTTATAGCCAGCTCCTTCAACCCGTAATAGAGCTTGCTGGGGTTAGCTGTTTCAATATTGGTATCAAAACGCATACAAAGCTCATCATTATTCAGCGCATAGCGGCTATAATAAAGCCCGAAATTCATTTCCAGCAGGCGGCGCATAACCGGTACGGAAGGCTGCGGCATTTTAGCCAGCTTCACCTCGGCAGTAAGGGTACCGTTATCTATTTTACCCCTTATTACTTTCGATCCCTGGAAAAGCTCAAAATCAACCCGCTCCTGATTCCCTGAAAAAGTTACATTGTGCACTTCATCATCTTTCAGGTAATCAAAAAAAGCATTAATGGAGTCTATATATTTTCGCTCCTTAAACAGGTTGTCTGCTTCTGTCCAGCGATTTCCTTTAGCAACCGATTTATTATTGTCAGAATACCGGCCAAAAGGGATCCGCACCGCTTCGGCAGCAGGGTCTTTTTTCCCCTTTATAAGATTGATGATCTTGTTAAACATTGCTGCTTTGTTTTTATAGAGCAGGGAAAGATACAAAAGTTGGGAAAACTTACCATATTTCCTCCTTCACCGGAAAAGAAAGTTACTAATCGTACATAAGTGCTCTAAAAATGTCCCGGGAGGACCGGGCCGGGCAGGTAAGATGATGCGCTTTATTTATAAATAAATTATATTGCGCTCATTCTTTTTTATAGTAGTTTCGCTGCACCTCCGGAACGGGGGCCAGGAAAAATAAAATTTTTATTTAGATGAAATTTATAGCATCATCAAACGCTTTGCTCAAACAACTGCAAAACCTGTCGGGCGTTATCAACGCCAATACGGTATTGCCCATATTGGAAGACTTTCTTTTTGAAATTGAAGCCAACAGGCTTACTATTGTTGCAACGGACCTCGAAACTGTAATGAGGACTGAAATGGATATTGAGGCCAAAGACAATGGGCGCGTGTGTATTCCCGGGAAAATATTGATCGACTCCTTAAAAAATATCCCGGATCAGCCGCTTACCTTTAATATAGATAAAAACTTCGGTGTAGAAATTACCAGCGACAGCGGTAAGTATAAAGTGATGGGCGAAAACCCCGACAACTTCCCAAAAGAACCTGCAGCAGATGATACTACTTCATTTACAATGACTTCCTCTGCTTTGGTAACAGCAATCAATAAAACTTTATTTGCTACCAGCACCGATGATCTGCGGCCGGCTATGACCGGGGTTTTCTTCGAGCTCAGCAAAGAAGGTATCCAGTTTGTAGCAACTGATGCGCACCGGCTGGTACGCTACAAACGGATTGATGCACAAGCTGCTGGTACCGATAATTTTATTGTTCCGCGCAAGCCTTTAAACCTGTTAAAATCGGCATTGCCTGATAATGACGATGAAATAACCTTAAACTATAACAGTAACCATTTTTTTGTAACGCATGGCACTACCCGTTTAAGCTGTCGTTTAATTGACGCCCGTTTTCCTGATTACAGGGTAGTAATCCCTGCAGAAAACCCTTACCGCCTTACAGTTAACAGGCTGGAGTTTTTAGGAGCCTTACGCCGGGTAAGTGTATTCAGCAATAAAAGTACTTACCAGGTGGCTTTAACCATCAGCGGCAGCGAATTACAGCTATCAGCACAGGATGTTGACTTTAGCTTTGAAGGTAACGAGCGCATGAAATGTCAGTACAACGGGGAAGACCTGCAAATAGCTTTCAACGCCAAATTTTTAATAGAGATGCTCAACGGCACCCAAAGTGAAGAAGTATACCTGGAATTGAGCACGCCAACAAAAGCAGGACTTATAAAACCGGTGGAGCAGGATGAAAGCGAAGAATTACTGATGCTGGTAATGCCGCTGATGCTGAACCAGTAATTTTTTATGATCCCGGCTGCAAAATACATAACATCGCTTCCGATAGCTACCGGAATGCGTCGTGCTACCTTCATCGTCCCGGTTAAATGGCATCTGTTTGTTCTCCTAGTAATAATAATATGCTGCGCCGCTTGTAGCCCAACTAAGCAAAATACAGGCAAACCGGCAGTAAAGCAGGAGGCAAAAGTTGTACTTCCGCAGCAGCCTGTTGCCACACCGGCTGATGTAAACTTCGTGTACGATTACGAAAATATATTTACTCCCGCGGAGGAAAAGAGCCTGGATTCCCTGGTGCGCAATTTTGAAAAAAGCAACCTGATCTCTGTTAAAATTGCAACAGTAAACGACCCGGGCATCACGGCAGAAAACTTCGATCAAAGGAATAAAGCCTTATTGGATGAATGGTCTGCCCTACATGGTAAAAGCGACAGGTGCATGGTCATCAGCATCAGCAAAAGCCTGCGTCGTATAAGAGTTGATTACGGCCCGTTTGTAAGCCGCTTACTTAGCGATGATGACGCTAAAGCCATTATAGAAAATCATTTCAAGCCGTCTTTCAGGCAGGAACAATATTTCCAGGGTGCACTCAACGGCGTGAACATAATAATGGATACCATCAGGAGGAATATTAAGTTTTAAAGCCTTTCTGCCTTTTCACCTGCTTCCGTGAACCTGCTGCAACTTCTATAATTTTTCCTTTTCATTTATTTAGTGTTATCTTTGCGCCGCATTGGTTCAATAGTGCTTCTCCTAAGCGCTATTGATTAAAAGGGAATCAGGTGCAAATCCTGAACAGACCCGCTACTGTAAGTTCTAACCAGCATTTTGACATTTCTTAGCCACTGTCCCGATAGCTATCGGGACGGGAAGGCGGCTCAAAATGGGAACAAGTCAGGAGACCTGCCAAAGCAGATATATTTTTAAGCTTTCGTGGACTGAAGCTTGAATGCAAATGCTTTTATTAGCAACATATTTGTTTTCAATTGTTCGCAAAGCTGTTTGATTCATTTAATCAAATAGTTAATGCAGGTTTGTCTCAAACATACTGAAAAGTGTGGCTTTTTGCTGTTCTTTTTGCTGCACGCCATACCGTGCCTGGCACAGCAACCTGACTCGTTACCGGTTAAAGAGCTGGAGAGCGTGCGCATATCTGCCAATAAAAGCCGGGTTCAGTTAAGCGCAACTGTTCCTGTACAAACTTTATCCGGAGCCGCTTTGCAAAGGTTGAACAGCTTTTCTGTTGCTGATGCAGTGCGCTTTTTTTCCGGGGTACAATTAAAAGATTACGGTGGCATTGGCGGGCTGAAAACTATTAATGTACGCAGCATGGGCACACAGCATGTGGGAGTATTCCTGGACGGCGCCAGTGTTGGGAATGCACAAAATGGAACGGTGGACCTGGGCAAGTTTTCCCTGGACAATATTGATGCTATTGCCCTGTATAACGCGCATAACCCCGAATTACTGCAACCAGCCAAAGCTCTTTTTGCATCCAGCGCTTTATATCTGCAGAGTTCCCGCCCGCAGTTCTCTGATGCTGAAAAAATAAAACTAAGGGCCACCTTTAAAACCGGGTCCTTCGGGCTGGTAAATCCTTCATTGTTATGGCAGCAAAAGTTATCTACAGCCACATCTTTAACCGTAAATACCGAGTTTATTACTGCCCATGGCAGATACAGGTTCTACAAAAAAGAAGGAGCATTTGATACTACAGCCATCAGGCAAAATGCAGATATTACCGCGTGGCGAACAGAAGCTGGCTTGTTTAAAAAATTACAATCATCAGGCGAGGCTTTTATAAAGGCATATTATTACCAGTCCAACAGGGGCCTGCCGGGCGCTATTGTTGAGAACCGCTTTTACAACCCGCAACGGCTTTGGGACAGAAATGCATTTGTACACGGATCCTATAAAAATAAGCTTAACAATAAATATAGCCTGCTGCTAAACCTGAAATACACTAACGATTATACAAAGTATAAAGACCCATCCTATATTACCGACAAAGGTCCGCTGGAAAATAATTATACCCAACAGGAATGGTATGCATCAATGGCACAAAAATATATGGTCACCAAACAATGGGAGCTGGGCCTGTCAACCGACTTCACACTAAATACCCTTGATGCGAATTTATATCGCTTCGCTTACCCCAAACGTTTTTCGTACCTGGCAGCGCTGTCCAACAACTTTACCTGGCAACGCTTTGTGGTACAGGCAAACTTATTGTACGGTCACTTTGATGAACGTGTGCAATATTACGAAGCATCTGCTGATCGTTCAATAACATCGCCCGCTATCTCCGTTTCCTGGAAACCCTTTGCCAACAAGGGTTTCAGCCTCCGTTCCTTTTACAAAGAATCTTTGAGAATGCCTACTTTCAATGACCTGTATTATACATTGATCGGTAATATTTCTCTAAAACCGGAATATACCAGGCAATACGATTGGGGCTTTACCTGGATGACCGATGCCGGGAGTTGGGTAAATGATCTCTCGGTACAGGCAGACATTTATTATAACCGGGTAAAAGATAAAATTATCGCCATGCCCGCAGCAAATCTTTTCAGATGGATGATGCTGAACATGGGTAGTGTGGATATTAAAGGATTAGAAGTAAGCACGTCCTTTACAAAACACCTGCCCGCACAATTGGTTTGGAATGCGGGATTCAATTATACTTATCAGCAGGCCCTGAATAAAACGCCGAATGAGTCTTCCTACAATCAGCAAATACCCAATATACCGGTGCATAGCGGAACCGCACATGGTAGCCTGTTATGGAAAAACTGGGCGTTGAACTACAGCTACATTTATACAGGCGAACGCTATGTATTACCCGAAAACACAGCCAGGAACTATGCGCCGGCATGGTACACTACTGACCTGGGTATTGTTTACGAAAAAAAATCAATAGCTAAAAGCTGGAAGGTAGGAGTAGAAGTAAATAATATGTTTAATCAATACTATGATGTAGTGCTCAACTTCCCCATGCCGGGCAGAAATTACCGCTTCACCTTCATCATAAATATTCAATCATGAAACGAAGCATGATAAATTTTTCTCAAACAGGGGAATATATATATGCGGAGTTCCATCCGACCAAAAAAATCGTCCGCCGCGGCGGACAAAACAAAAATTTATACGGATGAAATATTTCAGGATACTATACGTTTTTTCATTGCTGGCATTATTTCTTTTCTCCTGCAGAAAGGAAAAGGATATTAACGGAGAAGAAGCCATTCCATTGCCATCTCAAACAGACTCCATAATACAAGGATTTTATTTGTTAAACGAAGGCAACTGGAATACCAATATGGCTTCGCTGGACTACTACGATTATGCTTCGGGCACATACCGGAAAAATCTATATGGCGCTGCAAACCCTGATGCTACGCTTGGTTTGGGCGATGTGGGTAATGATATTGGTATATACGGATCTAAAATGTACGCAGTTGTAAATGCCTCCAATAAAATAGAAATAATGGATGCAGCTACTGCCAAACGCATTAAAACCATCACTCTTGAGAATTGCCGCTACATCACATTTGCTAACGGCAGGGCATACGCAAGCGCCTATACCGGTAAAATAGTGCTGGGGCCTAACTCGCCCAACGGTATTGTGGCAGAAATAGATACAGCAACTCTTGAAATAAGAAGAACGGTTGAAGTAGGCCGGCAACCGGAGGAGATGGCTATTGTAAGTAACAAATTATACATTGCCAATTCCGGTGGCTACAGTCCTCCTGATTATGAGCGTACTATATCCGTGATTGACCTTACTTCCTTCCAACGGATAAAAAATATAGATGTAGCGATCAACCTGCATCGCTTAAAAGCCGACAGCAACGGGGACCTGTATGCAACCTCGCGCGGCGATTATTACGAAACCCCCTCTAAATTATTTGTTATAGATACCCAAACCGATGTTGTGAAAAAAACATTTGATATCGCAGCCGCCAACCTGAGCATAGCAGGCGATTCCGCTTATATTATTGGTTCGGAGTTTAGTTATAAAACCAGCTCCTGGGAAAACACCTATCATCTTATCAACACTAAAACAGAAACGCTTTTAGAAGGATCCTTTATTAAAGATGGAACTGAGGTTTTACTGGACAAGCCCTATGGTATCGCCGCAGATCCTTACAGCAGAAATATTTATATCACTGATGCCAAAGACTATGTGTCTTCAGGCACTTTGCATGGCTATGATAAAAGCGGGACAAAGGTCTTCTCTATCTCATCCGGAAACATACCTGCGCATTTTGCTTTTGTATATAAAACTATTACTAAATAAAAATCAGATAATGAAAAAATCCAGTACTTACTTATTATTAGCCATACTTATGGTTGTATTTTACTCCTGCAAAAAAGAAGATATAACACCCCCATCTGTTACGTTATCTGTTGCAGAAGAAACTATTACTGCGTTTGCCCAAACAACAGTAAAAATAGAAGCTACCATAATTGCCGGAAACAATGTTGTTCATGTATGGAAAGTTGATGATCACATTGTTTCTACAACCAACGTTTTCGAATACACATTTGAGGCCGCAGGCTCCTATCATATTTATTACACTGCCAGTAACCAGGCCGGCGAAGTTAAAAAGCAGTACACTGTAAATATTGGAGCGCCTGTAAGAGAAGGCGGCACCAGTGAATACGTCACGGCTTTATTTGAGTTTGTTCCTGCTCCCGGACAGTTCATTAACAAAGCTCCCGGAAACCAGGAAAGCGCAGAAGGCTTGTTAGGGAAAAAAGGCATGGTAAGTCTTGGTGCCTGGGGAGGATATGTTGTTTATGGCTTTGACCACAGTGTACCTGATAAAGAAGGAAATGATATAGAGGTAATGGGAAATGCTTTAACCGAATGGAGTGAGCCGGGTATTATCTACGTAATGTCCGATGATAACGGCAATGGTAAGCCCGATGACACCTGGTATGAACTGGCCGGAAGCGAATTTGGCAATGCTGCTACTTATCTCAGGAACTATGAAGTTACCTATTTCCGCCCTGAATCGGCAGATAAAGACGTGGCCTGGGAAGATAACAAAGGAAACACAGGGTTTGTAAAGAAAAACAACTTTCACCGGCAGGCTTATTACCCTGAGTGGATTACTGCAGACAGCTATACGCTTAAAGGTTCGTGGTTGCAGACAAAAGTAGATCCGTCCAGACCTACTTATGTAGTATCACTTCCTTACGATTGGGGATATGCAGACAATACAATAGAGGCAACAGGTGGCGGAAAAGTTGATATCAGTAATGCTGTTGATGCTCAAGGCAACAAAGTAAACCTTAAAGCCATCGACTTTATAAAAGTACAAACCGGTGTACTGGCTGATGGTGGCTGGCTGGGTGAAGTGTCAACAGAAGTGACCGGTATTAAAGACCTGCACTTTTCAGCGAACAAATAATAAAAATCTAACAACCAACTATTATGTACAAGAAAATTTTATCACACCTCGTTTTAGTATCAGGTTTTGCTATCTTTCTTTTCTCCTGCTCTAAAGAAGATATTATAATTACCGGCAGACCAGATCCTTCCGCTCCTCCTTACTCCGATGGGTTTTTTGTTATTACCGAAGGCTCTTACGGACAAACTTCCGGCACCATACAATTTTATGCTTATGGCGCAGATACCGTTAGTACCAAGGTTTATGAAAAAGAAAATCCCGGTAAAATAACTTCTAATGCAGCTAAAACAAGCACCCTGCAGTTTGCCACGATGTACCGGAAAAAGCTATACCTCATCAGCAAGATGAACGGGCCTGTTATTAAGCTGGATGCCGGAACTTTAAAAGAAGAGGCGCGTTATAACCAGGAAACCAGCAATTGGAGAAGCCTGATTGGTATAAAAAACAATGAAGGGCTGATCAGCGCGAACGATGGTGTGTACGCAGTAAATTTAAGCACACTTACCCCTCAATATAAACTCACATCTGTTTCTGCCGTTAATACCGGGGATATGGTGATAGCAGGTAACTATGTTTACATTCTGCAAAGCAATGGCGCTAAAATTATAGCAGCCGATAATTATTCTTTTGTAAAAGGTTTTAGCAATATTAACCGGGGATTTGCGGCAACACCCAACGGTAAAGTTTGGGCCTCTACAGGTAACCGTTTAATAGCAATTGATAAAAACCTGGATACGTCCGGTATTGCATTACCGGCAAGCATTGGCTCTTTTGGGTTAGATGCACCAACGCGCATCACAGCGTCCACTAAGGAAAATGCGGTGTTTTATCATTCTGGGGCCAATATTTACAAATACATTGATGGCAATGCGTCATCGCTCAACCAGCCATTTATTACAATAGACATTGCCCCGTTTATGGTATATGGGGCTATTCGCTATGACCGGAATAAAGATTACATCGTTGTAAATGGAATAGCCGGTTATGGAGCGGCTTCAGGCGTGAACTATTTACTCCTATATAATGCCTCAACAGGCGCTTTGGTTAAAAAGATACAATACGGGAATGATGGCAGCGTAGTAGATTTTAATCATATCTATTTTCCTGACCTGACTGTATTTCACTAAATCTCTTTTCGATTTTATAATTATAAAGTACGGCTGTATCAAAAGTTTTACAATAGCTTTTGATACAGCTTCATTTTTTTATCGTTAAAGAAAATGCTATAACTTTAAAAGATGAACTTTGTGATTGCCGCGGTATTCGACAACTACATTAATGCGCACCTTACCTTAGGGCGCCTGCAGGAAGAAAATATCAACTGCTGGCTAAAGGATGAGCATACGGTTACCGTACTTACCCATGCCAGTGGTATCAAACTAATGGTAGCCGAACCACAAATAGAAAGAGCCTTAATGATTATAAACAGCGACAGAGAAAATTACAAGGCACAGCATGCCTGTCCCCAATGTAGCTCAACTAATATTGAACTGGTGAGTGCTTCTATGCCTATACACAAAGTGTATCATTGTTTCGATTGCGGTAATGAATATGAGATGGAATAAATACCGGTTCGTTTTTACCGGCATTATCTTTTCTTGCCAAATGGCAAGCGTTTGTACCTGAAAATGTTGTTACATTTGATCTCTAAACTTTTTACAAACCAAATTTGCCTGATATGAAAATCTTAAAAAGAATATTATTTGTTATAGCCGGGATTATCGTATTATTATTAATCACCGCGCTATTTGTAAAAAAGGAGTTTGCCATTACTAAAGAAATAGTGATTAATAAGCCCGTTGCCGAGGTCTTTAATTATGTAAAGTATATAAAGAACCAGGACAATTACAGTGTGTGGAACCAGGCTGATCCTAATATGAAAAAAAGCTATTCGGGTACCGATGGCACTCCGGGTTTTGTGTACGCCTGGGAAGGTAATAAAGACGTGGGCAAAGGCGAGCAGGAAATAAAAGGGATAGAAGAAAACAAAAGGGTAGACATTGAGCTCCGGTTTAAAGAACCGATGGAAGTCAATAACCAGTCAGCTATTATTACCACTCCTGTAGATGCCGGTAAAACAAAAGTAGAATGGGGCTTTTATGGCTCCAGCCCCTATCCGTTTAACCTGATGAATCTTTGTATGGATGCCATGGTGGGCGGCGATCTGCAAAAGAACCTTGACAACCTGAAAGCTGTAATGGAAAAATAGCAGGATATTGATGTGAAGATATCCCAATCTGCAGGAGGATTTTAATTATTCATGTAACCTTAAGCTGCCCGGAACACCGCTATGCGAAGCGTACTCACTTCGCAATATTAGGCTGTCGTCTTTGGCGACTTTTTAAGCTGAAAAGTTTTATGCAGTCATTCCCGGTTTCGATATTGAGGGTTATTCGTAACTTTAATGTTTCCCATAGTAGCCCTGATCCGATTGCCAATGGATAGCGTTATCGCATATTTCTCTACGCTGGAACAGCGGCCTTTAGAGCGTATGGCTTTATTGGTGGGCGGTTTGCTGTTTTTCTGGATCATTGAAGGGGCCATTCCCTTATTCAAATTAGCTTACCGTAAAAGCAAATTCAGGCATGCGCTGGTAAATTTTGGCTTTACATTAATGCACCTGGTCATACACACCGCTTTAGCTGTATTTATTGTAGTGCTGAGCGACTGGTGCAGAAGCAGCCATTGGGGCCTGGTGTACTGGTTCAATGCCAATGTGTGGGGCACTATTATCATTGGTGTGCTGGCATTGGATTTCAGCAGCTGGCTGGTACATTGGGTCATGCATAAAAATGCTTACTTGTGGCGTTATCATCTTATTCATCACAGCGATAATAAAGTGGATGTAACCACAGGGCTGCGTCATCACCCCGGCGACAGCTTATTGCGGGGCATTTTCTTTTTGCTGCTGATCTTTATAAGCGGCGCTCCCATATACAGTGTAATGATCTATCAAACACTGGTAGTTATTACAACCGCATTTACCCATGCCAATATAAGTCTACCATCGGTACTGGATAAAGCCCTGAGCTATATTTTAGTTTCGCCCAACATGCACAAAGTGCACCATCACTGGAAGCAGCCTTATACGGATAGTAATTACGGTGCTGTGTTCTCTATATGGGACCGGCTATTCCGCACTTTTACTACACTGCATCCGTCCAAAATAAAGTACGGCCTGGACCGGTATTATCCCAACGAAAAAGACGAGGATTTCCTGAGCCTGCTGAAAGATCCTTTTATAAAGAAGAAAAAAATGCAGTAATAGTTGCAAAACCTTGTTTTACTACTATTTAAAGCGAGAACATCCCGGCTATTTGAGGCGTCCTCGCCTCAAATCAATCTGCTGTCGCGCCCCGCAACTTACAACTCTAAAAAAGAAATAATCCTGGAATTCTATAAAAGAAGCAAGAAATTTTACAAATCCTTAGAACTACTTTCTTCTACCTTTGTAAAGTGAAAAAGTTAATCGTTCTTACAATATTAATGGTGTATGGTCTCGCCAGCTTTGGGGTAAGCCTGAACTATTTTTATTGCTGTGGTAAGCTGGAAACCGTATCGCTGGCAATAGCCAACGTACAGGAAGAGGCTGACCACTGTCCTATGGGCGATAAAAGCGGCTGTTGTGAAAATAAGACCGTCAACCACAAAATATCTGTTGATCAGACGGCACAGTCGACCCTTTTTTACAGCTTCCTGCAATCCGCTCCAGCCGTGTTGCCGGTCCCGTTTTTCCTCACCAGGGAAAACACATTATTCGCTACCCTTACTGCCCCGGCATATAAAAAGCCTCCCCCTGTTCTGCCAGATACAGATATTGTATTCTTAAGTGTTTTTCGTATTTGATACCCATGTTGCTTTACAAGGCAAATTGGCTAAGCGGCCATATTGCCATTGCAATCCATAATGCCTCAGGCATATCGTATCAAACACAAAAACAGTTATATGTATAAGTATATATGGGTATTGGCGCTGCTGATATTGAGCTTAGACGCTCAGGCCCAAAAGAAAAATCAAATAACAGAAACCTTTAAAGTATTGGGTGCGTGTGAAATGTGCAAGCACCGCATCGAAACCACTTTAACAGATAATAAAGCCGTTTCGGCTAACTGGGATGGTAAAACCCATATCGTTACGGTAACATACGACAGCACCAAAACCTCGAAAGATAAATTACAAAAAAAGCTGGCTGATGCCGGTCATGATAACGAAGCGTATAAAGCAGATGACGCTACTTACGCAAAGCTTCCGGCCTGCTGTCATTACAACAGGAGCGAAGACTTTTCGGCAGCTCCCAAAGAAAAGATCACTCAAACAGTTTCAGGTGTAGTGCTGGAAGAAACGATCAAGGGCAAGCTTAATCCCATTCCCAATGCTACCATTAAAAGCCTGCATAGTAACGAGTACTTTGTTACAGACAGCACCGGCGTTTTTCATATACAAAGCGAGCTGCCTACGCACCTGGTGATCAGCTATGTAGGCTTTAAGCCCGACACTATCAGCGTTACCAGCCCCGATCTGCTGACCATCATTTTAAAAAACGGCCAGTCGGGGGAGTTGAAAGAAGTAGTGGTTACCGCCAATAACCGCTCCACTCGTGTATCCACCCGCAGCGTTACCAATACGCTGCTAATGGGTGCGGATGAGCTGACCAAAGCTGCCTGCTGTAATCTGTCTGAAAGTTTTGAGACCAGCCCCTCTGTGGATGTAAGCTACAGCGATGCCGTTACCGGCATGAAGCAGATCCAGATGCTTGGCTTATCGGGCAATTACACACAGCTCATTACCGAAAATATCCCCGAAATAAAAGGGTTGGCGGGTAGCTATGGACTTACGTTCATCCCCGGCCCCTGGATAGAAGGCATACAGCTTACCAAAGGAACCGGTTCGGTAGCCAATGGTTATGAAAGCATTGCCGGGCAGATAAATATAGAAGAAAAAAAGCCTGATAATGCAGAAAAGCTTCTGCTGAACACTTATGTAAACAGCATGGGAAGAATGGAAGCCAACCTGAACCTGGCGCAGCGCCTTAACGATAAATGGAGCGTAGGTCTGCTGAGTCATGCCAACGGAGTGGTGATGAAGAACGATATGCAAAAGGACGGCTTTTTAGATATCCCCCTGGGCAGTCAGATCAACCTGATCAACCGATGGAAATATATGGACAACAACGGGTGGATAGGCCAGCTGGCCATTAAAGTGCTGAGCGATAAGCGCACTGCAGGACAAAAGGATTTTGATAAAGATACCGACCGCGGTACTACCAACCATTATGGTGTAGGTATTAATAACGAGCAATATACTGTAACGGGAAAGCTCGGCTATGTATTTCCGCAGCATAAATATAAAAGCATCGGCGTTATGTTTTCGGCCGGCAGCTATACCAATGATTCCTATTATGGGTTGACAAACTATCTGGGGAAACAAAAATCGGTTTATGCCAACCTGATCTACCAGTCTATCATCGGCAATACAGCCCATAAATTCAGAACCGGGCTTAGCTTTTCCAACGAGCAATATGATGAGACTTTCAATATGGCGCTGTACAAACGTACAGAAAGTGTTCCGGGTGCGTTCTTTGAATATACTTATACTGCTCCCGAAAAATTTTCTGCCATCATTGGCATCCGTGAAGATTATCATAACGAGTTCGGATGGATCACTACTCCCAGGGTCAATTTAAAGTATGACTTTACTCCTAAAACCAACCTGCGTCTATCAGCAGGTTCAGGATTCAGGATGGCCAATATCTTTGCCGAGAATGCAGGCGTATTTGTAAGCTCGCGCCAATACGAGATACTCAATCCTTCCAACAGCTATGGCTATGGATTAGAGCCTGAAAAAGCATGGAACTTTGGCGTTAACTTCATTCATAACTTCTTGCTGAACGACCATAAGGGTTCTATTGCATTAGATGCCTATCATACAAAGTTTAACAATCAAACTATTGTAGACCTGGATGCCAGTCCGCAAAAAATAGCTTTTTATAATCTTGATGGCAAATCTTACAGCAACAGCTTGCAGGCGGAGCTGAACTATGAGCTGTTTCCTAAATTCGATATACGTATGGCCTATCGCTGGCTTGATGTACAAACCACCTATCACGGTCAGCAAATGGAAAAACCTTTTGTGGCGCCGCACCGGGCTTTTGCAAACTTCGCTTACGAAACCGCTAACAAGTGGAAGTTCGACTATACCACCCAGTGGTTAAGCAGCAAGCGTATTCCTTCCACAGCCGGTAATCCGCCGGCATTAAGGCTTGATGATCGCTCTCCTTCGTTCATCCAGATGGCAGCGCAGGTTACCAAGATCTTTAATAATAAATGGGAAGTGTATGTAGGCGGCGAGAACCTTACCAATTATATACAGCCCAACCTGATACTGGATGCGCAAAATCCGTTTGGACCGCACTTTGACGGCTCGATGATATGGGGACCGGTAGTAGGCCGGATGATTTATGCAGGCATGAGGTTTACGCTGAAATAAGGCTCGCTGAATAGTTGCCAAGGTTGCCACGAATACACGAATATTTGTGCATTCGTGGCAATACTTTCTGCTTTGGTGGCCCATTCAAAACGCTTTCTGATTAATCAGCATGTCACATCAAAAGATCTTTAGGTGAGTTGATTTTCATACATGGCGAAATCCTAAAAAATTGTAGCTGTTACCTTTGCTATCTTTGAAAAATAAATGCCCGCAGCCATAAAAGAAAACGAACATACCGAGTTCAAAAGCAGCTTTGGCGATGCCGCCATTGAAACGCTTTCAGCCTTTGCCAACACCCAGGGCGGAAAGGTATATATCGGGCTTGACGATGCCGGTAAACCGGTAAAAGGCTTTACAACCGGGGCAGAAACCCTGCAAAAATGGATCAATGAAGTAAAGCAGAAAACACAGCCCGGCATCATACCGGATGCTGAAATAGTTTCCATTAGTGGCAAAAAGGTTGCTCTTTTATTAGTTAAGGAGTTTCCGGTAAAGCCGGTATCCTTTAAAGGAAGATATTATAAACGGGTTGGCAATGCTGATCATCAATTATCTTTAACTGAAATTGCCGCGTTGCATTTAAGCTCCTTTAATTCCAGCTGGGATAGTTATATCAATCCCGACAGAGATATAGACGATCTTTCTATAAACAAAGTAAACAGCTTTATTAAAAGCTGTAATGCAGGGAGGGAATATCCCATAACAGACGATTTTTTAACCGTATTAAACAAGTACGAGCTTATCAAAGGTTCACAGGTAACCAACGCCGCCTTTCTTTTATTTGCCCAAAACGATGTATTCCAGGCAACAATAGAGCTTGGGCGTTTTTCTTCGCCCACCAGCATTAAAGATGGGCTTACTATACGATCTGATCTGTTTAGCGAAGTAGACAGCTTGCTGGACTTTATACGTAAGCACATCAACAAAAGCTATATCATAACCGGCGATCCCCGCCGGGAAGAGCGCTGGCAGTACCCTATGGATGCGCTAAGAGAAATTGTTATCAATATGATCGTTCACAGGAATTACATGGATCCCGGGGATTCCTCTGTAAAGATCTATGATGATCATATTGAATTTTTTAACCCGGGAAAGTTGCCGGACAATATTACCGTTGAGCAGTTGTTGAGCGGAAATTATTCGTCATGGACCCGCAACAAGAAAATTGCTGCTACTTTTAAAGAGGCGCAGCTTATAGAAAAGTACGGCTCGGGCATTAAAAGGATTAAAGACGGTTTTGCTTCTTATGGGTTAAAAGCACCTGTATTTGAGAATTTCCAGCACGGCTTCAGGGTTATAGTATACGCTACACCGGATGATGGCACAGTAAATGGCACAGTAAATGGCACAGTAAATGGCACAGTAGAAGCGCTTCTTGAATTAATAACAATGTATCCGGGGCAAAGAAAACCCTTTTTTGAGGCGAAGATGCAGGTTTCAAAACGGAGCTTACAGCGATGGTTAAATCAGTTGCAGAGCAAAGGAGAAATAGAGTTTCGCGGCGCTCCTAAAACAGGCGGATACTGGAAAAAGGGAGTTGAACAGAACATAAAATAAAATGAAAAAGATCCTCATCATTAACGGGCACCCCGATAAAGAGAGCTTTTGCGCGGCTCTTGCCGTGGCCTATAAAAAGGGTGCGCAGAGTTCCGGTGCGGAAGTAAAGGAAATTATTGTGGCCGACTTACAATTTAACCCAAACCTGCAATTCGGTTACCGGAAAAGAACAGAGCTCGAGCCAGACCTGCTTGAAGCGCGGGAGATGATAAAATGGGCCAATCACCTGGTGTGGATATATCCCGTGTGGTGGGCCACCTTTCCAGCCATTTTAAAAGGATTTATTGACAGGGTTTTCCTTCCCGGTTTTGCTTTTAAAAAGCGGGAAGGGTCTTTGCTTTGGGATAAATACCTCAAGGGAAGATCTGCACGGATCATCTCTACACTTGATCAGCCCGTATGGTATTACTGGCTTATTAATAGAAGGCCAAGCTATTGGGCGATGAAAAAAAATATACTGAACTTTTGCGGCATCACGCCTGTGAAAGCCACCACTATAGGGCCTATTCGGTTATCAAAAGAAACTTTCCGGCAACGCTGGCTTGAAAGAGTAGAGCGATTGGGAGAAAAACAGCTGTAAACAACAAACCCAGCCGACTTTATAATATTTTTATGCCATGGTTCGTGTCTTCACGAACCAAAATACCAGAGTAGTAACACGAAAAACACCAACATGAATAATATACCTCAACATAAGCGGTATTCTCACTTGGATATCGGAGAAATATATTTTTGGACTGCAACTATTAATAAATGGCAAAAATTGCTTTTAAAAGATACGTATAAAGATATTATTATAAATTCTTTGCAGTATTTAAGTACCCAGAGACTGATAGATGTATTTGCCTTTGTGATCATGCCGAATCATATCCATTTAATATGGCGAACAAATCGTTTAAACGGCAAGGAATCTGCGCAAGGCTTATTTCTAAAATATACAGCACATCTGTTTATGAAGATGATAAGAAACGAATATGGCAGCGAGGAGCTTTTGCCTTATGTGATAAATGCTGTAAATAAAAGTTACGAGTTTTGGCAAAGAGACCCATTAGCCATCTACCTGTTCAGTAAAAAAGTAGCTTTTCAAAAGCTGGATTACATACATTATAATCCGTTGGGGGCTCATTGGCAATTAGTAAAAGACCCTGTTGAGTATAAATATTCTACAGCAAAGTTTTATGAAACCGGAAGTAACGATTTTTCATTTGTGAAAGATCTAAGGGATGAATTTTAAAATACTTTATCCGGTTCGTGGAGACACGAACCAGGGATCAGTAAAAAATTGAAGTAATAAACAACAGCCGCAGCCAACTTTATAATACTTTTGCCAGCTATGAGCCATAAAGTCATTGCCATGATACCCGCGCGTTATGCGGCCTCACGTTTTCACGCCAAGCTGATGAAAATGCTGGGGGATAAGCCGGTGATAGTGCATACCTATGAAGCTGCGGTTAACAGCGGACTGTTTAACGAGGTATTTGTGATCACTGACAGCGATATCATTTATAATGAAATAACAGGCCGGGGAGGCAAAGCCATTATGAGCATTGCCGCACATGAAAGCGGCACCGATCGTATAGCAGAAGCGGCACGTAGCATAGAGGCCGATGTAATCGTTAATGTTCAGGGCGATGAGCCTTTTATACAAAAAGAGCCGCTGGAAAAAATCGTTCGTTTGTTTGACCGGCCGGAGGTGCAGGTGGCTTCTTTAAAGCGGAAAATGGATAATGCAGCAGATGCGGCTAACCCCAACATGGTGAAGGTGGTCACCAATAAAAATGGTAAAGCACTATACTTCAGCCGCAGCATTATTCCCTATCAGAGAGAGGCCGATACACCGGTTGATTATTACCTGCACATCGGAGTGTATGCTTTCCGGAAGGAGGCACTGTTGACATTCACCTCCTTACCGCAGGCGCAGCTGGAGCTGATTGAAAAGCTGGAACAACTGCGTTTTTTATATAACGGCATTGATATTTATATGGCCGAAACCACGTATAAAAACATTGCCATTGACACCCCGGAAGATTTAGAAAAGGCATTAACGCTGATAACTCATGGTTCATAGTGGGAGGCTAAAGGCCGGAAGCTAAAAGCAGGTTGCCGGTACTATCGCTGGCCAGAACAATTATAGGGTATAGAAATTCTATCCTTGAGTAATCAACGGCCAATGCTCAATTTTCTTTTCCGAAATCCAAAAGCTTCATGCCTTATGCCTTCAGCCTTTAGTTTTTAAACCAGCATCCAGCAACCGTCCACATATCTTCGGTCTTCCGGCCTCCGACTTTCGGACTTTTTCCAAAAAACCTCTATCTTCCGGCTATGAAAGTTCGCCCTGAAAAATATTTGCGCTACCTGTTTCTCCCCAATCTCCTGGAGCTTTTTGGAACTGAGCGTACCAAAGAAATACTGTCGGTTAACCCAACTATTATACCTGTAAGGGAAGAGGCCGCTACAGTGCTTATTACAGCCTATGTGTACAATAAGGCAGAGATCAGCGAATACAAGGATATTTCTATTGATGAGGCACTTTCACTTAAGAGCAATGACCATATTGTATGGATCAATGTGGACGGGTTGCGGAAAGATGATGTGGATAAGCTGGGCGAGCAATATGGCATCCACCTGTTGCTGCGTGAAGATATTTTAAGTATTAACCAGCGGCCCAAGATGGATGAAATAGACGAGATCCTCTTTAGCCTCATGAATATTCTTTACTATAATGAAGAAAAACAGGCCGTATCGCAGGAGCAGATAAGTCTGGTGCTGGGAAAGAATTTTGTGATCACGTTCCAGGACGACCCATTAAAAGACCTTTACCATGCGCTGCGTGAGCGGCTGAAACTCCCAACCAGTAAGACCCGCGGCAAGGAAGCAGACTATTTATACTATACATTAATTGATACCATCGTAGATCATTATTTTGTGGTAATGGATAAGCTGCGTGACAGGATCGAAGACGTGGAGGAAGAAATTATACGAGGCACGAACAAACGGTCTTTAGGCCTGATCAACGTATTACGCAAAGAGCTGATCGTTTTAAAGCGAAGCATATACCCGGTAAGGGAGGTTATTGGCGGTATTATTAAAAGCGACAGCGACCTGCTGACCGAATTTAACGAGCGGTTTTACAAAGATGTGTATGACCACGTGGTACAGGCCATTGACCTGGTAGAAAACTACCGGGATATGATCATGGGCATGCAGGACCTCTACATCAGCAACGTAAACCTGAAAATGAACGAAGTAATGAAGGTAATGGCTATTGTTACCTGTGTGCTGGCGCCCGCTACAGTTATTGGTGGCATCTTTGGCATGAACTTCCAGGTAATACCGTTAAGCAGCCATCACTGGGGTTTCTGGATTGCTGTAGGAGCCATGTTCATTATCCCTATGTGGATGCTGATCATTTTTAAACGGCGGGGGTGGTTTTAGCGCCTATTCAAAATTTCAGATAAAATGCGGGTACTTTCTGCTAATAAACGGCAACGGCCGTTATAACTGATTTGCTATTTTAGACGCTGTGTTCAATAGTGCATCGTTTCTTAACTAACACTCTCTATATGACAAAAATATGCTTCCTTGCTGTTTCTACGATTTTCACTTTTACTATCACTTTCGCGCAATCCATTACCCTTGCCGATTATGACCGGGCTGCCGGTTTTCTATATGGGAATCTTTCAAAAAAAATCTTCAACCGCTCTGTAACGCCAACATGGCTGAAAGATAGTACCGGATTTACCTACCAGGTGCAGGATGCCACAGGCACTCATACTAAAAAGTATGATTATAAAACAGGGACTATTGCCGATCTTAAGGAAGAGCAAAACCAGTGGCCTCGCAGACAATGGGAGGAAGGCAATCGTACAGAATCAAAATCTCCCGACGGGGAATGGACAGCATTTGTGAAAGAGTACAATCTTTTTATTAAAAACAATAAAACCGGAGAAGAAAAACAACTCAGCTACAACGGGAAAAAGAATTATGAATACGCCAGCTACTATGGCTGGGGCGAGCTGATAGAAGGAGAGAACGGCGAAAGGCCAGCTCATTTTTTAGTAAGCTGGTCGCCCGACAGTAAATGGATACAGGCATTTATTTGTGATCTTTCTATTGCTAAAAAAATGTACCTGCTGGATTGGAGTATTGATACGCTGTACAAACCTAAACTGCTTTCCTACTACCGCGGCTCGCCGGGCGATACGGATATGGTTTATATGACCCCTGTTATTTTCAATATAGCCACGGGGGAAGAAAACAAGCTGACCGAGTTTAAAAATGTAAACCAGGTGGGTTTTCGCTGGATGCCACAACCCGCTACCGGCATTATTTACGAGCAGGAGCGCGGCTATCAGAAAATAAACCTGTACCTGTACAATGCAGCCAACAAAACAAAAGAATTTTTATATACCGAAAGCAGCCCAACCAATATTGATAATTTCAGCTACCGGTTTATAGAAGAATGGAACCAGCTTGTTTTTACTTCGGAAAAAGATGGATGGAAGCAATTGTATATGCTTTCCCTTAAAGATAAAAAAGTAACGCCACTAACCAATGGCCAATACTATGTAAACGACATTTCACTGATCAACAAAAATTCAGGTGATATTTTTTTTACCGCTAAAGGAAAGGAGGACGTAAACCCTTACTATGACTTTGCGTACAAGGTAAATGTCAAAACTAAAAAAACCATTTTGCTTACACCGGAAAAGGCTAATCATGACGTAAACTTTTCACCCGATGGCAAATACCTGGTAGATAACATTTCCACCATGAACCAGCCTACACGCACTGTTTTACGTAATGGAGCAACCGGCAAAATCTTGAAAGAGCTGGCTAAAGCAGCAATTAATCTACCCGAAGGGAAAAACTGGCCGTTGCCACAGGAATTTACTACGCTGGGGCGCGATGGGAAAACCTCTATTTATGCAGCCATCTGGAAACCATCCAACTTTGATGCTGCAAAAAAATACCCGGTCATTGATCAGTCCTATACCGGGCCACACACGTACATGTTTCCCAATAGTTTTTCAAAAGCTGTTAGCCGGGGGAACCAGGCTTTGGCAGAGCTGGGTTTTATAGTTGTGGCCATTGATGGACTGGGAACGGCCGGACGGTCGAAGGCTCTTCATAATGTATCATACAAGAATATGGGGCAAAACCTGCTGGACCATGTTATTGCCATAAAAGCGATGGGCCGGCAGTTTTCGTGGATAGATACGACCAAAGTTGGCATTTTCGGCCATTCTGCAGGAGGTTATGATGCAGGCCATGCCGTTTTGGAGTTCCCGGATTTTTACAAGGTGGCTGTTGCCAGCTCCGCCGATCATGATTTCAGGATGGAAAAAGACTGGTGGCCCGAAATGTACATGGGCTGGCCGGTGGACAGCACTTACCACCAGGTGTCGAATATTACAATGGCGCCCAACCTTAAAGGAAAGCTGCTGATTGTGCATGGCGGTATTGATGAAAACGTAAACCCATCTGCCACTTTTAAGCTGGCCGAAGCATTGGTAAATGCCGATAAGCAGTTTGACATGCTGATATTCCCCAGCCAGCACCACGGTTATACAGGAAAAGCAGCGGACTATTTTCAGAAAAGACTCTGGAACTATTTTGTAGAGCACCTGAAAGGCGAAAAGCCAATATGGGATTTTAAGTTGAGATAATATAAAAGGTCACACTTTCTTAAGCTATGGCCTCTTCTTATACACCGGCACTGTACTACAGGGCTCTCCGTACATCAGGCTTTTTACAACCGGCAACAGTACCCTTGTAATTTCTGCATACGCAAAAGCTTCAATAGCAATATCACCACAACCTTTTATTACAACGCGCTTATCCGTATAATCATTGATATTGATAACGTTAATGTTTTGCAGCAAGATCCTTTTTTTAATTTCTGCGGTATCACCGGCTGCCATAAATCCTGCCACAGGCTGCAAATAAGAAGTGATAAGCATATAGGCCCAAAGCGGCACAATGGCATCGGCAGAGCAAATAATGCCCACATTTTTACCGGCATATTGTTGCCAGTCATGCTGTTTCAGTGCTTCCCGGAAATCTTTCTCCTTCAATATCATTTCCATAAATAAATAATCTTTGATATCGAAAAGGACTACTTCCTCCTTTGGATAAAAATCCTCAAGATTCAAAGTAATGATCCCGCTTTCGGCCACTTTGTTTCTGATTACATCTTCCATAGTTTAAAAATAACATATTAATCCGGGAAGAGTTTGAACACCTGTATAATAAAAATCCCGGCCTTTAAGACCGGGATCACAGGTATAGAATCTCTTTTATTAATAGAACTTGCTTCGGTAATCCTTAACCGTTGCCGCCTCTCTAAGTGCCTGTAAAGACTGGAACTGTGCCTGCTGGCGAGCCTGCATAAAACGCATTTGTCTTGTTTCTTCAACATTGGCCGATTGAACAGGAGTATTGGACAGGTTATCTACCCTCACTACATATACGCCTTGTGTACCGGCTATTGGCTCGCTCACTACTTTACTGATATTGGCCTTATTGAAGGCAGCACCTATTATTTT
>JASGDI010000048.1:0-6710 GCA_049841335.1 Niabella sp. | reverse complement strand
TTCCTGTCCAACAGGAGCATGCCCTGGTATATTATTTTGCTGAGCATCATGGGTACGCAGGCAAGTGCGGTTACGTTCTTAGCCGCGCCCGGCCAGGCTTATACAGACGGGATGCGCTTTGTGCAATATTATTTTGGACTGCCGTTGGCAGCCATTGTTATTTGTATTTCTTTTGCACCGGTTTTCAGCAGGCTGAAAGTATATACAGCCTATGAATATTTAGAGAACAGATTCGATGCAAAAACGAGGACTTTTACATCCCTCCTGTTTTTATTGCAAAGAGGCCTGTCAACAGGTATCAGTATTTTTGCTCCCTCTCTGATATTGTCTGTGTTGTTTGGCTGGAATATTTACCTTACCAATCTTTTAATGGGCGGGCTTTTAATTATATACACTGTTGCTGGTGGTGCCAAATCAGTGGCTTATACACAGCAGCTGCAGTTTTTTATTATCATGCTGGCTTTGTTTTTAGCCGGTTATTATATGGTGTCCCAATTACCTGAGGGTATCGGTTTTACAGATGCTTTAACAGTGGGAGGAAAGCTGGGCCGGTTTAATGTGATTACAACAGGGTTTGAAGACGGAAGCTTTGACTGGGGCGACCGGTATAATATTTTCAGCGGTATCATAGGAGGCTTTTTTTTAGCGCTTTCTTATTTTGGAACCGACCAATCGCAGGTGGGACGCTATTTAACAGCAAAGAATCTAAAGGAAAGTCGTACGGGTTTGCTGATGAACGGCATTATAAAAGTGCCGATGCAGTTCCTGATCCTGCTGTTGGGTGTTTTGGTATTTGCATTTTACCAGTTTCATAAAGCGCCGGCTTTTTTTAACCAGTATGAAATAACAAGGCTTGAAAAGTCTCCGCACAAGGATAAGCTGGATGCGTTTCAACAGCAACTTTCTGCTATTGATGAAAAGAAATTATCTGTATTAGGCAATTATACGAAGGACGGTAATAACGATGGGATGTTTGCGCAGCTATCGCAGTTACAGGATAGTGTGAATGTGATACGGACAGGCATCAGGCAGTTAGTAAAAGAGAATGGCGGCAGTGATAACGATACTAATTATATCTTTCTGCGGTTTGTGATTGATTATTTACCTGAAGGGTTAGTAGGGCTGATCATTGCCGTGATTTTCCTTGCCAGTTGGGGCAGTATTGCTGCGGCAGTAAACTCACTGGCATCGAGCACGGTTATTGATATTCACAAAAAATATTTTACCAGGGCTACACGTGGCGATTATAGCTATTCTAAGATATATACTATTGTATGGAGCCTGTTTTGTATTGGTGTAGCCATGTTTGTATCTAACTGGAGCAGCAGTCTTATTGAAGTAGTGAACATATTAGGGTCTTTATTTTACGGAACCATACTTGGTGTGTTCCTGGTAGCTTTTTACGGTAAAAAAGTAAAAGGCAACGCTGTGTTTACAGCTGCGGTAATTACGGAAATTGTGATCATAACTTTATTTATCCTTAACGAATATGATACCATCAGCCTGGGCTTTTTGTGGCTGAATATGATAGGCGCTTTGATGGTGTACTTGCTGGCGATCATTTTGCAAATAACTGTTTACAACAGGAGATCATCACTTCGCTAACTTTTTGAACGGTATATCCAGCACATCAAATTTTACCGGGCTTTTAAAGGTATAATGCCACCATTCTGTTTCCAGTTCGGTAAAGCCGTATCTATTCATTGCCATCCTTAAGCGGTTCCGGTTTGCCAGTATCTCTGGTGGTAAATGTTTAAAACTATGATGCGCAGAGTCGGTAAAATTGTCAAACCCGGTACCCATATTTAGCTCTTTGCCGGTTTTTAGGTCTATTAAAGTGAGGTCAACAGCAGTACCACGGTTGTGGTTACTGCCCCTGGCAGGATGAGCTACATAGCGTTCATCCTGTACCAGCTTCCAGAATTTTTTTGATACGGCATAAGGGCGATAGGCATCAAATATTTTAATACCCAGCCCTTCTTTGTCCAGTTCCTGCTGCACTTTTAAAAGCGCTTCAGCGGCCGGCTTACGCAGGAAAGCTGTATTAGTGTTGGCCGGGTACATCAGCCTATGCATGAAATTATTTTCAGTGGCATAGCGAAGGTCATAAACAACAGTAGGTATTATACGTTTTAGCTCGATCATTTGCATCTCTGGCCGGTCTGCTATCATTTCCCTGTATTTTTTATAGGAATGTTCAACATATAAAGTGGCTGATTGTCCATATAAAACGGTAATACTAACCATGCAGGTCAGTATTACACTTAATGTAGTATGCTTTAAAACAGGCATTTGTAATTCTTATTCTGTTGTTTGCCCGTCAAAATCTTCTTCGTTTTCTTCGGCTTCTTTTTTGGTAGCACGAACAATACCATCTTTATGATGAGGTGGTGCATAAATGGTGTACATTTTCAGCGCATCGGTACCGGTATTGATCACATTGTGCTTTGCTCCACTTGGAACAATTACGGCATCGTCATCCGCAACAGCGTACTCGTTGTCATCAATAATACATTTGCCATTGCCCTGTTCAAAACGGAAGAACTGGTCGTTCTCATCATGAACTTCTTCACCAATTTCTTCACCTGGTAGCAGGCTCATCAGCACCAGTTGAAAGTGTTTGGATGTGTACAGCACTTTCCTGAAATGATCATTGTCTAAGGTAAGTTGCTCAATGTTTGCGTTAAACCCTTTCATATGTATATTTTTAGTTTTTTATATTGAGAAAAGGTACAGAGATATGTTGATCCTGCTATAAATCTTCTTCCCGCTCCAGCATCAGAACAGCGCTTTGCGGAACAATAAAATATTTATCTCCCTCGTACATTACTTCTGTAGCCCCGCTCATCAAGAAAATAGCAAGATCGCCCTCTCTTGCCTGTAACGGAACGTATTTTACCTGGTCGTCATCGGTTTTCCAGGGTTCATCATCTACGGGCATAGGTATGGCATATCCTGGCCCTGTTCTGATAACATAGCCCTGTTGTACTTTTTCTTTTTCCTGTACTCCGGGCGGCAGGTAAAGCCCGCTGGCAGTACGTTCATGCGGTTTAGTCGGCTTAATTAAAACCCTGTCGCCTACTACAATTAATTTCTTAAACCTGTTTTCAGCAGTAATACGCATAATAATACATTCAAAAGGTAAAATTAAAAATTAAAAAACTATTCGGAAAGGGTTTTTGTGGTAGGACGCTGGAATTTATGGCATAGTAAATTGATCTCGTAAATGAATCAAAATAATGCTTATAGACAAGGAGGTTACAGTTCTACGATCTTTTTATGGCGGAGGCTGTCTATTTTTTGCAATGCAGTTTTATATTGCTCTAACAGTCCTTTTACAGCTTTTGCTTCTGCTGTTTTATGAGCCTCTTCCAGCTCTTTTTTATAGCTGCTAAGAGAGTGTGCTGCTTCGTTATATTGATGGTAAATACTATCAATTTCCATTTCTCCGATAATTGTGGAAAGCGCTTTACCAGCCTTTTCCCAGTTTATATTATCGTATTGCAGGCGTAATGTATTAGCCTGCTTTTCCCAGTCTGTGGCGGCTTCCATTTTTTGATGATAAGCTTCTTTAAGCACCTGCTTGTCCTCGCTGGTTATAGTTTCTGCCAGTGAATTATCAATGGCTTTCCAGCCAAAGGCAATTACAATTTTTTTCGTATTGTTGACAGCTTCCTGGACCGTCTTTTCTTCATTTTCCTGTAAGGCCGGAACCACCACATCAATATTGCTTACGAAGACGGGGTGTAGGCCGGATTGGGGTGCATCTATGTCGTTCTCTATGTTGTTCGTTTTCTCCTCCTGTGTATTATTGACCGGAGTTTCTTGGACAGGGTATGGTATAACCTGTTGAGCAGGGGTAATATCAGTGTTGTTGGTATCGGGTTCTACATCATCAGTAGTATAGTTTAGTATATATTGCTGGCTTACAGCGGGGCTTGAAAAAGCTATTGTATGATGAGCTGGCAAATAGAGCAGGGATTTCTTTTCCAGAAGAGAAGCCATGCCTACAGCAAGTATTAAAATGCAGGAAATCACTATGCTTTTTAATGGGGGAAAACGCCTGCTGCCGGCGCCAAACAGGCACTCCACTCTTTCCAGGAGCGAAGAGCTCTTTCCTGAAACAGGAATTGCCAGGCTGGCTGTGCTATCCATATTTTGCCTGGCTAATAATAAAAGCATATCTGCATAAGTGCAATTATTGTATTCAAACTGCATCACCCAGCTATCGGCAGACTTTTCACGCTCTAATCCCTGCATTTTAGCTAGCATTTTTGCAAATGGATTAAAGTAGAGAATGGTGAGTATGATCTGCGTAACAATATTCTGCAGGTAATCGTTTCTCTTTATATGGGCCAATTCATGCAAAATGATGGCTTCTGTTTCGCGCAGGCTGAGCTGATTCATCAAGGCAACAGGCAATAATATTACGGGCTTTAAAAAGCCAATGGTCAAAGGGGATTTAATGATACCGGAGGTGAATATTTTTACTTTCCTTTTTATACCAAGGTATTGAGAAGCATCCAGCAAAAATATCTTTAAATGTCCGGGAACTTTGCCAAGCCCTTTTCTTTTAAGCTGGTAAACATTTAAGACTCCCTTTGCCAGCCTTATTACCGGTATGAGGAGCAGCAAAACATAAGCTAAAGCCAGGTACATGGTCATGTTCTGCAGCAAAACAGCGTTAGTGATCCATTGCAATAGGCCGGCATTGGGTTGTGGAGTAACAAGTGAAATAATAAAAGTGGCAACAAACGCTGCAAAACCTGTAACAAGCGCTGCAAAACTAATCGCGCTCACCTGTGCAGGCACTGCCTGTTTGTGAACCCTGGTGTAAAGCAATACGCCCAGCCACAATAACCCTGTTTGCCATATACTGCTGATGATGGCATTACCTAAAGCAGTAAGTATTAATTGCAAGCCCTCTGTCATGGGTTTATTTTTTCTTTAGATCATCAATTAAGGACTGGATCTGGTTAAGCTCTTCGGCTGAAACCTTTTGGCTGCCTAATGCCTGCATTACCAGTTGGGAAGAGGAACCTCCAAAAAGATTACTGATAAACCTGTTGAGTAAAAATTTCTGTGTATGCTCTTTGTTGGCGGCAGCTTTATAAATATGCGTCCTGGCCGAGTCGTCCCGGTTTACCAACCCTTTCTCATTCATAATCTGCATGAGCTTCAGTGTGGTTGTATAACCGATGTCCTTCGTTATGACCAGTTCTTCATGCACTTCTCTTACGGTTGCTTCACCTTTTTGCCAAAGCACTTGTAAAATTTCGAGTTCACTTTCTGTAGGTTTTATTGATTTTACTTGTGACATACACTCAGAATTTGAGGCAATTTACGATTTCTTTCGTATAATTAACAATTCCCTTGGTTTCTTACTGATTTTTTTAACAATTATTTGAAAAAGGGGTGGGCAGGGCTATGCACTATAACTGAAGTGTGCGATCATCTTAATTTCTTAAAATAGCGATCAGCTCTTCTATTTCCGATAACATATATGCCTGGTTACCGGCAGTATAACACTGGCCCAGGTTGTGCAATAGTTTTTCAATAATCTGTTTATTGTTTTGCGGTCTGAAATATTCGGGCTTTACAGGAGTTGAAGTGCGGTTAAAATAATTGTAGAGATCGTTGTGGGAGAACATTTGCCCGTTTGTAGGGTCAATGAAAAATTCAATATTAAGGTGCAGTTTCTCGGTGTGGTTGTCGGTTTTTGATTTAAAGTACCCAAGTACAAACTGGTTGGGTATATTCAGCAGTCTTACCGGAACATCCAGCAGCTCCATAAGTAAAAGGTACAGCACACCATTACCGCTTTGGTTTCCTTTCTTTGATTCGATAATATGTGAGATCAGAAAATCGTTGGGACGCTGATCAGCAGCAGGTATCCCTTTTAACCCAAAGTAATTATAAAGGATGCTGTTCACTACATTTACCTGCTCTAAGGGCGTAAGGTAATTATTAAGCTCGATCCAGATATTGCGGCGTAAACGCTCTATATCCTGGATCACTTTACCTGTATGCAGGTCGGGGTATAATAGTTTGGCAACAAGCAAAGCGCCGGGCAATAACTCGTGGTGCGGCGCATCGCCCCAGGCGGTAAAATCAGTTTTCAGACTGGTAAAATGAAGGCGATGAATGAGTAGCTCTATACGTTCCTGAACACTATCGTCCACCGTATTTCCCCAAAGGTCTTCAAGGTTGGCAATGATAGGCGTGCCGTAAGCAATAATACGGTTGCTTACCGCTTCAAAAACCTCGGCATCAGGGTCTTCAATTAACATGAGTAATGCTTCAACTTCTTTATCATTATCCATTGAAACAAATATAGGAATAGTTTGTGGTTTATGGCTCGTAGTGAGGGGAGGAAGGCTGAAGGTGAAAGGCAGAAAGCTAAATGCTTAAGGCTCGTACTTCTGACTTCCGACCTCAGACTCCGGACTTTAGGGTTGGATGCATGAAGCTTTTCGATTCATAAGGTCGCCGCAGTCGACAGAATAGTATTGCGAGGCGAGGACGCTTCGCATAGCAGCACTATAAAGGCTGGAAGCTTAAAGCGAAAAGCTGAAGGCTAGTTACAGAAGTCTCGGTCTTCCAACCTCGGACTCGGGACTTTAAGATAGGATGCATAAAACAAAAGGTCGCCATATGCGACAGAATAGTATTGCGAGGCGAGGACGCTTCGCATAGCAGCACTATAAAGG
>JASGDI010000047.1:0-12774 GCA_049841335.1 Niabella sp. | reverse complement strand
ATTTAAAATGCCAACGTTTTTGTAAACAGGATGGAGGCCCACAAACGGGCGGCGTTCTACAGTAGCAGGACGGACTGCTGCTTTATGATCCACGATCTTAAAAGGAACTTTGAACCAGCTTTTTAAAGTTTGCTCTGCCGATCTTCTGAATTCCTCGGTTGGCTTATCATCATCAAAATCCCAGATATAATTACTGCCCGCCCAGAAAGTACCCTGCTCACCAAAGGGGATCAGGGTCAGTGATTTTTTATAGATAAGATCAGAGGGCAGATCCGGCGCTTCAATAATGACAGCCTCGCCTTTATTCAGGGCAAAAGGCAGCAGCGAAAAATAGGGGTTGGTATATCCATGAGCGCCGTCGCAAAACAGGATCATGTCAGCTGCCGTGCCATCATATATAATGCCATCGTTATTGACTTGCAGCTTTGAGAAATTGAAACCGGTATTTATAAACCGGCCTTTGGAGACAAGGTGATTTTTCCATGCCGGTAATAGTTTCTGTAAATGCACTATATAAGAGGGGGTGATCATGCCCGCGCCAAACTCATAATTGAAGTATTCGCACAGGTAAGTATCGCTGTCTACCAGGCTGATATAAGGCGCTTGCTGGCTCAGCTTTTTTAAAAAGCTCTCCTTCATAAAAGGGTTAGGAAAAAAATCTATGATACTGGTTTTGGAAATAGCAGGTATATCAAGAAAGCTGCCGATCTCAGTATAGGTTTTTTCAGCAAAAGGCAAAATCTGCTCATCCAGCCAAACGGTAACCACACGCCTGCCTGTAACGGGATTGATCAAACCGGCCGCGGTTTTTGAAGGTGTGTTCTTCGTCTCATCGTCAATAACAATATGCTCAACACCAGCTTTTTCTAAAAACCAGGATAACATGGTGCCCGATATGCCCTGGCCTACGATCAATATTTTTTTATTTTTTAATTTCACTTATTTTATTGTAATAAATTGATATTTAATTATTTAATACGATTTTTGCGCTGTTAATTCTTTTAAAAGGGATAATTAAGTTGAAAGAGTTTGCAACTTAGGCATTTAATTTGTCATCCTACACCATAAAATACGTTTTGAGCCTGCAATTCAGGCATTTAAATATACTTTAACTAAATATTATTGGATGAAAAAGAGAATTTTTATAGCTCCGGTAGCAGCTATTATGAGCGGATTAATATTGACCGGTTGTGTAAGCACGAAAAAGTTCACGGCCCTGCAGGCTGATTATAATAACCTGAACAGCAGGTTCCAGACAGCCCAGGTAGACCTGGCCAGTAGCCAGGCGAGGGTGAAAAGCCTTGAAGAGCAGTTGGAGCAGGAGAGGGCTAATAATGCTTCTCTCAAAAAGGCATTGGCTAATTTGCAGAGCACACTGGAAAAAAGTATTAGCCAGAATACCCAGGGTAATGTGAATATTTCAAAACTTGTGGATGAGATCAATGCTTCAAACAGGTATATACAGCACCTGGTGAATATGAAGAATAAAAGCGACTCGCTTAATATTGTGCTGACCAATAACCTTACCCGTTCTTTAAGCAGGGAAGAGCTGAGAGATGTTGATATTAAGGTGCTGAAGGGTGTGGTATATATTTCTTTGTCTGATAATATGCTGTACAAATCCGGCAGCTACGAAATTTCAGATAGGGCAGGAGAAACATTGAGCAAAATTGCCAAGATCATTCTTGATTATAAAGATTATGATGTGTTGATAGAAGGTAATACAGATGATGTGCCGATCAACCGACCTAATATCCGTAATAACTGGGATCTGAGTTCGCTGCGCGCTTCGTCTGTGGTTCAGGCCCTGCAGAATAATTACGGAGTAAATCCGAAACGTTTGACTGTTGGCGGACGCGGTGAGTATAATCCTGTTGCTGATAATGCTACTGAAGAAGGAAAGACAAGGAACCGCCGCACAGAAATTATTATCACTCCCAAACTGGATCAGTTTATGGAGCTGATAGAACAGGCGCCCGCGAAAGATACGATCCCTGCTCAGGGCTAATGATAATATAAAGCAGTGTGTTTTTAAAGTCACCAATTTGGTGACTTTTTTAATGCCATAGATGCACAAACTTGAGTTATCGTATTCCTGCTATTTGGGTTACTTTTTATCTGTGCATCCGTGGTAAAATTTATTAGTCTGCTTTGTAGACTTGTTTTGATCAATCAACCTGTCTAACTAAATCAAATCCTATAATTTTGCGACAAATTCTTATATCCGACAGATATGATACGCTTAACAAAAGTTTTTCATTTTGAGACAGCTCACGCTATTTATGGCTATGATGGTCAGTGTAAAAATATTCATGGGCATTCTTATGAGCTGCATGTTACTGTAAGCGGTAAGCTGCCGGATACGGAATTCATTGCCGCGCCCGGTTTTTTACTGGATTTTAAAGATATAAAGAAGGCCGGTGCTGAAGTGGTAACGCTGTTAGACCATAAAATAGTGTTATCCGAAGATTATATAGCAGCACACCCTGAAATAAGCACTCATGAGAACCTGGAAGTATGGCCCTGTGAACCTACGGCGGAAAATATTTTATTATATGTGAAAAGAATCTTTGATAAGAATCTTCCTACTCATATAACTCCCGTACACTTAAAGCTATATGAAACCAAAGACTCCTATGCCGAATGGCTGGCAGAGGCCCCTATATAGTTTCTTTAAGCAGCATATTTCTCACCCTGAAAGGCGGAGCCGTTACTTAATTGTTTTAGAAACCTCCTCTTTTCACGAGCTAATAAAATCTGAATTAAGTGACCTTAACACACTGGCCTTGAAGGCCAGCGTAAGTTGATAATCCTGCGAAACAAAATGTTCCGCAGAGCATCGGAGCATCGTAGAATGAAACATCATGCAGGTACTTTGCTTTTTATTTAACTGTTACCCTTACGCCCTCGCTGTGGCTTGAAAACTCCGGTGCATACATACATTGGATGCTTGTAATGCCATTGCTGTAATTTCCTGGCAATTGTGCAAATAGTGCGTATTCAAAAACATAAGTGCCTTTGCGCAGGTAATTAAAGAAGAAATTAGTGCTGGCATCTTTAGTACTTTCGTAATAACCCAGTCCACCCTGCCATTTGTACTGGCTGAGCACATTCACCGGTTCAAAGGAAGCCGCACGCATATCTTTCATGTGCACATACTCCATATCCCTGTCTGCACGCAGCTCAATACGCACTTTTATTTTATCGCCCACCTTTATAAGGTCCCCGTCATTAACTGGTTTTAAAACCGGTCCACGGTCGCTATTGGTTTCGATAAATAATTTTTTACTGAGTTGTAAAGGTGTTTCGGAAGAAGTTATTTTGTCAAGGTCTTCAAAATATTGCCAGTACACGCCGCCCCATGTAGGCAGGGTAGTAGTACGGTCAGGTTGCTGAACAGTTACAGTAATGTTGCCCATTGCGGGGCGTACCTTATTGCCTTCAATCACTTTTTTGAAATAACCGGTGCCTGCCTCTTCCTTTCCCTGTTGTTCTCCAAAAGATGGAGTAACAATGGTCCCACCTAAGTTAATGCTTACTTCGGGTGTAACAGATAACCACTCAGTGCCCCGAAGCAGCAACGCATAACAGGCTTCGGCAGTAGCTTTGGTGCTTTCCCAGTTATTGGTTTGTTTGTTCTTCAATAGCCAGGTCCTCAAATCGTCTGCGGTTTTAGAGTCCTTACCTGCTTCTTCAAATGCCTCTATGATCAATGCCTGCCTTTCTATGGGTGCTTCGTACCACCACCAGCTGCGTATGGCGTCTTTATAATACATACCCTGCTCTTCATTGATTATTGCTGTTTCTTTAAGGGATTGTAATATGGCTTTAGGTGTGGTCACATCATTGTTACGATGAGCTGATAAAGCGATCATGGCCTGCATATACTTATTTTGTTGGGTCCATGTTTTTTTTGAACGTTCTTTAAAATAATTCACCGCCTTTTGTGCATTGTCTGCAGTTTTTATCTGAGGAAAGAAGCTGCGCATATATAAGTATTGTATTATATAGTAGGAGGGTGTATATTTTTCAAGATCCGTTTTATACTTTAACAGATGCTCGTACTCTTCTTTTATTTTAGCATCAAGATAAGGCATGGCATTCTGAACGATCCTGTTGAGATTAGCATCCTGCAAACCTGTTGTGGCCTTCAGCTTTTTCAGATGCCCTATTCCTGTTACAATATATTGGGTCATGTACCGGTCATCAGGCCCGCCTTTGAACCATACAAAGCCCCCGTTCGGACTTTGCAATTGCCTCAGCTTTTCGTATGCCTTGGTAAGCTCTCCGCTCATCCGCACCAGGTCGAACAACAAAGCAAGATTTTTCTTTTGCTGCGCTTCACTTTTAGCTGCTAATACCCAGGGCGTTTCTTCCAGCAGCACTGCTTTTAGCTCCTGGTTTTTTTGCAGGTTACTCAGCAAAGCTGCCGTGTCTTCTGTTTTCCATTGCTCAAATACCTGTTTAATTTTAGGTGAACTGTTGGCAATGAGCGTAGCCAATGAATTAGCATAGTAGCGGTTCCATGTTTGCTCTGCGCATTCATAAGGATATTCCATCATATAGGGCAGCGCCTGTACGGCATACCAAGCTGGATTAGAAGTGTACTCTACCGTGAGCGATTGCGTGGTCAACGTTTCGCTTTGGGCGCTGTTAATCAACTTATCGAACCTGAAATTTTTTGTGCCGCTGCCGCGCATATTCAGCGGAAGCGTTTCTGTAACCAGCATACGGTTGGTCAATACCGGCAATATATTTTCTTCTCCGTCAGAGAGCGTCCCGTCTTTTGTTTGAGCTATAATTCGCCATGTAAGCGCCCTGTTGTACTGATAAGGTACTTCTAAGGGGAATTGTATGGCCTCACTTTGCCCGGCAGCAATGGTGAAGTACTGTTGAGGTACTGCATTCTTAAACCAGCCGTCCATAGGCTCATTGGTAGCAGCATCAAATAATTGTAATGTAGCTATGCCAGTAATTTCTTTGTCAGAAAGGTTCACCACTTTGCTGCTGAGTGCCATTTGATCTCCTTCCCGCAAAAAGCGTGGTGGGTTGGGCTGCACCATTAAATCCTTTTGTGTGATGAGCTCTTTCTGGCTGTAACCAAAAGCCAGGTCTTTGGTGTGTGTCAGCGCCTGGAATTTCCATTTTGTCAATGCCTCGGGCATGGTGAATGAAAAGCTGATATTACCGTCCTTATCAGTTTTCAGGTCGGGGAAGAAGAAAGCCGTCTCGTTGAAGTTGGTGCGTATCTGAGTAGCAGGATCCTGCTGTACCTGAATACCTGCGGTTTCTTCTGTTTTGCTTTGGTCTGCCTCGGCAGGTGCAGGGGCTGCATCAGCCTGTACTATGGCTCCTGCAACGGCCTGTCTTTTTGGAGTGCCATAGCCTACCACTACGGCTTCATTCATTACATCTGCGTTGCTGGCTACGCCTCTTACCATAATGCCAGGGGCTCTTCCTGCTAAGCCAATGGGGCCGCTCCATGCATTGTTTTGATAAAGCAGCTGATCATATATTTTCTCAAAACTTTGATAATCTGTTTTGGTATTATTAAGCAGGACAGAAGATGCCCCTGTAAAATTATTATGTGCGTTCCATACCACACCGCTATAAACATTACTCCATATATAAGGGCTATGCCATTGGTGGGGCTGAAACTGGTCTAACGATGCATCATACATGCCGGCCAGCATTTCAGCAGTCACTTTTTCTTTTTTATAGCCTGATATTTTTACTGTCCATTTTTCTTCTGCTCCGGGTAAGGTCTTATCGCGGAAGCTGCTGTACTCCACGTTCAGTTGCTTATTGGTCCAGGGTACGGAGATGGTCTGGTTCTGCTGGAAAACGCGGTTGTGTTTTACAAATAAAAAGCTGTTGTTATATCCGCCCCGGTTGGCTTCTGTTGCCGTAAATGTAACGCTGACGGGTTTGTTTTGATGTAACTGATAGTAAGCGTATGCTTTGCCCTCTTTATCTGTTTGCTGAATTAAGAATACATTTTCCGCGGAGCTGCTGATCTCTGCTTTTGTTTTTTCTCCGGGCTCTATGGGCTGAGGTGCAACACCGTAAACATATTGGGGATAAGAGGGACCTGGTTTACCAGGATTGAATAATTCGATGTATTGAATATCTTTAACAACCTGGTTATCTTTATCCCCGGTTTCGATCTCTACTGCATAATATCCGGGGGTAAAGCTGGTTGGCTGTAATGTAAATTTTCCCGTTGAATCCGTATCGCCATCCTGTTTTAAAACAACGGTCCCTTTTTCCCAGGTTTTAGGATCATCTTCATCTTTATAAATATCATGGGGGAAGTACTGAGTGTATTCTTCTTTGCTTAAAATAAACTGATCGGGCTTTTCCCAGTAACGAGGGCGTAGTAAGCGCTCCTCGGGTTTGAGCCGGGTGATGGTAATGCTAATATTTGCTTTTTCAAACGTACCAGACATGTTCTCGGTACGGGCATATATTTTGTAAAGGCTGTCAGTAGCTAACCTGTCTGCAATGTTTACCTTTAAAAGCAGGGATTTATACCCGGCAGATACAGACTGGCTGGCACTTCTGGTTTCGCCGTTAATATCGGTTACATCTGCATAGATCCTGTAATCAAAAACCGGGTCCGATTTTATACTGAGCGATGCATCAGGAATGGCTTTAAAAGTTATATCAAAGGTTCCATCGGCCCTGGTAGCTGCTTCACCATGGGTTATTTCCATGGCTTCGCTAAGCGGATAATAGCCTCTCCAAAACAGCCAGGGATAAGGAAAACGGGCCTCGCGTACTACACGGTATTTTACAATAGCGCCATCTATATTATTGCCTGCATAGGCTTTTGCAAACCCGGTAACTTTTACTTCTTCATTTACTTTGTAAGCGCCTTTTACCGGTTCAAAATCTACATAAAATTTAGGGCGCTTGTATTCCTCTACCCTGATGGAAGCATAGCCGGTATTATCGGTTGTACGCAAAGTATATACGCCATTCAAACCCGATTGTGGGAGTGTGAACTTTCCGCTGAAAGATCCGTATTCATTGCTCACTACCTGCGCATCGCTGACTTTTTGATGATTGGCATCGTATAATGCTAATGTGGTTTTATAGTTGTCGTAAACAGTGGCTTTTTTCCCGTCATTTCTTTTGCTTACTGCAATGCCTTTAAAGTGGAGCGTTTGACCCGGCCGGTATATGCTCCTGTCGGTAAACATAAAAACCGCGGTCCTGAATTTTGTGTTGTTGTCAATGTTCAGATTATTATGGTAGTAGTAGGTTTCATCGTCAACAAAGAGCTGATCGTTCTTATACCTGATATCAAATAATAAAGAATTATTGCCCCGCTGTTGCGCTGTTACAGAAGTGGAGTTTAATTTGAAATAGCCATTTTTATCACTGGTGTAGCTATCAGATTTTTGCTTTGTATAAGTTGAAGTTTTATAGTCATAGGCCTTTTTGTAAACCTGCACTGTAGCGTTAGCCAGCGGATGTCCTGTATTACGATGCAAAACAAAGAAGTCTTCATTATTTTGTACAAAGCTGATATTGGATATGTAAGTAAGCTGTGCCGCCAGTATATTATTGTTAATGCCAAAATCTTCGTTAGCTGATACAAATAAAAAGTATTCCCCGGCAGGCAGGGGGTCTATTTTAATTTCAGTTGTATGAGATTGCAGGTCTGTATTTGCCGGGAGCCCTTGCTGCCAGCTCTTTACAGCTTTTGCAGCTGCCAGGGCTATCCAGTTCTTATGATCTCCTCTGTCGTTTTGCATAGCTTTTTTAAGTGCTTCTGTTGCAGGTATGGCGCGCAGGTAAACCCTGCTGATATTTTTAAAATGCACCAACATCCTGAAAGGTTGCTCCGGAAGGTTTACTTTTTCTGTTGTAAAAGAGAAATGAGGTTGCAATAACTGCTGGTTCAGGTTATAGGCATTGGCCCATCCCTCGCTTTTTTCTTTCTGTCCAAGAATTTTATCAGTTATTTCCTTTGCTCTTAACAGCTCGTAACGGTTAGCTGTATCTGCATGGGCGTTATATTTATTCCCTTTTTGCTGATGCAGCAAAGCCATAAGGTATTGGGCCTGGGCGGTAGCGGGTATGTTGCCGTACTTGGAAACAATACGCTGCAGAGCGACATAGTAGAGAAGGTCTTTATCCTCCATTCCTGTAATAGTTTTGGTAGCAGCGGTAGGTTTAAAATTTTTACTTTTTGATGTAATGACCACTACGCCATTGGCTCCACGCGGTCCGTAAATGGCAGCAGCAGAAGCATCTTTCAGGATGCTGATTTCCTGTATTTCTTCCGGCTGTATTACATTTAAACCGGTGGCAATATTTCCATCTATAATTACTAGGGGCCCCGTTACCGTGTTATTAAATACTATTTTGGCGTTTACATATTGGAGGCGGGCCAGATCAACATCTATTAATGCGTCCGGCCGGGTATCGTTCAAATGAAAACGGAGCAGATCCTGGTAAATAAGCAGAGCCTTGTGTTGCAGCGATAGAGAATCCTTTGTTTTAAACGAAGCGTTTACAAATTCCTCTGCAGGGCTAAGCGCTTTTGTATCGCTGATCTCAAAGCTGGATGCTGCTTTGGTGATATCCCGCTCATCGTTTTTAAAGTAATTCAGTGCATGATGAGCTAAGATGTCATACAGGGTAGGTCGCAGGTAACGCACATTCCCCTTTTCGATCAGCGCATCGTAGTCGGCCAGTTTCACCTGCTGTAACAGGCGGGCATTTTGGATGGAAAGCAGGTATAGCTCGCTGATCTTTTTATGAAAGTCATCTGTTGTCCAGGTGGCAATATCTTCTTTATTAAAATCAACAGTATTGGTTCTGCCATACAATTTATACCTGTTGCCGGCAAAATACTGATAATATAATCCTGCCAGGTAACTGTTTAATAAAGAAGTGACCGGCTCTTTACTGGTTTGCCGCTCTTTTTCTATTTCTTTAATGCGTAGTGCAAAATTTTCCTCACGGTTTTCCTGCTGCAGTTGGGTAATATATATTAGGGCTTTTACTACCTGTGCGTCCTGCTTTTCTGCCTTTGCAGCAGTATAAATTTTTTTAACCGCTTCAAGCGCTGAAACAGGTAAGCCTTTGCTGATATGGTCTTCTACTATTTTCCATTCCTGCCCGTAATTTTTTATTATTTGTGCGCCTGATTGCATAGCTAATCCTATTGTGCAGATAACTGTTAGTATAAATACCCTGAAGATTTTCATAATGTTTGTGATTAATAAGCAACTAAAACTTAGTATATAGATGCAATAATTATTAAAAATACATAAATACGGGCTTTTCTGTATTTTAGTTAAAATTTACGTTTATGAAAAAACAGCTGCTTTTAATTTTAGTGATAGGAATAATGAACACCCTTGTATATGGCCAAAATCAAACTGAAGTACCGGTTATTGACAGGAATATATTCTTTGGTAACCCTGAAATAAGCGGCGGGCAGCTCAGCCCTGACGGAAAATTTATTTCGTTTCTCAAAGAGTATAAAGGAACGATGAATATATGGGTGAAAAAGTTTGACGAGCCTTTTGCCAATGCAAAACGGCTGACCAACCTCGAAAGACCCAGTGCAGGCTACTTCTGGACATACGATGGGAAATATATCCTGTACGCCAATGATAAAGGCGGAAATGAAAACTTTAATATTTTTGCTGTTTCCCCTTCAGCAGACATTGATGCTTCAACCGGCATACCTGAAAACCGTAACCTTACTCCAATAGATAGTGTAACGGCGTATATATATATGGTGAGTAAGAAGGACCCTAATAAATTGATGATCGGTTTGAATCACAGGGACCAGAAATGGCACGACCTGTATCAGCTTGAAATAAATACAGGGAAACTTACATTGCTGAATGAAAACAAAGACCGGTTGAGCAGCTGGATTTTTGACTGGGATGAAAATCCGAGAATGGCCATCAGAAATCCTGAAGACGGATCAACAGAACTTCTTTCTCTTGATGGAGGGGCGCCCCGGAAAATATACTCCGTTACTGCGCTTGAAGAAGTACGTCCGCTTGCTTTTACAAAGGATAATAAAAGTTTATATGTAATAACTAATAAAAGCCAGGATGTTAATCTAAGCAAGCTTATTTTAATGGATCCTGCCACAGGTGCCGTAAAAGATGTGGAAAAAGATCCTTTGAGCAGGGTAGACCTGGACAATGTATGGATCAGTGACGTAACTAAGGATATTATTAATACTTCTTACTACGATGATAAGGAACGCCTGTACTTTAAAAATAAACAATATGAAGCAGATTATAATTTGGTTAAATCAAAGTTTCCGGGTGCGGAAATAAGTATTGCAGGCTTCACAAAAGATGAGCAAAAATGGTTGTTTGTTGTTTTTGGTGATACTGTAGTGTCCACTGTTTACTTTTTTGACAGGGGTACAAAAGAAATAATAGAGCAATATACACCGCGGCCCGCGCTTAAAAAGTATGAAGCCTATCTGAGCCTGATGAAGCCGGTACGGTACAAAAGCAGCGACGGCCTTGAGATACCCGGTTATATCACTGTACCTAAAAACAGCAGTGGGAAAAATCTTCCTTTATTAGTAGTTCCTCATGGTGGCCCGTGGGGAAGAAGTTACTGGGGCTTTAATTCTTATGCACAATTTTTCGCTAACAGGGGATTTGTTGTTTTAGATCCTAATTTCAGGGGCAGCACAGGCTATGGTAAAAAGTTCCTGGACGCCGGTAATCTGCAATGGGGAAAGCTGATGCAGGACGATATTACCTGGGGGGTGAAATACCTGGTGCAGCAGGGGATTGTTGATCCTGAAAGAGTAGCCATAATGGGTGCTAGCTATGGAGGCTATGCTACATTGGCGGGGCTTGCTTTTACGCCGGACGTATATGCTGCCGGTGTTGATATCGTGGGCCCCAGTAATTTATTTACACTTTTGTCTACAATTCCACCTTATTGGGAAGCGTTTAGAAAGCAATTTACCCTGAGAATGGGTGATGATATTACAGAAGAAGGGAAAGCCATCCTCAAGGCTGCCAGCCCGCTGTTTTCCGCAGATAAAATAAAAACGCCGCTGATGATTATCCAGGGCGCTAATGATCCCCGTGTTAAACAGGCTGAAAGCGACCAGATTGTTATTGCTATGAGAGAGCTGGGAAGAGATGTACAGTACCTGCTTGCCAACGACGAAGGGCATGGATTCAGAAAACCTGTAAATAATATGGCGATGCTTGCCGCGTCTGAAAAATTTCTTGCAAAATATTTGGGTACGCGCTACCAGGAAAGTATGCCGGAGGATGTAGCCAAAAGGCTGCAAGAGATCACGGTTGATATCAAGACCGTAAAACTGGCGGATAAGCCAGCACAGTAAAAAAATGAGCATTAAAACAACTGATAATCCTGAAGCCCGGTATGAAGCATAAAAGAGTAAGAAGGAGCCGTTTTTATATAAAAGCAGCAGCAGTATTTCTGTTTTTTTGTCATGCTGTATGCGGCTATTCGCAACATACTGATTCTGCAGCTTTTGTTAATGCAGCCTGGACGGTTACAAAAATAGCTAAGGGGGTTAAGTTATACAGGTATTCTTTTGCCGGAATTGAATTGTTTGATACAACGGAAAATATCAGCTATATCAAAACAAGAAAAACATTGTTTTGCCGTCCTAAGTTTAGCATTGCTGCGGATGCCCAAACATTATACAGAACATCTGATTTTGCTAAAAAAAACAAAGCGCTTGCAGCTGTTAATGGCAATTTCTTTGATATTAAAAATGGTGGAGCGGTTGATTTTACAAAGGTGGATGGAACTGTTGTCAATGTCAATCGTAAAGGGAAAAATGAAAAGCTGGATTTTCACCAGAAAGCCGCAGTTGTCATTGATAAGGGAAAGTTAAGCATTAAAAAATGGGACGGACTGGTAAATTGGGAAGAGTGGTTGAACGAACCGGATGTGATGCTGAACGGGCCGTTATTGTTGTTTAACGGAGAGGAAGAAAAACTGGATTCGGGCAGTTTTAATGTAAACCGGCATCCCCGAACGGCTGTAGGTATTACAAAGAAGGGAACGGTTATCATGCTGGTGGTAGATGGGCGCAGCCCTAATTCAGCGGGTATGAACCTTTTTGAGCTGACCAAAGTAATGCGCTGGTTGGGTTGCGTGAGCGCTGTCAATTTTGATGGTGGGGGCTCTACTGCTTTATGGGTAAAAGACAGGGGTATTATCAATTACCCTTCTGACAATAAGAAATGGGATCATGAAGGCGAGCGGAAAGTAGCGAATATATTGTATTTGAAAAGACGGAGATGATTTTTGTGGGTAAGCTGTGTGAAGCGTAGCATTCTCGCTTCACACTATCTATTCTATCGGCTTTGCCGATTTAAAAAGATAGATGCAAGTTCTCTAACAATTGCTACCCAACAAATTTCATTTCGGGTATGCTCCTGTTTACAATTAATCTTCCTTCCGTTACTTTTTTTATTTCCTCCACGCTTACACCGGGAGCACGTTCCAACAAAACAAAACCTTCATCCGTAACGTCTATAACGGCAAGGTCTGTAACTATTTTTTTTACACAGTGAACTCCGGTAAGCGGCAGGGTACATTCTTTTAAAAGCTTTGGCTGGCCGTCTTTGCTGCTATGTTGCATAGCTACAATAATGTTTTTGGCGGAGGCTACCAGGTCCATTGCCCCACCCATGCCTTTCACCATCTTGCCTGGAATTTTCCAGCTGGCAATATCGCCTTTCTCGCTTACCTCAAAAGCACCCAGAACGGTAAGGTCTACAT
>JASGDI010000046.1:0-24986 GCA_049841335.1 Niabella sp. | reverse complement strand
TGCCAATAGTTCGGCCGAGGTGGTAGCTCTATTATTAAAAAATGGCGCTGATGTTAAGGTTGCAGACAAAGAAGGCCGCAACCTGGCGTATCATTGGTTCAATTCGTTCAGGGAAGGCAGACCAGGCGGGCCTATGGGTGGGCCGCAAGGCGGTGCCCCGGCGCAATCACAAAGAGATGACTTTTCAGATAAGCTGGCGGCTTTAAAAAGCAAGGGCCTTGATGTAACTGCCCTCCAGGGGGACGGAAGCTCACTGTTCCATCTGGCTGTTGCTAAAGAAAATGCTGCCCTGATCAAAAAGGCGGCTGAATTAGGCGCCAATATCAATGCACAGGATAAAGAAGGTGCTACAGCATTGCACAAAGCAGCATTAATTGCTAAAGATGACCAGACCTTAAAAGCCCTGATTGCCTTAGGTGCAAAAAAAGACTTAAAAACAGAATTTGACGAGACGGCTTATGACCTGGCAAAAGATAATGACTTTTTGAAGAGCAATAATATCTCTGTTGATTTCTTAAAATAGAAAATATACGAATGAAAATACAAGTAAAATTCATATTGGCAGCCTGTTTATTTTTATTTGCCCAGGTGGCTTTTGGCCAAACCAGTAAGTATAAATGCATGATCCAGATGATCAGTTACCAGGGCGAGAAAGCTTATGTAATTGTTTCATTGATCAACCCTAAAGGCCAATACGAAAAGACCCTTTCCGTACTGGGGCCTGATAAGCAATGGTTCAATACTTTAAAAGAATGGCATAAGTTTCAGACGAAGACCAGGGAGAAGATCAGTGCCATAACCGGCGCCTCGGTAGGAGGCGGCGACCGTGCCGTTGTTACTCTTGAAATTGATAAAGCAAAGATCAATGCAGGTTATACCCTGCGTTTTGAAAGCGCGGTAGAGGAGCAAAAGTATCATGTAAAAGATGTGGAAGTTCCGCTTACCGCTGCAGGCCTTGCCGCTAAAACAGATGGTAAAGGTTATATCAGGTATGTGCGGTTTAGTGGAAATTAAATGTAAAGGGGCTGTATCAAAAGGGATGTCAGCCTGAGGCATAAATAAAAGCATTGCATTTAAGTTCATTAGAATGACAACGCAAATGATAAAATCCATGTCACGGTGAGCCTGACGAACCGTATCTTTCAAACAAAAATGTCCTTCGTCAAGCTCAGGACGACATTGATCTTAATTTATTTAAACTACTTGTCATTAACAGCTTGTCGAAGGCTAACAATTTAGTTATCAATATTTCGTCAAGCTCAATATGACAGCCAAATTGACTTTTGATAAATCCTCTGCTTTTTTATAACAAATGATCATTTCAGTCTGGAGATATAGCCACCTGGCGTTGGCTATATCTTCTTTTCTATTACTTATAGCAGCATCGGTTACCGGTATTTTCCTTGCGTTTGAGCCGGTCATAGAAAAATCCAAAAGCTATAAAGCCGATGGGTTTGATACGATTACCCTTGCACAATCCGTTCCTTTACTTAAAGAAAAATTTCCCGGCATACAGGAGATAACCGTAGATGATAATGATTTTGTTATTATTAAGTATGCGGAAGAAGAAGGAGGCGATAAGCAGGCCTATATAGATCCTGCTACCGGGAAAATATTGGGCGTACCCAAAGAAAAACACCCGTTCTTTCAATGGATGACCGCTATGCACCGGTCGTTATTTTTGAAAGAAACCGGGAGGATATTGGTTGGCATCTCGGCTTTTTTGCTCACGCTTATTGCCGTTTCAGGAATACTATTGGTTGTTCAAAGACAGAACGGCTGGAAAAACTTTTTTTCCCGGGTAGAGAAAACCGGCTGGGCGCAATACTACCATGTAATATTTGGCCGTATTTCGCTTTTCTTCATTTTAGCGTTAGCCCTTACCGGCGCTTACCTGGCAGTGTACCGGTTTATTCCGCCGCCACAAAAAGCCAGCGCACTTATTAACGAAGAAAATATTAAAGAAGAACCCGAAAAAGAATTAGAAGAATTTACGGTATTTCAGCAAACCCCTGTTTCCCGGCTGCAAAAGCTGCAGTATCCCTTTTCTGATTTTCCCGAAGACTATTATAATGTGCAGCTAAAAGATAAGGAGATCTGTGTTAACCAGTTTACGGGAGACATACTCGCAGAAGTACCATATACAACAACCTATCAATTAGCCAACTTCAGCCTGCGCTGGCATACGGGCCGGTCGGGCAGTATATGGGCTATCATCATGGCCATTACATCGGGCTATATTCTTTTCTTTATATATTCAGGGTTTGCCATTACTTTAAAAAGAAGGCGTAACCGGTCTAAAAATAAATTCAGGGCCACAGAAGCAACCGTAGTGTTATTGGTAGGATCTGAAAACGGTGGCACTTTTAAATTTGCTGACGCCATTTACAGTCAGCTCCTTAAACATGGCGTAAAAGTATTCCTTACCGATCTCAGCAATTATACCCTTTTTCCAAAAGCAGAGCACTTCATTGTAATGGCCAGCACTTATGGCCAGGGCGACCCACCATCTAATGCCAAAAAATTTGCAGAGAAATTAAAACAATATCCGCAGCAACAAACTATACCCTATTCTATAGTAGGTTTTGGCTCCCGCAGCTATGTGCAATACTGCAAATTTGCTTATGATGCTGATGTATTGCTGCAACAAACAACATGGGCAAAAGCGCTTATCCCTGTTCATACAGTTAATGATAAATCTCCCCAGGATTTCAGCGAATGGCTTACAGCATGGACGCAGCAAGCAGGTTACCGGATGATGATGCCACGTGAGTTGCTTGCACCCGATACCCATGATCTGAAAAAGCTGTACGTTACTGATAAAACAGCTACCGATGCCGAAAATACTTTTATCATCAGGTTTAAAGCTGGCAAGCTGAAAGAAGCCGTTTCCGGTGATTTATTAGCTATCTATCCCAAGAACGATCACAGGGAAAGATTGTATTCCATCGGTATTATCAATAATGAAATACAGCTAAGCGTAAAGCTGCACGAGCACGGGTTAGGCTCAGGCTTTTTGCACGCGCTGCAACCGGGACAGACCATTAAAGCGAAGCTGGTAAAGAACCAGCATTTCCGCTTTCCCAAACAGGCAAAGCAGATCATCATGGTATCAAACGGAACAGGCATTGCTCCGTTCCTGGGCATGATCAATGAAAATAAAAAGAAGGTACCGGTGCAGCTATATTGCGGTTTTCGCAGGCAATCATCTTTCACGCTGTACGAGCCCTTCTTAAAGGAGCAGATCAGCAAAGGCATGCTAAGCAATATCCATTTATCTTTATCCCGCGAAGCGGAACAGGAATATGTAAGCCATCGTCTTTTAAAAAGCAGCGAAACAGCATGGCAGGCACTGCAAAACGGCGGCACCATTATGATCTGCGGATCACTTTCCATGCAAAACGATGTGATGAAAGTGCTGGATGACATCTGCGAAAAGTACAACCATTGCCCCGCTGCATATTTTGCAGAGAAGGGACAAATACTTACGGACTGTTATTAGCAGTGTCTCTCGTATTATTTTTTCCCGCCAGGTTCACAGCCAGCACACAAGGCTAAGAGTGAGACCCGGCGAAGAAGAATAACATTCACCTGTTATGCCTGGAAGTCACTTATTTTTAAACAATCAATTATGAGCCGATTTTTACTCCTGGCAATACTATCATTCAGCTTCACCGCTGCAGCAGCCCAGGTCAGCGTTACGCGCGGTGCCTTCCTGATGGGCGGGCGCTTCGATATTACTATCGTTGCTAAAGACTCGCAGACAGCTAATCAAAATATTGATACGGTCATTGCAGAAATATCAAGGATCGAATACCTGATCTCCGACTGGAAACCCGAAACACAGGTTTCGCAGGTAAATCAAAACGCGGGTATCAGGCCCGTTAAAGTGGATAGAGAGGTGCTGGAATTGACAGAGCGTGCTATAAAAATTTCTGAGATTACTAATGGCGCTTTCGATATCAGCTTTGCTGCCATGGAAAAGATATGGAAGTTTGATGGCAGTATGACCCAAATGCCCTCGCCGGAAGCAGTAAAAAAAGCAAGGGAAAAAGTAGGTTACAAAAACATTATCATTAATAAAGACAGCTCTACCATTTTCCTGAAACTAAAAGGCATGAAAATAGGTTTTGGCGCTTTGGGAGAAGGTTATGCTGCGGACTTATGCCGCGATATGATGCTGGCTAAAGGCATAACCGCCGGCCTTATCAATGCTACCGGGGATATACAGGCCTGGGGCAAACATCCTGACGGCCACCCCTGGACTATCGGTGTTAACGACCCTTTTGAAATCGGGGAGCTGATTGCTGCTATACCGGTTGAGGGAGCTATTACCACATCGGGGAGCTATGAAAAATATGCCCTGATCAATGGCAAAAGGTACGCGCACATTATTAACCCCGCCACAGGCTACCCCGCAGCCGGACTGATCAGCGTAACCGTAACAGGCCCTGATGCAGAATTTGCCAACGCGCTCAGCACATCCATTATGGTATTGGGGAAAAAAGCGGGACTACGGCTGCTTAAAAAATACCCGGCTTATAAATGTTTTATGATCACAGACAAGGGGAAATATATTACAAGCCCCGGCTTTAACCTGAAAAAGTACAGGATCGACGGGTAGGTCACCTGGGAAAGAAAATAAATTCCCGCTGATGATCAAAAATAAGCTTACTCGTTAGTTTGTAAAAACGGAGCCAGAGAGCCGGAGCTCATAAGTGATGATAAATCCTCCCGTTTTAAAGGTTTAACCAGGTAGCTGATCACCTGTTCATAAGTCAGTGCCAGTTCTTTGTCGGCTTTATTTACGGAAGACGTAACCATTGCTACCCGGATATTTTCCTTATGTGGAAAATGTTTCAACGAGTCAAGCACACCCCACCCATCCAGTACAGGCATGTTAATATCGAGGAATATTAAAAACATCTTCTCTTTAGAAATCTGTTGCTCCAATAACTTCAGCGCCTCCTCCCCATTTGTACAAATAAGGTGTGGAGGTTTAATCCCCGCCTGTTTCAGCAAAGTCCCGACTATCAACCTGAATACCGGGTCATCATCTACTATCATCACTTCAAGATACACGTCTATGCAATTTTTTAAGTAAATTTTATTTGTTCTGCCTTATCAATAATAGGCCGTAAAACTTCATCCAGCTCTACAGCCGACTGATCAATAGCGGTTAACAGCTCGTTAGTTTCAATACCAGATTCCGGAACGTTTTGAATAAGATCAGCAAGCGCCATAATGCGGGCCAGGGGCGCTCTTACCAAATGTGATTGCATCCATGCTATCTCCTGTAATTTCCGGTTTTGTAATTCAATAGCCTGAACATAATTTAATTTTTCGGTAATATCCTGGATAATCATTACCTCTGATATCTTTCCGCTTAGCTCGATACGTTTGCTCAGAACAATAACATATATAATTTCTCCGTTTTTCTTTCTATGTAAAATAACATCTTTTGAGAACAATCCGATATGGGGACCGGACAATACTATTGATTCCTGATCCTGCGGTAACACACTGGCAGATACTATATCTGACGTAATCAGGGATGTAAATTCGCTGTGTGTATAGCCATATAAGGCAACGGCGGCGGCATTAACATCTATAATTTTACGTGTATCAGGATCACAAACCCATATAGGCTGAGGGCTCAGATGAAACAGGTCGCTGTATCTCTTTTCAGAGTCAGTTATTTGCCGAAGATGCAGTTCCTGCTGGTCATACAGGTTTTTCAGATCCATTTCCGCTACCTTTATCTCTGTAATATCAAGACAGGCTCCAATCATTTTAGGCGGAGTACCATCCTCGCTATCAATCAATCGGGCCCAGGATTTCAAATACCGGATCTCACCATTGGGGCGCGCAATACGTTCTTCAAATACTGCGCCCTTTCCTGTTTGTTGTATCCGTTGAAGTGTATTTGTCACTTTTGGCCTATCTTCCTCATGCACTGCTGCCAGGTAGTTTTCAAAACTCGGTTGATGAACGTTAGGATCAACCCCATAAATATCATACAAAACATTTGACCACCGTACCTGGTTGCTTTCCATATTCCATTGCCAGTTACCAAACCGGGCTAATTCCTGCACATGATTCATCATTTCGTTCGCATTCAGCAGTTGGTCTGTTTTCAAAACATTTTCCAGGATAAGCTGTAGCAGTTTAACCGCCCGTCCAATGATGACCAGTTCTTTTTCCCCAGGCTCCCGTATCTCTTTATAGTACATGCCTAACACCGCAATCACATGATCATCAGAATCGATAACCGGATAAGACCAACAGGCTTTAAATCCCAATGCTAAAGGTAAATGCGCATACTGTGCCCATTCAGGGGCATTTTCAATATCATTTACGTATACGGGCTTTTTCCGATAAGCTGCGGTACCGCAAGAACCCATATTTTCACCAATCGGATAGTTATTGATCGCATTAAGGTAACTTTCCGCTAATGAGGGCGCAGCCCAGCGCAGCAGGCGCCCGTCCCTGATCTTTAGTATGGAACAATACATATCAGGATAAAGCGATTCTATCCCTCGAAGGTATTCAGACAAAATATCACTTATGGGTAACTCCCGCTCTTCATTCAGCTCAAGTATGCGCTTTTCGAGCTTATCCATCTCCGCCAATGATCGGCTTTCGGTAATATCCTGCATAATACCGTAAATATACGTGCCAGCCCCTTCTGCTACATCGGCCTTGTTACCGGTTATTAAAAGCCATTTTTTATTGCCTTTCGCAGTGATGATAGGCAATGTATCTAAAAAAGCTTCTCCGTTCTCTATAACATTTTCAATTGCGCTCCTGACACGCTCCCTGCTTTCTTCTCCCTCAAAAAAATTCAGGCAAACGTCTATATCAGGATTAAAATCAGCTTCCACCTCAAAAATCTCCATCAGGCATTTTGAGCAGGTCAGCAGAGCACCTGAAAGCTTTAATTGCCAGGTACCAATATTAGCTACATGTAAGGTTTTATCCATAAGACTCTTATACATAGCCAACTCCGTCTTGTCTTTTAAAGTCCGTATAATATATTCAATTGCTCCTTCCGGGTTTAAAACAGGAATATCCGAGGTTTCTAAGTATTTTATATCCCAGGAGTGTAGTGCGGGTAACATGGCCCAGTATTTTTCCAGTGAAGAAGTTACAGCATGTTTTTTTTGAAGAACTTCATCAAAATTTTCTCTTTTTCCTATTTTATTTTGTTGAAGATCTGTTGGAAGCACTTCGAAGAAGCCTTTCCCGATAAGATCCTGGCGGCCTTTACCCACAAAATCCAAATACGCATCATTTACATCCACAATGGTAAAGACCGGGGCATCCGGCTTCAGGATAATAGAGGCATCAGGGGACATCCTAAACGCAGCTGAATACATTTTTATTTCTGTCATTATTTCAACTCTTTTGACAAGGAAAAATTATATAATCTGGTCTGCTCGGGGTTTTAATTAAAGGGCTTTGAATATACTAATTGCAATTTAACAAATTCTTTTTGAATATTTTACCCGACTTTCACAACTATACAGGTGAACAAAGAAACGCTCTATCGGACTGGCTGGCCCATCGGGCTTTCTCCGTTGTGCCCGCCTCAGAAAATAAATTCCCTGTAAATTTATCTCGTAGTAAACTTAAACAAATCTTCGTGATTGCTAAAGCCTTCCCCGGTAATATGGTCTGTCTGAGAAGACACCAGCGAGGACTATACTACTGATACAATAATTCTCATAAATTTCAGAGCCTATGAGGTTCAAAAAATAATGGATTAACATACTCAGCCCATCCATTCCTTCATCAGCTTTTCGAACGCCTCTTTTAAAGCAGCCAGCTCCTGCTCTACAACGGCCAGCCGCTCTTCTAAATTATTATTGGCTGATGATGCCGCTGAAGCGGATACCTGTTCTGTAATATAGCTTTCCATGATACTTCCATCTCCAAACAAGTGTATATAGCGTGCTTCCTTCTGGCCCTGCTGGCGTTCTAGCTGTTTAACAAAAGGCGTTTCGGCGGTGGACAATCTTTCAAGCACTGCGTGTACTTCGGCAAGGTCGTCAAACTCATACAACCGCCCCGAGTTACTATTGATCTCGCCGGGCGTTAACGGGCCTCTCAAAAAGAGCAGGCATAACACGGCCAATGCATCGGGAGTAAATTCGTAGTTAAGCGCAATGGTATGCCTGTATTTAATCACTCTGCTGCTTCCCCCGGTTACCGTTGCTGCAAGCCCTTTGCGCTTTAGCCGGTCCAGGCATAACGTTACGGTCTGCTCATCATAATTCACCACAGGATTACGAGATGATTTCTGATTGCAGGCTGCTGTGAGCCCGTTTAAGGTCATGGGATAGTATTCCGGCGTCGCTTTCGACTTTTCCATCAATGCCCCCAGCACCCGTATTTCTTCACTGTCAAGTACGGGCAGGGATTTAGGTTCCTTTAATTCCATATGGGGTAAAAATACGTTTTTAATGGTACACGGCAGGATTTACAATAGTTGGCAGCGGCGCTCCTTTCAGACCTGCTATTACATTCTTTGCAGCCATAACAGCCATGGCATTACGGGCTTCCTGCGTGGCAGAGCCAATATGAGGTAAAATGCAAACATTAGGCATTTTCAATAAGGGATTATCCTTATCCATGGGTTCAGGGTTGGTAACATCAAGTCCGGCTCCCCAGATAGTGCCATTGTCCAGCGCTTCTTTCAGATCTGCTTCATTGTGCAACCCTCCCCTGCCGGTATTAATGAAAATAGAAGCAGGCTTCATTTTCGCAAAAGCAGCTTTATTAAAAATTCCTTTTGTTTCATCAGTCAGGTTAGCATGCAGCGACAGCACATCGCTTTGGGCCAGCAGTTCGTCAAAGCTTACATATGTAGCACCTAATGCAGCTTCCACATCAGGTTTAGGTTTACGGTTATGGTAAATAATGGTCATATCAAAAGCAGCCTTGCATTTTTTGGCCAGCTCAAAGCCAATTTTACCCAGCCCAAACACCCCAAGTGTTTTACCATAAAGCTCCTGCCCCAGGTCAGCAACCGGCTCAAAGCCCTGCCATTTGCCGGCAAGTATTTTGCTGTAATTATAAAAAGCCTTGCGGCTTACTGCCAGCATGAGCAGGAAAGCAATATCTGATGTGGCCCGGCTTAAGACATCGGGCGTATTACCCACAGGGATCTTCAGTTTGGTAGCAGCATCAATATCTACACTATCATAGCCCACAGAAAAGAGGGATACTACTTTTAAATGTTTACATTGCTCCAGGAAATGAGCGTCTATTTTATTAAACCCCGCGCTTAATAAAGCATCGCAGTTTTTACATTGTGCTATCAGCTCTTCCTGTGGTAAAGGTGCTGCTTCATTATGAACAATAACTTCACAGCCTGCATCCTCCATCATTTTAATACCCGCTTCAGGAATTTGTTTTGTTACAAATACTTTCATCATTCGTTTGTTTAATTTTTTAAAATTAAATAAAACTTGTCCGTAGTGTGGAACAGGGCATAGTTTTTTTCTAGTTGGAAAAAAGTACTACAAAGAGTTCTTGTTACCTGCCGCAGTGCGTTGGTTATTTATTCTTCAGCAAAATTTTCAGTATAAGTAATGCAAAAACTAATGTCAGGATGGAAAAACATTTTTCAAAATTGGTATGAGCAAATAAGTTGCCGATAGTATTTAATGAGAAAATGGCAAAGAAAGCCCAGAGAGTTGCATTGATAAATTTATGTTGGGAGTTTTTGGCTTTTAGTGAAAGTATCCATATCAAAAACAGGTTTAAAGCAATGGAAATACTTTCAAACACATACATTTCCTTTTCAGATTTGAGTCTTCCGCCCCAGGCGATATCATAAGGAATTGCCTTTACTAAAATCAGCAAATGGAAAGCTATTATGAAAAATAATAATCCTGTCAGCAGTTTAATAATGTTTTTATGTGTCCCCTTCACTTGTTGTAACAGAAATTGGTTCCCGGTAAAATTACGGGTAGACATCCATTTGTGTACTGTGAAAAATGATCTCCTATTATTTTCTTAATTGATTACATCATTGATCTTTTCCCATAGCTCATGGTCAAATCCGGAAACAGTGAATTCGGGATTACCGGGGTCGGGGGCGCTTCCCATCCTTATTATTACCATTTTTTTACCCGGTATTACATAAATCCTTTGGCCGGCTGCACCCATTGCCGCATACATATCTGCCGGTGCAGGAGGTACCAAAGGCCCATCATAAATAGTTTGCTTATTAGGTATCATAAATTTTGATTTGCCGTTGAGCCACCAAAGGTAGCCGTAGGAGGGATTTATGTTTTGGGAGGTGCCGGTACTTTCAGTGAAAAAAGACTCATTGATTATTTGTTCATCTTTCCATTTCCCCTTGTTTAAAGCTAAGAGCCCAAATCTTGCCATACTTCTGGCTGTGCTGTGATATATAGTGAAGATCGCCCCGAAATTCCAGTGGCCGTCCATACCGATCTTATTTTTTAATTTCTCATTGAAATAGGTTTCAACTTCTTTGCCGCTTGCTTTTTCAACTATGCCAAACAATTTTTGAAAAACATTTCCGTAGGCCCATCTTGTGCCTGCATCGGCCACATAAGTCAGGTTGGGTTTTATGACTAATTGTTTGGTGTCGTCAATACCTGAAGTCATTGTCAGCAAGTGCCTTACTGTTACCAGGTTTTCTTTTTCTAACGGCATATTGGTCCATCCAGTACCTAAGTACTCAGACGCTTTATCGTTGATAGTAAGCACCCCTTCCTGCTGCGCAATACCTGTTGTGGCGGAAATAAGGGTTTTACCCGCACTGTTCCATTCCCATTCAGCAGCAGTATGTCCATTAAAATACTCCTCCATAACAATCCTTCCGTTTACAAGGATCATAAAAGACCTGGTATTTTTTTTAGCCAGGAATTCTTTTAACGGCTGAATGGCACTTTGGTTCCAGCCTGATTCAGAAACAGGAGTTGTTTCCCATTCTGTACCTGAATTTGAAGGAAAATACATGGAGGTGCGAGGATCAGCCGGTGTGGGGTCATCTTTGATACAGCTTATAAATGAGAACAATATCAATAACAACAGGCTCATATTTTTCATAACTTATATAGATTAAGTTATTATTAGACCTTCATTTTGACGAAAGGTTACATCTATATGTTTTCAAGCTTTCCGGTCTTGCTTATGCAAACACTTTTGTTGTACGTTAGCCCTTCGTCTTGTTTTTTCAGCCATGCAACATGGGGAGCTTCCATATCCCGAAAGCATTCGGGATTCATTCATTATTGGTGTATTTTATATATGAAACATTTCATGTACGTTTCTTAATATACTTTGAATTTCAAAGCAATTTCATTAACTTTGAATTTCAAAGTACTTTTTATTTTATATAATTAATATTTTACCGTCATGAATATTAAAGCGCTGATCACTATTTTAATGACCTTGCAACTGTTTGTTGCAGGTCATACACAAACCCTGGACAAAGCCAAACTTGACCAGTTTTTTGACCGGCTTGCTGAAAAGAATAAAGCGATGGGGAGTTTGACCATCGCCAAAGATGACACCGTTGTTTACACACGTGCCATCGGCTACAGTCAGTTCAGCGAAGCCGGGAAGAAACCAATGTCAACGGCAAACAGATTTCGCATCGGTTCTATCACAAAAATGTTTACCACCGCAATGATTTTACAACTCGTTGATGAAGGAAAGCTGAAACTGACCGACACCCTTGATAAATTCTTCCCGCAGTTGCCAAACGCCAGGAAAATTACGATCGAGCAAGTACTTTGGCATCGCAGCGGTATCCCTAACGTAAAGCGTGAGCAGAATGCGCAGGGAAACGTGAACACGATTCCGGTGACGAAGGATGAAATACTCGCCTTTATCGTCAAAGCTACGCCCGATTTCGAACCGGATACAAAACGTTCCTACAGCAATTCCGGCTATCAGCTTTTGGGTCTTATCCTTGAAAAGGTAACCGGCAAACCCTATGAAGAAGCACTTGTGGAAAGAATCACCTCCAGGATCGGGCTTAAAGACACCTACCTCGCTACCGGAAATATAGACGTGAGCAAAAACGAGGCGCTTACCTATAAGAACTTTGGCAACAGGTGGGAACCGGTATCCGAAACACACCCAAGCATCCTCTTCAGCGCGGGCGCGATTGTTTCAACGCCAAATGATCTCACTACATTCATCCAGGCGTTGTTCGACGGGAAAATAGTGTCAAAGGAGGGCCTCGATCAGATGAAAACAATAAGGGACGGCGAGGGAGCAGGAATGGAGCTCTTCATGTTCGCCGGTAAGACCTTTTATGGACATACAGGTGGAGCCGACAACTATGGGGCGTGGCTGGCCTACGAGCCTGAAGAAAGACTGGCGTTCGCCTATACAACGAACGCAAAGATTTACCCGGTTCATGATATTGTCAGCGGTGCTGTAGATATTTATTATCACAAACCGTTTCAGGTTCCTACTTTCGAATCCATTACTATAAGCCCGGAAGTGCTGGACAGGTATGTTGGAGTTTACTCAAGTCCACAGGCTCCTGTGAAATTTACGATTACAAGGAAAGACACGACGCTTTTCATCCAGGCAAATGGTGAATCATCCGATGCTCCTCTTGAGGCGACGGCACAGAACCAATTTAAAATTGAGGGTGCGATCATCGTTGAGTTCGATACCGGGAAAAGCCAGATGGTTATAAAACGGGGCGGTGGAGAAAGGGTTTTTACCAGGGAGAAGTAACCGGGTGTAGCTAAAGACAGGTTATAATTTTCCCGGGAACTGACTCACCAACAAGCCTGGAAGCATACTTTAGCCACCATTTTATATCCTGTCAAAATGGTTTTGGTAGGACCGCCCATACTCAACGATCCTGATCCTGCGCCCTTGTTCGGGCTCTTGCCTGTTCTTTCTACCGGACTACTATCACATTGGTTCTTCATTATCTCCTCAGTAAAATAACCACCCGTAAAAAAAATTGCTTTAGCATTTTACGGGGCCTCAATATTCTTAATCACCCCTTTGCTGTAAAATGCTTTAGCGGCTGCCGTCCAGTTGCTATCGTCAGGCGCATCTCTGAATATATCCCTCGATTTATCCGCATCCAGGTAAGGATCCCAGTACACTTCTATATAATTAGATTTAAAATCATCCCCGTATTCCGGCACTATAAAATAAAAACGGGTAGAAGTTTCTTTGCTTATATTATTATGTATCATCGCAAGTGGACCAAAATAAACGATTTGAATTTTCAAATCCTTTTCCATCTGGTCAAAAGTTTTACCGATATATTTACTTTTTTCGGCCTCTATGGACTTTAAATACGCTATCGTATCGGGCACCTGGGCCTGACAGGTTGTATAACCAGCCATCAATACCCCAAAAACAATAAAAAATTGCTTTAGCACTTTACCGGGCCTTAATATTCTTAATCACCCCCTTGCTGTAAAACGCTTTGGCCTCCGCTGTCCAGTTGCTGCCATCCGGCGCATTACTGAATATATCCCCCGATTTATCTGCATCCAGGTAAGGCTCCCAGTACACTTCTATATACCTGGATTTAAAATCTTCCCCGTATTCGGGAACAATAAAATAAAAGGCTGTAGAGGTTTCTTTACTTATGTCTTTTAAATCACCAGAATTAGTGCCAAAATAAACAATCTCAATTTTCAGGTCCTTTTCCAGCTGGTCAAAAGTTTTGCCGATATATTTACTTTTCTCAGTCTCTAGGGACTTTAAATAAGCCAGCGTATCCGGCACCTGGGCCTGAGCGGCTGCATAGCCGAAAAGAACACATAATATAAGAATCAGCTTTTTCATTATTCTTTATTTTAAGACGTTATATAATCAGCAAGGGTTTACAAAGCTTTTGGTTGGTTTTCCACGGTTGTCAAACAGCCTTGTTTCCTTTCTTAGCACCGGCTTAAAGCTCTGCTCCTCTTTTTCTTTTTTCATAAGGGTTACACCGGTCTTAAACTTATCTAATACCACCGCCAGAGCTTCTTCATAAACCCGCATTTTTCGCTCATTTTTGTCTAACCCTTTATACTGTTTTTCAAAAAATCTTTTAGCTTCTAAAAATGCTCTATCAATCTCACTCTCCTCGTTCCACGCCCTTCCACTAAGGTTGCTGCTTTTAGTGCTTAAAAAGGCGCCTGCTGCCACCGGGTTGGCTATGGTGAGCGCGTAGGCGCTGCCATCTGCGGCAAATACAAAGCTGCCCAAATAGCTGTTCTTTGTAAAATTACCGGTATTATTGCTCATTCCCTCAATTACCGTATAAATATCTACCGGCGAGGGAGCGCTGTAGCCACCTTCAGGGTGGGTATGCACGGTGGCCACCAGGCCGTTGTGGTCGTTGGTGGAGGTAGGGATAACCACACTGGTATCATTACCGGTTTGCATTTCGCCGGTATAATAATATTCGGTAGCTACTATTGTGGGGTCGTTAGAGTCTACTTTTACCCTTTCATACAACGCAAATCCTTTTTCCACTTTAAGGTTTTTAAGATCGCCTAATTTGTTAATACTATCCTTCAGCGGCGTATTTTGGGCCAGGAGCGTGCTTTTAGCGGCGGCAACGGCGGCTTTGGCGCAGGGATCGGTTGCCGGGTCGGGTTCGGGGTTCTCATTTTCCGGCGGCGGATAAGTACCGCCCCCGCCCCCGCCGCCGGGAGAATCCATATCGGTTAAGGTAGACTGGGTACCGTTGCAAACATTCAGGTAGGTAGATTGATAATATCCCGTGATGCACACTTCATCATACGGTACATCCGGACAATGAAACTGTACCCAATGCCTGCTGATCAGTATATTACATGCTGCGCCTCCAACTCCCCTGGCTTCTGTAACCCGTTTATTACTACGCATTTGTACCACCTGCTCCTCCGTTAAAGAAATAGACATAGCGCGGGAATAACCGGTTTTATTTTCACCGGCGCGCACCTCCCTCACCCATATATTAGCCGGCGTACCATTGAGCAGCGAATAAGAGGCTACGGTACTTACCACGCTCTCGCCGGAAACAACATCCCTGGCAGCCGCATCAGTAGCGGTAGCCCTGATAGCTCCTTCAAAGCCGCCCTCCGGCGTTCTTCTTACTACCAGGTTAAATGAGGAGGCATTGCTTCCTACTTTCTGCTGCCCGCTGAAAGCATAAGGAATATCTATATAGTCGGCGCCGTTCCATTTATAACTGCGGGCTGCGCTCCATAAAAGGGTGCCGGTAAGGGCTTTGGCATCATCGGGCGATATGCTGAGCGTTTCATTACTGTAAGCTCCGCCATTTTCCCGCAACCAGGCTTTTACCTCATCGGCATCAGGCGGCGTGGTTACAAATATATCGCTACGGCGACAGCCAGAGAACAGGGATAGCATGAAAACCGCCGAAAAAAACAGCAGCTGCCAAAAAGGACAAACTTTTTTCATATCAGGTTACTTATTTTTTCATAAACAGTTAGCTGTAAACAGCCTGAGAACCAATAAGGAGCAAATGTAAAGACAAAAGTTATATCCGCCAAATTGGGTTCATTCCCAATTTCGCGAATAGACCTCACCCCAACCCTCTCCTCCAGAGGAGTCCTTTCGGACAAAGGAGAGAGAGTTACGTATCCATCTTTGAGGATCCCGTTTTTGGCAGAAAAAGTAAGCCGGGACTGACCAAAAAGGCTCCTTGATTGTCATATTGTCCAAGGGGACTCCTTCGGAGAGCCTGACGAAATATAGACAATCATGGAGTTAGCCTTCGTCAACAGTTCGACAAGCTCACTGCGACATCAGGCTGACCATACTTTTTGGTCAGCCCCCGGAGGGAGATTTTGCCGGGTGCGACAATTGGGAATACGCCCGAAAATTTCAGCGTGTGTCAAATTTTCTTAGTGCCACCCTGTAGTTTTTTCACCGATGTTTTGGGGTGCGGCACACATATACTTCGCCATCCACCGTTCGTTTTCCGCCATTTACCGAGTTTCTGGTACTATGTACAGTACTTTGCATTGCCTACTACCTATGGCTGCCTATATCTTTGTATCCTATTTGAAAACAGATGAATATTGAGAATACACAAAGCCAGATGCGGAAGGGAATACTGGAGTTTTGCATCCTTTCTGTTATTAAGCGCGGCGAGGCTTATCCCAGCGATATTGCAGAGGAAATGAAGAACGCAGGTTTGCATATTTTAGAGGGAACACTTTACCCGCTGCTTACAAGGCTTAAAAACGCTGAAATGGTTACCTACCGGTGGGAAGAAAGTAGCGGCGGCCCTCCCCGGAAATATTTTTCACTTACAGCAAAAGGACATGATTTTTACCGGGAACTGCAACAAACCTGGGACGAACTTTCTGCAGCTGTAAACACTTTAACCAACGCATCCAAATAAATATCACCAACAAACTATATACAATGAAACAAATAATCAATATAACATTAGGCGGCAGAAGCATTGCCATTGAAGATGCTGCTTACGAAAAAGTGAAAGCTTATATCGACAGCCTTCGCGCGTATTTTAAAAATGAGGAAGGACGGGATGAAATTGTGGCGGATATTGAAGCCCGTTTTGCCGAGCTGATGAGCGAAAAGATCCGTAAAGGTGCCGCCCATATTACAGATGCCGATGTGGAAGAAATGATCGCTACACTAGGCCGCCCTGAAGATTTTGCCGCACAGGATAGTGCTGAAGCGCAAGGCGGCTATACGCCCAACTTTACATTTACTGAAAAACGCCGTTTGTACAGGGATGAAAATAACAAGATACTAGGTGGCGTGTGCAGCGGTATCGCCAACTGGCTGAATATTGACCCTACTGTTGTACGGGTGCTGTTTGCCATTGTTTCGTTTGGCGGGTTTGGTACCGGCATTCTTATTTATATAGCGCTTTGGATATTTCTGCCGGCCCGTAATATGAGTATTTATAAGGGCAAAAGAATGTTCCGCGACCCGGATAATAAATGGTTTGGCGGTGTAGCAGGTGGTATGGGCGCCTATTTTAATATCAATGCCAACACCATCCGCTGGATACTGGCCATTCCTTTATTAATAAGCATTTTGAAAGGCGTTAATATTTTTGGATGGAATAATGATATTTTCCCGAATCTCATATTCAGCGGCCTTACAGGTACTTTTATTTTCATTTATATTGTTTTGTGGATCGTATTGCCTGAAGCGCTTACCCCTTACCAGAAAATGGAAATGAGAGGAAAAAGCGTTGATGTGAACAGCATCAGGGAAAATGTGCAAAGCTCAATGGGCGATTTTAACCAGCGCATTCAAAGCTGGGGCGGGGAAGTAAAAGATGCGGCGGAAAGACTGGGACAGAAAGCCAATGAATTTACAAAAACTCCCGGCAGGCGGTTCACCTATACGCCGCCACGGGGCAACAGGGGTATTGGCTATGTATTCGCCATGATCTTTAAAGCTTTTTTTGTGATCATAGGCGGTATCATTGCGGTATCGCTGCTGGCAGTGTTCCTTACTCTTTTATTCAGCGGCTTTGCCTGGGCGCCGGTTAATAACTTCTTATGGACCAGTGAAACACAGCAAATGCTGGGCTGGGGCACGCTGATCCTGTTTTTTGGAGCGCCTATTGTGGGCCTGCTGATATGGCTGGTAAGAAGGATATTAAATGTACGCACCCCCGGCAATTATCTTAACTGGACCTTCGGCGGGCTTTGGACAATAGGCTGGGTATGCCTGATGTTTTTCCTGGCCAGCATGTCGAGCGATTTTAAAAGATACGACTCGGTAGAAGAGCAGGTTGTTACACAACAACCCACCAACGGTAAAATGATCTTTAAAGTAAGTCAGCCTGAGCTGGTACATGAAGGAAATTTCGGGTGGCTGAATGAGCATCAGAGTGACCTGCAAGGCTTTACACTTACAGCCGATTCTTTAAAGCTGTCTGCCATCAATATTGATTTTCAAAAAAGCGATGACAGCCTGTACCACATTACCATTGTAAAACAATCTATGGGCAAAACAGATGCTGATGCCCTGGCCCGTGCCAAAAAAATTGTGTACCGGACAAGCCAGGCCGATAGCGTGCTGGATCTGCCACCGGGCTTTGCAATAGATAAAAGCAGCAAATATCGCGGACAAAATATTTTAGTATTGGTGCAGGTTCCGGCAGGTAAAAAGATACATATTGACGAATCTGTTTTTGACAAACTGAATAATGTAGATATTGAGTTTAATAACGGCAGAAAACGTATCAGAAATTCGAGATATGTTACCCATAATATAAAAAGATACCGTTATAATACGGATTATATTATGCAGGCCGATGGCTCGTTGAAAAGTGAAGATAATCACGAAGATATCGTAAGCCCGGGGGGGAATACCAATGCAGGAGATAACTACAGATGGGATGGCGATGTAGTGCCGCCACCACCTCCACCACCACCTGCAACTGCTGATACAACCCAGGTTTATCACTACAACGAAAGCCCTTCCCCAAATAAAAGCAAGGAAGAAATGATGAGGGAGCTGGAACAAAAGCAAAAGGAAATAGATGAGCTGAAAAAGAGCCTGGAACAATAATATAATCCATACCGGAAAATGATGAAATATATTTTATGGAGCGGGGCAATACTGTTCTTCGTGTCCGTAAAGGGACAGGTAGCAAAGTTATCACCGCTTTACCAGGAAATAAAAAGCCTGGACAGCCTGATCTTTGAAGTAGGCTTTAATCAGTGTAACCTCAGCCCTTATGATTCACTGGTCAGCGAAGATCTTGAGTTTTACCATGATAAAGGCGGTATTACAACAGGTAAGACAGCTTTCATAGCTTCAATGAAAAATGGCATTTGCAATCCCCCTCTAAAAATAAAGCGGGTGCCTGATGATAGCAGCTTCCAGGTATTCCCTTTATTCCGGGAAGGAGTACTGTATGGTGCCATACAGCAGGGGAGGCACCAGTTTTTTGAATATTCGAACAAACAATGGACCCATACGGGTACTGCAAGGTTCACCAACTTATGGCTGCTCAAAAACAGAAGCTGGAAATTACAACGGGTGTTAAGCTACGATCACCGTTAAAACTGATAGGCTACTCCTAACCCGTTCCGATAGGGTTGTATGGTTATTTCCCCGCTGCCATACTTTTTCATTTTGTTATTGCCAATCGCCCACATGGTGATGCCTCCGCCTGTGGAAAGCGCGCCAAACGCAATGCCAAGAATTCCGGCAATTATTTTTCTGTCACCCTTGCTTATATTTTCATAATAATAGTCACCATCCCAATATCCATTATTATGATTGTCATTGGAGCCCATAGCAATCAATGCAGCTCCGCCGGTAATAAGTCCGGCGCCTATGCCTGTTAATACAATACCGTTGGTTCGCATTTTTTTAAACCTGAGATATTTTTCTTCATTAAAACCAGCAGATAACTTTCCGCCATCAGCAACCGGCGCATAAGCATACATTGTTTTTGTGCTTACCAAATCTACCTGGAATTGCTGACCGCTCAGGCTGTTGTTCTGGGTATGGGCATTGGTAAAAAACAGCGTAGCAACAGTAATTAACAGCAGTTGTTTCCTGTTCATAGAGTTACGTTTTTATAAATTAATACCGCAAAAGTATCTCTTATTTCGTAACAAAATTTTTGGCTGAGCATTTCAGGGCAAAATATTTTTTTACCTGTGTGAGCCGGCCCTCCTGGTTCATATCAGCGAAATAGCGCTATCCTTTTCCTATGAATAACTCTTATCCAAAATGAAGGGGAACTGAGCTGTTTTTATTATACGCAGCAAGATAATTTTTGATGGTGTATTCTAACCTGGAAGATGTAATACCTAAACTCTTAATATTTAAAGTGATATTTTTTGATTTTTGAGGTATTAACCCGGCTTTAATTATAGAAAGCTTTTCTACCTGGGCTCCTTGCCGCTCTATATCGTCCCAAATGTACACCCTGTATACCTCTCCCCATTTTATAAACCCGGCTTTTTCAGACCATATACCATTAGCAGACAGGATGAGTTTTTTGCCGGGGAATAAAGTTTTGTACAAGAAATATACAAACCCAATAAAAACAACGCTTAAAACAATGTACAATTGCAGGTGGTCAACATTGTTTTGAAACGAAACATAGGCAATGCCTAAAGCACAAAAGAGAAAAGCGATGTTTTGTGCCCGGGAGCCGGTTATTATTGTTTCATCCGGTAAAGTATAATCATAAGAAATGGCATTTTTATATACAGGGGTTTTCAAAGATCGCTCTGTCCAAAGTTCTTTCACAAGCTTTTTATCGGTCCTGCTTCCTATTGTCCACTTAGAGGGAAACCCTGTGCTGAACGTCTGGCTTTCTACCCTTTGTTTTAGAGCAAGCACATCATCTACATGCTGTAATGCCCATATCTCCCATTTGAGAGTTTGATACATACCGGTAAATATTGCAGCAACAAAGCACAACACTATTCCCATTACACCCATAACCGGAGAAAGACCATACCTGTCCCCCCAATATATCAGTACAGCCATCGGTAATAAAAGAATCATACACAATGGCAGTGCAACCATTGTTTTTGCTTTATTAACAACCCCGGATACGGTAAGCGGCTCAATCATTATTTACATTAAGCTGCATGATGGGTAGGGTTATTCTTCTTTCGTATTCAGTGCCTTCCACAAAGCATCTTTCAATTCTACCAGCCCCTTTTGTGCTACAGAAGATATAAAGTAGTGCGGAATATCACCGGGCATTTCAGCGCTAATGGCTTCTTTCAGCTCATCATCCAGCATATCGCTTTTGCTGATGGCGATGAGCATTTCTTTATGGAGCAGCTCTTCGTTGTATTGCTTCAGCTCATTCAGTAATATTTCAAATTCTTTACGGTGATCTTTACTGTCGGCGGGAATTAAAAAAAGCAAAACAGGATTGCGCTCTATATGTCTTAAAAAGCGATGGCCCAGGCCACGTCCTTCGGCAGCGCCTTCTATAATTCCCGGGAGATCGGCGATGCAGAAACTTCTTCCATCACGATATTCAACAATACCCAGGTTAGGTGTAATAGTGGTAAATGCGTAATCGGCTATTTTAGGCTTGGCAGCAGTAATTACAGATAGCAAAGTAGATTTCCCCGCGTTAGGAAATCCCACCAACCCCACATCTGCCAGTACTTTCAGCTCCAACACCTTCCACCCTTCCACACCGGGCATACCGGGCTGTGCATATTCGGGTGCCTGGTTAGTGGGCGTGGCAAAGTTATGATTGCCCAAGCCGCCTTTACCCCCGGGCATCCAGATTACTTCCTGTCCGTCTTCCAATACTTCTGCTTCTTTTTCGCCGGTTTCTTCATCCATAGCTACTGTTCCTAATGGAACTTCCAGTATAATGTCCTTTCCGCTACGACCTGTACATTTATTATGACCGCCGTTTTCCCCGTCTTCAGCCAGCACATTTTTATGATAACGCAAATGCAGTAAGGTCCACAGGTTGCGGTTACCGCGCAAAATAATATGCGCGCCGCGCCCGCCATCACCACCATCGGGCCCTCCCTTGGCAGTGAACTTATCGCGTAAAAAATGTTTAATGCCGGCTCCGCCATGGCCGCTGCGGCAAAAAACACGTATCTGGTCTACAAAATTGCTCTTCTCCACGTTCTAATGATTGATATCCGGCAAAGATAAGCCGAAGGCTTAAAGCAAAAGTCAAATAACAGGTGCAGACATATCCCGGAGGGATGCAATGTTTATGGCTCAAATTGTCTATAAACACGGGAATCCGTTGGATTCCATAATCATTTCATATTTGCGTCTACATGACAGCCTCTGAGGGGAAATACCTTTTGAACGGTTGCCTAAGCCTGCACTTCGTTCTTCAGCTGATGAATGATAACTATATTTTACAGCACAAATACGCAACAGGCCCCCGCGACTATATGGCTATTATTTCGCCGCTTTCTTTTTTCTGGCTACATCAATCTTGATATTCTCACGAACCTGCTTCCAGTAATCTTTTCCGTAAGCAACAAAGACCTCGCTGCCTGCAGCAATATGAGCTTTGGCTTTTATAAAAACACGATTGCCTACCTCCTCGTATTCGGCGTTGTTTTTTAATCCGGGCACCCTGGTAAGGCCGGCGGCATCATTGGCATAACGACCAAAAGATTTCAGATCATTAGAGGCATCTATCACATTGGCATCATCAATATAATAAATATACGGGTTGTCTGCATCATCCTCCACATCAGCCCATGTAGCTCTGCGTCCTATGTATTCAGTTATCATAGCTCCCCTGGGAACATCAACGGCTACAAAAAGTCCTTTGCCAGATTGCGGAATAGTTGAGGTTTTTACTTTTAAATGTTTTGCCGGTAAACACATGCAGCTTTAAAATTTTGTTTGCGAATATATTGTAAATACAGCGTGTCATAAAATCAATTATAATCCCGCCCATAGCTTTCCTACAGAGGTTCCATTACATAAGTCTTTGCTTAGATACAGGGATCAGGGATAACTGCTAAAAAATTAGAAATTTTTATTTTCACAAGAGGGCCGATTAACTACTATGCAAAAATAACGTGTTTTAACAGGAATAATTTTATGAAACAGCAGTATTTCTTAAAATATATTACCTCTTCGGGCATAGATCTTCATTATATACGGACGATGCCTCCGGTTTTCTTTGTATGTTTGGCGGTCAATAAAAAGGACCCTTGTTTTCGTTTTTTATTCAATATTAATTATATGGTAATGTTTAAAAGATCTCTTGTTGTAATGCTGGTGCTGTTATCATCAGTGTTCAAATCCTTTGCAGATGAAGGTATGTGGCTGCCACATTTATTAGGCCAGCAGGTTTACAATGACATGGTAAAGAAAGGTTTAAAACTGTCGAAAGAGCAATTGTACAGTGTAAACAAAAATTCGCTGAAAGATGCTATTATTATTTTTGGCGGCGGTTGCACCGGCGAGATAGTAAGTGCAGAAGGCCTGATATTTACCAATCACCACTGTGGCTATGGCGCTATTGCGGCAGCCAGCACGGTAGATCATAATTACCTGCGCGATGGCTTTTATGCAAAAAATAAAGCTGAAGAAATTAAAACAGCCCTTACTGTCCAGTTTTTGCTGCGTATAGAAGATGTAACCAAAGAAGTGAACGCAGCTTTAGGTAATCTTTCGGGATCTGAAAGGGTTAAAAAGGAAGACGAAATACTGAAAGGAATTGAAAAGAGAATGAGCGACGAGACCAACAGTATTCAGTGCCGTGTAAGCCCGGTATTTAAAGGCAACCAGTTCCTGGCATTTGTATATGAAATATATAAAGATATCCGCCTGGTAGGCACTCCTCCTGAAAATGTAGGTAAATTTGGCGGGGACAGTGATAACTGGGAGTGGCCGAGGCATACAGGTGATTACTCTGTCTTCAGGGTTTACGCTAACAAAAATAACAAGCCTGCTACCTACGACGCTGCTAACGTTCCCTATAAACCTAAATGGTTTCTTCCTATTTCATTAAAAGGTGTAAAAGAAAATGATTTTGCCATGATATGGGGATATCCCGGTGGCACCAACCGTTATGAGTCTTCTTATGGCATTAAGCTGGCAACAGAAGTAAACAACCCTACGCTTGTAAAGCTGCGTGATATGCGCCTCAAGTACATGTTTGAGGAAATGAAGAAAGCCCCCGCAACCAAGCTGAAGCTTGCCTCCAGCTATGCAGGCATTGCCAACTACTGGAAGTTTTTTGACGGGGAAACCAAACAGTTGCTAAAGTATGATATCTACGGACAGAAAAAGGCTGCCGAAGATAAGTTCACGGCCTGGGCGATAGGAAAAACGGAATATCAAAACCTGTTTGCAGACTGGGCCAAAGCCTACGATGAATGGAAACCTTATGCAGAAGAACGGGTATACCTGAATGAAGGTATTTTAGGCTCGCCATTAATTGCCTTTGCAAATACCGTGTATCAATTAGTTACTGCCCCTAATGCTAATAAGGAAGCCCTGGTAAAACAGCTGAACACCAGAAGAGATGCTTTTCTTGCAGCAGAAGATAAGCCTTCCGACCAGAATATTTTAGGCAGCTCAACCCAAATGTTTTACGACAATGTGGAAAAGGATCAGCAGCCAAAAGCCTTTTATGATGCGCTGCAGCAACAATATGGGCCGTTGAACGAATCTTCTGCCTATAAACAATATGCTGCAGATATATTTAAGAATACACTCATTTTTGACGATACTAAATGGAACGCGTTTATTAGTTCGTTGAATACAGATGAATTAAAAAATGACCCGGCAATAAAACATGCAATCGTATTCGTTGATAATTACAGGACCCGTTTTGCACCGGCCTATCAGAAGTTCATCACCGCTAATGCCGATTTTGGAAGGATCTATTTAAAAGGCATCATGTCAATGGACCCGGCAAAAGCAAAGCTGATGTACCCCGATGCTACTTTTACCATGCGCACCAGCTATGGCCAGGTAAAATCTTATAATCCCAAAGACGCCGTTTATTACGATTATGTGACTACTTCCAAGGGGGTACTGGAAAAATATATTGCGGGGGATTATGAATTTGACCTTCCTTCCAAACAAATAGAGCTTTTTAAGAAAAAAGATTTTGGCCCATATGCCGATGCTGTGCGAAAAGACCTGGTGATCAACTTTATTACCTCTAACGATATTACCGGCGGCAATTCAGGCTCACCGGTCATTAACGGCAATGGCGAGCTGATTGGTCTTGCTTTTGATGGTAACTACGAGGCATTAAGCCATAAACTGGCCTTTGACAAAAATTTGAACCGCACTATTAATGTGGATATACGTTATGTGCTCTGGTGCATAGATAAGCTGGGTGGCGCCACCAATATTATCAAGGAACTGAAGCTGGTACCATAACAACAGTTATAAAATCAGAAAGAAAAAGAGGCTGTCTCAAAAGTAAAAATTGGGGCAGTCTTTTTTTATTTTTAATTTTTTGGGTGATTTTTTTCACACTTTTCGGATTTTTACCTGTCAAATAAGTTTTTTCATTTTTGGGGGAGACT
>JASGDI010000045.1:0-60073 GCA_049841335.1 Niabella sp. | reverse complement strand
GCCTGGATTATAAAAAATTAGGGGATAATCATTTAAAGAATTATCCCCTACGCAGGCTGGCTTTAGCCGCCTAAAAAACAAAAATAAATCAAATTTATTTGACCTTTAACACAGAATCTATCGGGACTGCCTGACAACGCTTCTTGTCATTTCAATGAACTTAATTTCTTTATTATTGGGCCTCAGGGTGACATTAATCGAAGGAAAGACTATAAATATCCAACCCGTCCTTCCCAAGCGCATACAGCTTATTATTTTTAATAAAAAGCTGTTTAAAGCCTTGCAGAACACCAGGTACAGGCCATTCTTCATATTTAAAAGTGCTGATATTATAACGGTATAGGGTATTACTTGCAGCACCATAAATATACTTACCAGTAATATGCAGGTTTTCCCACCCGGTTATATCTATTTTGTTTTTATAGGATCCATAGTAATCAAACACGTAAATACCCTGTAAGGAATCGTATAAATAGACATACTGGTTTTGATCGAATATTTTAACAGGGGCCAGCACCTTGTCGAAGATTTGCCTGAAATCAGCCGTTTTAAACAGTACATTTCCTTCGTCGTCCAGCTTCTTCAGCACATTGTCCATGTCATCGTACAGCCATATCTTCCCATCATAAGAAAGGCCTGCAGCAGTGGCATTAAAAATATTTTTCCGGCGAAGATCTATAGTGTTTTTTAAGTTGAGCATACCATCTAAAACCACAATGGTAGAAAAACCTTTATAGTACAGCATTATTTTAACAGGATTGGAAACATCCACCAGCGTAGCTTCTCCAAACTTTTTAATATCATTAAAAACGGAAACAGAATCGCCGCCAGGGTTGAGCTTTTTAAGCTGGTTGCTGGCGCTGAGCAGGTAAATATTATCCAGGTTGTCTACAGAAAAGGAAGCATAATCGCCTGTAACTGTTTTTAGCTTTTGGCCCATAGAGAAGGATTGCGCTTTTGCCAAAAAGCTAAAAAAAGACAGGATCAATATGTTCAGTAAAGTTCTCAATAATTACGGATGATTTTATGTTCTTTATCCTGGTAAGATAATAATTGCACATCGTTGCCATCAAAAACAGCGTAGGTGAAAAACGTTAACCAATCGCCCAGGTTTATATAGCGACTGTTATCATTCAGCTTAAAATCTATAGGCAAATGCCGGTGCCCGAAAATAAAATAATTATATTCCTTCTCCTGTAGCTTTTGTTTGCAGTACTGGATCAGCCATTCACGGTCTTCACCCATGAATACTTCTTCCGAAGTGCCTGTTTTGGCACGGCTGCGACGGCTCATATAATTGGCCATGCCCATACCTATTTGTGGCGGCAGTACTCCAAATGCCCATTGGCATACAGGATTTCTGAAGACTTTTTTCAAACGTTTATAACCTTTATCGCCAGGGCCCAGGCCATCTCCGTGGCCTACCAGGAATTGCTTGCGATTCCAGCTAAACTCCTTTGGCTCAAAATAAACCGGCATATTTAATTCCTGCTGAAGATAATCCGTCATCCACATGTCGTGGTTGCCCACAAAAAAATGCAGCTTAATGCCTTTGTCCGAAAGTTCGGCCAGCTTTCCCAGCAGGCGTACGTAACCTTTAGGCACCACATATTTATATTCGTACCAGAAGTCGAACATATCACCTACTATAAAAATTTCGGAGGCTTTTTCTTCGATCTCATTTAAAAAACGAACGATCAGCTTTTCACGTACCAGGCTCTCCTCGTGTGATGGCACACCCAGGTGAAAATCTGATAAAAAGTATATGTTTTTTTCCTGCTCCAAATTGACATTATATATGACGGGTAAAATTAGGCAGAGAATATAAAAGTTAAGCGAAAATTTAAAAACGGGCAAATATGAAGTCCAACCTTAAATCTGCCCGAAATGAAGTTAGCATATTGGTTTGCACAGGAGTATTAAATTTATTCCATCGGCGCATTTACTTTTTTCTCATATTGGCTAAGCGCCAGGCCACCCAAAACCATGGCTACTCCCGTAAGCGTAAACAGGCTGAGCGTATCTTTTACGAGAACAGCCGCAATAATAATCCCGAATATAGGGCAGAGAAACAACCACAGACCCGCTTTTACAGTATCCTGCTGTATTAGTTTTAACCAAAGCCATACAGCGCCAACAGATACAGGGATGGCGAGCCATAAAGTACCTGTCCAGAAATGACTGTTAAAATGGTTCGCCTCATTTTTATACGTAAGCATCATAAAGGGCAGCAAAAACAAACCGCCAAGGAGGGTTTGCCAGCCGTTGATAGTGAGCAGGTGCAGCCCATCCCATTTTTTAGAAGAAAAATAAATCGTTCCGGCAGAGTAGGAAAACATGCTCACAATAAGAAGGCTTAACCCTCTTATTGTAACAGCAACGCCATCAAACAAAGGCCAGGCCACTACCACAAAGCCGCATATACAAATAAACAATGCCAGCAGTACGCGCGGGCTGATTGGTTTTTTTAAATAGAAAACAGAAAGAAAGCTGATAAACACCGGGCTGGCAGCTATAGTTAACGCACCTATACCGGCTGTTACTTCCTTCATTGCTACTACGTACATACCCAGGTAGATAGTAATATTCAACAATCCGTACACGGCAAGCTGCTTCATTTCTTTACCTGCCGGCAATCGCTTTTTTAATAACACATGAGCAATAAACAGCATAATTACAGCAGCAATACCAAACCTGCATACGGCCACTACCAGCGGCTGCGCGTCCTGCAATGCAATTTTTGTAGCAGTAGCTGCCGAAGACCATAATATAGTAAAAAGTAGTCCTGTTATCAGCCAGGAGGATTCTTTGTTCATTTTAAGCTGCGCGAAAGTAAATCTTTAACCTATAATAAAAAAGCTGTCCTTTTGCAGACAGCCTTTTTCATAAACGAACGGATCACTATTTAAAACCGGTATCGTATGTTTAAGCCAAAATAATTGCTTTTATAAGACACTTCTTTTTCTACACTTATATTGGTAAAGTTGGGCCGGTACTGCAACTGGAAACTCAAACCATTATCAAGCTGGTAACCTGCAAAAGCATTGGCGCCCCACTCTAAGCGTTTAAGATGTGCATGATCATCATCCGTGTTTTTTCCGTCAAATTTTATCGGGGTGCTTTCGCTTTCGTTTACAGGACCTTCATCGCTGGTGCCTTTAACAGCTGTAATAATTTCTCCACCTAAACCCATTCCCAGCACCGGCCCCGCACCAAAATAAAAGCCACTGCCAACCGCGCCGTTAAGCTTGTACATCAGATTGACAGGCATTTCGAGGTAGTTGGTTTTGGTAGTAACAGATATGGTACCGCTTCCCGCTTCATTTTCAATATAGCTTTCGGCTTTTCCTCCTTTGTGCACAAGGTTTAATGCGGGATTAATAAATAAGTGCTCACTGGCCGGAATTTCTGCAAAAACACCCAATTTATATCCCGCGGTTATTTTGTATTTCATGTTATCCCAGTCTTCGGCCTTTGCTTTGAAAGAACTGGCCAGCGCGCCCGCCTGTATACCAAATTTTGTTTGAGCATAAGTTGTTATTGATCCAAATAACAGCGTTGCAAATAATATCTTTTTCATGATGGTAAAGTTTTAAATGATCAATTTATTTTACAGTGTAAAACTGCAAACCGAATTGTTTTAAAACAATACCAGCAAATCATGATTTTTTCTGATCACCAGAAATGGTGAGCATTATTTCTTATTTAACCACACCTTCAAACTTCACATTATCTATGCTAAAAGTACCGCCGCTACTTTCCGCATTAAATCCATAAAATCTGAAACTAACAGTTGTTTCCAGGTTGGTATAGGCTGCATCTAATGTAATGACACAGCCTTCCTGTGCCGTTGTAGCCCCGTCAGCTACCTGGAATATATGGGGAGATACAACCGATAAATTATTGTTTGCCGGACTAACCGAGGCGGGAAGGTTGGCGGCATAACTGTCTAAGCCGGAGCGAACGCTGACCTGCCTTACCCCTGTGCCCGAGCGCTGTAACGTAAAGCTGATTTTTGTAAGATCCAGTTTTTTACCAACAGCAGGCGTAATGGTTACTTCATAGTATTTGGCAGGGTCTGCACTGCCCGTAAAAACATCGGAGCCATTAACAGCGCCGGTTGGCCAGGTGTTAAAAGAGAACCTTCCTCCGGCAGAGGAGTTGGCGCTTACGCCCACCGCTATAAAACTGCCAAACGTTAATCCTTCCACTACCGGGGGCACAGTAGGATCCATTGTTCCTGATGAGCCGATTACACCACTAAAATCATATACAGCAGAAAAGCTGCCTCCCGTACCGCCAGTAATATCATTTTGGTTGCGAAGAGTAAATTGTGTTTCGAGCGGAGCGTCTTCGCCAGGCCCCTGGTGTAATAATACATAACCTGTAATGTTTGCTGCCGCAGCAGGCATCATAATACCGGAGCTGCTTCTTACAAACGTATTTAGCTGGCCTGTTGCATCTGCAATAGTATAATTAATACCTGTACTGTTGGAGCCTGTCACCGTTATAGTAACATTGTTAAGTGTTACAACAGTTGATTCCCATGCACGACTATTTGCAATAACCTCCGCGATGGTAGTGATACGGGGAGTAATAGCTCCCATACCGGATTTAACAGCAGTCCCTACTCCATTTATCTGCAAGCCGCCGCTAAATACACTGAAAGACAAACCTCCAACAGTTACAGTCAGCGAATCGCCAACCACGGCATTGGGATTAGCCGCAGCAGTAAACCTCAATTGTACACCGGCGGTTGCATCCTGCAGCCTGTAGTTACCTGCGGCTTCATTTCTGGTATCAGATACCACCACTCCTTTTATATATACACCGGCCGGTATGGACGAATCGCCGGCGGCATAAGTCTTTAACTCAGCTATTGTTTTTAATGCAGGTAAAGGAATCTGTCCGCTGCAGCGTGTGCCGGTAAATTGCACATCACCTGTATCCCTGATAAACATTTGCACCGTACCGTTAAATACACTGGGTATGCCGGTTAATGTACCATTCCCATCCGGTACATTCAAAGCTGCAAACTTTGCGTAACTGCTGTTCCGTAATATAACACTTTGCTTTTCACACGTACTAACAGTAAAGTTTATAGCACTGGTATTTTTTGATGGATCAGCATAGGTTTTATTAATATCAGCATCTCTGAACTCTGCATTGCTGATCTGAACCAGGGTGCTTAAAAGCGGGTCGTTAATATTCTTTGTAAAATCTGCAGGCTTTACCACTTTGGGACTAACTGCATTATTAAACGATCCTTTAACAATATAGCCATCAAAAAATGCCTGCGGTATCCCATCAAGATTCAGGTATCTGCCATCATCTGACCGTGATGAGTCGAGCCCTAATTGTATAGTGCCGCCATAATCGCCCAGCATCATCCCCTTCAATTTTATAAAAACCCTTCGACCCACAGGATATTGCGTGTACACATTATTGCCATCTAACAAAACAGGAATACCGCCTGTTTCATCCTGGATAATGATTTGCTTATAGAAATTGCCTGAACGGTCATCGGCAATTACAACTCCCGAAATAACCTGGTCGTCTTCAATACGTTTAAAATCGCCAATGGTAGTATAACGCGCTTTTAGCTGCATAATGGTCAGGGTTACATCCACTTCGGGATCATCGTTTACCGGAGGCACATCAAATGCCCGGTTGCAGGAAACAATCAGTACAACCGGTATGAACAGGGCCACCCATTTATTTAAATATATATTTTTCATCTTTAATAATTTTTAAAACCTAAGGCCGATACTGGCAAAGAAGTTGATTCCGTAAGCGTAATAGTATTTAGGTGGAAATTTATTCACCTGCTTTTCTTCAAAATCAAAACGCAGCTGCTCAAAACCGCCGGAGCGGATATCTTCACTATTCAGGATATTGTTTACCCCCAGATTAAATAGCAGGTAAGTACGCCAGTTATGAATGTAATAGCTTCGGGGCAGCAGCCTGCTCCATCCACCAAAAAAGTCGAGCGTAAATTTTCCGTCAAATTGTTCCTGTGCTAATATGCTTTGTTTTATTTCTGCTGATGACGGATTTTCAGGATCCGCATCGGTAATGGCAGCTCCAGTTCTACGCAGGGGGTTAATGCTTAACCACATATTGCTGAAATAATTTCCTGCAAAACTTATATACCAGTACTGTGGTGAACGATAAAACAGGCCTGCACTGTAAGCATTTTGCGGCGAGGATGGTATCCTGTAATTTTTCAAATAAAGGGTTTGCTTTGATAAAATCTCTGCATTATTATCTGCTGTAATAATAGCCCGCTGTCGGCTGTCATAATAATACCTGCCTGCAGATATGGCTGCGTTAAAGCTTAGTGTAGACGTAAGTTTAATCTCTGTTCCAATTTCCCCGCCAAAGAACACCTTATCTATGCCGCTTAGCGCGTAATTTACAAAGCTCTGGTACTGGTCATGATAAAAGGTGAGAACATCCATGCCGTCCTTTATTTTTGTATAATAACCGGCAATGCCCAGTTTCACACGGGGTGTATTCAGCTTATACTCTGCTTCGCCTGAAATAATGGTTTCACTTGTAAGCCTGTCCTGCACCGTATTTCGTGTACGATGAGAGATATAAGCGTTTTCGAAGAATGGTCCTGCTGTGCGGTAAGTGCCGTTTATGAAAAAGTAGTTACGGCCATTCAATTTATACGTTACACCTGCTTTAATATTGGGATTGGTGAAGCTGTGCCCGGCTGCCTTACCATAAGAAATACCGGGAAACAGGTCACTTCGGTTGAAGCCTGTTCTGTAAAAACGGGTTTGCGCAATGGCCCCGGCAAAGAAGAGATCAAAATGATTCAGCTTCAGCAGAAGCTGCGCCCACGCCATACCTTGGCTCATCGTAATCTTATAATTATACCCGTACTGTTCCCCTTTTGTAATAATACGGTTGGGCTGGTTCAGGTCATGCTGAACAGCAAGAGGATCATCAGGAAAATCGCGCTCGGCAAACTGATTGATATTAACCCAGAAATCTCCGCCCAGTAAATCTTTTACTTCCTGGTAATAATGGTTTACCTGCTGCCGGTAATTTACACCTGCTGTTAATGTCAGTCTATCGTTCAGCTTCGAATTATAAACAGTATTAGCACTTATCCTTTTTATATCGGTTACACGGTCAGACAAAATATACACAGAACGTCTTCCCATAACATTATTGCCAGCCATACCATCAGCATCGTTTACCGTACGCACATTACCACGGTTAGCTTCATACATTTTATCCCATTGTACCTGCAAAGCATCGGGATTATGTTGATAATGACGCAGCAGCGATTGATATAGAGCCGGATTGTCGCCAGCGTAATATCCCGGTAAATAACGGTAATAATCCGGCCGTGGGTCCGGGGCATTATACCAGTCGAGGGCTGAATTTTTTCTTTTCCCAAATGTATACGCAGCAGTTGTGAGCAGGCTGGTTTTATCATTGGGTTGATGTTCATAAGCAGCTATAAACACCGGTTGAAAAGTTTGCAGTACATTGGAATTCCTTTTTTCCCCATTTTGCCAGCCCCATGACGGATTATAGTAATTGGTTCCGGCCAAATCCATAGCTTCCAGTACTGACGGGCCTTGTCTGCCTGTTTCGGTAGGTGCGCCAAATGCTATCAGCGACAATGTATTTCTTTGCTTTATTTTTTTGTCAACCGCTGCATAATAGCTGGCTCCTTCATAATACGTACCAGGTACATAGCCTTCTTTAGCATAGCGGCCGGTGAGCGCTACACTGTAAGCCCAGCCTTTTTTATTAAAGCCCGAGCCATGATGAAAAATGATACGATGATTATAGTTCCTGTTAGAAAAAGCATATCCCAGCTGGGTTTGCGTGCGCTGTGCTCCTGCACGCATATCCACATTTGTATTTAACGCTAAAGAGCCTGGAGCAAAATCATTTGCCTGCAGACCATAAGTGTTTTGCTGCGAACGCATAGCGTTGTTCAGTCCGCCCCATAAGCCGAAAGGTATAAAGCCATTATCCAGTCCGCTAAAATCAATACCATTAATATAAACGGCATTGCCCTGTGTTTCATAGCCCCTCAGCCGGAAACGGACCAGGCTGAAATTAAACTCAGCAGCAGAAAGAAACGGATCGCGACCTGCCGTTAAAATGGAAGATACAGCGTGGGTACCACCATCATCCATATCATCATCATTAATAATGATAGTAGGTAAGTTGTCGCGCACTTCGTTCTTTATATCAAGAGCAGCTGAATCTGTTTTAGGAATGGTGTCATTTATCAGCGGCGTTTGCGCATAAATGACAGAAGCCACCAATGGCGTTAGCAAGGTTAACGTGTGTTTTTTCATGGTTATATTTGCCTTATAAAATTATAATAATTTTTTGAATAAAAAAATACAGCTGATATGAATCGCTGTATTTTTATTTTCTGTACTTTTTGGCTCAATAAATAACCTGTTTCAATTCTAACAAATGAAAAACACATTCCTGCTATCCTGGGTAATGCTTACTGTCAGTGCCTTCTCGCAAAACACTTATAAATCTGCCGTAATAGGCTTTTATAACTTTGAAAATTTTTACGACACCATTTTTCACGGCAGCTACGATGATCCTGCTTTTACGCCAAACGGCAGCAAAGCCTATACCAGCGCTGTTTTTAATGATAAAGTTTCCAAATTGGCTAAGGTATTATCTCAGATAGGAACAGACTTAAACCCTGACGGACCGGCGCTTTTAGGCACTGCAGAAATCGAGAATAAATATGTACTTGATACTTTATTACGCCATCCTTTAATTGCCGCACGTAAGTATAAATATGTGCATTATGACTCTAAAGACTTCCGGGGGGTGGATGTGGCTTTAATTTATAATCCTGAATATTTTAAGGTAGAAAAGAGCCGCCCTGTTTTTGTAAAGATCCCTGCAGGCACCAAAAACGCTGTTTATACAAGAGACGTTTTGTGGGTGAGGGGTTTGCTGAACGGAGAAAGGATACATGTATTTGTGAACCACTGGCCCAGCCGCTCGGGCGGGGAAAAACGCTCTGAACCGGCACGCATGGCCGCCGCAAATACGGTCAGGAAGTATATAGATTCCCTTTTGGTTGTTGATCCTGCTTCAAAAATAATAGTGATGGGAGATCTGAATGATGATCCTGTCAGCAACAGTGTTACAAAAGGACTTAAAGCTACGGGCGATGCCAAAAATATCGGGACGGATGACCTGTACAATCCCTGGGTAGGTATGTATAAAAGCGGGCAGGGAACTTTGGCCTACCAAGATGCCTGGAGCCTGTTTGACCAGATCCTTTTTTCCTCTTCTTTTTTAAACAGGAACCAAAAGGGATTTTTTTATTACAGGCACCATGTATTTAAAGCTGATTATATGATTGAGAACACCGGCCGGTATAAAGGTTACCCTATGCGTACTTATAACGGTGATGTTTATCGCGGAGGTTATAGCGACCATTTTCCCACTTATATTGTGCTGTTGAAGAAGGTGGAGTAAGATTATTTTTCTTTCAGAATACCGAATCGGCAGCGCGACTACAGTTTTGCAAAAACGCATAAATGGCAATGATTTTTCGCTGTGAGAGCTTTTTGCCCGCCAATGCTCGGAGTATCCATTCGTAGCAAAAACCGGTTAGGCGGCAGGGCGTAATTCACCCAATCTCCCTTCTGCAATTTATGAATGAAAAATTTCATGTAAGTTTGGCACGCTTTAGAAAGCGCTTAAAATTTTATCTCACATTTTAATTAGTAATAAATCATGGCAGAATTATCAGACATAGGTGTCATTGGCCTTGCGGTAATGGGTGAAAACCTTATCCTGAATATGGCAAGTAAAGGCTTTAGGGTAACCGCATATAACCGTACGGTTGAAAAAGTAGATCATTTTATAAACGGCAGGGCTAAGGGAAAAAACATCCAGGGCGCGCATTCTATTGAAGAATTAGTAGCCTCTTTAAAATCTCCGCGTAAAGTAATGCTGATGGTGAAAGCTGGTAAGCCGGTTGATGATTTTATAGAATTACTGATCCCGCATCTGGATAAAGGAGATATTATTATTGATGGAGGTAACTCTCATTTCCCCGATACTGAAAGAAGGGTGAAATATGTAGAAAGCAAAGGACTGCTTTATATCGGTACCGGCGTATCGGGTGGAGAGGAAGGAGCTTTGCTGGGCCCTTCTATTATGCCGGGAGGTTCTAAAGATGCCTGGCCGGAGGTGAAGCCTATCTTCCAGGGGATTGCAGCGAAAGTAGCCGATGGTGCCCCCTGCTGCGACTGGGTAGGAGATGGAGGTGCCGGTCATTTTGTAAAAATGGTGCATAACGGCATTGAGTATGGAGACATGCAATTGATCTGTGAAGTGTACCAGCTTATGAAAGATGTGCTGGGTATGAACGCTGATGAAATGCACGAAGTATTTAAAGAATGGAACGAAGGCGAGCTGGACAGCTACCTGATAGAAATTACCCGCGATATTTTGGCTTATAAAGAGGATGGTACACCCATCATTGATAAAATTTTAGATACTGCAGGACAAAAAGGTACCGGCAAATGGACAGGAACGGTAGCCTTAGAGTTAGGTATCCCTCTTACACTAATTACTGAATCAGTTTTTGCAAGATGTTTATCTGCATTGAAAGAGGAACGCGTAGCGGCTTCCAAAGTATTGACCGCAGGGCCTAAGCCTTCTTTTGACGGAGACAGGAAACAGTTTGTTGATCAACTGCGCGATGCCCTGTACGCGGCCAAAGTAATTTCTTATGCGCAGGGCTACCAGATGATGCGTGCAGCTGCTAAAGAATATGGCTGGGAGCTAAGTTATGGTAACATTGCTTTAATGTGGAGAGGCGGTTGCATTATCCGTTCCCGCTTTTTAGGAAATATCAAAGAGGCATTTGATAAAAATCCAGATCTGACCAACCTGTTATTAGATCCCTATTTTGCTGAAAAGATACAGGCCTGCCAGCAAGGGCTGAGGACAGTTACTGCCACAGCTATGTTAAACGGTATTCCTGTTCCGTGTTTAAGCGCAGGTATCAATTATTATGACGGGTACCGCTCAGAAAGGCTGCCGGCCAATTTGCTGCAGGCACAGCGCGATTATTTCGGCGCTCACACTTACGAAAGGCTGGATCAGCCACGCGGCAAGTTTTTCCATACCAACTGGACAGGAAGAGGCGGCGATACGGCATCTACTACTTACGATGTATAACGTTTAATACACTTTGTAATATTTACTGAAAAAGCCATCTGATTATGAGTCAGATGGCTTTTTGTTGTTTATAAAACTTTCTACTGTTAAGTTAAGTGTGAGTGGTCAGTAGTGAATAGTAAGTAATTTCGGATGCGCCTACTCACAACTGACCATTCACTACTCACTTTAAATGCGACAATACTTCATTAACATAACGCTACATACTAATACCCGAATAACTCTTCCAGGCTTAACACTTTTACAGTACCATATTTTGAAAGGTTTTCAGGGTTCATATTTTTTTCGCTTCCGATGATGGCATAGCTGTATTTTTTGTTGGCTAACTGGCTATCATGAAATGCTTTGATATCGCTGAATTTCAGCCCTTTTATCTGCGTATATTTTACTTTTCGAGGATCATCTGCCAATCCCTTCTTTTGAGCACCGATGTAGCTGAAAATGATCCCGGTCTTTTCTATACGCCCGGTTTCAATATCCTTTAAAGTGCTCAGCCTCCCGTTTTCAAACGCATTTTCCCTTTCCGGCAAAGTATTAAGCAACTCGGTCATTGCAGCAATGGCTTCGGGTAGCTTATCAGCCTGGCTGCCTACATATCCTGTAAAGGAAAAAGGATCTTCTTTTTTGGCAGGAGTTCCTACATAGGCATAAGTAGAATAAGCCAGGGCTTTAGACTCACGGATGGTTTGAAAAACGATGGATCCCATTCCCCCTCCAAAATAACTGTTGAACAGATCAGCAACGGCCTCTTTGTTATAATCGTAAGGCAGCAAATTACGCACCCATGTCATTTCAGCCTGTACCATATCGTAATAAGCCAGGAACACCTGGTTTTCGTTTTGAACCGTGCGCTCAAATTTAATAGCTTTTGGAGCCGGAGTCCAGGCTGTAAGCATTGGATGCGATTTCTTAACTTCTGTAGTAAGTGCTGCAGTACTTAAAGGGCCATAGTATAAAACCTGCGGTTGGTATTGAACAAGGCTTTTTATAATATCTACCAGCTCCTGTGCAGTAAGTGCATTGAGCTCAGCATCACTCAGCACATGGTTAAAAGGATTGGTAGCCCCATAAGCGGCATAACTGTTCAGCGCCTGCATAATTGATCCCTTGCTGGTTTTTGCATTAGCCCTTGCCTTTTGCAGGCGGTTTTTCAAGCCTTCAAGCGCTTCCTCATCGGGCTTACAGTTTCTGATCAGATGCTCTAACAATGCTAAAGATTTAGAGAAGTTTTCATTCAGCCCGTTTAACTGAATATAAGCGTCTTCCGTTCCGCTGTTTACTGAAAAGTTGGCCGCCAGTTGGTAGAACGCTTTGGTAATGTCCTCTGCAGAATATTTATCTGTACCCAGGTATTGAAGATAGCTAAGTGCTATAGGAAGCTTTTTATTGTTCCAGCTTCCTATTTTGTAACGGAAATACAGGCTGTACAGGCTGTTTTCCTTATTAGGCACATACAGTAATTCTGCATTCGCAATTTTACTTTTTTGCAGATCAGTTGTAAAATTCACCCAACGTGGTGCAATAGGCGCCAGTGGCATAGCATCTATTTTTTTCACAAAATCAGATTGTTTGCCGGCATTGGTTTCTACCGGTGTAATGGCCGGTTTTTCAACCTTTACGATGCTTTTGTCCTCACCTTTCCTTTTATAAACAACCACATAATTATCGCCGGTAAAAAATTGATTGGCATATTCTATAAGCTGGGCTTTTGTTATTTTCTTCATTTCATCCAGCTTTGCCACTTCTATTTTCCATCCTTCGCCCTTGGTCTTAATAAAGTTGTCAACCATAGCATTGGCGCGGTAGCTGTTGTTTTCCTGCGCCTGTAACTCTCTTAGCTTATAATTAGCAACTATAGCGTCCAGTAATTTATCATCAAACCTGCCCTGTTTTAAGGAATCAATTTGTGCCAGCAGTAAGGCCTTTACCTCATCCAGGGATTGCCCCTGCTTTGGAGAGGCGCTGAAAGTAAATACACCATAATCTTTGTATTGCCTTATACCGCATCCGGCCCCCAACACTTTTTGCTGTTTGTTGAGATTCAGGTCTAAAAGACCGGCTTTACCATTAGCCAATATATTGTCGATGGCTTTTAATACAAGATCTTCTTTTGTACCATAGGGACCTGTACGAAACGCAATAGTGATACTTTCTGCATTAGGGCCATAAACTTCTTTAATGATTGGGCCTTTAATAGGTTGTTCCGGAGCCGGCCTGTATTCTTTAACCGGCTTCTCTTCCATGTAACTGAAAGCCTGGTCGATCTTCTTGATCATTACATCCGGATCAAAATCCCCCGACATTACCACTGCCATGTTATTGGGTACGTAATATTGATAGTAATAATCCCTGATAGCTTTTAATGAAGGATTTTTCAAATGCTCTATGGTGCCAATAGTAGTTTGCTGCCCGTAATTATGTGTAGGAAAAAGCCCGCTATGAGTGGCTTCCATTACTTTCCAGCCATCATTGTCCATCGTACGGTTCTTTTCTTCGTACACAGCTTCCAGCTCAGTATGAAAAATGCGAAGTATGGGATTACGGAAACGTTCGGCCTGAACAGCCAGCAAACGATCTGCTGCATTTGATGGTATATCTTCATCATAAACGGTTTCTTCCACCCAGGTATGAGCATTGGTTCTTTGCGAACCCATAGCCGTCATCATTTTATCATATTCATTAGCTATGGAGTATTTTGAAGCGCGCCCGGACATTTCATCTATTTGCCTGTAAATGGCGCGGCGCTGAGCAGTGTCTGTTGTTGTATTATACATTTCATATAACGCATCAATGCTATCCAATAAAGGTTTTTCCCTGGCCCAGTCAAGCGAGCCAAACTGATCAGTTCCTTTAAACAGCATGTGCTCCAGATAGTGAGCTAAACCTGTATGATCTTTAGGATCTGTATTGCTGCCGGCTCTTACAGCCATATGATAGGTAATGCGTGGCTCTTTTTTATTAGGGCTCAACATTACGGTAAGCCCATTAGATAAAGTATAGATGCGTACCTGCAACGGATCGCCGCTTACATATTTATACGTGTAATTCCCCGATTTTCCTTCTTTCCATTCGTATGAAGATTGTAACCATGCCTCCTGGCAAAAAGCAGTCAGCAGCAAAAGTGATAATATAATTTTTTTCATGTGCGGATTTTTATAGCCTGATAGCTGAATATACAAATTTAGATACAAAACAGATCAGTAACTGCACAGATTTTTTGGAACAGGAGTCGCCTACCAGGTATGAAGGACGTGCACTGAAATAAAAAGGGTATTATTTCTAATACCCTGAAATGCTCTTTTAAAACTTTTAGAAAAGCTATTGTTTGCTATACTGCTGTCAGGAGCGCATACATATAGCTGAACCTGGAGCTTTCCGGAACCAGTAAAAATATCTTATCCCCCTTTTTCAGTTTACCGCTGCTCAAAAGTTCATCTACCATAAAATAAACCGACGCGGCACCTACATTACCTACATAACTAAGGTTCACAAACCATTTTTCGTAAGGGATATGATGACCTAATTTCAGATGCTCTTCGTAAATCTTATCTTTAAAAAAGTTACTGCTCATGTGCGGGCAGTACCAGGTAATATCGTCAGGATTCAAACCACGCCTTTCGAACAGCTCGGGCAAAGGCCTGCCACCAAGGGGAACAATATTAGGGCTTAGCAGCTTCACATCCTGCTTGATGCTCATAACCGATTTTTCGTTCAGCTCCTCATGCGTAAATTCCAGGTAGCTTTTCAATGTGCCGTCTTCCTGCTTTTCAGCACCACAATACATACAGGCTTCCATATCATCAGCATAGGAAATGCCTTCTATCCATTCTATTTTCAGGCTTAAGCCCTCCGGATTAGGTTTATTACTTAACAGGAATGCAGAAGCGCCGTCAGAAAGCATCCAGCGTAAAAATTCTTTATCGAAGCTGATATAAGGATTTTGCTCCAGCTCTTCCAGCTTATGCACTTCATCTTCAAACTGGTTGGCCACCAGCGAAGCCGAAAACCTTTCAGAGCCCGCCGCAACCGCTGTATCCGCATCTCCTGTTTTTACAGCCATATAGGCGTACTTCAGAGCATGCATACCTGCGCAGCATACACCACTTGGAGACACTACTTCCAGCTTACCCAGCTCTGGCAGCCAGCCATGTACCATTACAGCGTGTGAGGGCATCACCTGGTCGGGTGAGGAAGTACCGCAGGAAAGTACATCAACGTTTTTAATTCCTTGCGGATCCTCTTTAAAAAGCTCTTTTATTGCTTCGGCAGTCAGTTGCGCATTGGTATGAGTGGTTTTACCTCCTTTTTCCAGGGCGTAATAGCGGTTGGTAATACCATTGTTCCTCAGCACAATCCTGCGCGATTTTGAAGGCTTCCCGTTAATATAGCCCAGGTAATCTTCCATTTCATCGTTACTCACAGGATTATTAGGAAAATAATGTGAGGTGCGGTTAATATAAACTTCGTTCAATAACATCATCTTTTAATCTTTTTTTATGTGCGGGACTTAATTGAGTAAAGCACGATATATATACATCTGATATCGTATGTCGTACATCGCACACTTAAATGTGCTCCATATACTCAACCCCCCTGTAATAATTCATCTGCCGCCTGATCTTCTTTTGCGAAAACGGCCTGAAAAGTAATAAATCTACCGTTAATATTATCGGTGAAGCCACCAGCAACGCAATGGCAAGATAATATTTATATGCAAAAAGTATACTTTTCCTTTTTTGAGGATGCTTATTTATTATATTCACCCATTTTTGGAATATCTTTCCGGCTTTTCTTTCAATAAACATCAGCGAATATTTTACAGGTGCTGCACCTGCCCTTACCAGCTCTTCCTGCATCCTGTCAAAATTCATAATACGCAGATAACTGCTCACTATATTTCCAAATTTCGAGGCACCGGCAATATCCCTGTCAGAAACACCGGGTTTAGGGAAAATGCCCCATTTCCTGTCCTTCCGACCTGTTCCCAGCCAGTGAAAAATGGTAAAATAGCTCAGGTGATTAGGATGCCGGTCTGCCAGGACAATGTTACCTACCAGCTTAGCTCCTGCATTATGGAGCAGCTTCTTATTCTTTTCCTGCGCGTTGATCCACATATTACGGCAGCCACTCAGCGTTATGACCGGGGTTTCTTTTATCAAAGCCTTAAATTGCCCGTCCTGTAAAATGGAGTTAAAAGGTATGCTGGGCGATAAATTCCAGGGTTGCCAGCCTAAAATCACAAGATCATATTTGTCAAGACCGGTTTGCCACGGCTCTAATGTAGTTGGAATAACATTTACCGACTCGGGTACTGTATCAAAAAAATCAGGGATAGGCCAGGGAAACGGAAAGGGTTGAACGGGTCTGATCTGAAGATACTCTACCTCATTTCCGTCTGCAATAACCGGCTTTAAAAACTGATCCAGGATAGCTTTGGTTTGCCCTGATTGCGTAAAATATACTGCTAAAACTTTTTTTCCCATAACACTTTATTACAATCCGGTTAATATTTTCGAGGATTTACTGTAAACTAATATAGCCTGTTGTAATGCATCTGGCAAAGAATGATAATTACTTTTTACCGTTTGGGCATCTTCAGCCAGGTTTTTATTATATCCTACAATTTTAGGGGCGTTTTCCTGTATTATGAGACGCAAAAACCTGAACTCCGTATTTTGAGGCTCTTTGCTGATAGCTCCCTCAAGCAATTTGTGCCCCTGCTTAAATAAAGACAGCTTTTGCGCAGGTATTTTTAAAGCGCCTGACTTTCGCATCAGCAGTGCGCCTTCAAAAGCGGTCTTATCATTACCTTTTAAATTTTTAACGTTTCCCAGCTGCTTATTCCACGCATCCATACTGGCCGATGCAAGCGCTGCATAAAAGGCCTGTTTTCCGGTCCCGGACTGAGCATGTAAAAGAAACGATACTGTTACAAAAAGAATTAAAAAACAACCTCCTGATAATCTACTATTCCAAACCATATTAAAGTTGGCAAATTTATACAATATATACTTTTTATGCTTCAGGAAGAAAAACAAAGAATTTCCTGTAAGTTTGATACCGGAAATACTTCCGCCCTCTAAAAACTTTCCTGCCAGCAGGAAGTCTTTAGACATTTAAACCAAATTATTTAAAGACTTCCTCTAATGAAGACGAACAATATATTTTTATTAGTTGCTTTTACTTTCAGCCAATTAATAGTTAATGCGCAAAGCGATTATAAACAAGCAATTGGAATAAGACTAAACGCCCATATTGCTTATGATGTACTGTCGGCATCCTACAAGAACTTTCTGTCTGACCATGGTGCTTTGGAGTTTAACTTTGGGTTTGGGGGTAGAAACATGTACGTTCCTAACTCAGGAGGGCAAACGAGTTTTTCTCCCGGCATCAGTATAACAGGCGCTTATCAATATCATGAACTGATCGAAACGCCTACCAATGAAAGCCTTCGCTGGTTTGCGGGCGGCGGACTCACTATTTTTAATATTTTTTCCAAAAATAATTTTTATGAAGGTTTTGGTGCAGGGCTATTTGGTACCGCAGGGATTGATTATAAATTTAAGGATTCGCCCATCAATCTGACCGCCGACTGGCGGCCAACTGTATTTTTATCTGCCCCTTCTTCTTTTGCGCCGCTGCATGTTGGTACACTTGGCATAGCAGCCCGATATACTTTTTAGTTTTCTCCTTTCCATCGTTTATTTTTGGTGCCTGGTGGTATCGCATGTGTCTATACGGGGTATTAATAATACATACGAAACTTTTAACAGTTTAAAAGTTTGCGTTATTATACCTACTTACAACAATGCTGCTACCGTCAGCACAGTTATCGCTGATGTGCTTCAATATACAGCTAATGTTATAGTGGTAAACGATGGCTCAACCGACCATACGGAAAGCATTATCCGGGCTTTTCAGCACATCACCATTGTTTCCTACCAACCTAATGCCGGCAAAGGAAGGGCTTTGCGGAAGGGCTTTAAAAAGGCTATACAGCTGGGTTTTGAGTATGCGATCACTATTGACTCCGATGGCCAGCATTTTGCCAAAGACCTCCCGGTTTTTATAGAACGACTGCAGTCAGAAGGTCCTGCGCTTATTATGGGCGCCCGCAATATGGACACGGCGGAAAATGTTCCGGGTAAAAGCAGCTTCGGCAATAAGTTCAGCAATTTCTGGTACAAGGCAGAGACCGGCATTGAGCTACCCGATACGCAGACGGGGTATCGTTTATACCCGCTTGCGCCCATCAGCCGAATGAAGTTTTTTACCCGCAAATATGAGTTTGAGATTGAAGTAATTGTACGCCTGGCATGGGCCGGAGTAAAAGTGGTCTCGGTTCCTATTACTGTATATTATCCGCCCAAAGAAGAGCGGATCAGTCATTTCAGGCCGTTTAAAGACTTTACACGCATCAGCATAGTAAATACAGTGCTGGTAACTATTTGCTTCTTTTATATATGGCCACGCAACTTTTTCAGGCGGTTCTATAAAAACAAGAACTGGAAGCAGGAGCTAAAGCAAATACTGCTGAAACCCGGCGAAAGTGATAGTAAGAAAGCATACTCTATTGCGTTTGGGGGATTTATGGGCATTGTTCCCATTTGGGGCTTTCAGTTATTGATAGGAATACCCTTAGCCCATTTTTTCAGGCTGAATAAAACGCTGTTTATAATTGCTGCTAACATCAGCATTCCGCCTATGATCCCTTTTATTCTTTTTCTCAGCTACAAAATGGGGAAGCCATTTATGGGCAGCAGAGCGGTGGATCTGTCATTTAATAAGCAGCTTACCCTCGAAAAAATGGGACAGAACCTGGAACAGTATATTTATGGAGCCTTCTTTTTAGCGATCGTTGTGGGAGCTCTGTTCTGGATACTAACGTTCTTATTTTTGAAAGTACGCAAGTTAAAAAAGCAAAGCCGGGCTTAACAGGCAAATCATCACATTGAACTTGTTTAAATTTATTAAGATATTATCTAAATTGCGTGTCAGGCTGTCCCGATGGCTATACGGGATGCCGAAGCCTCTTTCTGAAAAAATGCACCCTTCAACAGCAGTTCGACAGGCTCATTGTGACATCAGAACGACATTTTCTGACTACATGCGGCAAATTTGAAAAGTTTAAATAATGCTCTAAGTTCCAGTTAAATGCAGAAAATATTTACCTCTATATTCGAGTTTTTTAAAAAGAACAAAGCGGCTCTTTACCTCACGTTTTTTACCACGCTGGCGCTGTTTGTTTTTTTTGCATTTAAGGTGAAATTTATTGAAGATGTTTATGCCATCATCCCGAAAGATGAAAAAACAGAGAAGCTCACGCAGGTATTTGAAAACTCCAAGTTTGCAGACAAGCTGGTGGTGATGGTTTCTCTCCGGGATAGCACCCTTACGGACCCCGATAAGCTGACGGCTTACGCAGATATATTTGCAGAACATCTGCAACAGGATGCAAAATCTTATATAAAGAATCTCCGGCATAAAATTGACGAGGCATTTACCTATTCCCTTTTTGAAACGATACAAAACCATCTTCCCGTTTTTTTAACAGAAAGCGATTATAAAAAAATAGATACATTACTGCAGCCGGAAGAGCTGGCAAAATCCCTCCGCCGCAGCAGTTCTATCTTAGGAATTCCTTCGGCAACGCCTGTTAAAAATATTGTATTGAAAGACCCTTCCGGAATTTCTTTCCTGGCATTGCAAAAATTACAACAACTGCAATACGAAGACAATTTCACACTTTACCAGGATCATTTTGTTACAAAGGACAAGAAGACCCTGATGCTGTTTATTACCCCTGCTTACCCGGCAGGCAATACCGGTAAGAACCAATATCTTTTTAAGGCTATTGATGCTGTTATAAACTCGTTGCAGCAAAAAGGCTTTTCTAATATTAGCACACAATATTTTGGCGCAGCAGTAGTATCACAGAATAATGCGGCACAATTACGGAAAGATACGCTGCTTACTCAAGGCGTTACCGTACTATTCCTGGTTGTTTTCCTGGGGTTTTATTTTAAGCGGAAACGTGCGCCATTGCTTATCCTGGTGCCGGTGGTTTACGGTGCGGCATTTGCGCTTGCCGCCATCTGGTTTATTAAAGGCAGCATTTCTGTAATTGCCTTGGGCACCGGTTCTATCGTTTTAGGAATAGCGGTTAATTACTCGCTGCATGTGTTCAATCATTACCGGCATACCAGCGATATTAAAAAGGTTATTGCTGATCTTTCCTTTCCGCTTACCATTGGCAGCATTACTACTATTCTTGGCTTTTTCAGCCTGCAGTATGCGGCATCAGATATGTTGAAGGACCTGGGACTGTTTGCCGGGTTTAGCCTTATTGGTGCAGCTTCCTGCTCCCTGATCTTCCTGCCCCATTTTATCAGCTCCCCACATAAAGTGGAAGTGAACCATTCCTGGCTAGATAGAATTTCTTCTATTAGAGTAGAGTCAAATAAATGGGTGGTTGCTGCTATTTTTATTATTACGGTTGTTCTTTACCAGTTTGCCGGCAAGGTTTCGTTTGAGCCAGATATGATGCAGCTGAACTATATGTCGGACAAGCTCAAAGCAGCAGAAAATAAACTGAACGGCATTAGCGGAGCGGCTTTAAAATCCGTTTACATTGTAAGCGAAGCAAATAGCCTGGATGAGGCCTTACAAAGAAATGAAGCGCTTCAGAACGAGGTTGATCTTTTAAAAAGCAAAGGGCTTATTAATACCAGCTCGGGCGTGGCCAACCTGTTTATGTCTGACAGCCTGCAACAAAAACGGATAGCCCGGTGGAACGCTTACTGGACGCGGGACAAAAAGCAGCAGGTATTACAAAATTTCGCTGTTATGGCGCCGGCATCGGGTTTTACAGCAGAAGGTGTCAATAGCTTTAAGGAATTGATCAGCCAGGCATATCAGCCTGTTGCTTTGAATGGCCTGCAGGCTTTACGGAACAGTTTTTTAGATGATTATATTACCGAAAAAGGAGGTACGGCATCGGTAGTGACATTGATCAAAGTACCCCAGCAATATAAGCAGCAGGTTATTGCTGCCATCGAAAAACAGCCACAGGCAACGGTCTTAGACCGGCAATACCTTACCAGCCGGCTTACGCAAATGGTGAACGATGATTTTAACCATATTGCCTGGACCATTTCTATTATTGTTGCGGTTGTGCTGTTTTTAACTTACGGAAGAATAGAGTTGATGCTTATGTGTTTTATCCCGATGCTCTTTAGCTGGATATGGATACTCGGCATTATGGTGTTGTTCAATATACAGTTCAATATTGTGAACATCATCATTTCTGCTTTAATATTCGGACTGGGTGATGATTACAGCCTGTTTGTTATGGACGGTCTGGTAAACGAATACAAAACCGGTAAGAAAAATCTTGCTTCCTATAAATCATCTATTTTATTGTCTGCCATAACCACCATGGCAGGCTTAGGCGTATTGATATTTGCGAAACACCCTGCTTTAAGATCCATCGCTTTTATATCTGTCACCGGTATTCTTTGCGTGGTGATCATGTCGCAGGTTTTAATCCCGTTCTTCTTTTCCTTAGTGATCAGAAACCGTGTGCGCAAAGGTTTTCATCCATGGACTTTATGGAGCTGGAGTCGCTCTGTTTTCTCCTTTTTCTATTTTGGTTTTGTAAGCGTGCTGCTTACGTTCATTGGTCTTTTTTTAATTAAGCTGAACATATTAGGAAGAAAAAAAGGCAAATATGTATACCATTATTTGTTATCTAAATTCTGCATGTCGGTATTATACATCATGGGGAATTTTAAAAAACAGCAGATCAACCCGGAACACGAAAATTTTGAGAAGCCTGCTGTAGTAATTGCCAACCACCAGTCTTTTTTGGATATCCTGCAGATGGCAATGCTTAATCCCAGGCTGATATTACTTACCAACAAATGGGTATGGAACTCTCCTGTTTTTGGGTGGGCTATAAAAATGGCCGATTTTTATCCTGTTGCCAACGGCGTGGAAAACAGCGTGGAGCTGTTAAATACACAGGTACGCGAAGGTTATTCCATATCTGTATTTCCTGAAGGTACGCGAACCTCATCCCCGCCCATGAAACGTTTTCATAAAGGAGCTTTTTACCTGGCAGATCAATTAAAGCTGGATATTGTGCCCGTACTGTTTCACGGTTTAGGTTACACCATGACCAAAGGAGACTTTTTGCTGAAGAACGGCCCCATTACTGCTAAATACCTGCCCCGCATCAAAGCTGATGATACAAGCTGGGGCCATACTTACCAGGAAAGGACTAAAACCATTTCCAGGTATTTTAAACAGCAGCATGAAGCATTGACCACAGAGCTGGAAACACCTGCCTACTTTAAAGAGCACCTGTTCTTTAACTATATTTATAAAGGGCCGGTGCTGGAATGGTATTTAAAGATCAAGCTGAGGCTTGAAAATTATTACCAGCCCTTCCATGAACTCTTACCGGAGGAAGGAGATTTTTTAGACCTGGGCTGTGGTTATGGCTTTATGAGCTATACTTTGCATTGGGCCAGCCAGGGGAAACGGAAATTTACCGGAATAGATTATGATGAAGAAAAGATCGCAACGGCCCAACGTTGCTTTAGCAGGACAGAAGCGGTAAATTTCCTTTGTGGGGATATTGCAGCATTTCCGCTCGAAAAATATAACGGGATCATCATCAGTGATGTATTACATTACCTGCCGCCAATCTTACAACAGGAGATAGTTGAAAATGCCATTGACAGTCTATTGACAGGGGGTGTGCTTATCATTCGTGATGGCGATGCCGACCTAAAGGAAAAACATAAAGGTACCCGGCTCACAGAGTTCTTTTCAACCAGGATATTCTCATTCAATAAAACAACTAACAAGCTGCATTTTCTATCGAGCAGGGATATAGAAGCTAGTGCAACAAAAAAAGAAGTGCATTTGCAGCGTATTGACGATACAAAATATACTTCTAATGTGGTATGGGTGATAAGAAAAGATGGATCAGCCCCGGAAAGACAATTTATTCAGTAACTGTTTTTTTAGCCGTTCTATCATACTGGCAGCAGCCATGAAGGTTATTGTAGGCTTTATCGGAAGATTTTGCACCTGCATTATCGTAGCCGGCTTCAGCAATTTTCTGCTGTATTTTTGGGAGATCAGTGCTTTTGGCTTTATACTTTACAGTAAGTATCTTGGACTCTTTATTCCAGTCGGCAAACGAAGCTCCGGCATCTTTGGCCGCTTTTTCAATTGTTTTTTTACACATACCACAATTGCCTGAAACCTCAAAAGTTTCTGTTTTCTGAGATTGGGCAAAAGAAGTATTAGCGGCAAATATCAATATAGCGGCTATCAATAATCTTAATTTCTGCATCATTATCCTTTTATTTTTAGTAGTAAATAGAGTACTTCAATGAAATACAAAGCTAATAACATTATAAACCAGAATTTGTTAAAATCTGAATAAGTATTTTCCGCGATTTTTGCCTGTAATTACTATGCGTCAACCCGGGAAATATGATATTGTAATAATCGGCAGCGGCCTGGGAGGAATGTTATGTGCGAACATTCTTGCTATGCACGGGAAAAAAGTATGCGTACTGGAGAAGAACAAACAATTCGGTGGCAACCTGCAAACCTTTGCGCGCGATAAGCAGGTTTTCGATACCGGTGTACATTATATTGGCGGACTGGATAAAGGGCAGAACCTTTACCAGGTGTTTAAATATGTGGGGCTGATGGAACGGCTAAAGTTGGAAAGAATGGACGAGTGTTTTGATAAAGTGCTGATAGGAAGCGATACCACCATTTATTGTCAGGCACAAGGATATGAAGCGTTCATTAAAAATCTCACAAAGCATTTTCCGGAAGAAGCGCAACATATTGTTGCCTATTGTGAAAAGATAAAGGAAGTTTGTGCCTCTTATCCTTTATATAACCTTAGTTTGGAAGCGGGAGAGAATATTACCTACAAAGGAAATAACCAAAGCGCCCGGGAAGTAATAGCCACCTTTACAACTAATGAAAAATTACAGGCAGTGCTGGCCGGCAATAATATTTTATATGCCGGAGACGCCGGTAAAACACCTTTTCATGTTCATGCTTTAATTACCAACAGTTATATTGAAAGCAGCTGGAAATGTGTGGGCGGTGGATCACAGATCGCAAAAATATTAGCGGTAAACTTCAGGAAAAATGGTGGTGAAATAATTCGTAATTGTGAGGTGAAAAGAATCGTAGAAGAAAAGGGCCGCATTGCTTATGCAGAAACAGAAAGAGGGAATAAAGTGTATGGCGATCATTTTATATCGAATATAAATCCGGCCGCTACATTGCAGATTACCGAATCCTTGCTTTTAAAAGGTTTATACCGGAAACGCATTGATAACCTGCAACAGGGCATTTCTTCCTTTTCGGTGCACATTGTTTTAAAGGAAAAGACAATTCCTTACGAAAAATGCAATTACTATTACCACAAGGAAGGACAATTGTGGAACCTGAATCACTATACACCCGGCAACTGGCCCCTGGGCTATGGGTTATACTTTTCAGAAGATAAACATAACAAAGGTTTTGCTGCAACAGTATCACTGCTGACTCCTATGCGTTTTGATGAAGTGGCTCAATGGTCAGGTACTTATAACCGGGTAGGGAAGGAGGCTGAGCGGGGCCCGGATTATGAAAAGTTTAAAGAGCATAAGACCCACCAATTATTGCAATCAGTGCATGAGCGTTTCCCGGAAATTGTTGAAAATATTAAAAGCGTATATGCTTCTACGCCGCTTACCAACCGTGATTATATTGGCGATGCCACGGGGAGCATGTATGGGATAGAAAAGGACTATCACGATCCGCTTAAAACAATGGTAAGTCCGCGTACTAAAATTCCTAACCTGTTTTTAACAGGCCAGAATCTAAATTTGCATGGCATTTTAGGCACTTCGCTAAGCGCTGTGCTTACCTGTGTCATGCTGCTGGGTGATGAAGGGCTGGTGGAAGAGATAAGAAAAACGTAAAGAAATGTACGGTGTCAGATGTACGAAGTACGATGTATGATATAGGTTTTGGTTGGAACCGTATATCTGATATCGTACAGTATTATAAAATAATAAAAAGAATGAGCAGACGTTTTTGGAGAAGGTTTTTGAGAGTGATGGGAGTAATCATATTGCTCTTCGGCATCTTATTTTTATACCTGCTATGGGTTTCAAAAATTGATCCGCCTGTGGTAAAAGACCTGTCGGCACTGGACTTACAGCGGCAGCAGGCTGATACCGGCTTGTACACTATTCAGAACAGCTGGTTTAGAAAAAGCAATTCGGGGTTATATGAAATGTATGTGGAAGGAGCGCCTTTTGAGCGTGGCGTGGTAAACGGTAAGCTGAGCGAAGAGCTGATAAAAAAGCAGGAAGACTATTTTAGTGCGCAGATCAGTAAAATGATACCGTCTGAATTTTACCTGCATTTTTTAAAATATTTTATCGGCTGGTTCAACCGCAATCTGCCGGAACATGTAACAGATGAGTACAAGCAGGAAATATACGGTGTTTCACAATCGGCATCGGAAGGCTACAAGTATATCGGTACAAAATATTCACGCATACTAAATTATCATTCGGCGCATGATATTGGTCACGCATTGCAAAACATGATGCTTGTGGGCTGTACCTCTTTTGGCACCTGGGGCAGCGCTTCACAGGACAGCACGATGATCATAGGGCGGAATTTTGATTTTTGGGTGGGCGATGATTTTGCGAAAAACAAGATCGTTGAGTTTGTAAACCCGTCTGCGGGCTATAAATTCATGAGCATCACCTGGGGCGGCTTTATTGGTGTGGTTTCCGGCATGAATGAAAAGGGATTAACTGTTACTATTAACGCAGCAAAAAGCGGTATCCCTTCAGGATCTGCTACGCCGGTAAGCCTGGTGGCCAGAGAAATTGTACAGTATGCTAAAAATATCGAAGAGGCTATCACTATTGCCCAAAGACGAAAGATGTTTGTAAGCGAGTCTTTTTTGGTGGGCTCAGCAACAGATAATAAAGCTGTGATCATTGAAAAAACACCGGATTCATTGGCTGTATACGATCCCAACAAGAATGAAATACTTTGCACCAACCATTTTCAAAGCAATCGTTTCTGGAACAGCAAACCCAATATAGAGCAACGCGAAAACAGTGCCTCTGTTTACCGCTATCAAAGGCTTGCACAGCTTTTGCAGCAAAACGGAAAGAATACTGTTCAAAAAACCATCAACATTTTACGGGATTATAAAGGACTGGATAATGCAGATATCGGTTTGGGCAACGAAAAAGCCGTGAACCAGTTCATTGCCCATCATGCGGTTGTTTTTGAACCGCAAAAGCTGCGGGTATGGGTATCTGCATCGCCCTGGCAAATGGGACAGTTTGTGTGTTATGACCTTAACAAGATATTTGCATTACATGGAATGAAGCAGAACCGTGAAGTATATGAAGCTGATCTGAATATTGCAGCGGACAGCTTTATTTATACGCCTGCTTTTAAACGCTTTGAATCTTTCAGAAGGAACAAACAGTTAGCAATAGACGGAGGAAATATAGTGCCGGACAGTATTATAGCCCAAAATCCAGGCTATTACAACAGCTATGTAGTGGCGGGAGATTACTGGTTCAGAAAAAAAGAATATCAAAAAGCATTGCCTTATTACCGGCAGGCCCTCAGGTTTGAAATAGCTACCCAAGGGGAGCGGGCACATATCCTGGAGCAAATAAAGCAATGCGAAAAGAAATAGCAGCATAAGCGGTTCGTCATTGCACCACGGTTGAAGTATGTGACGCCTGCCTACCGGACAGGCAGGCAATTACGCTGATAGCAGCACCAAGCCGGGAAGAACATCATTCACTGTACTTATACCCTACTCCTCTTACAGAATGGAAAAACTTAGGGTTACGGCTATCCTTTTCAAAGTATTTCCTGAAATTGAGAATAAAGTTATCTATCGTCCTTGTAGTGGGGTACACATTATAACCCCACACGTATTGCAGTATTTTTTCGCGGGGAACCACTTCATTTTTATTTTCTATGAGCAGCTTTAAAAGCATAGTTTCCTTTTTGCTGAGCTGTACTTTGCCTGCATATTTGGTGCTGGCTTCCTGCGCTTTAAAATCTATAACATTTCCACCGAAAGAATAAGAATTTCCCAGGGTGCTCTTATCCTGTAGCTTCAGATTCTTTTCAATAAGCTTATGAACCCGGATCAATAGCTCTTCCAGGTTAAAAGGCTTGGTCAGGTAATCATCGGCGCCTTTCTTAAGTCCCAGCACCTTATCTGCACTGGTGTTTTTAGCGCTAAGCATTAAAATAGGCACTTCGTTATTGCTGATGCGAATGGTTTCAGCAACAGCAATGCCATCTACTTCGGGCAGCATTACATCCAGGATAATAAGGTCGAAATATTCGTTCTTAACGGCTTTGATTGCTTCGTTACCATCGTAGGCAGAGGTAATTTGGTATCCCTCCAGCTCAAGGTTCAATTTCAACGCCTCATGAAGATTTTCTTCATCTTCTACCAATAAAATATTTGCGGGTCGTTCTTCCATTCCAGTACAGGGTTCTTCTTTTTAGATAATGTCAGATGTAAAACCTGACGGCAAAAATACTTCCCTTTGGATTGTTATTTGTCATTGAAATGTCTGCATTATGATCTTTTGCAATCTTACGGCAAAGATATAACCCCAGCCCGGTACCTTTCTTTTTACGCGTAGCTTCGTTTCCTACCCTGTAAAACTTGGAATAGATCTTCTTTCTTTCTTCTTCGGGTATGCCCGGGCCTTCGTCCAGCACCTGCATAGTAGCTTCTTCTTCATTGTTTCTCTTTAAAGTTACCATTACTGCATCCCCTTTCTCCGAATACTTAAGGGCGTTTTCCAGCAGGTTATTAATCAGGATCTCTAACAGCAGCGAATCCCCTTCAATATCTATCCCGGGCTCAATATCACAGGTGATAGTTCTTTCAGAAAAGCGTTGTGAAAAATCAGCAACGCGGTCCTTTAATAAATTTGAAAAATCAAGCTCCTCTTTATTGATCTTATACCATTTAGCTTCCAACTGCGATGACAGGAGGATATTATTGGTCAAAAAGTCAAGCCTTTTGGTTTCTTCAAGCGATGTCTGAATAAGCTTTTTTTGTCTTTGCTCGTCAAGATGCTGGTGCTTTAGTAATGTTTCAAGGTTTAGTTTGGAAATAGCGATCGGCGTCTTAAGCTCATGTGTAACGGCCATCATAAAATTTTGCTGCTGCTCCTGAACTAGTTTTTGTTGCTTCATAGAACGGTGTACCAGCATCGCCCCTAAAATGATCAGTCCTAAAAAAACAACGCCCTCACCCCCGTATTTTATGGTATTGCTATGGTAGTCTTCCTTTATCTTCTTTAACTCTGCCTGGTATTCTACCGGGTTCTTTTCCTGGTCGATGGTAGTGTTAAGATGATTTAGCTGGTAGCTATACATTTCTTTGCTCTGCTTTTCCAGCGAAATAAACCACCACACAAGCGCTGCAATTATATAAATAAGCAGCAACCAAAACTTTACAGTGGTCTTTTTTAAGCGGGCTTTAAGTTTTTGTTCCATGCTTGACAGGTATTATTGATTCAGTGCAATGCCAACATTCAAAATATGGTTGAGGGAAGCTTCTTTCATTGCCTGCTGCAACACAAAACGATACTCGCCGGGGGATAGCATTACCGGAGGAGTAATTTTTATCCTGCTGTAATATATGTCATCCATCGGCTGACCGTTCCAGTTGCCTGCGCTATCAGTTAGAGGGGCAATGATGCGCATAGAACTGATTGTTTTTTTAGTACTATCCTGTATTAACAACCTCACCAACAATTTATTATAAGGAAACTGCCGGGTATGTCTTACAACAAAATACAACTGGTGCTCAGTAGTATCAGTTATCCTGAAGCGTATCACCGCATTCTGGTTTTTTTTCCATGTATGCTCCGGCAGGTCAACCTGCTTTTCATACACGTTAACCTGTTTACAGGAAGCCACGGTACAACCAATTAAAATAAATAGTAAAAAATAACGCACACCTACATTTTTGCTGCAAAAGTAAGTGAAGTTGCAGTGAGTTTTACAGTACGTTCAATACCTGCTCTTTTGCTTTTTCCAGCTCGTCTTTCATCATTACTACAATTTTTTGTATAGCAGCATCATAGGCTTTGGAACCGGTAGTGTTTATTTCACGGCCTATTTCCTGGAGGATAAAAGAAAGCTTTTTCCCTTTGGAATTACCTTTTTCGTTCAGCACTTCTATGAAGTAATTACAATGATTGTCCAGCCTTACCATTTCTTCAGTTATATCCATCTTCTCTATATAATAGATCAGCTCCTGTTCCAGCCTGTTTACATCATAATTATCCTTTCCTACTTTTTCTTCCAGCAGCTTTTCCAGGCCATCCCGCATCATTTCCTGCCTTTGTACATCAAGGGGCTCAATTTCTTTTTGCAGGTCAACAATATTACCAATCCGCTTTTGCAGCTCTTCTTTCAGGATCTTTCCTTCGTCCTCCCTGTGCTTGTTCAAATCGCTGATGGCTTCACCTATCAGTGCCTTTAATTGTTCCCAGTCGTCATCTGTAAGCGTTTCGCTACTGGGCGTTATTACCTCAGGAAGTTTAATCAGCGCATTTAAAATATTTGAAGTGTCAATACCCAGCTCTTTAGACAGCTCTGAAAGAGAATGATAATAAGCTTTTGCAAGGTCAGTATTAATTACAACAGGCTTTGCATCTCCTGTATCTTTCAGGCTGATGGTACAATCAACACTGCCCCGGCCCAGGCCCTCAGCCAGCACTTTTCTTATGTCAAACTCAAAAGGCTTTATAACAGCCGGTAACCTTAACGACAAATCGAACTGTTTACCGTTCAAAGATTTTATATCAATTAAAAAAGTTTTTTGGCCAATCATTTTCTCAGCTCTGCCAAAGCCTGTCATTGATTTGAGCATATCTGTGTTTTATGTAAAGATAATGTTTGCGGACTGGTGTTGAATAATATTTTATGTACCCTGTTTTAAAGCCTTGAAAAGGGGGTCTGATAAAAACAAAAAATCCCTTCAAATGAGAAGGGATATTTTATATAGATGGGTTAGTAAGTACAGGAATTTTATTTCCTGACACAATATTAAATATTATTTTAACGATATAAAAATTATTTGCAAAAAATTTTATTAACAAATAACAAAAACACCTGTGGATATCCGCACCAGTTGGTGTAAAATTGTATCTCTTATGTGATGAATGATAAGTGTTCTATTCATAACATAAAAAAAACGAATCCTTCCAAACACCTGTCGGCAAAGGGTTTCAGCAACATGCTCTTATAGAAGTATAAATGAGAAAGTATGTTTATTACTTCATGACCAGTGGTCAATATTTACAGGATATTATATCACAAATTATTTATAACGCTGTTATTAACACGTAATCATAATAAAAGAGTTTTATAACTTTCTCATGCATTTTTTTTGTTATGATAACAGACAGGATGAACTTCGCATAAAATATTTTTATGAAGTTTGATCAACCCGTTCCGCTTGCAGATATAGCAACCCTTATCAATGCGCAACTTTTAGGCAATAAGCATGCACAGGCTACAGGTATTAACGAGATACATGTAGTGGAAGAGGGTGACCTTGTATTTGTAGATCATCCAAAGTATTATGACAAGTGCATTCATTCTGCCGCCAGCTTTATTATCATTAATAAAGAAGCAGCGTTTCCCGAAGGCAAGGCATTACTTATAGTAGAGGAGCCTTTTGAAGCTTATCTGAAAATAGTAGAACAATACCGCCCCTTCAGCCCCTCAATGGAGCTTGTTTCAAAATCTACAGTTGTTGGAGAAGGATCGGTTGTTATGCCCAATGTTTATTTAGGTAATAATGTGGTAGTTGGTAAAAACTGTACCATCTTTCCTAATGTAACCATCCTTGATCATTGTATTATAGGAAATAATGTAACCATAGAAAGCGGCACAGTAATTGGTAGTGATGCTTTTTATTATAATAAGAAAACCGATCGCGATATATATTATAAAAAAATGAGCAGCTGCGGCCGGGTGGTTATAAAAGACTTCGTAGCAATTGGTGCGGGCTGTACCATAGACCGTGGTGTTAGCGGCGATACCATTATTGGAGAAGGCACAAAGATGGACAACCAGGTACATATAGGCCATGATACAGTTATTGGCAAAAACTGTCTTTTTGCAGCACAGGTTGGTATAGCCGGTGCCGCAGTTATTGAAGACGAGGTCATACTTTGGGGACAGGTTGGCATCAGTAAAACACTTACTATTGGTAAAGGCGCCGTGATAAATGCACAGAGTGGGGTACCTTCTTCTTTAGAGGGCAATAAAGCTTATTTCGGTTCACCTGTGCGTGAAGCAAGAGAAAAAATGAAAGAAATGACCTGGGTAAAACGTATTCCCGAAATTTGGGAGAAAGTAAAAAACATTAAATAGCACTTTATGAAATTCGGACAGGTTCCCCATCCTGAAGGGATTGACTTTACTTTACCCAAAGACGCGGCAGCAACCAGCGAAATACTAAGCAAAGCAAAAGGTAAAATTTTTGAAGCTTATGTAGGCTGTGCCAAGTGGAATAAAACAGACCTTAAAGGTTTTTACCCCAAAGGCACAAAGGACGAGCTGGCCTATTACTCAACACAGTTTAACTCCATTGAGCTGAATGCTACATTTTACAATATGCCATCCGTAGAGCAGGTAATAAAATGGAAAGAGAAAACACCAAAAGGATTTAGATTTTTTCCCAAAATAACTAATTCCATAAGCCATTACAAGAGGCTGCTGGATGTAAGGGATATAGCTGAAACCTATTGCAATGCGGTAGCCAACTTTGAAGAAAAATTAGGAATGATCTTCCTTCAATTACACGATAATTTCTCACCGAAAGAGTATGAAAAGCTGGAACAGTTCATCAAAGAATTTCCTGTTGGGATGCCGCTTGCAGTTGAAGTGCGCAATGCAGCCTGGTTTGAAGATACTGTAATATGGAAGCACTTCTGCACGCTCCTGGAACAGCATAAGGTGGCCAATATTATTGTAGATACAGCAGGAAGAAGAGATATGATGCACATGAGACTAACATCACCTGAGGCATTTATCCGTTATGTAGGTTGTAACAACGATGCTATAGATAAGGAAAGACTGGACGACTGGCTAAAGCGGATCAAAAAATGGCATAAGGAAGGTTTAAAAAAGCTCTACTTTTTTGTACATCAGAATGTAGAGCTTTCTTCACCTTTACTGTCTGCTTACTTTATAGAAAAACTGAACAAAGAGCTGAAACTGCAGCTGCATATACCTCAAATGCCGGATAGCGGGCAGCAGAAGCTGTTTTAAAATAGTCTGTTGCGGCATAACAATTTTATACGTCACCAATGTATAAATACCATCAGATATGAGGAAAATATACTGCTGCTTATTATTTGTAATTCCACACATTGTATTTGCACAGGAAAAAATACCGGAACGCCCTCTAATATTAAAACTAAACATTCCTTCCTTTGGGGATGAAACAACATTTCCCACGTTGAGTTTATCTGCAGAAAAAAAGACAGGGGCGAAGACGTCTATATTGGTTGAGGCGGGTTATCAGTTGTACACTATTCAAGATTTTGTGGATACCACATTTACAAAGCCCAGGGGTATTAAATTAGGAGCCGAGTTCAGGTATTACCCTGGTCATACATCAGGTTCAGATATGACAGGATTCTACATGGCTGCTAATATTTTTTTCAGAGAAAACAAATACACAGAAAATTTATCCTATTATCCCAAAGATCAGCCTGTTAAGCGCTATGACAATTACCTGGTGGATAATTTTGTGGTAAAGAAATCTATTGCCGGTGTCAACCTGGTTGCAGGGAAGCAGATTAATTTCAAAGTTCCTCTTCACAAAGAGAAAAGAAAGAAAGTGTTTCCGAATATTTTTATGGATGGTTCTGTTGGTATTGGTGCTTTTTATCGGAAAGTGAAGAACGAGCAGAGAGAGTTTAGTGAGAATATTCATGAAAGATATACATCGCGGCATCCGAATTTCTATGATGCACTTACGAAATCAGGATTGTCGGAAAACTCAGGGTTAAAACCAAGCTTTGCTTTCAATTTCAGAGTTGGATATCGGCTATAACATTATTATTAGGTCCGCAGGCAATTCATTGGTGTTAATGGTTTGGCAGGCTATCAGGGCCGGTTTAAAAAAGGGAAAATATTTTACGATGCGTATGGTGGTGGTGGTATTTTCTCTTTAAAGAAATTTGAAAAAGATGCTACTGTACGAATGGGTTATTAAGAGGTTTGACCCCATGATACTATTTCGATGATCTGGCTGAAAAATATCCTACAAAGGGCAAAGCGGCTCCTAGTTTTATGCTGGGGTTGAGGGTTGGCTTGAAATTATAACCGGGGATTGCAGAAAAGCCATCCTGGTTTTGTCAGAATGCAAAGATTCCCGGCATATTTTAGAAAGGAAAATTTGTAAGCTAACCATTATATATGATTTTCCGTGATGCATTGCGATGTTCTGATGTTATAGAATGGGGTAGCCGCTACGCGGCAAATATCTTATTTGCTCTTTTTGCTAAAAATGTTTGATGCTTACGGCATCTGATAGAAGATTATGAATATGCTGAGTGAATCAGGAAATGAATTCCTGGCCCTTTTATACGGTATTTGTTATACGAAGCGCTGACCTTGTCAAAATCATCCTTGTATTTTGTCTCGTAGAGACAAAACGGTTATAGACCCTGTAAGCCATGTTATATTCCTGCGCGCCGTAGGTGCGCAACAATGCTAACATATTATCCAAACAAGGGTAACCCCTATCCATCAGATGGCACATGCTCTTTCTATTCTAAAACATTTGACACCAACGGGATAATAAAAGATCAACACCGCAAAAAGATTACACAGTTTTAGAGGCGTTTAAAGCCCAAGTCATTTTAATAGGATAAACCATCAACAGTTTAAAATGGGACAGTTCTCTGCCATTGAAAGCATTAGCTTTTTCATAAGAATTTTGTTATTTATGTCCCATGGGGACAAAATGTTTGAAGCTATTAAAAACAAAACAGATTCCTGCGCGCCGTAGGTGCGCAACAGCAACAACGCTGATAATATACAAATTCGGTACCTTTATTTCAGAATAACCTATATGCCAAACACCTATACACAATTGCACATTCATTTTGTTTTTGCGGTAAAATACCGGCAGGCACTGATACAGCCGGAATGGGAAGAAAGATTACATAAGTATATAACAGGCATTGTTCAGAATAATGGTCATAAAATGCTCGCTATTAATTCTGCCTGTGACCATATACATATATTCATCGGATTAAACCCTAAACAATCTATTTCTGACCTGATGCGCCTGGTAAAAGGGGATAGCAGTGAATTTATTAATATTAATAAATTCACAAAGCGAAAGTTTTATTGGCAACAGGGATATGGTGCCTTTAGCAATAGCCATTCGCAAATAGATGCAGTTGTAAAATATATTCAGAAACAAAAGGAACACCATTCCAGGAAAACATTCAAAAATGAATATCTGAAAATGTTGAACGATTATGGGGTGGCTTATGACGCGAGGTATGTATTTGTTGATCCTGAAGAAAATTAAGGGTAGCCGCTACGCGGCAAATAAGGCGTTTTCTGTATTTTTTTATAAACGTTTTAAGCCCACGGCATAATGGGAATAAAAAAATGCGAAATGACCTAAAAGAGCAACTTCCAAATCTGTTCAAAACGGACGATTCTGTTATCATTGTTATAATAAAACCGGCCCTGTTATTTGTCCGTGGTGATAAAATATTGGAACCTATCAAAAATATACCGGATTGCTGCATGCCGTAGGCGCGTAAGCATTCTAATACGCTAAATGTTAAATTGGGTAGCCGCTCCGCGGCAAATAAAACATTTTGCTTTTATCTCCTAAAAATGTTTGATGCCTACGGCATCTAATAGAGGGTCGTGAATATTCTGAATGAACCAGAAGCTGAATTCCTGGCCGTTTTATTCGCCCTTTGTTATGTGAAACGCTAACCTTGTCATAAGTTATCCTTGTATTTTGTCTCGTAGGTGCTAAAACGGCAAATGTATGCTGTATCCGAGTTTAACAGTTTTAGCGCTAATAGTTTGATTATGCTGCAAGCGTGGTTTTTTAAGCGCCTTCGATTGTAGCAGGTGTTTTGATACAAATTCTGTAACATCCTGAGAGACCCAGGAACTGAATTCATGGCTGTTTATAAGGTCTTAGTTATACAAAGCACTACCCTTGTTATAATTACCCTTGTATTCTGTCTCGTAGAGACAAAACGTTTATAGACTCCGTACCCACGTTGTGGTCCTGCGCGCCGTAGGTGCGCAACAATCGTTAAAATATGTCTTCCAGCTCTTTTAATGATTTGACCATATAAGTTGGCTTAAAATCCGGCACTGCTTCTACATGATTAATAAATACCTGATCCATACCCGCTTTGCTGGCGCCAATGATATCCGCTTCCAGGTCATCGCCCAACATGATACTCTCTTTAATATTGGCTTTGGTTGCAGCTAATGCAAATTCAAAAATCTCTTTATTGGGCTTCAGGCTGTTGCTGCCTTCAGAAGTGATTACTTTATCAAAATAATGACTGATCCTGGAATTGTTTATTTTGTTGTGCTGTACCTCTTCAAAACCATTGGTAATCAGATGCAGTTTATAATTTTTATTACTGAGGTACTCCAAAATTTCAACAGCGTAAGGGAATAATACATTGCGGGTGGGGAGCATTTCCAAAAACCGGCTGCTCATTACTTCTGCCAGTGCTTCATCCCCAATTTTAAAGTCGAGCAGGGACAGGCGCATTCTTTTTACGCGCAGCTCTGCCTGTTTAATAAAACCATTCCTGTATCTTGCCCAAAGCATTGTATTGTGTGCAAGATAGTTCCTGTAAAAAAGATCAAAATCGTGTACGCCTCTTTCCTCAAGCTTTAATGTATCGTAAAGATCGTGCAGGGTAAGCTTTGCGTTGGAGTCAAAATCCCACAGAGTATGATCGAGGTCAAAAAATAAATGTTTATACTGCATAGCATGTAAAAATAAAATACTAAATCCTAAATACAGAACTTTGCACGGTATGTTTATTGCTGGTAAGGAAAAGATAATATTATGAAGAATGTAATAATTACAGGGGCATCAAGGGGTATAGGCTTTGCCATTGCAGAAATATTTGCACAAAATGGCTATAGCCTTTGTATCACATCGCGCAGCGACTTTAAGCTATATAAGGCAATGGAAGCGCTTCAAACAAAATACCCGGGGGTTGAAATACGGGCTAAAGCTTTCGATCTTTCACAAAAAGAAAAGGCCATTGCTTTTGGTAACTGGTGCCTTGAAAATACATCGCCACGGATCCTGATCAATAATACCGGCCTTTTTGAACCGGGTAATATTAGTGACGAACCAGACGGAACACTCGAAAGCCAGGTAGCCACCAACCTGTACAGCGCCTATCATGTCACAAGAACCTTACTGCCTGCAATGAAGCAACAGCAACAGGGGCATATCTTCAATATATGTTCTATCGCATCGTTAAAAGCATATCCTAATGGTGGTGCTTACAGCATCAGCAAATATGCGCTCCATGGATTTAGCACCAATCTGCGGGAAGAGCTGAAGCCACATGGGATAAAGGTTACATCCGTATTCCCGGGCGCCGTACTTACAGATTCGTGGGAAGGCTTTGATAACAGCAATAAACGAATAATGGAAGCTGAAGATATTGCAAAGATGGTTTTTGCCGCGTCGCAGCTTTCTTTTGCGGCATGTGTGGAGGATATTATACTAAGGCCTCAATTAGGCGATTTGTAATCACTTATTTATTATACAGGATAGTGATGAGAGCACTTTTTTATATACTATTTATTTTATTGCCGGGCATTAGCCAAGCACAAAATGATGACTACATCTCTTTACAGGACAGGCTAAAAAGCAATATTTTTTTAAAGGTTGAGGCAAGCAGCACCGATGTTTTTGTAGGCGAGCCTATCACTGTTACCTATAAGCTGTACAGCGCTATGGCTTCGGAATCGAATATTGTAAAAAGACCGTCTTTTGATGGATTTGATATAAAAGACCTTACCGGGGAAGAGGATATGACCCCTTCACGAGAAAATGTAGACGGCGTTGTTTTTGATGTTCATACCATTTTGAAGCTGCAGCTTATTCCTTACAAAGCAGGGAGGTTTGCGTTGGGAGCGTTAACCATGCGCAACAGTGTGAGGCTGGTGGATGCCAATGGTAAAGAAGACCCCATCCTGGATGGAGTAAACGAGGCCTATTCTTTAAACAATGGCTACTACCATTTACAGATAGCTTCTGTTCCTCTTACGGTTTTAGTCACTGCTCTGCCTGCTGCATCACAACCCCAGGGTTTTGACGGTATCACAGGCGATTTCAAAATGAATGTGGAGCTGTCTAAAGCCATTTATGCGCCCGGAGAACAGGGACTGCTGACTATAACCCTTTTGGGAAAAGGTGATTTCTCTAAAGTAAAGCAGCCCAAAATAAACTGGCCTGATGGTATTGAAGTATTTCCTTCAAAAACTGATGCTGACAAAACACAAACTCCTGACAGTAGCGGCTATAAATCTTTTACGATACCTTTTAAGGCTGAAAAGGCCGGAAAATATACAATCCCCTCTGTTCAATTTACTTTTTTTGATATAGTAACTAACGAGTACAAAACTATTACCAATATTCCTGTTGAGTTTAACGTGGTACAGGAAGGGAGTGCCAGGGCTGAGAGCATAATACAGGATCAAAAGGAAAAGGATAATACAGCGCTGTTGATTACTGGAGCGGTCATTTTAGGGGCGATACTACTGTTTTTCCTGATCAGAAACAGAAAGAAAAACGTGCGGTCAGCAGCTATTCCGGCACAAAACAAACAGGAGCCTGTAAGCTTCCCCGGCAAAACTGACCGTACAGAGGAATTGTTAAAAGCGGCGGCAGATACCATCCATTATACCGGGAATGCCTTTTACGTGAACCTAAAGCAAGCACTAACAACCTGGTTTGGGAAACGGCTTGCGTTGCCCCAAAATGTTACTACGAACGAGCTCATGCTGGCGATGACAGAGAACCATTTTTCTTCATCCAGGCAAAATGAAGTTATTAGCTTATTGAACGAACTGGATATGAATATTTACAGCGGAGGTAGCCTTTCGGGCGATAAAGAACGGCTGCTGAACATTGCAAGGAATATTATCCTGAACGATGATTAACTCCTCTACGCGGCTTTTACTTCAGGATACTCCTTCTTCAGTCTTGCATCCAGTAAAAATGTGCCGAAAGGTACCAGTGATGCGATAAAAGCGATAAGTGCTTTTCCAAAACTCCACTTCAAACCAATCCATACTTTTAGCAGGTATATACAGAATAAAACAAACAGTAAACCGTGTAACCAACCTATATATTTAACGGCTTCCGGAAAATCTGCATAATACTTAAGCGGCATCGCTACAAGTAATAACAGCAGGTAAGAAACGCCTTCTGCAAAGGCAATTTTCATAAAAACTTTTAGATCTTTAAAGGAACGCTCCATGTATAAAGTGTTTTTCTCTGAAAAACACTTTCATAAGTAAAAAGTTCGTATAAACAGCATTAAAATATTACACAAAACCAAGCGTGTTATAATGTCCGCCTAATATCTTACCGGCATCGGCATTCAGCCAGTTTTTTAATATAGTTGCATACACATCTTTAAAGTCAACATTATACTTTAAATCGCCATCGCTTAAGTCCGCCAGATCAGGCATCGCATTTAAAATACCTTTTTGCTTTAACCCCCCGCTTATTAAAAACATATTATTAGCGGTGCCGTGATCGGTGCCGTTGCTGGCATTCTGAGCCACCCTTCTTCCAAATTCAGAGAAGGTAAACAACAGCACATCATTCATACGGCCGCTCTTTTTCAAATCATCGGTAAAAGCTTTTACCGCATCATTCATTTGGGTGAAAAGTCTCTCCTGCTGGGCTTCCTGGCCTACATGAGTATCAAAGCTGCCTAAAGAAATGTAATATACTTTGGTATTGATATCAGAATAAATAAGAGAGGCTATAGTTTTAAAACCGTTGCCTAACTCGGTATTGGGATAGGTGGCTCCTGTAGGATGCAAGCGGCTTTGTTTAAAAATATAATCAGCAGAGGATAAAGTTTGCGCCATCGTTTTATAGAGATATTCTACAGGCTCTTCATCATGATGATCGTGGCCATGATTTTTCATCACCTCTTTAAAGAACTTTTCATTGGACGTCCCGTATAAGCGCCGAGGGTCTTTCACGGCAATGGCATTAGCCGTTTCTCCTTTTAAAGCAAGGCTCAATACATCATCTACTTCAAGTGCCTGCGTGGGTTTATCACAGCCGCTGCACTGCGCATCTAAATAACGCCCTATCCAGCCGGTGTTCCAATATTCATTGCTTTTGCTTGCCGAATGCCAGATATCCATACTCCTGAAATGCGAGCGGTCGGGGTTGGGATAGCCCACATTGTTAAGGATGGCCAGGTTACCTTCATCATACAGACTTTTGAAAGTTGTTAAAGACGGGTGCAGGCTTACTTCATCGGTAAGCGTTGCCGCTTTATCCATTTTTATGCCCAGGCCTGGCCGTAGTTTATAGTAAATATCATTGCGAACGGGTATAACAGTGTTTAATCCGTCATTGCCACCGCTCAACTGCAATACCACCACCACTTTATTACCCGGCGGCACCAAAGCTTCCGACTCAAAAGCCTTTAAAAATTTAGGCATCATCATAGATGCAGTTGCCAGCGAACCTATCTGTAAAAATTCCTTACGCCTGATTAACATAATAATTATTTTTAGTAAGTAGGGAGTAGTAAATAACGAGAAGGAATATTGCTTCAATCTTTCTACCATCCCTTTTCAACCTGTCAACTTTTTAACCTCTCAACTAAACAACTAACACATCTGATACTCTGGTGTGCTCATTAACTGCACTGTGGCTGATTTTATGTACGTCTCCCGGGACGAAGCATCTATATTCCTGCTTACAACTTCCTGCACTTTGGAAGAGCTCACCTGTAACAAATTATTTTTTATGGCACCGAGTAATTGCTCTTTTTCTATTTTTTCATATTGGCTGATATTTCCAGACCAATTGATCTTTGCAGCTACTGCGCCATACACTTTTTTAGGCGCCGGAGTTTTTGCCGGCACTGCAGCAGTTCCGTCTGTTTTTCTTCCCATCATTACATCGTCATCCTGCTTGGGCGCTACGTTTAGCTCGTCTTTGTCGTTGAACATTTGCGGTATCCGTAAGCGCATCATCAGGGTGCTGCTGTCGATCCACGATCTGCCACCTGGCCAGCCAGCAACATTGGGAGGGTACAACAACTGCTGCCCTAATATTTTTTGCATGTTGAAGAAGGCATAATCATTTTCCAGCGTCATCGGTATCATGCGCTGTATACCTGCCAATAATTCAACAGGTGATTTTATTCTGGCGCCGATATTCTTTGGATCATAAAACCAATCGCTGGTAAAAATGGTTTCCATCAATGCCGATATATCGTATTTGCTATTATAAAACTGTTCAGCAAGGCTATTCACGATAGCATCATCCCTCTTATCATTCACAAAAAAAGAATATATTTTTTGTGTGATGAATTTTGCTGTCTGCTTATGTTCTAAAATAATATCCAGCACATCATCTCCGTTAAAACTACCGGTTTTGCCTAATACCGTCTTCTCCCCGTTATCATGAAAGTTCTCACGAAAAACAAATTCGCCTTTACCATTAGCTGTCCAGCCGGTAAAAGCACGGGCGGCCTCTTTAACGTCTTTCTCGGTGTAATTCCCACGTCCCATTGTAAACAGCTCCATTACCTCACGGGCAAAGTTCTCATTGGGCCTGCCTTTCCGGTTTTGCTGGTTATTTAAGAAATAAAGCATAGAGGCTGACCGGGAAACCTGTTTGAGTAAAGTTCCAAAATCGCTTAATCCATATTTCCGGAATACATGTAATAAAAGCTGGTTATAGAAAATATTGCCGTTCCTGCTGGCAAAATGGCCATGCCAGAAAAAAGCCATTTTTTCGCGTAATTGTGCCGGGGTAGTGACCATTTCTTTTAACCAGTAAAGGTTTAGGGTTCTCACTGCCGCTTGCTGCATCCTGTTAATTTCACGGCGTTGCATTTCATCCAGGTTTTTTCTTTTCCCTGCATCCTGCTGTTGCTCATAAAGGTCTATGAGATTATCGCTTGCAACATTAATGTATTGCGGGTCTTTGGCCGATGCTTTTACTAAAGCCTTATAATATTTTTCCGGTTTGTATTTTGGTAAATCGTCCAACTGTTCCACTGCCGGGCCAAAACCGGCCCGCCACATTAAATGCTGGTTTTTTAACTGGTTTGAAATTTCCATACAAACGGGTTTCTTACTTGACTACAGTTGGCATTGAAAGTTTAAATGCTGTGCAGTAATGGGTGCAAAAAGTATGCACAAATACTTTTCATAGTGGTGCGCCTCAATAATCAATGAGAGAGTGATACTGCAATAAAAAACGGATTTACAGCCAGTTGTAAATCCGTAATCCAGTATCAGATATACTTTAAAGCTATGTTATTTTTTTGCGTTAGCTTTTACATAGGCCATAAGACCGGCAGTTTCTTCCGGTGTAAATTTGGCTTTTTTAGCCATTGCCAACATCAGCTTTTCCTGTTCTTCAAATGTATGTCCCGGAACGTAGTCTGTTTTATCTTTATGGCATTTAGTGCACTTATCCGATCCGATCAAAACGCTGCCGGCCTTAATACTTTCCGCATCGGTTGCAATATCCGAAGTTGAAGGCGGTGGTTCCGGTGCAGGCGTTTTAGACACTTTAGGTGTACATGCTATAACAACAGAGGTAAGTATGCCTAAAGCAATGACAGTTTTCTTCATATCCGATATTTTTTATTTAGAGATAGTTTCCCTTCCGAAGTATGAATGTAACACTTTTGGCAATCGGATCTCAGTTTCTGTCTGATTATTTTCCAAAAGGCAGGCTACAATTCTTGGAAGCGCAAGGGAGCTGCCATTAAGCGAATGTACTAACTGGGTTTTATTGTTTTCGTCCTTGAAGCGGATCTTCATGCGGTTGGTTTGATAGCCTTCAAAGTTAGAGGTAGAGCTCACTTCCAGCCAGCGCTCCTGTGCCGCACTGTACACTTCAAAATCGTAAGTAAGCGCCGAAGTAAAGCTCATATCCCCGCCGCAAAGCCTCAATATGCGGTAGGGTAATTCCAGCGAAACAAGCAGTTGCTCCACATGTGCAACCATCTCATCCAGGGCCTCATAACTTTTGGCCGGATGTACCAGTTGCACAATCTCTACTTTCTCAAACTGGTGCACCCGATTCAGGCCGCGCACATCCTTGCCAAAGCTCCCTGCTTCTCTTCTGAAGCAGGGAGAGTAGGCCGTCATCTTAACCGGCAATTGTTCTGCCTTTAAAATTTCGTCCCGGTAAATATTGGTAACAGGCACTTCAGATGTGGGGATCATGTAAAAATTATCGGCCTGCATGTGGTACATCTGTCCCTCTTTATCAGGCAGCTGGCCCGTACCGTAGGCCGATGCTTCGTTCACCATAAACGGAGGCAGGTACTCGGTATAACCCGCTTCAATATTATAGTCTAAAAAGTATTGAACCAATGCCCGCTGTAACTTAGCTCCCGCACCTTTATAGAGCGGGAACCCGCTGCCCGTAAGCTTGGCTCCTGTTTCAAAATCCACGATATCATATTCCCTGATCAGGTCCCAGTGTGGTTTCGCGCCATCATGTAATGTTGGCTTTACCCCTCCTTCACGCACCACCTCATTATCTTCCGCGCTATGTCCTTTAGGTACCAGCGCAGAAGGTAAATTAGGCAGCTGCACCAACACTTCCTGCAATGCAGCTTCTGTACCTGCCAGCTCTTCACTAACCGGTTGTAGCCTGGCTTTTAATTCTGCCACTTCTTTTTTCTTCGATTCCGCAGCGTCCTTTTCACCTTTCGCCATCAGTCCGCCAATTTCTTTGGATGCGCTATTCACCGAAGCCTGCGTAGTATCAAATTCCAATTGTAATTTTTTACGCCGGTCGTCTAACTCAATGATTTTATCCACCAGTTCCGGGTTCTTAAAGTTCTTCACTAACAGGCGGTCTTTCACTTCCTGCACATTTTGCCTGATCACGTTTACTTGTAACATTATGAATCAATTTTGCGCAAAAATAAAACCATTGTGAGAGTATATGGGATTTTTTTATGCCGGGTAGCCTTATGAGCGGGTCTGACTCAACTAATATCTATCGGCGTTTGTACTTAACTTCATCAAAATATTTTCAATTGGCAGTAATTTGACCACACGAAATACTACCCTGCATGAAGTACTGTTTATTGCAGACAATGCCTCCAGACCTCAACAAATTAAAATGACAAGACATCCCATTATTCTAATATTGAACGCGAACAAAATTTCTAAAAGATTAGTAAGCCCGCTATTAGCTTTATTGCTCTTATTATGTCTCGAAAGTTGTGAAGGATACAAATGTGCTGACGGAACAGTTATTGACAAAGCAACAAATCTTCCGCTTGACAGTGTTCTGGTTGAAGTCGTTACTGCTGGCTCACGAACTATTTATACAGATACATCAGGAAAATTTGATGTTTGTAATAGAATGGGCGGCTGTGTCCCCAACTGTAAAGACATAATGGTTAAATTTTCGAAGAATAATTATAAGACTGTTACATTGACAAATCCAGAGAAAGATGCAATTGTGATAATGGACAAAGTTGAAACAGATTAAAGCAAAGTCCGTAACAACCACGATGATTTTGATGAAGTTCAGGAAATACTGAAAAATATCAGGGATAGCTTTAAAACTTGTAAGGACAAAAATGTGAAGATAATAACGTTTATTCACTGAACGGGAATAATGGATAGCAGACTACCACAGCCACCCCACCTGTATACTTCCATAATACTGCGCTGTTCGTTGGGTAAGCGATTGTTTGCTTTCGTAAATAGCTGCTGCGCCCAGGAACAGCCTGTTGCCTGCATAGGTAACGCCCAGCTTCGACTGGAGGAATACATGGTTAAGCCTTCCTGTAATTTTTTCGGGTTCAGCATTGAACATACCTCCCTGTACCGTGGCATCGTAAGCTTTCACATAGATCATGGGCATCAGGTAGCCAAAAAATTCCCGGTCAGTTTTTGAATTCCCTTTGTGATTGCCCCAGAAAGCAGTAGCGCTGTTCTTATTGAATTGCCCGTAAATTAATGCACCACCTACTCCCGCATGGGTGAACAAAGTACCTGCGGTAGCTGATAACAAGGGTTTAAACTCCCATTTGGGTTTTGTGCCAGGTTGGGATAAGCTGGGTGACCATGCAACGTCTGCATTGCCCCCCCACGCTTCGTTCAGCTGATACTCCCAAAAAGTAGGTTTGTATATGCGCATTACTTTATGGGCAGACTCCTGCACTTCTGCGCCACGGGCCGGGGGCCCTATAACACCTACGCTGATCCCCCACTTTAACAGATCTTCCTTTGCGTTATACAGGCTGTTCTGATATCCGGCATATAGATAACCAGCCAGGGGCCGGTCTAACCTTTCCTTTTTCATTTCGCCTGAAAACTGCGAGGTATAGATATTATGTCCTGCATAAAAGCTGTGGATCCTTTCTGCTTTTTTCCTTCCGGGTGAAGAGCTGCTCCATTGGTAAGCCAATCTTACTCCATTAGTATAATAGCCATCATTATTAACAGAAATATAACTGTCGTTCTCAGATACGATGGTGAACTGTTGCTGTTGGGCAGATGCTGCGATCAATAAAAAGCTACACAAAGCAGTAAGAAATGTTGGAAGCTGATATCGCATTATTTAAGCACCTGGTATTAAAATGGCTACAAAAATAAGGTTCAATCCTATTCGGGCCGCAACGCCGGAATTTATATTTTACCGGTTCATATACTTTTCCACCGGAAGGCGGTTTTGCAGGCTGCGGCCCAGGGTTAGCTCATCTGCATATTCCAGCTCCCCGCCAAATGCAATACCCCGGGCAATGGTAGTAATGCGCAAATCACGGCCATGCAATTTTTTCTGGATATAATAAATGGTAGTATCGCCCTGAATATTGGGATTGAGGGCAAATATCAGCTCCTCTGTATTTTCCTTTTCAATACGTTCTACCAGGGAATCAATATGCAGCTGATCCGGGCCAATACCATCCAGGGGCGATATAACACCGCCCAATACATGATAGGTTCCGTTAAATTGCTGGGTACTTTCAATGGCAATAACATCGCGTATATTTTCTACCACACAAATAGTTTTCTGCTGCCGGTAAGAATTAGCGCATATAGAGCAAAAATCACCATCAGCTACGTTAAAGCATCTTTTACAAAAACGGATTTCTTTGCGCATACGGGCAATGGTTTCGCTGAAATGGGCTACCTGGTGCTCATCCTGCTTTAATAAATGCAAAACCAGCCTCAATGCGGTCTTTTTACCAATACCCGGCAGGCGCGAAAATTCGTTTACAGCAGATTCTAACAGTGCAGATGAAAATTGCATCCTGCAAAGATATATTGTATGCTGCGGTTGCTAACGGAAAATTAAAAATTGAGCACACCCAATCATCTTGCCCAAAAACGTTTTATGTTTGCTTAATATGCATCTTAAGAATATATTGGTTTTTGTTTTAATACTGGCTTCAGGCCTGGCATTTATGTTTTCCGAAACAGGCTGTGCGAGCATTGTACCTCCTTCCGGCGGGCCAAGAGACTCTTTACCTCCCGTAATTATATCGGTAACCCCCGAAAACGAAACACTGAACTTTAACGCCAGGGAAATAAAAATTGAATTTGATGAATATGTGGAGCTGAATGATATTTACAAAAACCTTATTGTTTCGCCTTTTCCGAAGCTGATGCCTGAAGTAAGCAGAAAGCTGCGCACAGTAACCGTGAAGATAAAAGATACATTGCAGCCAAATACTACTTATGTTTATAATTTTGCCAACGCCATTAAAGACCTGAACGAGGGCAACAAGGGCAAAGATCTGCTCTATGTTGTTTCTACCGGTACCTATATTGATTCAATGCAATTAAGCGGCGTTGTAAAAATGGCAGCTACAGGAAAGGTGGATTCTACCTTATCTGTTATGTTATACAGTAATCTTGATGATAGTGCCGTTGTAAAAGAGCGTCCCAGGTATGTAACCACAGTGGATAGCAGCGGTATATTCTTCTTTCGCTACCTGGCCCCGGGCCAATACCGTTTGTTTGCTACAAAAGACGAAAGCGGCTCTTATATGTATAACGAAGAGCAGATCTTTGCTTTTGCAGATTCTGTTATAACCATAGCCCCCGAACCTCCTGCCCCGGTAAGGTTATGGGCTTATGAGCCTGAGAAAAAGAAAGATGAAACAGAGGAAGAAACAGAGATCAATGAAAAAGAAAAAAGGCTGAAATTCAGAACCAGTCTTGAAGGGAAAAAACAGGATTTGTTAAAGGCTTTTACTATTACTTTCGATAACCCGCTGAAAACTTTTGATACCACGAAAATGAGCCTGACTATGGATACTACTTTCAGGCCGGTAAAGGACTATAAGATTACATTAGACAGCACAGCCCGCGTGGTAACTATAAATGTACCCTGGCTTGAAGACACGGCCTACAATCTTATCCTGGAAAAAGAATTTGCATCGGACAGTATCAACAGGCAGATAGTCAGAAATGATACTATTCAGTTTAGAACCAAATCCCGCGATGATTACGGACAGGTAAGAATTACTTTTGTAGATGTGGACCTGGACAGGAATCCTGTACTGTTAATTACACAGGGATCATCAGTCCTGAATGCTTTTCCTATACCTGCCAGCCGTATCGTGCAGCTTCAGCTGTATCCTCCCGGAGATTATGATATGAAGGTCTTATACGATACCAATAAAAACCTAAAATGGGATCCGGGACAGTTTTTTGGCGAGCGGCGACAACCGGAATTGATTGAGTCGATAGACCGGAAGCTGAATGTAAAACCGAATCAGTGGGAAACTGATTTTGAAATACGAAAAGGCAAATAGCAAGATAAAAAATCAAAAATTGAAGGTTATCCGGATTTGGCACATAATTTTGCCATCACTATGGACTTAAAAAAGAACAGGCCGGTAGCTATATGGTTGTTTACAGGGGCCGTAATGATTGTGATACAAATATTATTAGGTGGTATAACCAGGCTTACCGGCAGCGGTCTTTCTATTACTGAATGGAAGCCTATTTTGGGAGCATTACCTCCTATGAATGAGCAGGACTGGAACATCGCCTTCGAAAAATATAAGCAGATAGCCCAGTACAAATACATTCACAATTATTTTACTTTAAAGGATTTCAAATTTATTTATTTCTGGGAGTGGCTTCACCGTAACTGGGGCCGTTTTATGGGAATAGTATTTATTATTCCTTTTGTTTATTTTATTTACAAAAAGAAAATAGACCGGAGCATGTTATGGCCGATGGTTATTTTGCTTTTATTAGGGGCATTGCAGGGCGCTATTGGCTGGATAATGGTAGCCAGTGGCGTGGGTACTGACCTGGTATATGTAAGCCATATACGGCTGGCTGTTCATTTTATAGCTGCCTTAGTATTGCTGGTGTATGTAGTATGGTTTGCCTTAAAAATATCGGTTCCGGATTTTAAAAAGCTGAACCTGCCGGCTATAAAAAATTTTACATGGCTGCTGTTGTTTATTTTAACGATTCAGCTGATATACGGCGCTTTTATGGCAGGAACACATGCTGCCAAATCTGCTATTACCTGGCCCAGCATTAATGGCCAGTGGGTGCCGGACATGAACGAAGGCGGCATTTTTCATGATTTGCTGGCCATACAATTCATACATCGCGGGCTGGCTTACCTCATCACTATATTAGTGGTTCTATACACGGTAATGCTCTATCGCCAACCTGTAAGCTCAACAGTGTACAGGCTACGCAATATACCGCTGCTTACAACAATAGTGCAGGTGGTACTTGGAATATTTACGTTGGTATATTATCTCAATCCACAGGCAAAACTGTGGTTGGGTATTACCCACCAGTTTGTGGGTATATTACTGCTGGTAAGCCTGGTGATAGTGTACTTTTATAGTACCAGGAGAGTCTATAAATAGCATACGTTAGGAATTTCAGACATTTGATACCTGGTATTTTAATACCTTATACTAAAATCCCCTGCTGCTTGTAGCCTGGTATTTTTCCAGGTTAGGGCATTGCCCGGCGGCATCTTTATCAACCAGTACATAAAAAGTAGGCACCTTTTTAGTAAGCCAGTCATCAATGGCTTTATTCTTTTTAGTAGCAAGGGCCATATCAGCAATTTTGTTATAGTCATCTTGTAGATTCATCCGGTGCGGCTCAGTTCTTGACTTAAGGTATAGCAGCCTTACACCTTTTTTGCCCTGGTCATTAGTAAAAGTAACAGGATGGGAGTAGTCCCCAACTTTTAAAGTACTTAAAGTTTGTACCATTTCCTTATCAGGCAGTTGATCTATATGAACATAGGTTGAGCCGTTCTGATTAAGTACAAACGGGCCATAGCTTTTTACCGATTCATCCTCGCTATACCTATAAGCAGCATCTTTAAAAGTGACCTTTCCCTCTATAATTTCCTGGCGTACCGAATCAAGCTTTGCTTTGGCAATATCCAGCTCAGTTTGGGTAACCGGGGGAATCCTTAATATCATCTGCACTTTTGCGTTATCTCCGCGGCGACTTTCACAGTAAATTAAAAAGTACCCAAATTTGTTCGATTTTACCGGCATGGAAAGCTCCCCGGCTTTAAGCCTGAAAGCTGTTGACAGAAATACAGGATCCCATTGGTCTTTATCATTCCTGTTGATCTCGTAGGCACCGCCACGGTCGCGGCTACCGGGGTCTTCTGAATATTTTTTTGCCAGGTCAGCAAAACTCGCACGGCCGCTTTCTATCTGCCGGCGGTAATTCATCATTTCATTATAAATGTATTCCTCCACTTCTTTTGCCGCCTTAGGATAAATATTGATCTGCCCAATTTCAAGTTCCGATTCCAGGAAAGGAATACTATCAGCCGGTACCCGGTCAAAAAAAGCTTTCACTTCCGTTGGTGTAATATGTACATTTTCAACAATCTTTCTTTGCATAGCCTGTGCCAGCATCTGTTCCTTAATAGCTTGTCTTGAATCATCTTTCAACTGGTAAATGGTTTTACCTGCAACATCTTCCACTGCCTGCTCACTGCCAAATTGCATTACCCAGCTCCGCACACGCATATCCAGGTTGGCTTCTACCTCGTCATCACTAACCGGCAAAGAGTCCCTTTCTGCCTGTAAGGCTAATATTTTTGATACAAGTGATTGCTCAAGTATATGGCAGGCAGCCCCTTCAGGCAGGTCTTCTCCATTACGGGCCGCATCAACTATGGCATCCTGGATATTTGATTGTAAAATAATACGGTCGCCAACGGCCCCTACAATTTTATCAACAACAATTTTTTGCGATTGCCCCTGGGCAGAGGCAGCCATGCCAAGTGTGATGCAAAATAAGCCGGCTAAAAAATATTTGGTCATGGTTCAAAATTAATCAGGGGAATTACATAAAAACTACAACCCACCGCATTTAACAAAAGTTTGATGGTCAGTGATGAATCATTGTTTACTTAACATCAGTGTGCCGAGGTTGTCTCAAAAGTAGGTTTGGTTGGAGCTGAGCAAAAAGTATGGTCAGCCTGTCCAAGGGACTCCTTCGGAGAGCTTGTCGAAGGCTAACTCCTTGATTGTCTATATTTCGTCTTCCGATAGCTATCGGAACAATATGACAATCAAGGAGCCTTTTTGGTCAGTCCCAACCCTTTTGAGCCTCACAGCGGTGAAGATCAGTTGCTGTCAACTGTGATCTTCCCTACTTCCTACCCGCTACATCCTATTTACTATTACAATGTTCTCTTAATTTCTTCCAGTTCGTAAGATTCTACAATATCGCCTACTTTAATATCGCTGTAATTTTTAATGGTAAGACCACACTCCATACCCGTCAATACTTCTTTAGCATCATCTTTAAAGCGTTTCAGCGAGCCTAATTCAGCCACTGCGTTTTCACCCACAGGGTAAACTACAATACCATCACGTATCAGCCTTACTTTATTATCACGCTTGATCTTACCATCCAGCACAATACATCCTGCTACCGTAGCCTTATCGAACTTAAATACTTCTTTTACCTCAACATTTGCAGTGATCCTTTCTTTCACCGTAGGTTCCATCATACCTTCCATTGCGCTCTTCACTTCCTCAATAGCGTTATAGATCACCGAGTACATTTTAATTTCAATACCGGCGTTATCAGCAAGCCTTGAAGCCTGTGCCGAAGGCCTTACGTTAAAGGCAATAACAATGGCGTCAGAAGCTTCAGCAAGCACAATATCGCTTTCATTGATCTGTCCTACCCCCTTATGTATAACATTCACCAGTATCTCTTCTGTAGAAAGCTTTTGCAGGGAGTCGCTCAATGCTTCCACAGAGCCATCCACATCACCTTTAATGATGATATTGAGTTCTTTAAAGTTACCCAGCGCAAGGCGGCGTCCGATCTCATCAAGCGTAATGTGCTTCTTGGTACGCATACCCTGTTCACGCAATATCTGTGCACGGCGGTTGGCTATATCTTTTGCCTCTGCCTCATCCTCGTATACTTTAAATTTCTCACCGGCCTGGGGAGCGCCATTTAAGCCTAATATTACGGCAGGAGCAGACGGCCCTGCAGCATCCTGCTTTTTATTACGCTCATTGAACATAGCTTTTACACGGCCATAATACTGCCCGCTCACTACCAGGTCACCTTGCTCCAAGGTACCGTTTTCCACCAGCAGGGTAGCTACAAAGCCACGGCCCTTATCGAGTGAAGCCTCTATAATTGTACCAGTTGCTTCCTTGTCTGGGTTGGCCTTCAGCTCCAGCAATTCAGCTTCCAGCAATATTTTTTCCAACAATTTATCTATGTTCAGTCCTTTTTTGGCAGATAATTCCTGGCTTTGATATTTACCGCCCCACTCTTCCACCAAAATATTCATTTGCGAAAGCTGCTCATATATTTTTGTTGGATTAGCCCCGTCTTTATCAATTTTGTTGATGGCAAAGATCATGGGCACACCTGCTGCCTGTGCGTGACTTATGGCTTCGCGGGTTTGTGGCATCACTGCATCATCAGCCGCTACTACAATTACTGCAATATCCGTAACCTTGGCTCCGCGCGCACGCATAGCCGTAAAAGCTTCGTGGCCCGGCGTATCCAGGAACGTTATTTCCCTGCCATCGCTTACTTCTACACGGTAAGCGCCAATGTGTTGGGTAATACCCCCTGCCTCACCGGCAACCACGTTAGCGCTGCGTATATAGTCCAGCAACGATGTTTTACCATGGTCTACGTGCCCCATAATGGTTACAATGGGGCTGCGCGGCTGTAAATTATCTGCATCATCTTCATCCTCTTCATCATCCTCCATTTCCATTTGCTTCTCCATATCAATAAACTCCACATCAAACCCAAACTCACTTGCTACCAGCTCAATTACTTCCGCGTCTAACCTTTGGTTGATGGACACCATGATACCAAGACTCATACACTTACTGATAACATCTGCGAAACTTACGTCCATAAGACTGGCCAGCTCACTTACACTAATAAACTCAGTTACCTGTAATTTATTATCACCGGCTTCCAGGCTTCTCGCATCTTCTGCTTCATTTCTTTTGTCCCTGCGAGCTTTAGCCCTCATGGCTTTTTGCTTGTTACCGCCACCACTTAGCTTAGCCTGTGTTTCGCGTATTTTATCCTGTATTGCTTTTTCATCAATCTGCTTCTCTTCCCTTTGGTGGTGTGGCCTTCTGTCCCTGTTAAAGCCGCCCGCGTTACTACGCTGGTCCCTGTTGCCACCACCCTGGTGAAACGGTTTTTTAGCCGCAGGATCGGGTTTTACTTCTTTCTTTTCTATCGGGATGCGCTTGCGTTTGCGCTTTTCATCGCGCTTAGGCCTTGTATCATTGTCAACCGGTAAATTAATTTTACCTAAAATTTTGGGGCCTTCAATTTTTTCAGCCTTTATTTTAGTGATCTCAGGCTCTTCTGCTACCGGGGACGCTGACACAACCGGGGCAGGTTCTTCCTGCTTTTCTTCCGGCACGGGTACCGGCTGTTGCACCGGCTCTTCTTCCTGCTTTTCAACAACAGCAGGCTTTTGCTCTGTTACCGGTGGGGCTGCAGTCTTTTTAGGTCTTGTAGATTTTTCTACAGCAGAAAGATCAATCTTATCTAAAACTTTTGGACCTTCAATTTCAGGAGCATCAATTTTAACGATATGATCCTCTTTCTCTTTTACCTCTTCTTTAGGAGACTCAGCTACAGGTTCCGGCTCGGGTTCTGACTCCGGCTGTAGTTCAGGTTGTTGAGGGGCTTCCACTTCTGCCACCGGAGGCGGCGTTTCTTCTACCACTTCAGGTTTAGCCGGCTCTTTCTTTTGCACCGGTTCCTCTTCTTCTTCCTTACGCTTTTTGGCTTCACTGCCAATTCCTTTTGGCAGATCTACCTGGTTACTTTTAAGCTTGGCAGCTTTATCGCTTTGAAAACCCTGCTGCAAAGCCAGGTACATAGCTTCGCTGAGCTTTGAAGAAGGCTTCAGGTCGTCTTTTGAAAAACCTTTTCCAACAAGGAATTCAATAAGCGTATCCTGGCCAATGTTAAACTCTTTTGCTGCCTGTAATAATCTTGGAAGTTTGATTTCTGACATATATAAAATGCTCTCCGATTGCCCCAACCGGGACAATTTTTAATTTACCATTCTGCACCATATTTTCTGCCTAAACGGCTATTCTCTTTCTAACTCTTCCTGCAATACCCTTCTCACATCTTCTACTGTTTCTTTTTCTAAGTCTGCTCTTTTTTCAAGCTCTGATGGCGTTATTCTCATTACGCTGCGTGCTGTGTCGCAACCAATCCTTTTCAGCGCATCAATAACCCACCCATCAATCTCATCGCTGAACTCTTCCAGATCCACATCAAATTCTTCTTCATCATCTTCACTGTCCCTGTACACATCCAGCTCGTAACCGGTTAGTTCTGAAGCTAATTTGATATTGGCACCCCGCTTACCAATAGCCAGCGACACCTGGTCGGGCTTTAGGTAAATACTGGCATGTTTGCCTTCGGTATCTACGCTCATGCTGGTAATTTTTGCAGGTGTGAGCGATCTTTGAATAAGCAACTGGATATTGTTTGTCCAGTTGATCACATCAATGTTTTCATTTTTCAGCTCTCTTACAATACCATGAATACGGCTACCCTTCATACCAACACAAGCACCTACAGGATCAATACGGTCATCGTAAGACTCTACCGCCACTTTTGCCCTTTCACCCGGCTCCCTTACTATCTTTTTAATCGTAATAAGCCCGTCAAATATTTCAGGTACTTCTATTTCCAGTAATTTGGCAAGAAAATCAGGAGACGTTCTTGACAGGATAATTACAGGATTGTTGTTTTTCAGATCCACACGGGTAACTACAGCGCGTATATTCTCTCCTTTCTTAAAATAATCCTGCGGTATTTGCTCACTTTTGGGAAGAATCAGCTCATTCCCTTCCTCATCTAATAATAATATTTCCTTTTTCCATACCTGGTACACTTCAGCGCTTATGATTTCGCCGATCCTGTCCTCGTATTTTTTTGCAAGTACATTCTTTTTTAAGTCGCTGATACGGCCGGCCAGGGTTTGTTTGGCGGCTAAAATAGCGCGGCGGCCAAAATCAATCAGGTCAATTTCTTCGTAAAGGTCTTCTCCCACCTCATAGTCAGGCTCCAGCTTTATAGCTTCAGAATAAGCAACCTGTGCCAAAGGATCTTCCACTTCTCCGTCTTCTACAATGGTACGATGGCGTACTATTTCCAGGTCTCCTTTTTCGGCGTTTACAATCACATCAAAGTTGTCATCGCTGCCATACTTTTTACGAAGCAATGTTTTAAAAACATCTTCCACTACTTTCATCATAGTGGGCCTGTCAATATTTTCAGCGTCTTTAAACTCCTGGAACGCTTCTATAAGATTAATACTTGCCATAGCAATTCATAATTTAATTATTGGGCTTTCCTTATGCAGGAAAGCAGGTTTTAAAATTTAATTTGAATCTGAGTAGATTTTATATCCTTAAAAGAAATAATATGTTTTACTGTTTCTGCTTTTTTACCCTTACCCTTTGTTTCTTCAACGGTAACTTCCGCATCACTTACACCGGACAGCAGGCCTTCTATTTTAGCTCCGTCGTTCTTTATGACTTCAACGTACCTGTTGATATTTTTTACATACTGCCGGTGCATTTCCAGCGGCTCGCCCAGGCCGGGGGAAGATACTTCAAGCGAAAAATCCCCATCGGGAAATAAAGCGGCTGCTTCTAATGCCTTATATAAAGCACGGTTGTATTTTACCAGGTTGTCAATGCCCACACCTTCATCTCCATCAATAAACACTTTGATATTATTGGTGGGTTTTACTTTTATTCTCACTAAAAAATGCTCTGGGTTACCAGATAGTATTTCCTGAATTTCTTTTTCAACCTTTTGAATTACAGCTTCCATATTAATATGCTGGTAAATAAATAAGGGAACGCCACCGTTCCCTTATCTCAAAATCTGCGGCAAAGGTACAATTTTCTATTTAAAAATGTTGCATTAACTTTAAATTATTATTGAGAGACTCCCGGCTTAAAACATTTTCGCTTTTTGGCCGTTTACCTTAAAAAGAAAATGATTTGTAATGAGTGTTATTGGATTTATACTTCTTAGCCTTTTTTTGTGGTTTTTTTACAACCTGTTTGTAAAAATCATTCTCCCTGTATATAAAACTACCAGCCATTTGAAACGCCAGTTTAAAAATATGGCACAGCAGAGAGAAGCGCAAAACAATAATACCACCGCGCCCCGGCAAAGTGAGCCTGTAAAGGAAAAAGTAGGGGAATATATAGATTTTGAAGAAGTAGAATAAAAACCAAAGCTCCAGACCCTGATTCCAAAATTTCACCTTTGACCCTGTAACCGGCAACCCAAAATCATCAGTAATGATCATGGTTGCAATCAGTAGCATGTGCATGGTTATGTGCCCGGCAATACCTGTAATTTAAGATATGTGCCGTCACAATAAGTACAACAGCCGGAACCAGTAACAGGGTATGATATTGTAAAAAAACCTGCTTCAGTACCAGGAATATAATCCCGGTAATAAACAGTAGTAACGGTTTTTTACTATGGTGATGCCATTTATATCCATGCCATAAAGCGTAACATCCTATGAGGAAGGCCAGGGCTATCATGCCTATTTCAAAGGCCAGGTTTTCTATAATATTTACGCCAAAAAGGGGCAGCGCTGCTAAAAACAACGGTAAAATAGCACAGTGCACAGCACACAGTATGGAGGTAGTAATGCCCAGAGCATCCCAATTGATTTTATTCTTCATTTCACTGCAAAAATAAAAAAAAGCAACTATGTTGCGAATTTTGTTTCCAAAAAGAAAAGGAAATAAAGGCTACAGATCATAAATCCGTGCTAGCAGCTCTTTCAGCTCATCTATCTGTAACGGCTTCTTTAAAAGCCTTACAACATTTTTATCTGATTCAACCCTTGTCATGTCGCCCAGGTCATCTGTAGAGGAAAGCATTACTACGTTGCTTTTTTCCTTAAAGCTCCGGGGAAACCGCTCATAGCGTTTCATAAACTCAAAGCCATCCATTTCAGGCATCTGAATATCAAGAAGGATGAGCAGGGGATACACTTCAGGATTATTAAGGTTTTCTACCAAAAAATCAAGAGCAGCTTCTGCAGAGTTAAAACATAATATTTGCTTAAAAAGCTTTGTAAGACTTGCTATCCTCGAATTGATCTTTAAATCAACTGAACTATCATCAACGATAATCAATGAATTGGGTATATGAGTGTTTGACGGCATTGATTGTAAGAATTAGCATTATTAACCGGATATTAAATATCCGGCACATTATTAGGAATGCGTATAGTAAACTTGGTACCGGAGTTCAGCACAGATTCTACCGAAATTTTACCGTCCAGTTTAGCTAGCGCTTCCCGTACAATAAACAAGCCCAGCCCGGTACCTTTTTGGTTGTGCATCCTGAAAAACTGGTTAAATATTTTATTTAAATGGTCATTTAAAATGCCTAATCCATTGTCTGTTATTGTAATAATGGCATCCAAACGGTTCACTTTCACTTCTATCTTTATTAATTTATCTTCTTCTTCCGGTTTCTGGTATTTAATAGCGTTGGAGATGAGGTTGCCGATAATCACTTCGATCCGGAAAATGTCGCTGATAAATTTTTCCTGCTGGTCAATATTTACTTCAAACCTGATCTTATCGTCTACATTATTAGCCAGCTTATGCATTGTTACCAGGTCATCAACGAGCTTTGCAAAGTTCACCTCTTCCTTTACATTACTGTACCTGCTGTTTTTATAGTACTGAAGTGTACTGGTTATATTATAATCGAGCCTGGCGCAACAATCTTCTATCAGGCTCCAGTATTCGTATCCTTTTTCTGATTCGGTAAACACATTATCGAGCTTTGCTAAATTAATAACGCCTAATGCTGATGCAAGAGGCGCCCGTAATTCATGAGAAATGCTGTAAATGAACCGGTTAAGCTCATCATTGGTTTTTTGCAGCTCCATCAGCTTTTCTTTCAGCTCACGCCTGGTCCTGAATACATCGTAGGCATTCTGAATGCTGTTATTTAGCTCTATTTCGTTCCAGGGTTTTGTAATGTACCGGTATATATCTCCGTTGTTGATCGCATCAGCCAGTGCCTCAATATCTGTGTACCCGGTAAGGAGTATCCTGATAGGCTCGGGGTAAAGTCTTTTAATCTTCTTAAACAGTTCTACCCCGGTCATATTGGGCATTCTTTGGTCAGATATTACAATATGAACCTCTGTCTGGGACAAAATGTCAAGCGCTTCTGCACCAGAATTTGCCGTATAAATTTCGTAAAGCCGCCGGAAATTTGCCCTGAAAGAACTTAAATTGTTCTCTTCATCATCTACGTATAAGACTTTGATTATCGTCATAACTTGGCATTGAGAGCACTCAGGCTAAATAATTTACGGGTAAAGTTATGATAAATTCAGCACCATCACCAAAATTTGATATTACCTCTATAGTACCTTTATGACTGTCTATTATACCCTTTACAATAGACATACCCAGGCCGGTACCCTGGCCTACCGGTTTGGTAGTATAAAAAGGTTCAAATATTTTTTCGCGCACTTCATCTTTAATACCGGTGCCATTGTCTTTAATGGATATTTTCACATGCCCGTTTTCTTCCATGGTTTTTATGGTTAAGATACCCGGACCGGGGTTAATAGCCTGTCTTTCAGCTATAGATTGCAACCCGTTGGTAATGATGTTCATAAACACCTGGTTTATTTTACCCGGTGTGCATTCCACATCAGGTATATTGCCAAATTCTTTATTCAGTATAAAGTTTTTAGGGAAAGAATTTTTCACTAACATGAGTGTAGATTGTATTCCCTCGTTCAGGTTGGCAAATTTTACATTTGCCTCATCAATGCGGGCAAAATTTTTCAGGTTGCTTACAATTTCCGCGGTGCGGTGCGCCCCGTCCCTGATACCTGTTAACAGGGTTCTTATTTCTTCATTAATGTATTCAAGATCAATTTGTTTCTTGTAAGAATTGATAGCTGATAGCTGCTCCTGTATATCTTTAGAAGGGTCTATTTCTTCGTATTTTTTGATAAGATTTTGTATATCGGTAATATCAAGCTCAAGCGGCTTAACATTGGACGTAACAAAATTGATGGGATTATTGATCTCATGAGCGATGCCCGCTGTGAGCTGCCCCAGGGAAACCATTTTTTCCGACTCTACCAGCTTACTCTGTGCATCTTTTAACTGGGAAAGCGTTTGGTTGAGGTTGGTGTTGGCGGCTTCCAGTTCCAGGGTTCGTTCATGCACCTGCTTTTCAAGTATTATGTTTTGATCTCTTATCAGGCGCTCGTTTTCCAGGGATACTCTTAAAGCCTCCTTCCGGGCCAACTCCTGGTTATGGCGATAGGTATTGATTTTGTCCGCCAGAGCCAGGGAGAGCAGTACAGCCTCCACGGCGGAGCCGATCTGCAGTGCATAAAAAGTAAGCGCATTATAGGGAAGCACTCCCATGTTCCTTAGCACAAAAACGATAACACTGAACAAAAAAACAGACCAGGCAATCAGTAAGGTTTTGGCTCCATGAATTTTTTTATATGCCAGGTAGGAACAAATTCCCAGTACACAAAATGCGGAGAAAGAAGCGGCTAGCTGCACAGTAACCTGGGCGCTTCTAAACCATCCCAACATGCCTAAGATCAACGAAATGACATAAAATCCTTCCAGCCAGAAAATGCTCCTGTTAAAGCGTACCGCTACACTTTTCAGGTTTAAAAAATTCCGTATAAACTCTAAAGCTGCCAGTCCGTTAAAAAACGGGATCAGGAAGGCCGCATAATTATTTAAGACCGGGAGGTTGGGCCAGAGAAACCGGAAGGTATATCCCTGAAGCTGGGCCTGTGTAAGGCCCACGAATATCATATACAGTACATAATAAAAATAGCTTTTATCCCTGGTGGAAAAATAGAGAAAGGTATTGTACAGCACCATAACCAGTATCAGCCCAATGTATAAGCCGAATATCAGGTCATTAGTCGCGTTTTTTTCAAGCGTTTGTTCTATACGGCCCACCGTAATAGGTACCAGCAATTGTTCGGAGGCTCTTACTTTAAGAAAAAAGGTTTTCTGCTCTCCTTTGTTTACCTGCGCATCAAACATGTAAGTTTGATAATTATACTTGCGGTTCTCAAAAGGGCGTGCCTCGCTCAGCTTTATTGAGTCAAACGTATCAGAAGTCCCGGTTCTGTAGTATAAAACAGCACTGTCAAGGGTAGCATGCTTCAGATTAATAATGAGGTGCGGGTCGTCTGTTTCGTTCTGAATAATAAATTTTATCCAAAAAGAAGAGGACGAAATAAAAAAGCCCGGCACATCGGATGTGTTATTCAAAAAAGAAGACGCCGCTACTTCGTTAATGGAGAACTTGTCGTCTTTATCTTCCAGGTACTGGACATGATTTTTCACCACATCATAAAGCATTCTATCTTCAGTAACCTGTACCGGCACTTGTCCATACAAAATGCCACTTGTAAACAAAATGCAAATAAGAAAACAATAAATACGCATCAGGGTACTTATACTTTTAATAAATAATTCACCATAAGCTCTCCTTTGGGTCCGGTTTCAATTACTTGCTGCACTGGATTATTAACCAGCTCAAGAATCTTTTTACGCTCTTTTTCCTCAGCATGAATAAGTGTTTTGCAGTCATTAATGACCATTGCAGTGGCTACAAAATCGTCTTTAGGGTAAAAGAAGTTGCCCATATTTCCCAGCGAGGTTTCAACAATACCTCCAATCCGTTTTCCAATTCTCACCGTAACCGGCGCACACAGGAAAAATATTTTCTCTACATTCAGTTGCATGGCTACCACCACACCTACCCTGGCCATGAAGATACTGCCAATACCCAAACCGGCAACCTCCATGGAGTTCCAAAGACCACAAATCTCTGAAGTTCCCACCACCGCCTGCTGGTGAATGGCAGGATCATATTTACCTATGGCTGATTCAAT
>JASGDI010000044.1:0-7883 GCA_049841335.1 Niabella sp. | reverse complement strand
TACACGGCATGGCAGGGATTTTACTTCTGCTCCTACAATATCCTTTTCCGGTACGAGCGGATCTGGTGCTACTGCTACGGCTGTATTAATCAATCCTCAAACCACCAGCTCTGATTTAAAGCCGGCAGATATTATCTCTCAAAGCAGCTTACGGGAAGCAATAAAAAAAGAAAGGATGCTGGAACTTGCCGGTGAATCATTGCGTAAGCAGGATCTGATCAGGTGGGGAGAGTTGGTGTCCCGGTTAAAGCTCTCAGCGAGTGATATCAAAGCAAATGCGCCTTCCGGCAGACAATATACTACCCAACCGGGTGATAATGTTTCGCAGCGTGATATCTTCTTACCTATCCCTGAATATGAACTGAATCTTAATAAATTATTAACTCAGAATCCGGGATGGTAAAAAATAACTGTTAATAATTAAATATCAATTTATCATATAAAATCCAATTAATGAAAAGTGTCGTATATGTTTTTTTATTGTTTCTTACAGCAAATATCTATGCCCAAAACTCTTCCAGGTATAAAAAAGTTCCGGGTGTCCCTATTGTTCACGCTTCAAAAAGTTTAGGTGTGTATGTTGGAACGCCAAGTATAGCCATTATGGCAAACGGAGATTACATAGCGGCCCATGATATTTATGGAGATCCGGTAAAACCTAAAAGGATGGTACGTGTTTATTTGTCTACAGATAAAGGCAAAACCTGGCAGTTCCAGGCGCAGGTGGATAGCATACACTGGGCCGGGTTATTTGTTGTAAGAGATACTGTTTATTTGTTAGGAAGAGAAGGAACGTCTTATAGTATGGCCATCACACGCTCTGGTGATAGAGGGAAGACGTGGGAGCACCTGTCAATACTGAAAAAGAAGACGGGAAAATACACTTATCATGGGTCTTCAACTCCTGTAGTTTTTCATAATGGAAGGATATATAAAGGATATGATCGTCATTTTCCCGATAAAGAAGGGCAATGGATGTCGGATAATTATTCGTTTATAATGTCTGCTTCTGTCAATGATGATTTGACGGATCAAAGATCATGGACGTTTAGCAATGCGGTAAAAATTCCCGGCAATATTGAAGGCTCCGGCTGGTTGGAGACGAATGCTGTTTTGGGCAGGGATGGCGCTATAAAAGGCATTACCCGTATAGCCCGTGCAGGAGGTTTTGAGGCAGGCTATTATTCTCTTGCTACAGATTCCACGATAGACCTTAGCACCGTTGGGAAGATTGATTTTATTGGAAGCGCCTCGAAGTTTAATATATTGTGGGATCCCCGTACCCAAAAATATTGGTCTTTGGTTAACTATCCTTCTTCGGTGTTGCGTACACCAAATAAAAGTATAGGCGGGATGCGTAGCATTGTAGCGCTTACTTCTTCAACTGATCTGTTAAAATGGAACATTCAGTCAATTGTATTGGCTACCGAAGACATCCACTATCATGGTTTCCAATATATAGACTGGCAATTCGACGGGGATGATATCGTTTTTTTATCACGGACTGCATACGATGATGATTATGGGGGAGCCCATAATTACCATGATGCGAATTTTATAACTTTTCACAGAATTGTGAATTATAAAAACGCCAAAACACCTCCGCAGTTCGAATATTTATTGCATTAACCGGTAACACTAAAGTATTACAAAGTCTTGTTGTTTAAAAAATAGTATAGAAACTATGAGTAGTCATTCATCCCGTAAAAAATTTATACAAAATTTGGGCAGCAGCTTAGCAGGAGCTGCCTTTATCCCGGGATTATTAAAAGCTGAAATAATCCAACCGCAGAAGATAGAACAATTAAGAAGATTAAATCGGGTCAGCGCCAATGATAATATCCAGATTGCATTGATCGGGGCCGGAGGTATGGGCCTGGCAGATGCCAATACAGCGATAACTGTACCCGGAGTGAAGCTGACTGCAGTGTGTGACCTTTATGATGGGCGTTTGGAACATGCCAGAAAACGATATGAAAGTGATATATATACCACAAGAGATTACCGGGAAATATTACAGCGAAAAGATATTGATGCGGTAATAGTGGCAACTCCCGATCATTGGCATAAAGACATTTCTGTTGCTGCCATGAATGCGGGCAAATCAGTGTATTGTGAAAAACCGATGGTACATGATATAACGGAAGGCAGCTCAGTTGTGGAAGCGCAGGCTAAAAACAAAGTTGTATATGAAGTAGGCAGTCAGGGTTTGAGCTCGCTTGGCAACGAAAAAGCAAAAGAATTATTAGCAGCAGGCGCTATCGGTAAGCTGAATTACGCGGAAGGGTTCTGGGCACGAAACTCTCCGGAAGGAGCCTGGCAATACAATATACCCGCTGACGGTAATGAGAAAACAATAGACTGGAAAATGTTTTTAAATCATTATCCGTACCGCCCGTTTGATGCGAAACGGTTTTTCAGGTGGCGTTGCTATAAAGATTATGGCACTGGCGTATCGGGTGATCTGTTTGTGCATCTTTTTTCCAGCCTTCATTTTATTACTAATTCGAAAGGTCCGGAAAAAGTGATGGCGATGGGCGGGCTTCGTTATTGGAAAGATGGCAGAGAAGTGCCTGATCTGTTAATGGGAATGTTTGAATACCCTGAAACACCCGAGCATCCCGGGTTCAATTTATCATTGAGGGTAAATTTCATAGATGGTACGGCTGACAGCACCTATTTGAGGTTAGTGGGCAGTGAGGGAAGTATGATTGTAGAGTGGGATAAAGTAACACTGAGCCGAAATAAATCTTACGCAGCTGCCTATGACCCGCTAATGGCTACGAAATTAAATAAAGATAATCCCCTTGGGTATGAAAGAAAGAAAATATTGCCGCCTCATACCACAGTATATGAAGCAGAGAAAGGTTACCGGGGCGCGCATTTTGATCATTTCATGAACTTCTTTACCGCTATCAGGAACCGGGGGAAAGTCAGGGAAGATGCGCTGTTTGGTTTTCGTGCAGCAGCTCCGGCTTTATTATGTAATGATAGTTATTTCAAGCATAAGGCAGTAAACTGGGACCCCGTGAATCTTAAAGTGATATAGTCAATCAGGCAAATCCCGAATTGGATTGATAACAATTAAATAAGTAATCAGCAAATAGCAAAGAGTATGATAATGTTCAAAAAAACAGTTGTAGCAATTATTTTAATTGCAGTAAGCGCAACCTTTTATTCCTTTTACAAACAGCGGGATAATACATTAACGAAAGCGGAGAAAAAAGCTGGCTGGGTATTGTTATTTGATGGCAAAACCCTCAATGGCTGGCGGATATATCAAAATAAACCTGCTGATTGCTGGGCCGCCAGGAATGGAGAGATCTATTGCAAAGGGAGTAAAACGGATAAAAGCGATTTACGGGCCGACCTTATCAGCAAAGACCAATACGAGAATTTTGAACTGTTGATAGACTGGAAGATCGCACCGGCAGGGAATAGTGGGATCATGTACAACGTAACAGAAGAAGGGAAGGCCGCTTTTGAAACGGGACCTGAATTTCAACTGATTGATGATGAAGGCTTTCCTGCTAAGTTGCATGACTGGCAGAAAACCGGAGCTGACTATGCCATGTACCCGCCATTGGCAAAAGCTGCTAAAGCGCCCGGGGAGTGGAATACTGCAAGGATTATAGTGAAGGGTGCACATCGTGAGTATTGGTTGAACGGGATACAAACTGCAGACTTTGAGGCATGGACACCAGACTGGAATCAGCGGAAAGCGAATGGTAAATGGAAGGATACGCCGGGTTATGGGATGGCAAAGAAAGGACATATTGTTTTGCAGGATCATGGAAGCGGGGTGTGGTTTAAGAACATCAAGATGAGAAGACTTTAGTGTGGGCTTAAGGTAATTGATAATAGTATTATAACAACTTTTTAATCTAATCATAGTTTTTATGAAACGAATAATTTATGTGCTTGTTATTTTTATGGCATTACATACAAATGCTCAGCAACTTCCTAAATATGATAAAGTTCCAGGCGTGCCCATTGTGCATTCGCCCAAAACAACAGGCGTATACGTAGGCTCTCCCAGTATTGCTATTTTGCCAAATGGAGATTATTTAGCATCACATGATTTTTTTAGTGAAATAGATAAGTCTGACTCCATTGTACAAGCCAGTGGCCCTTCTAAAGCAAGAAGATCAGGGCATCATATCTATATATCCAGGGACAAAGGAAAAACCTGGCAATTTTTGTCGGAGGTTGGTTATATTCATTGGGCAGGGTTGTTTGTTCTGAACGATATCGTTTATTTATTAGGAATGCATGGTGTAGATCGTGATATGATTATCACTTGCTCCAGGGATAAAGGTAAAACATGGGAAAAGCTCTCTGTATTGGCGAAGAAGGTGGGAGACCATGGATATCATGGGTCTTCTACTCCGGTTGTTTTTTACAATGGAAGAGTATATAAGGGGTATGACCGCCATTATGCAGATAAGCGCGGAAAATTTATGTCCGGCAATGAATCATTTATTATGTCGGCATCTGTTAAAAGTAATTTACTGGACCCCCAATCCTGGGTCTTCAGTAATTCAATAAAAAAGCCGGATAATATTGAGGGTACGGGTTGGCTGGAAACCAATGCAGTTTTAGGAAGAGATGGTAAAATAAAAGGGATCACTCGTGTAGCCAGTGCAACTGGTTTTCATGCGGGCTATTATTCACTTAGTGCCGATTCTAAAATTGATCCAGGCTCTGTTGGACAAATTGATTTTCCCGGGGGCGCAACGAAGTTTAATATTTTATGGGATCCGCACACTAAAAAATATTGGTCACTGGTCAACTATCCTTCTTCGGTAGTCAGAAAACTTAAAAATCGCCCTGGCGGGCTGCGAAGCATCCTGGCACTTACCTGTTCAAAAGATTTAAAAAAGTGGGACGTCCAGTCAATTGTGCTTGCCACCGAAGATGTCAATTATCATGGATTTCAATATGTAGACTGGCAGTTTGATGGGGACGATATTGTTTTTGTATCGCGCACCGCATACGATGACGAATATGGAGGTGCTGCCAGCTATCATGACACAAATTTTATTACTTTTCACAGAATTAAAAACTACAAGAACGCAAAAACACCAAAAGAATTTGAGTACCTGCTTCAATAGCTTGTCGTGTTTTTAAGTTACTGATATAGCACTGAATATAATATTGCAAGAACTATTTTCATGCAACTATATCAGCGTGATAAGCTTGTCGGGGTTCTAATCGTTGAAACTGAAATTTAATATTTTGAAAAGAGTATTTCTATTGGCAGTTCTATCGCTGTCGCTGATCTTTTTGTGGGCACAAAGAAATGACGGTTGGGTGAATCTTTTTAATCAAAAGGACCTGTATGGCTGGGATACTTACCTTGACATTGAAACGGATAGCCTGGGTAATAAAGTATCCTCCGCTCCGCTTGGAATCAACAACGATCCAAACCGCGTATTTTCAGTGGTTAACGATGAAGGAGTTCCGGTGATCCGGGTTTCAGGAAAAATATGGGGCGGGCTATCCACCCAAAAGGAATATGCTGATTACCATCTGCAATTGAAATTTAAATGGGGAAAAGATAGTACCTGGGGTAAAAAAAGAGGAAAGCCCCGGGATAGCGGGCTGCTGTACCATGGCGTAGGACTGCTTGGTGCTAACCGCGAGCCCTGGCTAACATCGCAGGAATTTCAGATTGAGGAAGGCAACACCGGCGATTATTGGGGAGTAGAGGGCGCAGGACAGGAGATCCATGCTATAAAAAGAAATGATAGGAAATACTACTATCATAGTAATGGGCCTCTCCTGGCATTTTACAGGCAAAGTGAAACAGGCCGGCATTGTAAAAAAGATGGTGATGGAGAGTATGACCGGGGAAGCTGGAACACGTTGGATTTATATTGCTTTAAGGAGAAAAGCATTCATGTTGTAAATGGTAAAGTGGTGATGATACTTTCTAACTCCTTTAAGGTAACGGGTAATACCAGGTTGCCGCTTACTAAAGGCAAAATCCAGCTACAGTCTGAGGGTGCAGAAATATTCTACAAGGATATCCGCATAAGATCTATTGCTTCTTTGCCGGATCTGTAAATGAGTTGAAATAACAAGCCCCGGGGAGCAGGCGTACGGAAACCCGGTGCAACGGTATAAATTTTTTTTATTGATGCAGCAATCGTCAGATTACTGCAGTACGAAATCTGCAAAATGTCCAAATATCTTTTATCATAAATCATTATTTGTAAAGCATAGAAAATGCCAGTAGTTTTTGCAACAACCACTAAAGTATCGGTTTTATTAATCCTGTTACTTTTCATTAGCCGGGCAGCGCTGTCAAATAATAATCCTAAGGCCAACCCTGATGCGATAGTATTAGCGGGTAATGCCAGGTTTACGGTTTTAACACCTGAGCTCATAAGGATGGAGTGGTCTAAAAATAGGGCATTTGAAGATCGTGCGTCATTAACGTTTATTAACCGCAATTTACCTAAGGTCCCTTTTAAAACTTTTGTAAGAGGAGGATGGCTGTATATAATAACAGGTAAATTAAAATTAAAGTATCATATAAAAGCAGGTTCTTTTAATAAGGAAAATCTTTTCATAGAGCTGGCTGCGGCAAATGACAGGACTATTTGGAAATGGGGCGACGAAGATTCTTTAAACTTATCAGGAACCATAAGCTCTTTAGACTGGGTAGAAGATAGTAGGAAAGTACAATTAGAGAAAGGAATTGTTTCTAAAAGCGGCTGGAGCTTTATTGATGATTCAAAAACCGGTTTGTTTGATGGTGATATAGCATTGAACTGGGTCCGGCCACGTAAGGATTCTACTGCTATTGATTGCTATTTTTTCGGATATGGAGATGATTTTTCAAAAGCCTTATACGATTATACCCGGGTAGCTGGAAAAATAAATATGCCCCCTTTGTACGCATTTGGTTATTGGTGGAGCAGGTATTGGGCTTTTTCTGATGAGGAGCTTAAAAAGCTGGTTACAGACATGGAAAAAAATAAAATTCCATTAGATGTAATTGTAATGGATATGGACTGGCATAGAATTGATGGGCTGACCGATTGGTCAGGATTAATAGATGTAATGGGGCAAAAGCAGGGCTGGACAGGATATACATGGAATACAGAATTGTTTCCTGAACCGGAACAAATGCTATCCTGGATGCAAAACCGCGGCATTAAAAATGCATTGAATATTCATCCCGCTTCAGGAATATCAGAGCAGGAAAGAGAGCCCTATTTAAGAATGGTACGTTCATTAGGGCTCGATACCACAAAAGACTTTAAATACGATAAAGCGTTTGCTGCTTATGCAGGCTGGAACACAAAGTCAATTGGTAAAAATATTGCATGGGATATTACAAATAAACAGTTTGCCAGAGCATATTTTAATGAAGTAATAAGGCCATTGGAAAGACAGGGTGTTGATTTCTTCTGGCTGGATTGGCAACAATGGAAAGAAACGCCTGTTAAAGGTTTAAATAATGTTTTTTGGACCAACTATTGTTTTTATACGGATAAAGAGAATCATTCTGGATTGCGGCCGATGATTTTTCACAGGTGGGGCGGATTAGGTAATCACCGCTACCCGGTTGGTTTTTCGGGTGATGTAAGAAGCAACTGGAATATGCTGGATTATGAAAAATATTTTACAGCAACGGCTGCTAATGTTGGTTACAGTTACTGGAGCCACGATATAGGCGGCCATGTTTATACCAAAGATTTTACACCGGAATTATATACACGTTGGGTACAATTTGGTATCTATAGCCCGGTGCTGAGGACCCATGGCACTAAAAAGCCCGATACAGAACGAAGGTTCTGGATGTACCCGTATAAATATTTCTCTGCGATGCGGGATGCTATTCAACTGCGATATAAGCTGGTGCCTTATAT
>JASGDI010000043.1:0-6236 GCA_049841335.1 Niabella sp. | reverse complement strand
CTCAAAATTGCTCAACAAATTTGCCAGAGCCTGTCTCAAAAGGGCTAACTGTTTGGTTATCAAAATTTAGCCTCCTGATTGACGTCGGAACAATATGACAACCCTATCAGCTTTTGAGATACCCTACGCATACGCTGCAGTACAAATCTCATCTACTAATAAACGCTGCTTACAGATTCAGTAGTTTTTTAATAGTATCTGTTACACCACCCTGGTTATTATCCAGTTCTGTAACATATTTTGCTGCTTCTAATATACCCGGATGCGCATTTTTCATAGCGTAGCTATAACCAGCGTTTTGGATCATATCCAGGTCGTTCAGGTAATCCCCAAAAACCAAAGTCTCTTCAGGGGTAATATTCAGCCTGTGTTGTATAGCCCTGATCGCATTGCCCTTGCTGCCGTCTATATTAGTGATATCCAGCCACATTTCTCCGGCAACAGCTATTTTAAAGTCTTTTTCAAATTGTTTATAAAAAGGATAGCTGTTTGTTTCAGAGCCTGCCAGATCGCATAGCGATATTTTTACAATCATATCAGCAACCGTTGTAAGATCATCAACAATTTTAAATTCCTGATAATATTTAAGTGCCTGTTTTTTAAAGGCTTCATCGCAATCCTCCAGGTATGCTATGTGTTTACCGCATAAAACGGGATAAGCATCTTTTATAGGCCGTGATATTTCTATAAAATTTTTAATAGAGGCCTTATCAAGCTGACTTACCAGTATCTCCTCATTGGCGTGCACCACGTAGCTGCCATTATCGCAGGCGAAATACAACTGGTCCTTAATTTTTTCAAAAACAGCAGCTATATTATGAAAAGGGCGTCCGCTGGCAATAACCACTGTAATACCTTTTTCAAAAATCTGCGGAATCAGCTGCCAGAAATCCGAGGGTAGCTTTTTATCATCACTTAATAAAGATCCATCCAGGTCGATGGCTATCAGTTTTATCATTTTTGCAATATGGTTTAACTAAAAAATGGAGCTATTCATCGAGAAAATGACTGTATTGATCTAAAAAGCAACTACAGACTTTTTCAAAATAACTTACTTAGCATTCTGTTTAGGTAATTTATTTAATCGCCCTCCATCAAATGCGACATTTAGAAGCAAATATAACTAATAGGATTGAAGTCATAGATGTGCTTCGCGGCTTTGCCTTACTGGGAATTTCTCTAAGGCATTTCCTTTCCAGGTTTGATTATGAAGGCAGGGTTTATTCGCACAACCCGTTTCTGTATAAAATCGACAAATTGATCGAAGTTGCAGATTATCACTTTCTTACAGACAAAACCTACCCTATTTTTGCGCTGCTTTTTGGTTTTTCCATGTTTTTAGTGAACCAATCCTCTACCGGAGCCATATCTTTCATGCGCTCTTCCAAAAGGTTATTGGGGCTGATACCATTTGCATGCCTAAACGCTCTTTTCTTTCCTGATGGTGATATACTGGGTTTATATGTAATTATAGGGTTTATTGTTTTGTTGTTGATAAAGCTGCCGTTGAAATGGATGCCATACTTGGCGGGCTTCTTTCTGTTGCAACCATTGGTTTGGTTTCAGGTTATCGTTAACCTCTTTAATGGGAACATTAATATAATTGAGCACAATTCTTTTTCACTCATCAACGATGTCAATCATACCATAGCAAACGGCAGTTTTCTGGAAATAATGTGGGTAAACCTCACAAAAGGTCAGATAGGAAACTTTTTGTGGGCTTTTGAAGTAGGAAGGGTAAGCCAGACAATTGGCCTGATGCTATTAGGTTATTATTTGGGGGAGAGCGGACGGTTTGTGCAGTTTATAGAAAAAGGGAAAAAAAGCCTGCGCTATTTATTGATCCCGATATTTGTGATCGCTGGATGTATGTTTTTAAAAAATTGGGCGGCCGGAACACCAGTGTCAAAAGAGCTTCTGTTAATAATATCTGGCTGGTCCGGTCTTTCGTTTGCCTTTATATATATTATATTAATCATTTTCGTTTATAATATATTCCCGGCGCACATTTTCTCGTCACTGCGCTTTTATGGAAGAATGAGCCTTACAAATTATATCCTGCAATCAATAATTGGTGGTATCCTGTTTGCTCCGTTTGCTTTTAACGGTGCAGCTTATTTGCCAAATGTGTCGATTGTTTTGCTGTTCGCTATAATAACTCTTGCCCAGGTTGCTTTCTCAAAATACTGGCTTACCGCAAACCGGTATGGTCCACTGGAGTTTTTTTGGCGCCGGATCTCACTGCAGGCATTCAGTAAAATATGAGCCTCTAATTGTGTTTATTAATATTAAAATTTCATCTTATGAAAAATGGATTAGTTTTTTTAAGTTTTTTTCTTTTTACGGCTTTCTCGATCAAAGCGCAAACTACAGATACACTCTATACGGTAAGTAATTATACTACCCCCGGTATCAGACAAATTACAGGCGTTGACCCAAACACCGGATCCGGTGCCATCGTTACTTCTTACGCTGAAACTGATGGAACAACGCTAAGCGCTGCAATGGCTTTAGGTAATAACGGCTATTTATATTATATTCCTTACGTTCCGAGTGAGGGTGGGAATAATCAGGGGGAGTTTGAGATATACTCAATAGCCACTTATCCAACAATTTCAACTCCTGCAGAACCTTCATCACAGCAAGTGTACTCTGGTGATGTTAATGATGCAGCAATTGATAACGCAATATTCAGAACTATGTCTGCAGCTCCTGACGGCTGGATATATCTGACTTATTCTGACGCAAGTGGCAATATATCCTTAGCCAAGTTTCAGCCTGGTGCAGGAGGTACTGTAGTTGCCAACAGTTTTGAGTTACTTGGAGCCATTACCTTAAATGGTGTTTCCCCCGTTGGCTCAAATCTCCGCAATGGCGATATCACTTTTGACGGAAACGGTAATCTTTACGCTTTGATTAACGAAGACCAGGCGGGGGGAGCTGCTGTTATTTATTTTGCGCCGGCAAATGCTATATCTACAACAAGCGGCGGTACCACCAACCTTGTAACAAAGTACAATGTAGTTAAACCCGGCGGTGGTAATTTCTCTGAGTATGTAGTAGGGCTGGCAGTAGCCTCATCAGGTAATTTTTATATTGCTGTACAGGACGACCATGATCCAAGCCAGGGCGGTGTGTATTTATTAACCCGTAATAGCACTGATAACGAATTAGTGATATCTAGCAGTCCTATCAGCGATGCTAATGCAAGAACCATAGCAGACCTTGCTACCCCCTATTTCCCTACTTCAACTATTTTACCGGTTGTTTATGGCTCAATATTCGCAAAAATTGCCAACGGGTCTCTGGAGGTTAACTGGAGTACTTTCACAGAAACCAACAATGACCATTTTGAAATTGAAGTTTCAACAGACGGGCAGCACTTTGTTAATATAGGAACCGTGAATACAAAAGCGGTGGATGGCAATTCAGACAAAACCATTTATTACAGCTTTACTAAAACGGTTGATGTCCCTGTTGCTGTTATGGGTATATCCTTACTTTCTTTAGCGGTGGTTCTTTTATTAGTAAACAGGAAGAACAGGCTGCTGTTTTTATTGATGATGGTAATGGGCATTGGATTGTCCTTTGCTTCCTGCAGTAAAAACGGGGAACAGGTAGATGTTAGCGGAGAAGGTAAGTTGTTTGTAAGAATTGTACAGGTAGATAAAGACGGTACAAAATCTGTTACAGATGCCATAACAGCTTATAAAGCAGATTAATTTTTAGCATACCAAAGTTTCCATATATCCAAAGAGCTGCCCAATCAGGGCGGCTCTTTTTATTGTAACAGATGTTAATATACCCTGCACTTAATGTGCATTTATGTGCATTATATGCGTAAGAGATGTGTATAATACTGTTCAAAACAAGTGTGTACAAAACAGGATAAAAATTTGGAGCAGGCCTGCTTCAGATCGTATCTTCATAATGCACGGTTGATAAACAGAAAACAACGACCTGCAAAGGACTAAGTTTGAAGTTTTGAAACGGGTAATTTTACAGTAGCCTCTTTGACAAATGTATCGTGTAATTATTGGGAATACTGGCAGTAATGCCTGGAAGATCAATAGTGATCGCATACAGACGTAAATGCAGAAAGCTGTAAAAAGCTGAAGCAATAGAGGGCAAATATTTGGCTCAATATTGCCGGGAATATGGAGTGTAGTAAAATACAGGAAATATTCTGGCTTTGTAACGCTGATAAAGCCTGTATATAGCTGAAGCAAAATTTTAGCAGAAGCCTTGCCATTTGTTCTGTAGGTTGATGGGTTTTTAACTTTGTATAGAAATATACTTACTTAAAATTCCAATATCTGCACTACATGACAATGCAGAAGCTATTAAAAGCATCGGGTTTAAGCAGAAGACCGGGTAACCGGCTCCAAAGCGACAAGCACGATGCTTTTTTTGTGCCCTTATTATATTGTTGTACTACTGCTTGCAGGTAAAAGATAACAATGCCTAGTCTCATAAAGACAAGGACTTACACAGAAAAACCTGTGATTTTATGTACCTTCCGGAAGAGATTTATATCAGGCGTTTATATCAGCCTCCGCTTTCAGCTTCTGCTCCCACTTCCAAGCAGTACCCATCATCTCGTCAATATCATATTGAATATCCCAGCCAAGGCTTCTTACTGCATAATCATTATTGGCATAAATGGCAATAACGTCTCCTGCACGGCGTGGGCCGATCTCATAATTGAGCTTTTCGCCGCTCACCCTTTCAAAAGCATTAATGGCTTCCAGCACGGTAACACCATTACCTGTACCCAAATTGAATATTTCGTAATTACCGGTATTCTTTTTATTTTTTAAAAACTGAATAGCCAGGGTATGTGCGTGGGCAATATCGCTTACATGAATGAAATCGCGCAGGCAGCTGCCGTCACGCGTGTCATAATCAGCGCCATAAACAGTCATTTTAGGCAGCTTGCCAATAGCTGTTTGTGTAATAGCCGGGAAAAGATTTTGCGGCCGGCCGATGGGCAGCTCTCCAATTTCAATGGAGGGATGTGCTCCTACGGGATTAAAATATCTTAATGCAATAGCATTTGTATGGGTAAATACTTTTGCAAAGTCTGTCAGTATTTGCTCACCCATCTGCTTGGTAGCGCCGTAAGGGCTTTCGGCAGGTTTGGTAGGTGTTTGCTCTGTTACCGGTATAGCATCAGGATTACCATAAACTGTACAGGAAGATGAAAAAACAAAATAAGGAATTTCAAAGTCCCTTACACACTTTAATACATTTATAAGAGAGTTAAGATTGTTCTCATAATAAAACAGGGGCTTTTCTACCGATTCGCCTACAGCTTTATAAGCTGCAAAATGAATGATGCCGATAATATCTGTATTTTCCTGGAAAACAGCGTGCGTATCGTCAAAATTACACAGGTCTACCTTATAATTTTTTACAGCCTTACCGGTAATTTTTTCCACACCTTTTAATACTTCAGGATTGGAACGGCTGTTATTATCAATCGAGATCACATCGTAACCATTTTGAATAAGATCAACAACTGTATGAGAGCCAATGTAGCCACAGCCACCGGTAACCAAAATTTTTGCCATATAAAATATTATTAATAAAAATACCTTTGCGCTTTTGTAAACACAGCGCAAAGGTGAGCGTTTTTGCCTAAAAATCAATAGGATTTTTAGCCTGCTACCAATCTAACAATAAAATAAACAACACTCGCCAGGATAGCGCTGATAGGGATGGTCAGGATCCAGGCCCAGAGCAGGTTGGTGGTTACTCCCCAGCGTACTGCGCTCAGGCGTTTGGTAGCGCCAACACCAATAATAGAACCTGTAATAGTATGTGTGGTACTTACAGGTATTTTTAGCATTTCAGTGGCAAACAGGGTGATAGCACCTGCGGTTTCTGCAGCTACGCCTTCAAACGGGGTGACTTTAGTGATTTTAGTACCCATTGTTTTGATGATTTTCCAGCCGCCGCTAAGCGTACCTAATGCTATCATAGAGTAGCAGGCCAGCGGCACCCAGCTTACCATCCCATCCAGCGAATATATGGAAGGATCGAATGCCACAAAAGCCGCCATAATAATTCCCATTACTTTCTGGCTGTCATTACCTCCATGTCCTAAGCTAAAGGCCGCAGAAGATACCAGTTGCATCCGTTTGAACCATATTTCAGACTTGGCATAATTGAGTGTATGCAGGAACATCGAAAATACAGCCATTACAATAAGGATGAAGGCCAGTAAAAACCAT
>JASGDI010000042.1:0-3472 GCA_049841335.1 Niabella sp. | reverse complement strand
GTCGACGCCGCAGTTCAGGCAACTGGAAACGGACATCCGCGCGATCCTCGATTCCGACGCCAAGATCCCCTTCGTCGAGAAGATCGGCGGCTACTACTACAACTTCTGGAAGGACAAGGACCACGAGCGCGGGGTCTGGCGGCGCACCACCCTGGACGAATACCGCAAGCCGCAGCCGCAGTGGGAAACCGTCCTCGACATCGACGCGCTGAACGCGACCGAAGGCGAGAACTGGGTCTGGCACGGCGCCGACTGCCTGAAGCCGGCCTATCGACGCTGCCTGGTCGCGCTGTCGCGCGGCGGCGCCGACGCCGACGTGACCCGTGAATTCGACCTGTCGAAGAAGGAATGGGTGAAGGGCGGCTTCTTCCGCCCCGAGGCCAAGGGCGGGCTGGGCTGGATCGACGAGGACACGGTCTACGTCTACACCAATTTCGGCGAGGGCTCGCAGACCAGTTCCGGCTATCCGCGCATCGTCAAGGAATGGAAGCGCGACACGCCGCTGGAAAGCGCGAAGCCGGTCTACGAAGGCAAGCCGGACGACATGTACATCGCCGCGATGCGCGACCATGCGCCGGGATTCCAGCGCGATTTCGTCACCCGCACGCTGGCCTTCTACAACGACGAGCTGTACCTGCGCGGCAAGGACGGTTCGCTGACGAAGATCGACGCGCCCAATTCGGCGCAGAAGTCGGTGCAGCGCGAATGGCTGCTGCTGGAACTGCGCGAACCGTGGTCGGTCGGCGGCAAGGACTACCAGGCCGGTTCGCTGCTGGCCGCGAAGTTCGACGATTTCGTCGCCGGCAAGCGCGCGTTCGACGTGCTGTTCGAGCCGACCGCGACCACGTCGCTGGCCAGCTACGCCTGGACCAGGAACCACCTGATCCTCAACGTGCTGGACGACGTCAAGAACCGGCTCGGCGTGCTGACCCCGACCGACGCCGGCTGGCGGCGCGAGGATTTCGTCGGCGCGCCGGCGTTGGGCACGGTCGGCGTCAGCGCGGTGGACAGCGACGATTCCGACGCGGTGTGGATGACCGTCACTGACTACCTGACTCCGACCACGCTGTCGCTGGCCGAAGTGGGCAGGCCGCCGCAGGCGCTGAAGTCCAACCCGGCGTTCTTCGACGCTTCGCGCGACGTGGTCGAGCAGCATTTCGCCACCTCGAAGGACGGCACCCGGGTGCCGTACTTCCTCGTCCGGCCGAAGGACCTGAAGTACGACGGCCAGGCGCCGACCCTGCTGTACGGCTACGGCGGCTTCGAGATTTCGCTGACCCCCGGCTATTCCGGCGGTGTGGGCAAGGGCTGGCTGGAGAAGGGCGGCGTCTACGCGGTGGCCAACATCCGCGGCGGCGGCGAATACGGCCCGCGCTGGCACCAGGCCGCGCTGAAGGCCAACCGGCACAAGGCTTACGAGGACTTCGCCGCGGTCGCCGAGGACCTGGTCGCGAAGAAAATCACCTCGCCCGCGCACCTGGGCATCCAGGGCGGCAGCAACGGTGGCCTGCTGATGGGCAACATGCTCACCCAGTACCCGCAACTGTTCGGCGCGGTGGTCTGCCAGGTGCCGCTGCTGGACATGAAGCGCTACAACCACCTGCTGGCCGGGGCGTCGTGGATGGCCGAATACGGTAATCCCGACACCGACGACTGGGAATTCATCCGCAGCTTCTCGCCGTACTACCTGTTCGACGCGGACAAGACCTATCCGCCGGCGATCTTCATGACCTCGACCCGCGACGACCGCGTGCATCCCAGCCACGCGCGCAAGATGATGGCGAAGATGGATGCAGCGGGGAAGGACGTGCGCTACTACGAGAACGTCGAGGGCGGCCACGGCGGCGCGGCCAACAACGCGCAGACCGCGCACATGAACGCATTGGCCTATACCTTCCTGTGGCAGCAGTTGGCCAAGTGATTCCCGCCGATCGCCCTCCTCCTCGCGCCCGCGGCGCGAAGGGGAGGGCATAGCGCCGAGGCCCCGCATGAAAACCGTTTCCCTCCTGTTCGCGACCCTGCTGATGACCGTATCCCCGACTTCCGCCCTCGCCGCCACGCCGGTTCCGCCCGACGCGGCGAAAAAGCCGCACGTGGTCGAGGCTCCGTTCGGCGCGCAGCGCAACGACGACTACTACTGGCTGCGCGACGACGATCGCAAGAATCCGGAAATGCTGGCGTACCTGAACGCCGAGAACGCCTATGCCGACGCCGTCCTCGCGCCGACCAAGCCCCTGCAGGAAAAGCTGTACGGGGAAATCGTCGGCCGCATCAAGCAGGACGACGCCAGCGTACCGTACCGCGATCGCGGCTGGTGGTATTACGCGCGCTACGAAGCTGGCAAGGACTATCCTGTCCACGCGCGCCGCCGCGACGGCGCGGGCGTCGATGCGCTGGCCATCCAGCGGGCCAACGCCGCGGCCGATTTCGCCGACGAACGGGTCCTGCTGAACGTCAACGCGCTGGCCCAAGGCCACGACTACTACAGTGTGGGCGACTATCAGGTCAGCCAGGACAACCGCCTGCTGGCCTACGCCGACGACAGCAACGGCCGCCGACAGTACACGGTGCGGTTCAAGGACCTGGAAACCGGGCGGACCCTGCCCGATGCGATCCCGAACGTGGAGCCGAACCTGGTCTGGGCGGACGACGACAAGACCCTGTTCTACATCGAGAAGGACCCGGAAACCCTGCTCAGCGTGCGGGTGAAGAAGCACGTGCTGGGCACGCCGGTCGAGGACGATGCGCTGGTCTACGAGGAAAAGGACGACAGCTTCTACATGGGCATCGGCCGCACCCGCGACGACCGCTACATCGTCATCGGCCTGGACAGCACGGTGTCCAGCGAATGCCGCTACGCCCCGGCCGCCGATCCGTCGGAGTTCGTCGTGCTGGCCCCGCGCGAACGCGACCTGGAATACGACGCCGACCACTTCGACGGACAGTGGGTGATCCGCACCAATGCCGACGGCGCGAAGAACTTCAAGATCGTCGTCGCGCCGTCCGGTGCGACTTCGCGCATGCAATGGACCGATTGGGTCGCGCACGACGACAAGGTGTTCATCGAGGGCATCGAACTGTTCGACGGCTTCGCCGCGATCGATGAGCGCTCCGATGGTTTGACCCGCATCCGCTTGCTGAGGAAAGATGGAACGGCATTGGAAAGTCCGCACGCGGATGTGCGGGGTTTTGCGAGGGAATCGCAATACGTCCAGGCGGACGAGCCGGCGTATGCGATGGAATCGGACGCCACGCCGGAAACCGACACGCCGTGGCTGCGCTACTCGTACACATCGCTGACCACGCCGGCGACCACCTACGAACTGAACGTGGTCACCGGCGAACGCCGCCTGCTGAAGCAGCAGCCGGTGCCCGGCTACGACCCCTCGCAGTACGTCACCGAGCGGCTGTGGATCGACGCGCGCGACGGCGCGAAGGTGCCGGTGTCGCTGGTCTACCGGGCACCGGCTGC
>JASGDI010000041.1:0-6069 GCA_049841335.1 Niabella sp. | reverse complement strand
GTAATGCAGGTTTTGCCTGCTTTGGAAGCCTTACAGAAATATTATCAGATATAGATACAATGGGGGCTGACAAAGCATTACAATTACTTCAGTGGCGCTTTGAGGGGTTAAAAACGATCCGGCAGCACTTCAATGACTCGGCTATAGACTATTACAATACAGGAGGCTATGAGTTGCTTAATAAGGAAGCGCCGTTAGAAAAATTAAACGCAATTAACAGCCTGCTTTACCCTGTCACTTCTGCTACAGAAACCTTTATACTAAAGAATGACCTGATAGAAGAGTTTGGTTTTGCAAACACCCAATACCTCATAGAGAACAGGTTCGAGGGTTCTTTGCACCCCGGCAAATTAATGGGTGCACTGTTACAAAAAATGTCGGCAATGGATGTCCAGGTAATGTGCGGAACCGAGCTCAAAAGCTTTGAAGAAGGCGCTGATGACATTAAGCTGCAAACTACCGACAAGCGTACGCTGCATGCTCAGCAGGTGATCTTTTGCACTAACGCGTTCAGCAAATCTTTATTGCCGCATATAGCTGTTGTGCCTGCACGCGGACAGGTATTGCTTACAGAACCCGTCCCGGACTTAAAACTGAAAGGCGTATTTCACTATGATGAAGGTTTTTATTATTTCAGAAATCTGAATGACAGGATCCTGTTAGGCGGGGCCAGGAACACTTCTATAGCAACAGAGTACACACTCGACGCATTCACAACCCTGCCTGTTCAGCAGGCGCTTGAAGATTTTCTTTCTAAATTTATATTGCCCGGGCAAAAGCCGGGGATAACCCATCGCTGGGCCGGCATCATGGCTATGGGACAGAAAAAAACACCCATCCTCAAACAGCTTACAGACCGAACGTTTTGCGCTGTAAGGCTGGGTGGCATGGGCGTGGCATTGGCCCCCACGATGGGAAAGCTGCTGGCTGAAATGGTATAAACGGCTCAGGTGTATCCCTGTTTTACGCGGGGCTATCAGCGGCAAAATTTCATATCTCAACTTTTAAATACAAAAACAACATACAACAACATTAAATTTCTCGTAAATATGACCCGCTATTTTATTACAGCCTTTTTAATAATAACCACTGCTGTTTCCTGCAATACCCCAAACGAAAAAAAGAACAGCACAGAAAGCAGCGCCGCACCTGATTATACAAAACTGGAACAGGCCAGTTGGTTATTGGGCAACTGGGAAAATCTTTCTGAGGATGGAACCGCTATGGAAAACTGGGAAAAAGAAAATGACTCTACGTTTAAAGCAGAAAGCTTTATAATAGCAGAAGAGGACACTGTATTTTACGAAAAGGTAACCCTTCAACTGAGGAAAGACACACTGGATTATGTGGTCAGCACAAGAAACCAAAATGAGGCCCCGGTTAGCTTCAGGCTGGTATATAGTGATAAAAACACACTGGTTTTTGAGAACCCGCAGCACGATTTTCCCACCAAAATAACTTATAACAAGGCAGGTGCAGATTCAATTTATGCTGAAATCTCAGGTACCGTAAACGGGTCTGAAAGAAAAGAAGGTTTTCCGTTTAAAAAATCTGCACCGTAATTTAACTGGCTAAAAATATCCAGAGAAGCCTCATTCCTTCCCTGAATATTTCTATCCTGCAAGCAAGGATCAGACTATTGTTCTCACCCCTTCAGCAATTACAGATGAAAATACTCCGGGCTTGTACCCGATACGCTCGTTATAATACGCTGTAAGTTTTTCACTAAAATCATCAAAACTGTCTTTTTTGACCAAAGCGATCGCGCACCCCCCGAAGCCGGCGCCTGTCATGCGCGCACCAATACAATCGGTATAGGTTTTACAAAAATCAACGATCGTATCCAATTCCCTTCCTGAAACCTCATACAGGTTCTGCAAAGAATCGTGAGAGGCATACATGAGTTCCCCAAAAGTTTTAATATCGCCCGAAACCAATGCGGTCTTTGCTTTTTTCACTCTTTCATCTTCTGATATCACATGTAAAGCCCTGTTTTCAACAACTGCATCATTGATCAGGTCCCTGTTCCTTGTGAAGTCCTCAATAGTTACTTCGCATAAATGGGTAACTGCTAATTTTTGTTGCAACTGTTTTAAAGCGGTACGGCACTCGTTGAAACGTTCATTGTATTTTGACTCCACCAGCTTCCGGGGTTTGTTGGTATTAACGATGGCCAGCACATAATCTCCGATCTCAAAAGGCAGGTATTCATAATCCAGCGTATCGCAATTCAGCAAAACGGCATGAGCATCTTTACCCATAGCTACTGCAAACTGATCCATAATACCGCTGTTCAGCCCCATAAAATCATTCTCCACACGTTTACCCAGCAAAGCCAGCTCCACTTTGCTCATGCCCCCGTTAAACATTTCATTTAAAGCATGAGCTGTTAATACTTCAATAGAAGCTGAAGAAGAAAGACCCGAGCCAATGGGCAGGTTACCGCTGAAAAGAAAATCAAGCCCGGTTAGCTGAATGCCTGCTTTTGTGAATTCATGAATAACACCAACAGGGTAATTAAACCATTCAGGACCGATTTTGCTGTAGGCACTTTGTATAGCTACGTCTGTAGTTTCGGGGAAATCAACAGCGCGAAACCTGAATACATTATCGTTGTTTTTGGCTACCAGCAGTGTGGTTCCCATCGTAATAGCGCATGGCATTACCATACCGCCATTATAGTCAATATGCTCCCCAATGAGGTTCACACGACCCGGACAGAAAAAAATATGTTCGGACGGCTTGTTAAATTTCTTTTCAAATTCGGCTTTCAGATGATCTATAGTCATATCAATTCTATATTTTTATCAAAAATAATTTTATGGCGGAAATATCAGAGCAATTATATGGCCAGCACCCCAACGGGAAAGAGGTATTTTTATATACTTTAAAAAATGAGGCAGGTACCATTGTGAACATTACTAATTATGGCGCTATTATTATGGCGCTAAAAATAAAGAAATCTGACAACACTTACAATGATATTGTTCTGGGTTTTGATGATCCTGGTCAGTATTGGAGCGAAGCCTACCTTAAAAACTATCCTTATTTCGGCGCTGCAATCGGCCGCTATGGTAACAGGATTGATAAAGCATCCATTACTATTGACGGTACAGAATATAAGCTGAACAGCCATAATCCCGGCTACCAGTTGCATGGTGGCATGGAAGGTTTTGATAAAAAAGTATGGGAAAGAGTGTCTTCAGCAGACGAGGAACTGGTGCTGCAATACGTAAGCCCCGATGGAGAAGAAGGCTTCCCGGGTGAGCTGACTGCACAAATTATTTTTAAGCTGAACGGGAATAACGAACTGAGCTATGAATATAAAGCCACTACCACACGTCCCACCGCTGTAAATCTCACCCATCATAGCTATTTCAATTTAAACAATGGCGAAGGCGATATACACGCTCATCAGTTAAAGATAAACGCCAGCCATTACCTTGAGCAGGATGCTAATTATTGTACCACGGGCAAGGTATTGCCGGTTAAAGGCACCCGTAATGATTTTACAGGTTTCAATCAAACAGGCAAAATTGAAAATCCTGAAAATGGGATTGACATTAGTTTTCCCCTGGATACAGTTGGTATTGAAAACCTGGCAGCTGAAGGTAATTTTAACGGAACTAAACTAGAAGTATTTACTACCGAACCTTTGGTACACTTATATAATGCGTCCGGTTCACCAGCTATTACCGGTAAAAACGGCACACAGTATAAGCCTTTCTCTGGTTTTTGCTTTGAAACCCAAAAGCATCCCAACGCTATAAGAATTGACAACTTCCCGAATACGATTCTAAGGCCGGGAGAGGAATATTATACAAAGACAGTGTATAGAATTTCTTAATCCGGAATACTATTGCAAACCCAGAGTTGATCGGGTTCACAAGTGCAACAAGAACATCCTTTGTCGTTTCGACTGGAATCCTTGTGTACCGGAATAAAAGGAGAAACCTCTACGCTTTATTGAATTGAGAACGTAACAGGCTTTCCATTGAGACTTCTCTGTTTCACTGCCAAGTGACGGCTCTAAATAACTTCATTTACACTTTGTAAAATTATCGCCTGATTCACCTCCCCTGTTTATGGTATTGACAAAGCGCTCTACCGCATTTAACTTTAATGCTCTAAATCCCCAAAAACTATGGCACTGAATGCTTACCTCAGGTTAAAAGGACAAAATCAGGGAAATATTAAAGGCAGCGTAACGCTTAAAGGACGCGAAAATACTATAGAAGTAATTGCATGTAACCACGAAGTAGTATTACCACGCGATGCAGCAAGCGGACTTGCAACAGGAAAACGCAGGCATTTACCATTAGTAATAACCAAGGAGCTGGACCGCAGCACGCCGTTGCTCATGCAGGCACTCATAAGCGGTGAAGTACTCACATCATTTGAATTACAATTTTATACCTCACAAAATACCGCCGGCATCGGGCGCACAGGGGCAGAAAAAAATTACTATACCATTCGCCTCACTAACGCAACCCTGTCAGGTATAAAAATGGCAATGCCTAATAATAAAAACCCTGAGCTGGTAAAATATAAAGAGTTTGAAGAAGTTTCTTTTGTGTATGAAAAAATTGAGTGGATATGGATTGACGGTGGCATAACAACTTTGGACACTATTCCATAAAATCATACCCCCGAAAAATATTGCATCTCCTCATCAAAATTTAGGAAAGGATATTGTGCTGCCAGCGCTTTCGCTTTCTCATAATGGGCCTTTAAAAACTGCTGATGTGCATTGGTTTGGGGCTGAAACGCTTTGTGTTTCCGGGCAATGGCTATTTGTTTCACTTCCTTCATTAATAGCTGCGAATCGCTGTCAATACAGGCTTCTGTAAATTTCTCCAGGACAAATTCTGTAGCGGGGTAATTAGGATGCGCCATGTCTACATCATAAAAACGGTAATCGCGCAGCACATCAATAACCAGCTCATAAGCCGGAAAATAATACACCCCGGGAAATTTATCTACCAGGTGATGCACCACTTCTATCAGCCGCGCTTTGCTACGGTTATTATCTATAACACCATCGCGTAAATGGCGTACAGGGCTCACCGTAAACAGTATCTTTATTTTAGGATTGAAAGCACGCAAGCGATGGTAGGTATTATCCATTGCTGCAATAATCTCTTCAATGCCCAGCAATTTTTTATAAAACCACTGGCCGGGCGCACGATGACAGTTAGCCACATGCAGATCGTGCCTTTCATTTTGCAGGTTATTTGAAGACAGTATATAAGAAAACGCTGACCCCAGGGTGATAATCACCCAATCGGTATCTTTTAAAAAATGATGCGCCTGTTCTACGGCTGCATTGATATTTTGCAGCACTGTTTCCTTATCCATACCTGAAAAGCGGGAATGATGGTGCCACGAGTTCCACAGCTCGTTCAGGTAAAACAGGTCTGCCTCCGTATATTTCCTGTTTTCAATATAAGCTATAAGGCTGTGCCTTACACTTGCCGGCTCAAATAAAATACCATGTGGATTTTGCAGCACCTCAAATTTATACCCGGCCAAAGCATTACCAATATGTTCAGTAAAGCAGGATCCTATTAGCAATATCTTATTGCCATAAGCAACAGGCGGCTGTAATTGGGGAATATTTATAGGTGCCATGAAATCCATACGGGAACATTAAATTTTAAATTTAGAATTCAATATTTTATATTTCTCTCTGTTTCATCACTTCATACAGGATTATTCCCGTGGCAACAGAAACATTAAGGCTTTCAAAATTATTCTTCATGGGTATGCTGATATTTTCATCGCATATTTTTAAAAGCGCGGGATAGATGCCTTTTTCTTCGCTGCCCATTACAATAGCAGCAGGAACTGAAAAATCACAATCATAAATATTTTTTGAAGCCGTCATTTCACTGGCAAAAACAGTAATGCCGTTCAGGTGCAGTTCGTCCACTGCTTTCATCAGGCTATTGACACGGCATACCGGGATCTTTTCCAAAGCACCTGCAGAAGTGAGGATAGCATCTTCGTTCAGGGCCCCCACTCCTTTATCAGGAATAATAATAGCATTTACGCCACAGCACCAGGCCG
>JASGDI010000040.1:0-6597 GCA_049841335.1 Niabella sp. | reverse complement strand
TGCTACCTGGCTGTTTTCTTCAAAAGACGGGTATAACTGGTCTGAGCCTGTAAGCCTTTTTCCTGAATACAGGATACCTGATGGATTTAAAAAGAAAGAAGATACGGCTATTGCCCGCGGTATAGATGCGGTAATGCACCAGCGTATGGGCTTTTATGTTGCAAAGAACAATAAGTTACTGGCTTTGGGATATTACGGTATTGCTCTGTATCCGAAAGATGATCCCAACGATGGTAACGGAATCGGGCGTGTGGTGCGGGAGATCAGGCAGGATGGCAACCTGGGGCCTATTTATTTTATTCGTTACAATCATGATTTTAATGAGAAAAATACCAGCTACCCATTTTACAAAAAATCAAAGGACAAAGCGTTTGTTGCAGCCTGCGACGAGCTGCTGTCTCAGCCGCTGCAAATGCAGCAGTGGGTGGAGGAGGCCGACAGAAATGATCCGCTGATACCTTTAAAAAAGGAATTGAAAGCATTCAGCTACTATCATTTACCTAATGGTAATGTTATTGGCTTTTGGAAAAATGCATTAACCAGCATGTCTGCAGATGGCGGTAAAACCTGGCTGTATAGTCCTTTGCGCGCACCTGGCTTTGTAAATTCCAATGCTAAAATATGGGGACAGAAAACTGCTGACGGGAAGTATATCACTGTTTATAATCCTTCAGAATTCAGGTGGCCGCTGGCCCTTTCGGTAAGTGATGACGGTTTGAAATATAAGAACCTGTTACTAGTTAATGGAGAAATTACTTCCATGCGTTATGGAGGTAACTATAAATCTTACGGACCTCAATATGTACGCGGTATCCAGGAAATGAATGGTCATCCCCCGGGTAATAATGCCTGGGTTTCTTACAGCGTTAATAAGGAAGATATGTGGGTGGCAAAGATCCCTGTACCGGTGAAAAGCGCTGTTGATAAAGAAGCTGAAGATCAGTTCAGTTTATTAAAAGATGGCGAAGAGTTAAATAGCTGGAATATCTATAGCCCGCTATGGGCGCCGGTTTCCATAGCAAAGGAGAACGGGCAGAAATATCTTTCTTTAAAAGATCTTGATCCTTTTGATTATGCAAAGGCAGAAAGGATAGTACCTGAGGCCGGCAAAGTAAAAATTGAATTTAGCATTACTCCCAAACAGGATGCTAATGGCCGGCTGGATATTGAAGTGCAGGATGCAAAAAATACCCCCTGCCTCCGTATATCATTTGACGAGGAAGGAAATATACTTACAAAGGCAGGCTATCGTAATAAAACGCTCACCAGGTATGAGGCTGGTAAAAAATACGATTTTGTGATAGAGCTGAATACGGAAACAAGGTTATATACTGTGTCCATTAACGGAAGCAGGCCTAACAATAACATCATTTTTGCACCCATTCATAAAGTGCATCATATATCTTTCAGAACAGGGGATGTAAGGCGTTTTCCTGATGCCGATACTCCTACTGATCAGAATTATGATCTGCCCCATGCAGGGGAAAAAGATAAGGAAGCTGTTTATAATATAAGCTATTTTAAATACTCGAAACTATTGTAAAGATGTCATCAAATGCTACTCTCGGAATTATCATTGGCAACAGGGATTTTTTTCCCGATAAATTAGTTGCGGAAGCAAGAATTGAACTGATTGATTTTTTAAAGGGGCTGAATATAACACCCGTTATGTTAAGCGATGCCGATTCCAAATTAGGAGGTGTGGAAACTTTTGCTGAAGCGCAGAAATGTGCAGAGCTGTTTCGCAAGCACCGTGATGTAATAGATGGAATATTAGTGGTGCTGCCTAATTTCGGAGATGAAAAAGGTATTGCAGAGACCTTGAAGCTGGCCGGCCTGGATGTGCCGGTCTTAATACAGGCTTATCCTGATGATTTGAACAAGCTGGATGTAGTAAACAGGAGGGATGCCTGGTGTGGAAAGGTCTCCGTTTGTAATAATCTTTACCAGTATGGTATAAAATATACGCTTACTACAAAGCATGTAAGCCGGCTGAAAGATGATACATTTAAAAAAGACCTGCTTGATTTTACAGCTGTTTGCAGGGTGGTAAAGGGCCTGCGTAAAGTACGTATTGGTGCGGTAGGTGCAAGGCCAACAGCATTTAATACAGTGCGTTACAGTGAAAAGATTTTGCAGCGTCATGGTATTTCAGTTACTACAGTTGACCTGTCTGAAATATTGGGTAATGCCAGTAAGCTCACTGGTAGCGATGCGTCAGTAAAAGATAAGCTGGAGAAAATTCATGCTTATACTTCTGTAGGTAAAACGCCTGATGAAAAGCTGGTGCAGATTGCCAAGCTGGATGTAGTACTGGAAGAATTTATGCAGGCCAATGCGCTGGATTGTACAGCTATTCAATGCTGGACATCCCTGCAGCAAAACTATGGCTGTAATGTTTGTACCAGCATGAGCATGATGAGCGAAAATATGCTTCCCAGCGCCTGTGAGGTAGATGTAACAGGCACTTTGAGCATGTATGCTATGCAGCTGGCGAGTGGCTCGCCGAGTGCGCTGGTAGACTGGAATAATAATTATGCCGAGGATGATACGAAGTGTGTATTGTTTCACTGTGGTAACTGGGCAAAATCCTTCCTGCCCGATATCAGCATCAGCACGGCACCTATTTTGGGTACAACAGTAGGTACTGAAAATACTTATGGTGCGTTAGATGGCCGTACACCTGCTATGCCGCTGACTTACGGGCGTATCAGTACAGATGATTGTAAAGGCATTATTAAAGCCTATGTGGGTGAAGGCGAGCTGACAAACGATGAGCTGAAAACCTTTGGTAACAGGGCTGTAGCGCAGATCAGCAACTTACAGGGGCTGATGAAGCATGTATGCCGTAATGGCTTTGAGCATCACGTAGTAATGAACGCCAGCAAAACGGCTGGTATTCTCAGAGAGGCCATGGAAAACTACCTGGGCTGGGAAACCTATGTACATGAATAAATTTTTTTCTTTAAACAGGCTTGGGTCATGACAACAAAAGAACTGAAACAAAAGTCCATTGAGTATAGAAAAAAGATACTCAAATATGTTATGAAGGCAAAAGCTGGTCATACCGGCGGCAGTCTTTCATGTACCGATATTTTAAATGTATTGTATAATGAGATCATGAATGTATCTCCCCAAAATTTTTCATCACCAGAGAGGGACCGGTACATTCAAAGTAAGGGGCATACCGTAGAAGCCTTGTTTGTAGTGCTGGCAGATAAAGGGTTTTTCCCTGAAGAAGATCTGAACACATTGTGCCGGTATCAATCTCATTATATCGGCCATCCTACACGTAAGGTCAACGGAATTGAACAGAATACCGGTGCGTTAGGTCATGGCCTGCCCATTGCTGTAGGTACTGCTATTGCAGGCAAGCTCGATAAGAAGAATTATAAAGTATACACATTAATGGGCGATGGTGAAATGCCCGAAGGAAGCAATTGGGAAGCAGCATTAACGGCAGCCCATTATAAGCTGGATAATCTTTGTGCTATTGTAGACAAGAACACATTGCAGATAACGGCCCCTACAGCCGATGTTTGCAATACCGATCCGCTGGATGAGAAATGGAAAAGTTTCGGATGGGCGGTAAGGGAAGTGGATGGCAATGATGTGACCGCTTTGAAAGAGATTTTACAGGAGCTGCCTTTTGAAGAGGGCAAGCCAAGCGTAGTAATTGCGCATACTACCAAAGGTAAAGGCGTAAGTTATATGGAGAACGTGCTGAAATGGCACCATGGTGTTCCCTCAGGAGAGGAATATGAGCAGGCCATAAAAGAGCTGGATAAAGCATTATCAGTGATTTAAATTTTATATGAAATGTCATGGTGAGCCTGGCGAACCATGTTTTAACCTAAACGTTCTTCGTATTCCCCCGATCTATCGGGGCTATCGAAACAGGACGACAATTTATACGGACTTAACAAATGGCAGAACAGATCAACACACTACCTTACAAAGCAAACCTGGATGTTTATTCAGAAACCTTGCAGCGTTTGGCTGAAACGGACAGTAATATAATTGCTGTAACCAGCGACAGCCGGGGCTCCGGTAAATTAGTGCCTTTCGGAAAAAAATATCCTGAACAGATTGTGGAAGTAGGCATTGCCGAGCAGAATCTTGTGGGCGTGGCTGCCGGCCTTGCTTCCTGCGGTAAAAAAGTATTTGCTACTTCGCCTGCCTGCTTTCTTACGGCACGGGCCCTGGAACAAATAAAGAATGACGTGGCTTATAGCAATAATCCCGTTAACGTTATTGGTATCAGCGCAGGAGTAAGTTATGGGGCATTAGGCAGCACCCATCACAGCCTGCACGACTATGCCGCTTTGCGTGCTATAAATAATATCATGGTGGTGGCGCCGGCTGATAACTGGGAAACCGCCAGGGCAATTGAGGCTGCTGCCAATACCAATCTTCCGGTGTATTTACGTTTTGGTAAAAAACCTATGCCTCCTTTAAAAGAGGAAGTTGCCAATGAGGTGTTTGAATTTGGCAAAGGCCGTGTTATCACCGAGGGCAATGATGTATTGCTTATTGGTTGCGGTGAAACAGTGTATCCTGCGCTTGAAGCGGCGCAACTTTTAAAAGAAGAAGGCGTATCGGCTGCTGTTGTAAGTATGCATACCATTAAACCTTTGGATACGGCATTACTGGCCCGTTTGGCCGGGCAGTGCAGGGCTATTGTTACTGTTGAAGAGCATAGTATTTATGGTGGTTTGGGTGAGGCCTGCGCTTCTTATTTGTTGCAGCAAGGTATTTTCAAACCGTTTAAAATTATAGGTATACCAGATGAGTACACGGTAACCGGTTCGCAGTCAGATATATTGAATCACTACGGGATCAGCAGGAAGGGTATTGCTCAAACAGCCAGGCAGCTTTTAACCTGATCAGACACCGGCGCTTTTGCAGGCAAAAACGATAACAATCATGAAGCATATAACTTGTCATATTATTATAGCATTGTTTGCAGTTGTTTTTTTTACACAATGCGGACAAAAGCAATCTGCCCCTGGCGGGAAAAAGATAGCTATTGTTATTTCAACGCTTAATAACCCGTGGTTTGTTTTTCTTGGTGAGAAAGCTGCAGAAAAAGCAAAGTCCCTGGGATACGAGACCCGGCTTTTTGATTCGCAGAATAATGCTGCTCTTGAGAGCGATCATTTTGATAATATTATAGTAGAAGGATTTAGCGCTGTTCTTTTTAATCCTACGGATGCAGATGGTTCTGTAGCTAATGTTCAGAAAGCTAAAACAGCTGGTATTCCCGTGTTTTGCATGGATAGGGAAATTAATGCTCTGGATGCGGCTACTTCCCAGATACTGTCCGACAGTTATTCCGGCGCAGTGGCTATAGGTAAATATTTTGTACAGCAGTTAAATAAAAAGGGTAACTATGTAGAGTTGCTGGGTTTGGTTGGAGATAACAATACCTGGGCCAGGTCTAAAGGTTTTCACAGTGTGGTAGATAACTATAAGGAATTAAAAATGGTGGCTCAGCAAAGTGCAGATTTTGATCGTAACAAGGCAATGGAAGTAATGGAATCCATCTTGCAGGCACATCCCAATATTGATGGTGTGTTTTGCGGAAATGATGCCATGGCCATGGGCGCCTATCAGGCATTGCTTTCTGCTGGTAAGGCAGATAAAGTAAAAGTGTTTGGCTTTGACGGAGCAGATGATGTGATTGATGCGGTTAACGATGGTAAGGTATATGCTACGGGCATGCAGTTCCCTTTGGTAATGGCAGAAACGGCAGCACAATTTGCTGATGAATACATCAGGGGTAAAAGAGATTTCCCTCAAAAGATACCGGTAGCAGTTGAGCTGGTTACTAAGAAGAATGTAAAAGATTATGTGGCATACGGTAAAAAATGATGATGCCAATGAAAAAGATACTTAAATATGGATTGCTCGTTGTTATAGTGGCTTTGCTGGGCTATAACTCAGTTTACATTAAAAAACTCAGCGATGTAAACGCATCAAAAGGAGCGCAGTTCGATGCTGCTGGCTTTGCAGCTCAGCTATGGAACGAAAAATTACCGGCAAAGTTAGACAGCGCTGTAGCTATCAGTGTTTTAAAAGAGGCTATAGAGGATGATGCCAGTACTGCTTTCGACAAATATACCAATGCCCTGGCTATAGGTAATTATCGTTACGCCCTCGTAAAAGGTATTGCAGTTATTGATGCTATTACAGCAGATGATTTGAAAATCACTATACAATCGGCCGCACCTTTTAAAGCTACGGTTGCGATGGAGTTTGTATATGGTAATGCGTTGCGGGATGCTTCGGGCCTGGTGAATTTACAGGAGTTTCCGAACACCAGCGATCTGAACAGTATTTCCGAGGAACTGAATAAAATTGTACGTCAGAAAATAATACCGGCTGCCAGGCCCATGTTAAAGCCAGGGGCAAAAATAGAATTTACCGGTGCTGTTGAATTAAATAAAGAGCATATACACTTTAATGATGTCGAAATTATTCCTGTAAGCATAAAATCCATTTTCTGATGCTGATAGCCCGGAATATTACTAAGAAATTTGCAGGCGTTACGGCGCTGAATAATGTCAACCCACAATTGCGTTTACCTTTCCCGCG
>JASGDI010000039.1:0-4615 GCA_049841335.1 Niabella sp. | reverse complement strand
TGCCGATGAGCCGCCTGGTATCAGATACCATGCGTATGGTTGTCCAGCCTAATAAAGCCGTCGTCGGTGACAATGCATTCTCTCATTCGTCGGGCATTCACCAGGATGGGTTCCTGAAAGAATCCAGTACTTACGAAATCATAGCTCCTGAAGAAGTAGGGGCAGACACAAGCCGCATTGTACTTACTGCCCGCAGTGGCCGGAGCGCACTGGCTTACCGTTTTAAGAACCTGGGCTATGAATTTGACCGGAACCAGGTAGATGAATTATACCAGCAGTTTTTAAACGTGGCAGATGCTAAAAAAGAGGTGGAAGACAGCGACCTGAAAGAGATGGCGGATAAGGTAAGCAACTATTCTGCAGCTAATACGCAATAATCAATATGCAATCATGCTTCAGGGAAAAGTGTAGGCAAAACAAAAGGCTAATTGTATCTGAAAGTATAAACATTGCGTAGAAAATAATAAATAAAAGGTAGCTCCATTTTTACGCTTAACTATTGAGCCTTGACTATTAATTCAAGATTATTTAGAAGATTAAACTATAAGGAAACTCGAATAACTATTTTTTATGAGCGAATTAAACAAATACTCGAAAACTATAACACAAGATCCTACTCAGCCTGCAGCCCAGGCACAGTTGTATGCCCTGGGATTAACAGAAGATGATCTGAAAAAAGCACAGGTGGGCATTGTAAGCATGGGATATGACGGCAATCCCTGTAATATGCACCTGAACGGATTGGCAGTAGATGTAAAAAAGGGAGTATGGGATCATGACCTGGTAGGGCTGATCTTTAATACTATTGGCGTAAGCGATGGTATGAGCAATGGTACAGACGGTATGCGTTATTCGCTGGTGAGCCGCGATGTAATTGCAGATTCTATAGAAACTGTTTGTGGTGCGCAGTATTATGATGCGCTGATAGCTATCCCCGGTTGCGATAAAAATATGCCCGGCTCCTTAATGGCTATGGGGCGTTTAAATCGCCCGGCTATAATGGTGTACGGTGGTACTATAGCTCCCGGTCATTATAAAGGTCAAGACTTAAATATTGTTTCGGCGTTTGAGGCTTTAGGGCAGAAAATTGCAGGAAAGCTTGACGAAGGCGATTTTAAAGAAATTGTAAAAAGAAGCTGCCCCGGTGCAGGCGCTTGCGGAGGTATGTACACAGCAAACACTATGGCATCGGCTATAGAAGCTATGGGGATGAGCTTACCTTATTCCAGCAGCAACCCCGCATTAAGTGAAGATAAAAAGCGTGAATGCCTGGAAGCCGGAAAGTATATCCGCCTTTTATTAGAAAAGGATATTAAGCCGCGCGATATTATGACGCGTAAAGCTTTTGAAAATGCTATTACCGTGATCATGGTACTGGGAGGCAGCACCAATGCTGTGCTGCACTTACTGGCTATGGCCAGAAGCGTGGGTATTTCTTTAACACAGGATGATTTCCAGGCTGTCAGCGACAGGGTACCTGTTTTAGCTGATTTTAAACCCAGCGGGAAATACCTGATGCAGGACCTGCATGAAAAAGGCGGCGTTCCTGCTGTAATGAAATATTTATTAAAGAACGGCTTGATTGACGGAAGCTGTTTAACTGTAACCGGTAAAACCATTGCAGAGAACCTGGAAAATGTACCCGATCTGGATTTTGAAACGCAGGATATTGTAATGCCTTTGGAAAAGCCGATTAAGAAAACAGGCCATTTACAGATATTGTATGGCAATCTTGCCGAAAAAGGTAGTGTTGCAAAGATCAGCGGTAAAGAGGGTGAACGGTTTGAAGGGACTGCCCGTGTATTTGACGGAGAAAAGAAGCTGATAGAAGGTTTGGCGAGCGGCAAAGTAAAGGCCGGAGATGTAGTGGTAATTAAAAATGAAGGGCCTAAAGGCGCACCTGGTATGCCCGAAATGCTGAAACCTACAGGCGCTATTATTGGCGCAGGATTAGGAAAGTCTGTAGCCCTTATTACTGACGGACGTTTTAGTGGCGGGACGCATGGATTTGTGGTAGGACACGTAACGCCGGAAGCTTTTGAAGGCGGCCTGATAGGCTTTGTTGAGGATGATGATATTATTGAAATAGATGCGGTAACTAATAAGCTCACACTTAAAATACCTGATGAGGAGATTGCAAAACGCAGGGCAAATTGGAAACAACCTGAATTAAAAGCAAAGAATGGAGTGCTGTACAAATATGCCAAGCTGGTAAAAGATGCAAGCGAAGGATGTGTAACGGATGAAGATTAACTATCAAATTTTAAGTTAAAAATTGCAAATTATACAGTCCATACAGAACAGGATTTATGAAATTCGCGGGGAGCGCGTGATGCTGGATAGGGATTTGGCATTACTTTATGAAATAGAAACCAAGTCTTTAAACCTATCTGTTAAACGCAATATAAAACGGTTTCCAAAAGATTTCATGTTTCAACTAACAAAAGAAGAATGGAGCAACTTGAGGTTTCAATTTGAAACCTCAAGTGAGCAGCAGGTTGATAATCAATATTTTAATGGGTTGAAAATTATATCTCAAGGACATGGTGGAAGCAGATATCTACCTTACGCATTTACCGAACAGGGCGTAGCTATGCTAAGTGGTGTTTTAAATAGCGATAAGGCCATACAAATGAATATAGCCATTATGCGCGCATTTGTAGAAGTGAGAAAAATATTACTGCAACAAAACGATTTAAAAGAACAACTAAAAGAATTAAAAGAACGAGTCAGTGGGCATGATGTGCAACTAAATCAAATTTATGATGCGTTAGAGAATCTCTTAGATGAAAAAGCTGCAGAAAGAAAATGGAATGGACGAGAACGCATCGGATTTAAACTTTAAAAGAGCAATTTTAAAAATAAAAAAATGTTGAGTTATGAATACTCTTGAAATACAAAAAGAAGCAATGGCAACGCAGGAAAAGATAACCCAAACTATGTCTGGCAGCCAGGCAGTAATTGAATGTTTACTAACCGAAAATGTTGAAGTGATTTTTGGTTATCCGGGCGGTGCCATTATGCCCATTTATGATGCGTTGTACGATTATACTGATAAAGTAAAGCACGTTCTTGTTCGCCATGAGCAGGGAGGCATCCATGCCGGTCAGGGTTATGCCCGTACCAGTGGTAAAACGGGCGTAGTGTTTGCTACAAGCGGCCCGGGCGCTACTAATCTTGTAACGGGCCTGGCAGATGCGCAGATTGATTCTACTCCGCTGGTATGTATTACCGGCCAGGTATTTGCTCACCTGTTGGGTACTGATGCTTTCCAGGAAACAGATGTGATCAATATCACAACTCCTGTAACCAAATGGAATTATCAGATCACTGATGCTAACGAAATACCCGGTGTACTGGCAAAAGCTTTCTATATCGCGCGCAGCGGACGTCCCGGCCCCGTATTAATAGATATTACCAAAAATGCACAGATACAGCAGTTTGAATTTCCCGGTTATGAAAAATGTAACCATGTACGTAGCTATCGCCCCAAACCCATTGTTCGTAAAGAATATATAGAGGCGGCAGCTGAACTCATTAACAAAGCGGAAAAGCCGTTTGTGGTTTTTGGCCAGGGAGTAATATTAGGTGATGCCGAAAAAGAATTTAAGGAGTTTATTGAAAAAGGAGACCTTCCGGCTGCATGGACCATCATGGGCGAAAGTGCCCTTCCATCAGGTCACCCCCTGGGGGTAGGCATGTTGGGTATGCATGGCAATTACGGCCCTAATGTATTAACTAATGAGTGCGACATATTGATAGCAGTAGGTATGCGCTTTGATGACCGTGTAACCGGGCGTTTAGACAAATATGCAAAGCAGGCTAAGGTGATCCACCTGGATATAGACCCTGCTGAAATTGATAAGAATGTAAAAGCTACGGTACCTGTATGGGGCGACTGTAAAGAAACCCTTCCTATGCTTACCTCCTTAATTGAAAAGAAAGAACGTACCGCATGGATCAGTAAATTTAAAGAGTATGAGCAGGAAGAGCTGAAACAATGTATTGAGCCTGAAATGAACCCTCAGGGCGATGTAATGAGTATGGCTGAAGTGATAAACGCCTTAAACGAGTTAACCAATGGTGATGCTGTAATTGTAACAGATGTGGGTCAGCACCAGATGGTAACCTGCCGCTATGCCAAATTCAACAAAACAAGAAGCAATATCACTTCAGGAGGATTAGGTACAATGGGCTTTGGTTTGCCTGCCGCAATAGGCGCCAAATACGGAGCTCCTGACAGGGAAGTGGTTGCGATCATAGGCGATGGAGGCTTTCAAATGACTTTACAGGAGCTGGGCACTATTATGCAGTTTGGCGCAGCCGTAAAAATCCTGATTCTGAATAATGAATTTCTGGGAATGGTGCGCCAGTGGCAGCAGCTTTTCCACGACAAGCGCTATTCATTTGTGAACATCACCAGTCCCGATTATGTAATGCTTGCTAAATCCTACGGCATAGAAGCCAATAAGATTGACAGGCGTGAAAATTTAAAGGCCTCTTTAAAAACAATGCTGGACCATTATTTCAAGCACATAGCTACCATCATGGTCCAGCATTGTTTTTAAAGAGGCCTTTAAATTTTCACGCCTGTCAATCTTATTGGCTTCTATGC
>JASGDI010000038.1:0-3560 GCA_049841335.1 Niabella sp. | reverse complement strand
ACCGACGCGGTGGTGCGGATCGCCTGGTAGGGCGCCGTGAAGCCGGCGGCCACGCTTTCGGCTGTGAGCTTGCTGGTGGCTTCGCGCGATTCGACGTCCTGCTCGCTGAGGGCCAGGTCAGATTGGCAGGCGCGGTGGCTCAGGTAGGCGTCGGCAACGTCGGCCGCCAGGCTCACGCGCGCATCGGCCAGGGTTGCCAGTTGCGCTTCTTCGCGCGCTGCGGCGCCTTCCTTGCCGCGTGCGACGGCGCCGAACAGGTCGAGCTCCCAGGACGAATCCAGCGAGAACCAGCCACTGTTGGTGGGGCCGGATGTTTTGCTGGCGTCGGCGCGCTGGCCACCGGCACTGGCGCCCGTGCTGGGGCCGGCGGCGGCGTTGGCCTGGGTGTGATAGGCGCGCGATTCGTTCAGGCGGGCCATGGCGGCTTCCAGGGTCGGGCTGTACTGGAAGGCGGTGTCGACCAGTTGGTCGAGTGCCGGATCGGACAGTTCGGCCCACCAGGCGCTGGGCATCGGCTGGGCGTGGTCGCGATGGGCGGCCGGCGAAGTCCAGCGCGCGGGTACGTCGGTGCCGGAAAGTTGCGGTGCGTGGTAGTTGGGGCCCACGGTCATGCATCCGACCAGCGGGAGGGTGAGACAGAGCGCGCCGCGGCGGGCCGCCAGCGCGGTACGGCTGAACATGCGTGATCCTCTTTCGTGGGGGCTTGGCGGGTGGTGCGAGTGCTGCCGACCGCCCTGGCTTAGGGCCCGATCGCTCGCCGAGGTTCCGTCGCACACCGGCGCCACGCCGCGCAAAGATGCGGCGCGGCGCCGGCAGTGTCAAGTCCGCGCGCCGTCCGGTGCGATCGAAGCGGATGCCCGTGGCGTGGTGTACAACGAGAGCGGGGGCTGCTGCGGATCGGGCGGCGCCGGGCGCAGGAACGTGGATTGCCGCCGTGCCGGCGCGGCCCTCGGCGGGCACGCATCAATCACGCATGGGAGAACGAATGTGACCCGCAAGAACACGATTTGTCTCTGGTATGACGGTACCGCGCTGGAGGCCGCCCAGTTCTACGCCAGAACCTTTCCCGATAGCGCGGTCGGCACGGTGCTGCGCGCGCCCGGCGACTATCCGGCCGGCAAGGAGGGCGACGTGCTGACGGTGGAATTCACCGTCATCGGCATCCCCTGCCTGGGGCTCAACGGGGGCCCGGAATTCCCCCACAGCGAAGCTTTTTCGTTCCAGGTGATGACCGATGATCAGGCCGAAACCGATCGCCTGTGGAACGCCATCATCGACCACGGCGGCAAGGAAAGCGAATGCGGCTGGTGCAAGGACAAATGGGGTCTGTCATGGCAGATCACCCCGCATGCCCTGACCGCCGCCATCGCCGACCCCGACCCGGCAGCAGCCCGGCGCGCCTTCGAGGCGATGATGGGGATGCGCAAGATCGATATCGCGACCATCGAAGCGGCCCGGCGCGGCTGACGCGCCTGCTCTGCCACGCAGGCCCGGCGGCGCTTGCCCGACCGGTTGCACCTGCCATGGCATCCGCCTGGAAGCTGGCCCCTCGCGCAGCCGCGTCAACGGGGTGCCGCCGCGTACAATTTGCCTCTCTTCGGTTCCGTACGCCTCACGCCCGCCATGAATGAGCGAATCAACCGTCGTACGGTGACCACACGCGAGCCTGCGGATGTCGAGGCGTTTCTGGCGCGCACCGGCGCAGCGCTGCACCTGGGCGCGGTGGACGCCTGGCCCAGCCCGGTGCGGGTGCTGGCGGAGCTGATGGCGGTTGCCAACCAGGCCATGTTCCTGACCTGGGGCCCCGAGCGGCGCATCATCTACAACGACCTCTACGCCGAGATCATGGGTTCCCGGCACCCGGCCGGCTTCGGCCAGCCATTCGACGAGGTGTGGGCGGACATCCTGGACGAAGTCGGGCCGATGCTGGCGCGCGCCTACCAGGGCCAATCCACGGCGATGGACGACATCGAACTGTGGTTCGAGCAGGATGGCCGGCGCAGCGAGCGTCATTTCTCGTTTTCGTATTCGCCGGTGCGCACCGTCGATGGCCGTATCGGCGGCGCTTTCTGCGCCTGCACCGAGACGACCTCCGGCGTGCTGGCCGAGCGCGCCGCCACGCGGGCCCACCAACACCTGCACCGGCTGTTTGCCCAGGCGCCGAGTTTCATTGCCATCCTGCAGGGGCCGAACCACGTATATGAATTCGTCAATGACGCCTACACGCGCCTCATCGGCGGACGCGCATGCGTGGGGGTGGGGGTGGGAGAAGCCCTGCCGGAAGTCGTCAGCCAGGGTTTCATCGCCTTGCTGGACACGGTGTACCAGAGTGGCAGGCGCTACATTGCCAGCGGCATGTGCGTGCGGCTTCAGAGCCCGCCGGGCCACGCGCCTTGCGACTATTACCTGGATTTCATCTACGAACCGATCCTGGACGATGCGGGCAATGTGTCCGGCATATTCGTCGAAGGCCATGACGTCACCGATGCGTATCTGGCGCGCCAGGCGGAGGCCGCGACCACCGAGCGATATCGCGATCTGTTGTCGGCCATGGGCGAGGGCCTGCTGATCCTGGACGACGAACTGCACGTCATCGAAGCCAACGATTCGGCGCTGGCCCTGGGGGCGCGCTCGCGCGATCAGGTCATTGGCCAGCCTTACCTTGCTATCTGGCCCCGCGCCGCCGGCAGCGCCATCGAGACGGCCTACCGGCGCGCGGTCGCCGAGCGCATCGCCTTCTCGCTCGAATACGCCTGCCGCCCGGGCGATCAGCCGATGTGGATGGATGTGCACATCTATCCCATCCGCGGTGGCATCGCGGCGTTCTACCGCGACATCACGCAGCTCAAGCGAGCGTCGCTCGAAGTGCAGCGCAGCCGTGATCGTTTTCAGGCCGCCGTGCAGGCCATCGGCGTGATGTGGACCAATGATTCGGAGGGCCGCATGCGGGCGCCGCAACCCGGCTGGTCGGAACTCACCGGCCAGGCGCCGGAAGATTACCAAGGCTATGGCTGGGCCGCCGTGGTGCATCCCGACGATGTGGCGCCCACCGTGCAATCGTGGGAAGCCGCGGTCAGTGCCGGCCACACCTATCAATTCGAACACCGTGTGCGCCGGCGCGATGGTCAATGGCGCCTGTTTTCCATCAAGGCCGAGCCGGTCTTCGGCGCAGACGGACATATCGTCGAATGGGTGGGCGTGCACATCGACATCACCGATGCGCGCCGCGACAGCGAAGCCCTGCTCGCCGCCAGCCGCCAGAAGGATGAATTCCTCGCCGTGCTCGCCCACGAGCTGCGCAACCCCTTGGCGCCGATCCGCAATGCCGCCCAGATTCTGACCGTGCCGACCCTTACCAACGAGCACCTGGCGGCCTGCCGCGCAATCATTGCCCGCCAGATCGGGCATATGGCGATGCTGCTCGACGATCTGCTCGATGTGTCGCGCGTGAGTCGCGGCCGATTCGAATTGCGCAAGGCCTACGTCAGCCTGCGCACGGTCGTCGACAGCGCCGTCGTGACGTCGCCGGCCGGCAGTTCGACGCGCAGGGCGTGGCGCTT
>JASGDI010000037.1:0-17666 GCA_049841335.1 Niabella sp. | reverse complement strand
TTCATTGTAGAAAGAAAATAATACCTTGTTCCTTCGGGAAACGGCCTGATCCATACCCGGCTCAGCTTGGCCGTAACGCCCATGTCGAAACTAATGGTATGCGGCCCCGGTCCGCCTGTTGTCTGAAGTGTAAAGCTGGTATAAGGCCAGCCCAGCCTGTTGTCCCAGGCATATTCCAGCCGGGCGCCATTGGTTACCTGCGGCGCATCACCAGGCAGCACAAATGCCCGGAAAAGGCTTTTTGAAAATTCAGTCTCATACATGGGGTTTACTTTATTGAATAAAGTATCAGTAGTATTACCCCAGCGATCCCGTACCACCACAGGGAAAGTATGTTCGGTAGTATCGAGCGCCCTGATCTTGGATTCAACAGAGTCTATATTAGTATAAATACTCTTATTGTTATCAATGGCCCACTCGTTAAACTCATTCTTTTTTAGTACCAGGATGGCAATATCCGATTTCGTTTCATTAACGGCCGTAAGATTGTACCCGCCAAAAGCATTCACCATTTTAATGCTCTTCAATACCTGCCATATAGGGGCTTCCAGTGGCCTTACCGTTACAGATACAGGATCGGACCGAACACCTGCCCGGCTAACCGTGGAAAGCTCCACCTGGTACTCTTTGGTATCCGCAAAGCCTTCTACAGATACTGCGTTGGAATAATAGGCAGATTTTACCTCTGCCGGCTGCCCGTTGCTCATAGTATAGCGGGCAGATACATATAATACTTTGGGATCTTTAGGAAGGGTATAAGAGATATCTGCTTTACCGTTGAGGTTTTTAACTGTTGCGTTCGAGATTGGCTGGGGTCTGGCAGCATCTTCGCCGATGGGCTCTCTCCAACCCAGGTCCTGCTTGCAGGAAACAATGCCCATACCCATAAAAATTGTAAGCAAACTATATAATATTGTCTTCATTTTTATAGTAATTGAATAGTTTAAAATAATAATTTACCATCCCGGGTTTTCTACCAACTGCGGGTTTCTTCTTGTGTCATAATCACCAATAGGCCAGAAATAATCACGCGGCGTGATAAACGTCTGGTGAAAAACATATCTTTCCTGGTAGAACGATTCTGTTGTTTTACCAAAAATATTCCACCCTTTAATATCTTCGTTCAGCACTTCTGCTGCCAGCTTCCAGCGTTTCAGGTCCCACAGGCGCTCCCCTTCAAAAACCAGCTCAATAGACCTTTCCCTTTGAATAATTTCCCTCAGCCCCTCTTTGGATGAATATTTTGATGGATTGCTGGAATAGTTGCTCCAGGACTCTACCACTCCTTTTAGCCCTGCTCTTTCCCTTACCTTATCTACATATTGAATAGCTTCGGAAGAACCACCCTGCACTTCATTCAGCGCTTCTGCATATAACAGATACAGATCGGCCATACGTACCATTGGCCAGGGATATCCCAGCCAGGTAGGATTAGTTTGTCCCCTTGTAGTACTTCTCCAGTTAATTAACTTCTTTAAGAAATAACCAGTTTCGCTGTAATTCTGGAAGTGCCCGTAACCTGCATTTTCCACATTCTTGGCTTTAATATAGTAGGTGTTTTCATCGCTGCCGCTGGGGCTGTCCTGCATATAAAATATACCACCATCAAAACCAATGCTCGCATAAAAGCGTGGCTCGCGATCGAAGTGTAACCGTGCCGTAACAAAATTGGGCTCAATATAATATTTATCTGCCGCTGTAGCAGTTCTCAGTTCGGCATAGTTTGTAAAATTGAATGTTTTATCTTCTTCAATCGGCACGCCGTTGCTGGTATAAAACATTTTCGCAATCTTCATCGGCGGCGCCCATAAGCCCCTTAAGCTGAACCTGTCAAAATTGGTTCCTCTTTCCAACGGCGGTATGCACATAAACTCATTGTTAAAATAACTATTGGAATGACCCCAAACAATTTCGGGGTTCCACCAGGTGGTGAGTGCATTGCGAATGCTCATCTGGGTTTTCATCGTGTCGCTCAGGCTATATACATCATTCTGATAAGTATAAAGGGTATGGCCGTTCATCTCTGCCAGGTCAATTGCTTCTTTGCAGGCATCCCTGGCCCGTTCCCATTTTGAAGGATCGTAGGTAGAGTTGAATAAATGCGTGCTCTCTTTATCGGTAAACGAAGCAAAATCAGGATTACCATTGAACAGCGGGCTGGCGGCCATCACCAGTAATTTGGCTTTTACTGCTAAAGCGATGGTTTGGGTAATACGCCCCAACTCATTATTTTCATCCGTTATTTTTAATGGCAATTTCCTGTATGCGCTGTCCAGCAAAGTAGCAATGTAATCCACACATGCATCTACCGGCTGCCTTTTGGTGAATATATTTTCGGCATCTATGTCGATGCTTTTTTCCATAATAGGTATGGGCCCGTACATCCGCAGCATATAATAATGATAGTACGCTTTTAAAAACTCGGCTTCTCCAATCCATCTTTCTCTTTCAAACGGGTCAATATCACGCACTTTGTTCAGGTCCTTCATGTTCTCAATAAAAATATTGCACTGGTTAATGCCGCGCCATATTTTAAGCGGAACCGCTCTGGCATCATCGCCATTTCCTTTTCTTCTTCCCGCCCATTCATCAAACAAAGGCTCACTTTTATTTTGCTGGCCCTGGGCTATGCGAAATGCAGCGTGCCAGGTAGACTGGTCGTTCTGCGGGTACCACACTTCATCGGCCGAGGTTAAACCAGCATTGAACCAGCCATCACCATTCTTGGGCAGGTATGAATAACAGGTAAACAGATATTTTTCGGCTTCCTTACGCAGCTTAAAAGCGCTTTCAATGGTCACCACATTGTCCGGTACAATATCAAGAAACTTTTTGCAGGAATTGCCAAAGATCAGCAGAGCTGACAAGAGAAGGGCGGCTCCGGCAAACCGGGCTTTTTTATATGATTGAATCAGTTTCATAATTATCTTTTTATAATTAATATTTCTATTTCTCATTTGCAGGTTAAAAGTTCACCTGCAGGCCAAGGCTATATATCGACTGGATGGGGTATCCCAAACCTTTGCCTCCCATTTCCACATCCCACATTTTAAAATTGCTCCACAAAGCCAGGTTAGTGGCCGCAAAATACAAACGGGCAGAACTGATCTTATACCGTGCCAGCCTGGTAAAATTGTAACCGGCATCTATACTTTTCAGTCTTAGGAAATTGCCTTTCCGCATCCACCAGGTAGAGACTTTATTATTAGATGGCACATCCAGTGTGCTGAGCCTGGGCCAGAACGCGTACATATCGGGATTGTCTTCGGACCAATGGCTTTCGGCAATGGCGTTAAGCAACCCATTCTCAAATCCTCCATTCCTGTAAAAGGGCTGGATATTTTGTGGGTTGATAAAAAAGGATGACCTGGCCGACCCCTGGAAATAGAAGCCAAAATCGATGTTTTTATATCTTAACGTTGAGCCAAAACCATAAATAATTTCGGGAGTAGTGGGATACCCGATGGGTACCATATCATCATCATTTACAACACCATCTCCATTTACATCCCTGTATTTGATATCACCGGCCAGCAGGTTGGCATCGCCATATTGCAGGGGTGAGTTGGCCACTTCGTTTTTATCTACAAATAACCTTTCGGCTATCAGCCCCCAGGTTTGCGAAATTGACTGCCCTACCAGGGATTTATACAACATGGACTGGTCATGCTGCAGCTCATCTACTACTGTTCTTTTGCTGGTAGCGTAAGTAAAGGTACCGCGTGCATTAACATAAAAGTCTTTACTGAAATCTTTAGTGAATGACATCGAAGCTTCCAGGCCCTGGCTTTCGGCCTTGCCATAATTAGATATAGGATCAGCCATAAAGCCCGCTGCATTCTCCACATAAGTACGGGGCATTAAAATATTGGTGCGGTACTGTTTAAAGGCATCCACCGTAATGTCAAGCGCGTCAAACATCCGCAGGTCCATACCCAGGTTGATCTGCTTTGACCGCTCCCAGGTTATTTTATTGTTGGCATAACGGTAAATGGCAACACCGTCCCGATAATAGGTAGCGGAACCCTCATTACGGCCAAAGCTGGCGCCAAAAACAGGATCATTCAGGCTCAGGTTGGAAAGATAGAAGAAACGGTCATTCACATTACCTATCTGGTCGTTTCCTACAAGACCATAGGTAAACCTGAACTTAAGGTCGTTGACGGTATTGAGCAGGGGCTCAAAAAACTTTTCGTTTGAAATACGGTAAGCCACACCTCCGGATGGGAAAAATCCCCAGCGGCTGTTTTTTTCAAAACGTTCGGAAGCGTTGTACCCGAAATTAAATTCCGCCATATACCGGTCGTTAAAACCATAGGTGAACCTTCCGGACACTCCGGTATTCCTTTGCGGTAACGAAGCCGTCACATTTCCTCCGTTACCGGCTTCATAGCTGGAAACATAACTGATAAGCATACCACTTACATCGTGTATCCCAAAACGGCGGTTATAATCCAGGGCTCCCTGCGCCCACATCATAGAATTTACATTCTTTTCAGATTCGGCATAGCCTAGCGTTTCTCCACCAACGGTGCCTACAGAGCCTGTGGTACCATCGTTCAGCACTTTCAGCCTGTAAGTCTGATCCAGGGGATTGACTACCGGCTCGTAATAAAACGGGTTATAGCTCCTGTCTACCTTGAAATCAGAAGTGCGCCTTACATAAGCCATACCTCTGAACGCCAGGCCGGGCGTAACAAATTTCAGGTTCTGCTTCAGCTCCAGTTGTGGCATCAGGTTAGAAGCTTTGGATACAGTATAGCCTTTTACCATTTCTGCATAGGGGTTTACATAAAGTGTGCTTGTCAGGTTTCCATCCGATGAATAAGTCCGGGTTGAACCGAACAGCGGATGCTCGATATAAGGCAGCATATCGGCAGGATACACAGCAGGAAACATAACAGGGTTGCTCCATATTGCATAATTATATATCTGCTGGCCCCCGCCGCTGAAACGGTTTCTATCATATACCGGTCCTTTGTAGTCATCAAACTGACCATACAACCTCACGATCAGTTCGGTGGTGTTGGTCAGGTTCAGATTAATATTGGAACGCAAAGAATAGCTTTGCAGCTTGATATTATTATTAAAATCGTTTACCGGGTCAACCTTTAAATTCCCGTTATTGTTTTGATACCAGCCGGCTACATAGTAGCGGGCTTTTGCTGTACCACCCGATACCGACATATTATAGCTTTGGTTGATGGTGCTCTTTTTGATCAGCTGATCTATCCAGTTATTATTAGGATATAAATACGGATCGTCGCCGGCAATAGTGTGGTTTATCTTATTTACCGAATAAGGAAGCACCGCGTTGGGCATCCTGGTAATAGTAGCTTCGTTTGCCAGGTTCATGTAAGTGATATTATCCGCAAAATCAAAATTCTTTGTATTGGTAGATAACCTGGTCTCTGCCCTGAAATCAAATTTAACATCGCCGGATTTACCCGATTTGGTATTGATCAGTACCACGCCATTCGCACCACGTGCCCCATATACCGCCGAAGCCGCCGCATCTTTCAGTACCGAAAAATCGGCAATATCGTCGGGCTGTATCCTGGCCATATCGGTAGCCGAAGATTCCACACCATCTATCAGGATCAGCGGATCCTGCTTGCCGGTTCCGAATGAAGAAAGACCCCTGATATAAAACTGCGAGTTATCAGTACCTATACCCGGCTCACCGCTTGTCTGGAAAGAGATCATACCCGCCACGCGGCCCGCCAATGCATTGGTAATATTGCCGGTGGGCACTCTCAACTCTTCCACGTTTACCGAGGTTACGGAGCTTATCATGCTTTTTTTCCTTTGGGTACCAAAGCCCACCACCACTATTTCGTCCATCGCCTTATCTTCACGTGGAAGCGCAACATGCACCGTAACAGTACCATTGGCATCAGGCTTATAGCCTGACAATTCTAACTGGGTTATCTTGTATCCTACCGCGGTAAACTCCAGCACTTCATTACCCGCTACGGAGAGTTGAAAACGGCCCGTGGAATCGGAAAAAATCATTTGCCCGGATCTGACGGCACGAATGGAAGTGCTGGCCAGGGCCACACCCGAGCTATCCGTTACCGAGCCTTTTACAACAATGCCCTGCTGTGCCAGCAATCCTGTGCATGAAAGCAGAGCAAACAACAACAGGGTGAATGGAATACCCTTTTTGAGTAGTTTTTGTTTCATCAGTTTGTTTTTTACGTTTTTAATGGTCTGATGCCTGCCTGACCGAACGGGCAGGGAATTCGCCATAACAATCATACCCGTAAGTATTCAGCATGTTTATGGCTCATTTCCATAATATATGGCAGTTAAAAATTTACACGCCTCCTTTAATTATCACGCAAACGATTGCGTAATAATTGTTAAAATGACTTTTATTTTTTTAAAAAAAATAATCCTAAACCTGCTTTTGATCTCCATTTATTGATTCGTAAATATGATTTTTACAAGCAATCCCCTACTGTTGTTCGTTTATATAAATGGCTCTTATCGTTCTTTCGGTTTAACAAATATTAACAATTGCAAATTTGACAAATAATATTTTTTTCGATTCAACTAATCGTGCCATTACTTCTACAAAAAATACCAATTTCAGGGATTACCAAGCCTTTCTTGCTTAATCTGATAATAGTGCTGCAAGGTATTTTTCGATATAAGCTGCTTTGTCTTTGGATTTGTATTGCTGAATATACCGCGGGTGCTCGAGGCACACCAGTTCTCCGAATAACTTTTCCTCCCGGTTGATCTTCTCCAGGAAGGACAGGTTCTTTTTTCCTAAAACATAAGCCTTATCAGTGCGTACACCTATTTGTATATGTTGCTTCAGGCTTTTCACCATGAAAGGCTTTACCGCTTCAAACAAGACCCTGTCGTCATAGTAGTTGGCATTAAGCCAGTTGCCATTACCGGCACGCCGTATGATAGCTAAAGGGAAAGGCGAATTAATATAAATATTGCTGTAAAAGTTTTGGGCACCACCATACTCCTGAATCATTTCGTAAAGAAATACAGACGATGGTTCATGGGAATAAGCGCTCTTCATTTTTATGCCGCAAACCATATCAAGTCTTTTAGTGTCAGTGAAAGGAACGCCTGTAAGCCCCGCACCATGCCGGCTGGGATTGATACCGATAAGAAACTTCCGCCTTTTATTATCGTTGTAAAATTTATAATAGAACTGCGCCATTACCTCCATTGTTTCAGGGTTTTCCTTAAACGGGTTCATAACCCCAAACCCTGACGGCAACAGGCCGGCATATTGTAATTGCCCGTTAAACGCGATGACCTTATCTGCTATTGTTTTCAATCTTTTTTGCTTTTGATCCTGGTTAATGCTGCACCTTTATGTGCTGCAATATGCGCAGTTTTATGACTTTTGATTTCGTACTGGGGATCTTCAGGGGTAGCATGATGCGTATAACCCTTATAGCCAAAATCTTTAGTATGAACTTTAATAATAGTACCCGAAACCCTTCCTGCTTCTGAATTCCAGCTTACATCATCACCTACTTTAAACTTTTTCATTTTTGTTCTTTTAAAGTTAGTTAATGCAATTGCTGATGTACCTCTTTTGAGTAAACAGCCGCTAATAAATTCTTACTGTAAGTTCCGTTGCTGATGAAAATTGCAGATGGCTTATGCCTGTCAACATTCTGTATAATTATCCCTGAACCTGCCGTTTACGGCTATAATGCTTTCGATAAAGATCTGCTGCCCATCCTGCAGGATCACATACGGTTTTTCGTTTTGCAAGTTCAGCTCCCGGATGGTCCCTTCCGTCCGCATCAACCCATTGTTATCATACAATAATCTTGCAGGCTCGTTATTATGCAGCGCCTCCTGCAGCAATTCATCAAACTTTTCACCAGCCTTTAAAGTATCTCTTTGATCCATGATCATGATTTTTTATCCTGCATAAAAAAATTACATACCCAATTGCTCACGGCCTTCAGGGGTGAGCATTTCAAAGCTCCAGGGCGGATCGAACGTTAATTCAACCTCGGTTTCTTTTCCCGGAAATTCCTTTTCCAGTGTATTCTTGACCCCGTTGGTGATGGCTTCCCCCATGGGGCAATGGGGCGTGGAAAGCGTCATAGTAACCTTAATCTTTTCGTTACTGAAGTCTATATCATAAATAAGGCCAAGATCCACTACGTTTACAAAAAGCTCAGGGTCTATTACATCGTATAAAGCGTTTTTCGCTTTTACTTTATCATTATATTGGCTATCAGTAAGAGAGGTATCCATTTTTATTTTTATTCAAAATACTGGGAATAAGTATCCAGGTACTCCTGCAATGCTTCCATTTCTTTTGCTGAGGCGCTATCAGACTTTAAACCGTCCAGCTGATTTTTCAGAGGTATCAGAAAATGATGCAACTGGTTATGGGCTTCGCCGGTCATAGTGCATTTATCAAAAATTGTTTTAAACTCCTGCTGCAAACCGGGCAATAGCTCCGAAGGAGCTTTATGTTCCGCAATACCTTTCTGCAAAATGGTTTTCATTTTTTCAATACCTTCTGTTGTTTCTTTATTGGCGCTCCATTTTTTACCATTATCTAAGGTTACAACCTCAGAAGGCCCTTCCTGTACCGCTGATGTGACCGTTTCATGCACCTGCTCCTGGCTCTGCTCATATTCTGCATTACCGCAGGCCATCAGCATAAACAATATTACCGGCAAAAAGAACTGTTTTATCTCCATACTCACTTCTGTTTTTGGATCTGATATTACTTATAAAGATACGCTGTATTAAAAACATAAGATGTACGATTTATGATGTACGGTGTACAATTTTACGTTACTGGATGCTGGTTACCAGATTGTGTGTCTGCATCCGGCTTCCGGCCTTTAGCCTTTAGCTTCTGGCTTTCATCTCGTACAACTAATATCGTACATAAAAACTACTCCAACTGCTTTGTCTTATGCAGTAATGTTTTTGCTACATTATAACCATACAACACTGATACAACTACCCATGCTCCTAAAGCAATACGTATCAATAAAAGGTGCTGCCATATAATAGCTACGGCAAGCAATACAAGCGCTGCATTAAAAAACCAGAATTGCCATACGATCAGCCCTTCATCGTACAAATGCTTGGGCAACGGTACTTTCACCTTCCCGGATAAATGCTTGTAGTGTCCGTTCCAGACAATAAACGGCAGCGTTTTGAAAGTCTTACCGAGAATAATACCCGTTATCCATCCCATAAAAAGAAAAGTACCATACAATATTGCCCATTGTGTTCCTTTCATATACCAGATAAGAGGGATCAGTAATACAGCCACCACCAGGCAGATAAAAGAAATAAAAGTATGCTTCATCAGCAGCTCGATCTTTTTTCTTACCCTGCCTTTGAAAGCATCGTATAAATACAGCAGCCAGCAAATAATTCCGGTCAGAACAAACAGCGCGTATAATAAAAATCTATCGCTGCTTCCTATAAAATAGCCATCAGCCAGGAACAACACTAATCCCAGGTTTTGAAAGATGAAAGCATATTTCAGAAGGTATTCCCTTTTAGACTTTCCTAAAAGAAACATGGGGACCAGCTTGGCGCTTACACCGGTAATGAGCTGCAGGAACCATCCGGCCAAGCCTGCATGTGCGTGGAACTTCAGTATATCAAGATGATTTTTTTCAAAAAAAGGAAAAGCCAGGTTAACGGTCAGCAGCAATCCTACCAACACCGTAAACAAAAGCCATAATGCGGAAACCACAATAAATAACTTTTGTATAGAATAGCGAATACAAACCCTGGTTGTTAAAACAACGTTTAAAAAATAAAAGATGACTGAAACCACTACCAGGGAGCCGCCACTAATCATCAGCCACCCTACCCTAAAATCCCAGAATGAAAATGTGAGCAAGATTACACCGGCTGTTAGCGTGTACCAGCTCAAAGAAGCTAACAGCGAGCTATACAGCGCTCTCTCGCAAATTACAGGAAGTAACTGGTAGGCAGCACCAAAGATGATCATGCTCCCCCACCCTAACGCAGCTATATGCACAATGGTCAGCAAATGCGGACTAAAATAATGGCGCGTAAAACTTTCTGCGCTAACAAGCATTAAAACACATAGAACAAAAAAAGCAATAGCCCCTGTTGCATAAAACGGGAGCACCGCATTGTTAGGAGGCGCTTTTCCAATATTAATATCTGCCATGATTTATAAACCGGTCTGTATGATTTTCTAGTGTCATGTCAACCGTAAAACGTTGTGTTGATTGTCACCCTGAGCCTGACGAAGGGTGTATAAGAAAAGGCTTCGACAAGCTCAGCATGACATTGGTTGCGAAAGAGTATGATTGACATGGCACTAGTGTTAATCTCTAAATATAAGCATCTTTACCTCGCCTTCACCAATATTATAGATATGCACCGCAAAGTCTTTTGAAGCCAGCTCTTCCAATAAATAAACAGGTACTCTTTTGTGATGCACATATAAGCCATGACCTGCCGGAAGCGTTTCCAGCTCTGCAAGAATGGTTTGCATAGGCAAAGGCATTTCGAGGTCTCGTACATCAATGGTCTTTCTCTTTTCCCCGCTAAAAAAGCTGCATATCTTTTCAAAAGAAGCAGCGTCGTGCATTACTGTTTTTGCTTCCGCGGTGTCTGCTCCCGAAGTATTTTTCTGTTTCTTTAAAAAATAAGTATGAAACTCCGTAGCGCTGATCGTATCCACGAAACTTGCTTCTGCTTTATCTTTTTCCAGCAGATGGATCAACGGCGTTGGTACAAAAGTATTAATAATGCAAAGGATCTTTCCGTCCGGCACTTCTTTGAATTTCCGCATAATTTCTTTAAGCGGATCAGTACCGTGCTCAATGATAGGGCGAACATCAAACAGTACAATATCTGTACCTGGTGCAGCTTTTAGCCAATGCGGCTTTTCGTTTCGAGTTGTACCTTGCAGAGGCAACGAGTCTGCGACCTGCTGTTCATTCCCTGTAAAGCGATATCCTAAAGGTTGCAGCACCCGTTCAAAATCTTCCACTTTGCAGCCGCCCATTTTTGCCGCTTCGGCCACTGTAACTCTTGATGCCATTACTTTTCGTAGAATGGGGTTTTTTAACCGCTTAAGCGGAGGAGCAATGGAAGCAATAGCATCAATACTGGATTTATTATGCTGAATGATATCGGAAATTTTTGTTTTAGAATTAAAGTCCATGCTGATTTTCTTTTCTATATTCTATTTAGTTTATCTTTTCCAAAATTCGTCATCGTAATCTTCACCGGCCGTACGGTTACGGCTTTCTTCATATAACACCCTTCCTATTTGTACCAGTTGCGGACCCGACAATTCATTTTCCAGATGCGGGAATAATATCCTTTCTTCATAGCGGGTGTGCTCTTCTAAAAAATCGACCAAAGCAAGAAAATGCGCATTGTCCTGCTTACTCCCGGTAATAATATCTTCAAAATTTTCAGAAAGAGCTGCGTGCTCATCCAATGCTTTTTGCACCAGGGTATCTGTATGATCAAAAAATAATAGTTTGCCTTCCTCATCCTGGTGAGGCTTGAGGTAGTTTTCCCAAAACCATTGTACGTACCTCCTGATCCTTTGCAGGGAAACATTTAAATGAATACCCCACCGGATCTTCCAGCAGAACAATAATGCACCATGATGCTCCCTAGAAAAGGGTATTATATATACGTTTCTTTTGAGTGGCTTTACATTTTCCATGATTTCATTCAGCTGAATGGTTTACAAAAGTCTGTAAATTCTTTTGAAAATTTTATATACCCCAGGCATGCTTATGCTTCCGTCAACTCTTTGTCCAGTTCCAGCGCTTTAGGGAAAAGGATATTATTTTCCAGGTGAATATGCTGATGGAGGTCTTCTTCAAACTCTTTCATTTTTTCGAACAAATAAGCGTACGAATTACAGGCATCTTCAGGTAAAGCATAATCATTCGTCAGTTTGCGGAAATAAGTTAGATCCTCACCCGCAATTCCATGCTCTTTCTGCATTATCAAAATCGGCTGCTTAATAAAGCCCGGAGGCGTAGAAGCGCTGTAAGTAGTATCTTTTTTTCTTGCCACTGTTTCTTTGATGGCAGGAAAAAGTATCTTCTCTTCTTTTTCCGTATGGTTCAGTAAATCCTGTAAGAAGTGCTGTATGCTTTGCGCCAGCTTATTCAGCTCGGGATGAATGTCCCCGTGGCGCTGCGCCACTTTTACAGCCAGCCCGTAAATAGTTTCTGCATTTTCTTTTACATAGCGGTGATGCGTGTTTACAATGTAATCTGCAAGGAAATCCAGCTCCCATTTGTTATAATCCTGCGAAGGCGACAGTGGTCTGGCTTCTGCCGAGCTTAGCGCCGACTTTAATTCCTCTTCGGTAATACCGGCCTCCTCGCTCGCTTCTTTAAGCGTTTTATTTCCGCCACAGCAAAAATCAATTCCTTTTTGTTTAAATATCTCCGCCTTTCGGATATCTTTTGCCGCTATCTCTCCCACCGTTTCACCGGCAGCCGTTTCGGACCTTTTTGCAATACGCACTTCCCACCATTGGGGTCCGCTTTTTAAATACTCCCAGGTAAAAATATTTCCTCTTTCGCCCAAAAGCTGGTAGTACAGGGGCTTGGGATCATGATCATTTTCTATCACAAAGCCCTCACCCGGCTCCAGCTCGTCAAAATGCTCAAAAATAGTGGGATGCTTCAGCCTGGGCTCAATCCTGGTTACGTCAAGTGTTGCTGCTCTTATCATTGTTTTAATATTTAATAAATAAAAATTATTTTAAGACCTGATAGCGCCGATCAAAAGCTCGCACAAACCGTTGCTATGGTTATGAATACTGTGCATTTCCTGCCGGGGGAATATGAAGAAATCGCCGCATTGCGACTGGAAAGTTGTTTCACCTATCATGAACTCCGGGGTGCCGCTTACTACATAGGCGAATTCCGTTTTATCAGGATGCTGGTGAGTGGGATAACTGGCACCTGCTTCAACTTTAACCAGCTTTAATGTGCCGTTATCCAGTTTTATGAGGTCTTTCCCGGCGAAGCCTTTTACCTTTCCGTATGTCCACTCCATTTCAGAAGGAATGATTTTTAATTTTCTTTCCATGAAAACACTTTTTATTTTTTTTGCGCTATTACTACGATCGCGTTCATATATTTTTCATGTTTTTTAAATGTCTGCCGCATTTCGCTGATCCGACGCTTGGCAGAAGGATTGGCCAAAATATTATAACCGATTTTCAGGGTGTGCAGCAAACCTTCATCCTGTATCATTCGCCCTATATGAAGCAGGTGCATTTTGTTGGTATAGATATGCTTTACTTCAAATCCCTGTTTTTCCAACAAGGCCGTCCATTCTGTTTTTGTTAGCGGGCGCGCATTTACCCTAATGCTCTGCGCAAGGTCTCTTTGAATAAATGCCTTCTCTTCCGTGCCTATATCATCGGGAGTGATCCCTAGCTCATGAATAGCATACAGCCCGCCGGGCTTTAAGATCCGGTGCGCTTCCCTGATAATCTCTTCCTTGCGGTGATCAGCATGCATAGTAAGCATGGCCTCCCCGTACACTTTATCCTGGCTGTTATCTGCCAAACCTGAATGGGCTGCATTCCCGCTAATAAAACAGGCATTACTTTTCCTGAACTTACTGCGAAGTGATCTTACAGCCTCCTCATTGGAGTCGATACCTGTATATTGTGCCGGTGATTGCGATAATACTATTGACGCGGTAAAACCAATGCCCGGAGCAAATTCTACAACATGATCACGGTCCGATACGTGAAGCGCGCTGACCAGCTTTTTCGTCAGCTCCCTGCCACCGGGCCTTAAAACTTTTTTGCCCATCTTTGCCAGGATCCAATGGCCCTGTTCTTTATCAAAATTTTCTTTTTTCATGTTCCGAAAATTTTAGCACCGTCAACAATTATTCTTCAATGTACACAGTAGCACCGTTGAGCAAAGAATTGATCATTATCTGGCAGGACAGCCTGACATTAGCGCTGCAGGCGCCCTTTTTCCCCAACGTGCTTTCTTCATTCCTGTGGCGTTCAGATAACAGGGAAACATCGCCCCCCTCTATCCGAACCATACAGGTAGCACATCTTCCCTGCCCGCCACATTCACCAAAACCCTCAGGATATACCTGGTCATTGATGAGCACCATTAAATTCCGGTATTCATTTTCACAGGCTTCTATTTCCCTGCTGTTTCCATATTCAACTACGGTAAACCCTATTTTTTCTCCTGCGGTCATTTTTAATTTGCTACAATGTTAAAATACCGGATGAGGTAAAATATGCCCCAGCCGGAAAACAGGATAATGAGCACCCATATCCAGGTAGGGATACTCTGCGGCGTTTCGCTGCCTGTTATATGAAATTTTTCCGTATTGCCTTTGCTGTAAGCATTTACCATAATGGGCACTACCCCATCCAGTACTGCGTTTTCCTTTATACCCTCCACATTTATTGCGGGGCCGTTGCGCACTTCAAAGGGAATCAGGCGCAGGCCTTCTTTCCCGGTAGCATCTTTGCTTACAATACGGAGCGTGTGTTTGCCGTCCACCAGCTTGCGGGTATCCAGCTCAAAATGCACAGGAGTTGTCAGATGCGCTACCGGCGCCCTTTCATCATCAAGAAATATCAGCACTTCACTTGAGTCCATATTAATCGTTTTTTAAAACCAGCCTTTTAATATGAGCGGGTGATTTTTCGCCCGGCCAAACCAGCCATTTTACTGAAAAGAAAAGTGTTGCTACAACAATGATCGCCACCGCCCAGATGATCACATAATCCCAATCACTTTGGGGGCCGGTACCATGAGTAATGCCCTGCAACATTTTAGGCTGCTGCTTCTCGCATACAGAGCAGGCAAAAGCGCTAACGCCGGCAAACCAAAACAATAAAAGCATTAAATATTTCCTGTACATACTACCAGGTTTTAAGGGTTTGATTGTAAAAATTCCATGATCTTTTTCACTTCTTCTGTTGTAACCTTTTTTGCACTATTGCCCCAGCTTGTTCTTTCATGGTTCATGATGGCGGTCACTTCTTCAGGCGTAAGGCCGGCGTTGTCACCTACAGCAGGCATTACGCCAAAACCTTCGCTCTCACGGCCGGAGTAGCCTTTCATAACGATCTCAACAAACAAATCCACATTATCTGCCAACACTATCGGGCTGCCTTTTAAAGGAGGGAAAGCACCAGCAAGGCCTTCACCGTTTTCCTGGTGGCAAGCCTGGCAATGCGTAGTGTATAACAGGCTGCCGTCTGGTTCAGCGGCCGGGTTATCTGCTGCAACCTCCTGTGCTTTTCTTTTATACAGAAATGCAGGAGTTGCAGTACCATCAGGCAACGGGATCTGCTTTAAAGACTGCAGATAAGCTACTAACTGCAAGGCTTCTTTTTTAGCAACTACTTTTCCCTCTGCATGGTTTAAAAACTCAGGTGGCACATTTACAATTACATCCCCTTTAGCCGGTTCTTTCTTCATTTCAAACATCCAGGGATAAGCGGGCATTACCGATTCTTTCACCAGTATGCGGGGATTATACAAATGCGTAAGGTTCCATTCAAGGCTTCCCTGCCGGTTACCCACATCGGTAAGATCGGGGCCTGTACGTTCACTGCCCATTAAGGTGGCGGTGTTACGCCACAGATCTGTTCTCCTGATCAATGCGTAGTCCGCCGCCACACCGGGCCTTTTACCCCATACTTTATCCATGTCAACATTTCGCACCTGCTGGGTATGACATGCCACACAGCCGTTAGCAATAAAAACATGCTTACCGGCAATGGCATCCTCACTCATTGGCTTTGCCTCAGGCAGGGGCCGGCTGATCTTTTCGTTGCTGAGAGCCGGCAGTATAGCCACTAATATCGTAAGCCCTGCAAAAAATAAAAATGCAGCTACAAATAATTTCCTGTGATCGTTGAACCATTCCATCTTTATACAGACTTAGTTTGAGCAGAAATATCTACCTGGGCCTGCAGTATCTCTATGGCTTTATCATTTACATCTACCGTCCTTACTGCAGGCATCATTTTATATAAATTATAGGCAAAAAAGATATGCGAGATCCACATTAAAGAACCGCCTATGGCACGCCACAGCCAATGCGGAGCCATCTGCACTACACTTTCTATAAAGGGTTTCCCTTCTATCCACATCTGCCCTTTTAAAGTGCTACCATACATCAGTGGCACGGTATAGAACAGCAAACCAATTAATGCCAGCCAGAAATGGGTGCCCACGGCCCATTGAGGCGCCTCATTTTGTGTGAAACGGGGCACGATAGTATAAATACAGGCCCACAGGAAAAAACTGATGATCCCATACATGGTAAGATGAGAATGCGCCACAGTAAAATCGGTAAAATGCCAGATGAGATTAGTGGAACGGAATGCTTCTGCCGTTCCCTGGAGGGAACCCGTAAAATAAAATATGGTACCTACCAAAAAGAACGGAAGCGTATAGCTGTCTGCCAGCTTATACCAGCCGTTTTTAAAGGTCATCAGGAAATTGGTAGTGCCTGCAACTACTGGTATTACCATACCTACACTGCCGAAAATAGCCACGGTTTGCAGCCACCAGGGTATGGGGCTAAATACAAAATGGTGCGTACCTATAAGCGTGTAAAAAAGTATCTGCGTCCAGAAAGCAAGAATGCCGAGGCTATAGGAATAAATAGGCCGGTTCAGTTGCTGCGGCAGGTAATAATAAACAAGTCCCAGCGTAAAAAACATAAACCACATGCCCACACCCTGGTGCATGTAATAACCCTGGATGATCGTTTCTCCCAAACCATTCTGCCAGGTGGGCCAGTAGGCTACAAAAACTATTACCAGTGCATATATTATGGCTGAAATAATATACCAGTTAGAGATATAGATCTCTTTAGTTTTTCTTGCCGCCACGGTTTTCAAAAAGTTATATAACGTAAGCACTAAGGCTATTGCAAACAAAGACATGACCGGCCATATATATTCCCGGTATTCACCGCCGCCATTATTGATTCCTGCCATTAATAAGATAGTGCCTATTAATACCGTTGCATTAGTAAGATGTAAAGAATACCAGCCCAATTTATAGCTGTATAACTTTTCATTTCCCACCCTGGGAACAACATAATAAGCCAGGCCCAGCATTGCCAGCGAGGCCCAACCCCAGAATACAGCGTTGGTATGCACAGGACGCAAACGGCCAAAGCTAAGCCAGCTTACATGATCAGCATCAGGGGCCACAAACTTGATACCTACATATTCGCCAATGGTAGTGCCAAAAAGCAGCCAGACAGTAGCAGAAACCAGGTATGCTAACACCAGCCTGCTCAATTGCGGATCTACCGAAGCGCGGGGAGGCGCTTTTTGCTTTTGCGCTACAAAAGGAAGCCCCTCTTCATCTTTTACAAATAAAAGCCCCCTTTCATCCACGGCAGGAAGCGCTCCTGACAGCTCCTGGTGCGTGAGCTGATAATCAGCAGCAGCCTTACGGGCCTTGACCGCTTTTTCCAGCATTTCCTTATCATAATCATTGATAAACGAGGCCAGCTTTTTCGCTTTTGCTATATTATTCTCCGAAATGTATTTACCTGCCGCTCTTTTTATCCGCACAATCATTAATACCAGCGCGGCCACAACAGGAATCAATAGTAAAAGAATAGTGATAATGATACCGCCTTCAGATAAAAGGGGT
>JASGDI010000036.1:0-29947 GCA_049841335.1 Niabella sp. | reverse complement strand
CGGCCGTTCGGCGCAGCTCGATTTCGGCGAGAACTATGTGCAGGAGCTGGTGGAAAAACAGGCGCAGTTGCCGCCGGATATACGCTGGCATTTTATTGGCCATTTACAAAGTAACAAGGTAAAATATATTGCATCTTTTGTGCACCTGATACATGGGGTGGATAGCTATAATCTTTTAAAGGAGATTAATAAACAGGCGGCAAAAAATAACCGTAGTATAGATTGTCTGCTGCAGGTGCATATTGCACAGGAAGAAACCAAGTTTGGTTTAAATGAACAGGAACTAAAAGAAATACTTGAAAATGTCGCCGGTCTGAAACATATTAAAATCAGGGGTTTAATGGGTATGGCCAGCTTTTCAGATGATGAAACAAAAGTGAGAAATGAGTTTGCTTATCTGAAAAAACTGTTCGATTTGAATATTCAATATTCAGCATTTAATATTCAATACTCAACATTATCAATGGGCATGAGCGGCGATTATAAGATTGCGATAGAAGAAGGAAGCAATATGGTGCGAATAGGGAGTTTATTATTTGGAGCAAGAAAGTAGATCTGTTTAATCATGATTTTGTGAATCCGCGTGTGGTCATTTTAAAACCTTGTGTAAATAGCCAGTTGTGCTACATTGTTCACATTATCGATTGCAGCTCCTTTCCCGAACACATTCATGTACCCGGCCTCAATATCCAGTTTTTTTGAGAATCTGTAGCCTCCTGCCAGGTACGAACGGTTCTGATCAAAAAAACGATTATTGGTATTTTCTTTATTTTGTATATTGAAAAACACTTCATTTTGTAAAGCAGCAAAGGGGCCCTTTACAAAGGTGCTTTCAGTTTTAGACAGGGGCTGTATATGTCTGAAAAAATAGCGAAATCTTTGAGCGAAAACCCGGTCATTGTTTGTTTTTTCTATAAAACGCTGTTCTAACCTGAAGCGATGGCTGAGGCTTCCTGTAAATGCTTTATGGGATATAATGTATTGCTCCCAGATCCGGTGTTCAATTAACGTGGCACCATTAACAGGAAGGGTTGGTACATACAAATAGCCTGCAGTGGCGTTTTGATTGGACCGGATAAAATAAGTAAGCCCTGGCCTTACCAGCACATTACGTATCCCGTTCCAGTTATCATGACTACGTACCTGTACATCAAGATGTAGCCCCCATTTATCATTCAGTTTTGTACTGTTCAAAAAGAAAAACCAACCTGTTTGTTCCCGGCTGGTTTGGGCGTTAACCCAATGAAACAATGATAACAGGAGGACCAGCAGTACAAGGATCTTTTTTGTCATGTTTATGATTATTATTAAATCAGGCAAATATAATGAGTGCTTAATATTTTTATACGGAGTCGCCATCCAAAAATAAAATTTCGCGACCCGTTTGTAAGAAGAGAAGCTTCTTTTCGCCATAATTGGTTTACTAGGTTTTTTATTTTCCGGCGGATTTTTTGTTGAGTGAATAGTGTTCTTCATTTCTTGTCAAATGATAAGCGTTTGTTTTTATTATGGTATTAGCTTTGATAAGTTATTTCTTTTGAAACTTTAAAAGCACTTGTTATGAATAATCATATTTATCCATGTGTGTGGTTTGATAATAATGGTACTGAAGCGGCTCAATATTATTGCAGCATCTTTCCAGGTACAAAAATTAACACTGACACAGGGATGGTACAAATGTTAAGCATAAACGGGCAGCATCTGATGTTTCTTACTGCCGGCCCTATGTTCAGGCCCAATGCTTCGATATCTTTTTTGATTGCCAATGAAAAAGAAACAGAAACAGAGCGCCTGTTTCATGAGCTTTCAAAGGAAGGTATGGTGCTTATGCCGTTGGATAGTTATCCGTTCAGCAAAAAGTATGGATGGGTAAGGGATAAGTATGGTATTACCTGGCAGCTTTATACAGGTGAAAAAGGTAATACGGACCAGTATTTTACACCAACGCTGATGTTTGTAAATAAGCAGAACGGCAGGGCTAAAGAGGCTATTAGCTTTTATACAGATTTGTTTCCTTGCTCTAAGACAGAAGGAATTTTGGAGTACGATGGGGCAGAAGATACAAAAGGTAATGTGCAGCATGCACAGTTTAGCATAAACGGATATACGTTAGCCTGCATGGACAGCTCATACCCACATCAGTTCAATTTCGATGAAGGGATCTCTATGGTGGTATTAACAAAAGACCAGGCAGAAACCGATCATTATTGGAACAATATGACGAAGGATGGTGGTGCGGAAAGCATGTGCGGCTGGCTGAAAGACAGGTTTGGCGTAAGCTGGCAGATTGTACCCCAGCAGTTGATTCAGCTGATGAACCAACCGGATCAAGAAAAAGTTAAAAAGGTTACAGATGCTATGATGAAAATGAAGAAAATTGTAATAACCGACCTGGAAGCGGCTGCCGGAGCATAATATTTAATCATCAAAATTTAAAAAATGAAAGAGCTCAAATTTTCAAAAGAGATCAATGCGCCCATTCAAAAAGTTTGGGATATATTATGGAATGAGGATACCTATGGTAAATGGACAAGGTTTTTTACCGAAGGGTCGCGTATGGAAAGCGACTGGCAGGTAGGAGGCCGGACTGTTTTTCTTGATCCTGATGGTAACGGTATGATAGCTACTATTACAGAGCTGGATGTTCCCCGAAAAGTTTATTTTTCTCACCAGGGGCACATCATAAAAGGAGTGGAAGATACTACCAGCGATGAGGTTAAAGCCTTTGCAGGGGCTTTGGAAAAATATGACCTGGAAGAAAAAGACGGAACTACATACCTTGAAATGTCGGTTGAAGTTTTTGAAGATTTTGAACAGATGATGATCAACGGATTTACAAAAGGTATTGCCGAAGTGAAAAAACTGGCAGAAGAAGGATAGTTAAAAAATAATGAGCCCACTCCTGATGGCATGTTTTTGGTGCTGTTTCAAAATGTAATTGTTCTTTCACCTTTAAAACAGCTATTATGTTTGACGTTAAAGAAAAGGAATTGGTACTTCAGTCAAAGGCACTGCAGATTGTAATTCCTCAATATCGTGCGCATACCCAGCTTTTTGATAATATGGTGCGTAACATAACCGGCTTTGATGCTTTAAGGCGCATTAATAACAGCACCAACCATTTTATATGGATGACAGGAAACATAGTTAATACCCGTTATTGGCTGGCGAATATTTTGGGTGTTGAAGATAAAGATCCAAATGAAGCATTATTCAAAGATGCCAAAGCATTGGATACCAGTGTAACCTATCCTGAATTGGAAGATCTGAGAAAGCAATGGCACCGGATCTCTCCCCAGCTATACGATAAGCTGCACCGAATTACAGATGAAGATCTGGCTCAGCCCTATAGCCTGGGAATGGGTATTGATTTTGTAGAAGAAAACATTTTGAATGTAGTGGGCATGGCAATGGACAGGGAGGGTTATCTGCTGGGGCAGTTAGGCCTTATGCGCCGTGCTTTGGGCTATGAGGGTGTGAAATATGATTTTTCCAGCGATGTTAAATATTGACGGAAAACTGAAAAAGGCTATCACAAAAGAATAATTTGCCACGCAGGTCGAAGACACAAAGAAAAAACTTAGCGTGCTCGTGCATTCGTGGCAAAAAGTAATTACTCAATACTACAAATACTTCAAGACAGCCTTTGTGGTGTTAGGGTAATTGTAAGTTATTGTATGAGTAAAATCATTAACACTCAATACGCAATGCTAAATAATCAATGCCAATCATTCCAAAAATGATTATTGAATGTTGAGCGTTGATTATTGCTTATTTTTTAGTACTCAACTTTATAACGGACAACTTACAGTTAACTTAACATTGGTTAAAAAGATCAGGCCCAGGCATCCCAGTCAATATGTACCACAATATCAGGGTGCAGGCTTTTAGCCACAGGACAGGTAAGCCCCGTGTTCTTTAAGATCGTTTTTGTTTTATCGTCAATACCTGCAAGCGAAGCCGGTATATGGAACTTCAGGTCAATACCGCTTACACGGCGCGGATCAGCAGCCATTTTTTTAAGTACGTCTATTTTAATATCATTTAAGTCAAAGTCCATGCTCCGGGCCTTAATGCCCATTACTGTGATCATACACGCTGCCAGGCTTGTAGCCAGCAGGTCGGTAGGGGAAAATCGTTCGCCCTTACCATTATTATCAACAGGTGCGTCTGTTTCAAAGTGTGAGCTGCTTTTCAAATGCGTACAAGTGGTGCGTAACCCACCATTATAAACTACTTCTGATGTCATTGTTTGTGTTTTGGGGTAAAGATAAGCATTCATTTCCTGTGCTTTAAGCAAAAAAGGCCCATTGATGCTTGTCAATCTTCAGTTGATGGTTTTCGGTATAGTGCTGCAGTTCCTCATAAGTTGAACAGGGTTTTACTTTTAGCTTTTTTAGAATAAGCAGATATCGTAATATGAAACCTCGCTTCGATATTATTTTACAATTTTTAAAGTTTCATTTACATACTCATCGCTTTTTCCTCCCAGGAATGGTCTTTTAGTAACAATAATTTGAGTTTCTCCATATTTTTCAACTGACTCAATTATCCCGTCATTTTGTTTTGAGTATTGCTGCAAAATCTTTGTCTTCAGATTTTCGCAAAAATACTTCCACCATGTATTATTTGTCAAAACAATACAGAATTTTGGTTTGATTTCATCAAGCTCTTTTCTTACTAATGCTGCCGAAAACTTTAATTGCCATTTGCATTCTTCATTATTTGGGTTTCTTCCTTCAGCAGGAGCTATTTTATATAAATTAGACCAAACCATTTTTCTTGACCAGTCCCAACTGTCCTCACTGAAACTGTAATATCTGCTAATAAGTTTGTAAGTAACATTAATTTTTAACAGTTCTGCTTAGTTTAGGCCCATCTGATATTGTTTACTGCTTGAACCCTGTTAAAATTGGAATTTGTTATAGCGCTTACCGCCTGAGTATGATTTTGTGAAGTCTTTGCTTCTGTTTGTATTCAGATAATTTAAAAGATCGCTCCTGGTTTAAATTTTGAACCTATTAAGTAGCCTATAAAAGCACCTAGAATTGAAGCAAAAATATCTTTGTAATCAAAAAAATTGTTTTTAAAAATACTTCCCTGGATTAATTCATAACCAACAAGTCCTGCAATAGTAAACATTGTGTGCTTTTTTAATGTTGACTTTTGATATTGAGTAAAATACAGGAATACAATAATAAATCCTGCAAAAAAATTGGGTGAAGCATCTGCAATTCCATAATCATTGATCTGGTTAGCGTAAATATATTGCCTGTAAACTGATTTAAGTACTATTGCAATAATGGAAAGCAGGAGTATGGTTATCCATAAATATTTCGTTTCCGAAAGAGGCTTGAACTTCATTTTTAATATTCGTTACTGTTTGTAATACTATTGACGCTTGGTATTGTGTTTTCCGTTTTTTACAGGACAGGCTATGGCAACCCCGAATTTCGGGATGAAATTCGTTTGCCAGGGACCAATCCTGATTAAAGATACAAAAGCTCATTGTTAATTGTACTGGGAAGTAGGACCAATTCACCATTTTAGATAGAGCTGTGTGAGGTATTGCCTTATTAGCCCTTTCATCTTGTCACGGGCTTATTGATAAAGTAAATTAAGTTTTGTGATTTGCTCGTCTGTCATAAAAGGTTGTCAATTTACAGTCCGGGGCTTGGCGTTCAGGGAGGAATTTCAGCAGGAGATTTCAGTCTGGACATCAGCCCCCCCTATTACCAATTCAATGTTATAGGGTGTTTTTCTTCTTCGCTGTCAGTATTGTATGTATCTCAAATGTTGTTTCTGATGTTTTATACTCAACTTTAGAAGTTTCTATTTCGCCAAATTTTGTCTTAATGAGTTGTGTTTTTAGGTCGTCTGAATTATGAAAATGAAAGTAAACTTTTCCGCCACTGCTAACTTTAAATCCGGATTTATCAGGGTGGCCTTCAACGAAACTTAAATAGATCAATCCGTTTTCATTTAAAAGACTGTATGAGTTTAAAATTAGTTCATTACTTTCAGCAGGCGACAAATAGGGCAAACAAAATCCCCCTATAATTCCATCATACTTTTTGCCAGGACTGTAGATTTGCCGGCAGTCCATAACAGCAAATCTTGCTGTTGGGTTATTTTTCCTTGCAAGTTCAATCATATTTGGTGCAATGTCAATTCCGAAAATCTCAAAGTCGGGTCTTTTGGATAAGAGATATTTTGTGATATTTCCCTGTCCGCAGCCAATTTCTAACAATTTTGCTTTTGGTTTAGTGACAGAACTGCAGATGTGGTCATAAATCGTTGTACAAGTCCAGGTTCATAAACTTGCCCTGGTAGAGTAGGGCAACTTTATTCCAGGTTTCAAATGTTTCTTTATGTCTATCCATTATTTCTCATTATGCTGTTTGATACTTTCATTGGTCGTTTTTAAAGTCATAAAAGAAGTGTACTACCTGCATTTCATCTGTTGGATTAGTGAGCCGATAAAAATCAACAGCGTAACCATCTGCCTTTTCAGCTTGCACGAAAACTCCCTCGAAACCTTTTTGTTGGCAATAATCATTGGTGTAGGCTATCAGTTTTTTGCCTATACCCTGTCTTTGAAAATCTGTGAGAACAGCAAGGTCATAAATATATGCCAAAGGCTTCGCAGAGTAATATTGATCAAGTACATAAACGGTAAGCCCGCCAATTATTTTACCATTTGTTTTGGCAGCAACACCGAAAAAGGTATTCTTCCTTAATAAGTTCTCCAGGTACACTGTATCCGGTCGCTTAAAATTCGCCATTTCAAAAACACTTTCAAAGACTGAAATGAGTGCATTCAACTCACCAATGTTTTGCACAACTGATATTTCAATTTCTTGTTTCATGCATAGTAAAATTATAATTCTCTTGCAGTTGGATGTGCCTTAAAATGACCGTAGTTTCCTATGGGTTAACTGTTTAAATATTTATTAGGTATGTTTGAAGGTGTATAATCAATACCGTAAGCTGCTTTAAGTAAGATAGTCACCACCTCATAAATCATTTTTTCTGTTCTTTGAAACTGGCGAAGCAGTCCCATCATGGCATAACTAATGGGATTAACAGACGGAACAAACGTTTCCCATTCATAGCCTTTTCCCCACACCATCCCTTTAACGGTAAGGGTTAAATCTGCCGATTCAGAAATCAGATAGTTCATTACATCAATGCACTTGTTTGAGTGCTGATTTACAGTATGAAAAATTGGGGTTTGTCCACCGAAACCATTTTCGTCAATACCTGCTTTAACATTTACATCAATGCCATGTTTTACTAATATTCTGGCACAGGCAAGGTGGTTGTATTCGGCACAAATATGAAGTAATGATGCCTCATACAAAGGAGTAAATGCACAGTCAAACGTATACTTATTATTTATTGCCGGTTTATTTTCATTTAATAAAATATCCAGCGAAACAGCATCATCCAAAAAAACAGCTAATAATATTTTATCATCGAAGTTTAAGCCATAGTCCACAAAAACTTTAAAGCATTCCCTGAATTTTGGTCCTCTTGAATATTCTGTGATGAGTTCATAAATGAGTGGTTTACCTTTAAAGAAATCATTAGGACTTATTCCATTTTCAAAACATTCTTTTATTCCGTCCACCGAGTGAATCTCAATTTCACCTGTAATTTTTTGTAAATAATCCATAGTAGTTTGTTTTGCTGTGTCCGGAAAATTACCGCCAATGAACGGCAAGTGCATCTGTTTTACGTGCGATGACATTAACAAATACTATCCGAGGGCAATAAAATAAGTTGTTTATCATTGTATTTTGTATTGCATTGGAAGTACAGCTTAAAGGATTGTAATAAGGATATATAACATATCACTTCTTATAGTGACAATTTCATTTCAAAACTCTGTATTTAATGTGTGTCACTGTACTGGTTCCTCCTATATCAATCGGCTCCAGCCTGAGATTTTGCACTCCTTCAAAAAGCCGTACACCCTCACCAAGAATAACCGGGGCTATATGCAGCCACAACTCATCAATAAGCCCAGCAGCCAAATACTGATTAACAGTGCTTGCTCCTCCCATAATCTTTACATCCCGATCTCCTGCCGCTTCCTTTGCTTTGCTGAATGCTGATTGAATACCGTCTGTCACAAAATGGAATATCGTTCCACCTTCCATTTCTACTGGTGCACGTTCATTGTGGGCAAGCACAAAAACCGGCGCATGATAGGGGGGATTATTGCCCCACCATCCTTTCCATTCCGGTCTTTCTCTTCTGTCTTTTGGCCCAAACATATTACTGCCCATGATAAAGGCCCCCGCATCAAGAATAGCATCTATTTCTTTTTTATGTTTGTGCTTTTCCGGCTCAGAAAACATCCAACGATCCAGCAAGTCTGAATCGAAATTATCCCCAAATGGTTTTTCAAAGGTCTGATTGTGGCCGGCAGCAAACCCGTCAAGAGACACTGTTAGTCCACTGGTTACTTTTGTTTTTTTCATAACCAAATGATTTTAATTTATATTATTTCGTTATTGGTCAACTCTATTGTTTGTTGACCGGAGATTTAGCCCTTTGATTTAACGCTGTCCTTCCAAAACTTTTCGTCAAGCTTTTTTGAAGTCCGGGCTTGCACCCAACGGTTGAGCTTGGCAATGCAGCAGTCCCAAAACTTCAGAACGTGACTCGTCAGCTAGTAACCGCTGCTAAATTTATAATAAAAAGTTCATTGTTTATTCTATTGCCCGGTGTTATTCGTAGGCTGGGACTGAAGCTGAATAGCGGACAAAAGCCGGGTATATATTCGTCGCTCCGCTATATAGCTAAACCGCCTGTTACCCCAATGGAATTGAATTGTTGATTAACGGAATATCTTTATCCAAAACGGGTTTCGTGTTGTTTTAAGTTTGTCCGTTACAAGCGTTTAGCGTAATCAAAGACACTTGCTAAAAGTTTAATTGGTCTTGACGATGCCATAAGCTATTTTTTATAAAGAATATCAACCAATTCAACTTCATAAACTAATGTGGAATCGGGATGTGGAAAGGTTTGGTTGCCCATTCGCTTACTTAGTGATGGCGGAACTATGAGTTTCCTTATTTCTCCTTTTTTCATCCCCCTTACTCCTTCATCAACACCGTCTATAACCTGATTTCCGCCTACCATGAATTTAACAGGGCTTGGCAGGTTGTAGGATGAAAATAACAAAGAGTCATTCTGATAACTCATTTTTTCATGTATTAGAACTTCGTTTCCCAATTTAGCAACTTCACCTTTGCCTTTTTTCAGAACCATATATTTCAAACCCGAATCCGAATGAATAAATTTATTTGTCGCACAACTTGTTGCACAAATAATTATTGCTGTAACAATTAATGTTCTCGTCATATTTTGTTGCGTTAACTTTTGAGGGTTATTTTGGGTGCACATAACGGTTGAGCATTTGTATTTCCCGCTTTTTTGCGGGACAAGTCGTAGCGGCATTTGAAAACCGTCAGCCCAAATTTGGCACAAATGTTTAATAGAATTACAAAAGCTGAAGTGCAAACTTCACCCCTGCTTTTACCAATACCTTGTAGCAGAAGTTTCTGTTATTTTCCATATTTCATAATTCCCATAACAATTCCCAAAAGCATTGAGAAAAACATATATGACAATATAACACTCAAACTTCTAATAATTAGTGACTTTTTTGAATAACCATAATCTGAAAAGAATTGTTTGTAATACCAAAAAGCATAGATTAATGTGAGAAGGCTAATAAAACTATAAATTATAGTCAAGACCTTTATATTTGTGTAGAAGATTGTAATTATCAGAAACAAAAGAGAAATTAAAGATTCTACAACAGTTTTATAGGCATTCAAAACAAAATGTTCAGTTAGATTTAGTTTAGACTTTCTAAACCACAAAAAACTAAAAATTGAATAAACAGGAATAGTGAAAAGCAAAGTTAATTTTGGATATTTTTTGGTAAACTCTTGAAGTTCATTCACAGCACCTTTACTACTTTCAGGCATTATATCTGACAATTTTACTTGTGAATATTCACCTAAAAAATGTGAAATACCAAGAATAAGCACTAACAAAGTAAAAAAACTGAAATATCCAACCCTTTTTCCATTTATAAATTCTCTTATACTGTGACCAGGTCTTGTAAATAACTCTTTAATTGTAAAAACAATTCCATTGTCAACGTGCCAAATGCCGTGAACTAAATCGTGTTTTATGAAATGTTTAAAAGAATATCTGTGAACACTTGCTTTTTGCCCACATTTTGGGCAAAAATTCTCTGTTACTGGATTTGTACAGTTAAGACAAGTTTTAGCCATTTTTATTTGATATTTCGGGATTTGAGTTCTTTTCTAACTTTGTCATAGCTTGACCAAAAAGTTACAGCAAGTCCCAAAAAGACAACAGGAAGAAAAGTAAAAGTATTCACTCCTTGATTTGATGTTGAGATAATGCCTGATACAATCATAACAGAAACTAACCCTAAATATACTCCGAAAAAAAACCTTCTTGTTTTAGCTTCTTTTAATAGCTCTTGATTTGATAATTCTTGTAAATTTTTCTTCATTTTATTTGTTTTGAGCGTTTTTTTGGTTGAAATTTCTGCTAACTCTCAAATATGCGAAACTTTTCGCATACCATAAAAATTTTATTCCCTGCTTGTTAACCGATTATGATTTGATGTCTTTAGGATATACAAAATGCGAAGCACTATGGATACACAAAATGCGAAACCTGTTTTTGATACCAGTTTGTTTAGGATTTCTTTGGACACACATCATAACAAAAAAGTGATTTGGCTGCGTTTCGATTACAATAAAGTGCTTATCCAACATTTGCGAAGCCAGACTAAAACTCTTTGGTCGGCGTAGCAAAAAGCATAGTACCTGGCCGATAATCAGCATAATAGAAATCCCTCTGCCCTGGAAACCAATATTGTGGGTAAGGAGGTTTTACTTAAAGTTTCAACAACAAACCTGCCCTAATTTGAAAAATATCAAAACCACACTTCGCTATACGCATGTTTCACGGGCCGGATTGGGTGGCGTGAAAAGTCCGCTCGATAGATTAAGGTAGTCCAAACAAAAAGCCGCCATTTATTGTTAGTACACGGGCTGCACGATGCGAAAGGTTTAGCCACGGCTTTCAGCCGGGGCCGTAGCCTGCAGCAGCGTGAACCGGGGCTGATATATGTTCAACAGCTCACAGCTCCAACCATACTGCCTGCCGGCAGTACGGCTTTCAGATCAAAAAGCATTATTTTCGCAGCATGACGGAATTACCTGTTACTACAAGAGTTAAAAAGCCCGACTGGCTGCGCGTGAAGCTGCCGATAGGTGAGGAGTATAAGCACGTGCGCGGCCTGGTGGATACCCATAAACTGCATACTATTTGTGAAAGCGGCAATTGTCCTAATATGGGCGAGTGCTGGGGCGCCGGTACGGCCACGTTTATGATACTGGGTAATATTTGTACCCGGAGCTGCGGCTTTTGTGCAGTGGCTACTGGCAGACCCACTGAGCTGGACTGGGATGAACCGCAACGCGTGGCAGAGGCCATCTTTTTGATGAAAGTGAAACATGCTGTGATCACTTCTGTGGACAGGGATGAGTTAAAGGATGGCGGCTCTACTATATGGCACAATACCATAAAAGCAGTTAAGAATTTAAGTCCGGGCACTACTTTAGAAACCCTCATACCGGATTTTAAAGGTAAGAAGGACGATATACAACGCGTGATTGATGCCGCTCCTGAAGTAGTATCTCACAATATAGAAACCGTGGAGCGCCTTAGCAAACAGGTGCGCATCCAGGCTAAGTACTGGCGCAGCATGGAAGTGATAAGAACCCTGAAAGAAGGAGGCATGCGCACTAAAAGTGGTATTATGCTGGGCTTAGGCGAAACCAAAGAAGAAGTGCTGCAGGCTATGCAGGACCTGAAAGATAATGGCTGCGATGTGGTGACTATTGGCCAGTACCTGCAGCCTACGCCAAAACACTTGCCGGTGCAACGCTTTGTGCATCCGGATGAGTTTGCGCATTACAGGGACGCCGGCTATGAAATGGGTCTTGATTATGTAGAAAGCGGTCCGCTGGTGCGTTCCTCTTATCACAGCGAAAGGCATGTATTTCCCGGTCTGGGCCGGAAAGAATGGGAACAGGCCAAGCAGTTCTTTATATAGGTCGGAAACGCCTTCGTTACATTAATTATAAGCGTTATTTCTTCGGCTTTGCCGACATATAAAATACCAGTGCGCCCCCTTTGAGGAGTGTACTATGATCAATGGTATGGCCTTTTACACGCACCCCGTTGAAAGTCACTTTAGAAACATATACATTTTTGTCGGATTGGTTCCTTGCTTCTACAGTAAGCGTGCTGCCATTTTCTAAACTGATAGTAGCCCTTTTAACAGCCGGGCTGCCAAGCTGGTAGGTTTCGCTTCCGGGAGCAAACGGGTAAAAGCCCAGGCTGGTGAAAATGTACCAGGCGCTCATCTGTCCGCAGTCGTCATTGCCACCCAGCCCATCAATGCCCGGCTGGTACTGCTTTTTCAGGATCATGCGTACGCGTTCCTGTGTTTTCCAGGGCTGCGATGTAAAATTGTACAGGTAAGCTACATGATGCGACGGCTCGTTGCCATGTACATAATTCCCAATGATGCCTTCACGGGTAATATCTTCCGTATGGGCAAAAAATTCATCAGGCAGGTGCATAGTGAAAAGGGAGTCCAGGTGGGGCAGGAATTTTTTTTCGCCGCCCATTGCCGCTATCATTCCTTCAGGATCCTGCGGAACAAACAGGCTGAAGTTCCAGGCATTGCCTTCAATGAACCCTTGTCCGTGCGTGGAAAGTACATCAAAATCTTTCCTGAAGCTGCCATCACCCAGGCGGGGGCGCATATAGCCAATGGAAGCGTCATATACGTTCTTCCAGTTTTGAGACCGCTTGATAAAGGTTTCATACACGGCGGTTCTGCCCAGCTTTTTGGCAGCCATAGCAATGCTCCAGTCATCGAAAGCATATTCTAATGTTGTAGAAACAGAGTTACCCCTTTTATCGTCGGGAACATATCCAAATTTGATATAGTCTTCCAGTCCGTCATAATATTTTACATTGGCCGTAGCTATACAGGCATCTAACGCTTTGTTATAATCAAAACCTTTCACTCCTTTTACAATAGCATCCGCAATTACAGGTACAGCATGGTAGCCGCTCATGCACCAGTTTTCGTTGGCATAATGACTCCATACGGGCAACATTTTGTGCACACTTTGCTGCTGGTGCACCAGCATACTTTTTATCATATCGGCATTTCTGCCGGGCTGAACAAGATTGAAGAAGGGGTGTAATGTGCGGTAAGTATCCCAGAGAGAAAAGGTAGTGTAGTTGGTAAAACCTTCTGCTTTGTGAACCTGCTGATCTAATCCTTTATACTCGCTATTGACATCGTTATAAACGGTAGGCCCCAGGAAAGTGTGGTACATGGCAGTATAGAAATTGATCATGTCATCTTTGTTCAGCGCTTCTACCTGTATTTTGCTCAGTTCGTTGTTCCATTGCTGCTGGCCCTGTGCTTTAATAGCTGCAAAGTCCCAGCCCGGAGTTTCCGTACGCAGGTTTTGCAAAGCGTTGGTACCACTTACGGGAGAAAGTGCGAACTTGATCTTTATTTTTTCATTTTCCGCTGTTTTAAAATTGAAATAAGCTCTCAGGTTCTGCCCGATCATTTCGGGAAAATTCTGATTAACATTGAACCGGCGCCAGAAGCCCTGGTACACCTGTTTTTTAAATTGCGCGTAACCATAGCTTTCAATGGGCTTTGAAAAAGTCATGGCAAAATATACGGTCCTGGTCTTTGCCCATCCATGTGTTTGCCTGTATCCGGTAATTAAGGTGTCGTTTTCTACACGTACAAAAGTCCATACGTTCTTATCCTCGTAATTATAAATGCCATGCATTAGGTCAAGGATAATATGAGCCTCATCCGACTTGGGGAAGGTATATTGATGTAACCCTACACGGGTGGTAGTAGTCAATTCTGCGGTTATGTTATGATCATCGAGCTGTACTTTATAGTAATTGGGCGCTGCTATCTCATTGGCATGGTTAAAGCGGCTACGATAGCCGGTTTCGGGCTTGTCGGCCGTGCCGGGATTGAGCTGCAGTTTACCTGTAGTGGGCATAATTAAAAAGTCGCCTAAGTCTGAATGGCCTGTGCCGCTGAAATGGGTGTGGCTAAAGCCTACAATGGTGGGATCATCATACTGGTAGCCGGCACAGTATTTATATGCGGTGCCTGTATATTTCCCGTTAGGTCCTGCATAAGGAATGGTGTCAGTATCGGGACTTAACTGTACTGACCCAAAAGGTACAGTGGCTCCTGGATAAGTGTGTCCCATTTTTGCTGTACCTATTAACGGGTTTACATATTGTACAAGGTTGTTAGTTTGTGCCCGCAATAAACTGCCCGCTAAAAGAGTTGCCAATGACAGTGAAATTGTTTTAAACATTGTTATAAATCGTTTTTCAAAAATACTTGTATTATTCACTGATAACTACTACGCCATATTTTAAGACCTGCATGGGCTTCACTGGCATTGACGGTTGTTTCTATGATTAAACGACCTCCTTCTAAAATATCAGCATATGTAAGATGATTTTTGAGATAGGGTCTGCCGTTCAGCAATAGATTTTTAATGTATTTATGCCGGGAGTTGTAGTTTTTTACTTCTATGCTAAAATGTTTTTTGGGCGATACCAGCCATTCCACCTTTTGAAACTGAGGTACATGAATGTAATACACCGGCTCGCCCACCAGTGCGGGATATAAACCCGCTGCGGCGAAAATATACCATGCCGACATAGCACCGCCATCGTCGTCCATAGTTCTTAATAGAGCCTTAGGCTGATTTTTATAAACAGGGCCTACGTATGGATCAATTCCCTTACTATTATCGTTAAAATAGTACTGAACCATTGTATCGGCAGCTATGGTGTGCATCCAGTATTGTGATAGCGGGTAAGCCTTCGTAGCATTGAACATTGAAGGGGCCTGTATGTCTGGCTCATTGGCATGGTTGTAAAGGTCTTTGTTAAAAAAAGTATTTAATTGTTCAATAAATCTGCTTTCGCCTCCTGTGAGCGTTATGAGTCCTTCCACATCAAAAGGCACAAACCAGCGGTATTGCCAGATAGTACCCTGGTACAGGCCGCGGGCCTGCATTTGGTCTACATCTTTTTTTGAAAGGTCTTTGAAATCTTTATTCCAATATTCCTTGTAGCTAAGTGCTTTTTGTTTGTAGACAGCTGCATCGGCGGTGTTGCCTGTAATGACGCATATTTCAGCGAAAGCCCAGGTATCATAGCACGCTTCCAATGCTTTATCGGGTTTGCTGAAATCGAGCGCATCTATTTCCTTTTTCAGGGGAATAAATATTTGTTTAAAATCTATGGGTACTCCTTTTTTAAACGCGTCGAGTAATACTACTACCGCATGTTCCGTTCTTACTGAATTGGAGGGCTCAGTTGAGGTAGCGTAATCTTTCTTGCCATATAAATATAATTGGGCAATAGACCGGGCAATAGAGTAAAATTGATTGGGGTAGGCCAGCGAGAGAAGCGGGAGCTGGGTTTTGTAGTTGTCCCAGATGGACCAGCCATTATAATAAGGTTCATTGCTTTTTTGCAGGCTTCCGTCATTGGCTCGGTAAGTTCCGTCGGGTTCGCTGATATGATACGGTGATTGAATAGCCCTGTACAACAGGGAGTAAAACAGTGATTTTTTAGCCTCAGATCCTGATACTTTTATTTGCTGCAAGGCGTTATTCCAGGCTGAGCGGGTTAGCTTTTGCTGTTCGCTAAAGCTGGTTGACTGTATTGCTTGCTGAGCGTAGTGCTCGTTCACCGAAGACAGGCCTATGCTTAGCAGCACTTTTTCGGCTGACATGCTCTCCCAGGTGGCGGTGATTTTCCTGGGGCCAGCAATCTTCCAGGTTATGGGTTGGTTTAGCGACAGGCAGAAATACAATTTATAAGCGCCTGCTCCACAGGTAGTGCCTGCCTCAACCCAGCCCTGAACAGTGTTCCCGGAAATAGTGTAGGATGTATTTCTAAACCCGTTGGATAAGCTATATGCAAGATCTACCAGGATGCCGTGTTTCCCTTTGGGAAATGTGTAAACATGCTGTCCGTATCTATTCCCCACCACTAAGTCTGCAGTTATTTTATTGGAAAAACGAACGGAGTAGCTACCGGGAGATCCTGCCTGATCCACTTTTTCAAGCAAATCTTCAGGGCTGTTTAAAAATGGTTTTACCAGCATGTTTCCACCACTTCCCCGGCAGCCTACCCCTTCAAAAACGGTGTGCGCAAAACCCAGGAATTCTTTGGCATAGTATTCATACCCGGTATGTATTTTCGGATAGGTTTGTGGTACTATGCTCATGTAGCTAAAAGGGTAGCTTGCTGCAGGGGAAAGTTGTCCGTGATCTCCCGAAGTGCCCAAAAAAACATTTACATAGTCAGTAGGTGTTAGGGGATTATTTTTTTGCGCTATCGCCATAACGTATGTGAGCATTATTCCGATAGTAAGTACCCTTTGTTTCATTCGCAAATGGTTATGTTTTTATTCATATATCTTTTGCGCCCGATCACCTGCCAGGCTGACTCATTATGGGGACTCGGGGTTTACATGTACATTCCTGTTTAGATCTTCGGATTTTTCTTATAATTATCCCAAAGTTCGTCCACCGTCTTCCCTGTTTCTTTTTTCCAGAAATCTTCAGTATAGGTTTTAGTGCGCATTGCATGATCTAACTTTTTAACCAGTTTCTTGTTGTAATTTTTTTCTATCCATACAAAGAACCTGGCCGTTACACGGTAGGCATTGGTGTAATGCTGTTTTTCCGAAAATTCGGGCAGGCGCCAGTTCCCAGCCGCATTGTTAACGCCTAATTTGTAACGCACATAATCGGCCACGCCTTCTGTAACCCATCCCGGCCCGGCCCCTCCCGGGTAGTTTTGTACAATGTGCATGACTTCGTGGGTTACAACATCGATGTCTTCGGGATTTTTGATCATCCATTCAGGATTTACTTTTATCACTCCGTTTGATGCCGCCGCTACACCTGTATACCTGGGATCTATAACAAAAGTAACCAGCTTTCTGGTATTCCTGTTATAAAGCCTGGCTTCCTTCGGATACACTTTAAAGAAAGTTTCTATCATACGTTCACCAGTCCTTTTACTGAACTTTTCTGATTTATTAATAAATACAATAGTAAACCCTTTTCTTTTGATAGTGTCATTGCTTATAGCCCCGGAAAGGTCAATATCTTCCCAGCTTCTTTTTGACGCATTTTGTGAAATGCCTGGTAAAACGATACAGATAAAGCTTAGTACGCTGATTATTTTTTTCATTACTGGTATGGATTATAATTAATTATTTTGATTGTGGATCGGTAGAAAGCGAATAGGGAAAATCTGAGTCTTTTGTTCCTTTTTGTTTGTTTGGCGTGGCGCTCATAGAGAAACTGATCTTTGCCCCCTTCATCAGGTCAAAATGACTGATCCAATTTTTATTATACGGGAGCCCATTAAATGTCATACTTTTTACGTACCTGCTGGCTTTGCTGTTATTGGCAGATGATATTATGATCTGCTTCCCATTCTCAAGAGTTACAGTTACTTTGTCAAACAGCGGTGAGCCTAATACATACTGATCTGTTCCCGGGCATACCGGGTAAAAACCCATTGCTGAGAAAACGTACCATGCAGAGGTTTGACCATTGTCTTCATCACCACAATATCCATCGGGAGTGGCGAAGTAAAGCTTATCCATTACTTCTCTTACCCAATACTGCGCTTTCCATGGTTGGCCGGCATAGTTGTATAAATAGATCATGTGCTGTATAGGCTGATTGCCGTGCGCATACTGCCCCATGTTCATGATCTGCATTTCCCTTATTTCATGGATAACCCCCCTGTAATAAGAATCGTCAAATGTAGGAGGCATGATAAATACAGAGTCCAGCATTTGTATAAACCCCTTTTTTCCTCCCATTAATTGTATTAAGCCGTTGATGTCGTGAAATACGCTCCAGGAGTAATGCCAGCTATTACCTTCTGTAAAGGCATCGCCCCATTTCTGCGGGTTAAAAGGCGACTGAAATGTTCCGTCCTTGTTTTTACCGCGCATGAGCTTATGTTCGGGATCGAACAGGTTTTTATAGTTAAGACTTCTTTTTTTATATAATTCTATTTCTTCCTTTGGTCTGTTCAGAACTTTAGCTAACTGGTAAATAGTGAAATCGTCATATGCGTACTCCAAAGTGCGAGCGGCATTTTCATTAATACCCACATCATAAGGTACATACCCCAGCTCATTATAGTATTTTACCCCTTTACGTCCTACAGCTGTCATAGGGCCTTCGTTATTAGCTCCGTGTATCAAAGCCTTATAAAGTGTTTGAATATCGTATCCTCTCAGGCCTTTTATATAGGCGTCGGATACAACAGAGGCAGAGTTGTTGCCTACCATGATATCAGCATAACCAGGACTGCTCCATTCGGGCAGGAAGCCGCCTTCTTTATAGTCATTGATCAATCCTTCCTGCATTTCTTTGTTGATGGAAGGGAAGGCAAGGTTCAAGAAAGGATAGAGCGCACGGAATGTGTCCCAAAATCCTGTTCCGCCAAACATATAACCCGGCAATACTTCGCCTGTATAAGGGCTGTAATGCATAATTTTTCCTTTGGCATCCGTTTCATATAACTTGTTAGGGAAGAATACCATTCTGTACAGGCAGGAATAGAAAGTACGCAACTGATCTGTATTTTTACTTTCAACCCGGATGGCTCCTAGTATTTTGTTCCATATTGCCCTTCCATTTGCTGCTACCTGGTCAAAATTTCTGTGGCCTATTTCTTTCAGGTTGATTTCTGCCTGCTCCAGGCTGATAAAGGAAGATGCAACCTTTGCCTGCACCTTTTCTCCGCGTTTGGTAATAGCAAAACCTACAATAGCGCCACTATTCTTGTTTTCAGTCAATTTCAGGGTATTGCGGTTTATGTCTTTTTCAACCCAGGTTCCTGTGCTGGTAAAGGGTCTGTCAAACTGTATTACGAAGTAGTTCTTAAAGTTTTTTAACCGGCCACGGGCGTATTTGGTGGTATAGCCGATTATCTTGTTTTGATTGGGAATGACCTCAACATAAGACTCTTTATCAAAAGCATCCACTACTATAAAAGCACTGTCGGTTTTAGGAAAGGTAAAACGGAAATAAGCAGCTCTTTCTGTAGGAGTGATTTCTGTAGTAACGTCATGGTCTGCCAGGTAAACGCTGTAATAATAGGGTTTTGCCACTTCTGCTTTATGCGAAAACCAGCTTGCCCTTTCGTCCTGGTCTGCCACCGCTTTGCCCGTAACCGGCATAATGGAAAACATTCCGTAATCGTTCATCCACGGTGATGGCTGGTGCGTTTGTTTAAAGCCTCTTATTTTATCGGCAGTGTACACATATTGCCAACCATTTCCGTTGGTCCCCGTCTGCGGGGTCCATAAATTCATTCCCCACGGCAAACCTATTGCAGGGTAGGTGTTGCCATTGGAGAGGCTTACTTTGGAATCAGTTCCCATTAGAGGATTTACATAGTCGACCAGGTCCGTATGCGTTGGCCGATTTAGCTGTGCTGATGTTGTGAATGAAAACGAGGTTATGGCTACCAGCAATGACATCAATTTAATCATGATAAAAGAGATTGTTTTGTAATAACTAAAAATAGCTATAAGTTTTTTTCATTTTACCTAATGAATAATGAAGCGATTGTTAATGGATACTTAATAGCCATTTATTTTTTCAACAATATCCATTCGCTTAATTGCAGATCAACGCTGCCGGCAGTGGCTGTTATGCGCAGCCGGTAATACTTATAGGGGACCGTGTTGTTAAAATCAAAGATCCTGATATCGTTTCTGTACGTGAAAGCCTGGTTGGTTCTTGTGTCCAGCACGATCCAGTCAATCTTGTCCTGCGAACCTTCCACTATCCATGATCTGGGATCGCGATCAGGAGCGTCATTACCTGAAGTAAGGATATAGGCGTTAGCAACGGCGGGAGCTGGCAGCGTTTGTAGTGCATAAAAGCCGGAAGGAAAACCTTTTACAAAAAACTTGGTGTTATTGTCCATATCAATTAATCTGAACGACCCTTCGGTACTATTAAGGCCACCTTCATTTTCTTTGCTGACTTCTACTGATGCGCCCTGCGAGAGACTTGTTCCATAAGCAGGATCGGCAGTATAAGTAATTCCGGGAAAATCGGTTTTTGCTTTTTCAAATTGTGGTTGCCAGTTGGCGCCGTTCCTGTCTTTAGCGCCAAAAGTCATTTGTGCCCTGAAGGAAAGGTCCACACCGGCAGCGCCGCTCCAGAAATGGACGAACTCTCCTAAGTTCATATCTCTTGTGTAGGCGCGAACACCCTCGCTGTTGTAACCTTTGGGGAAATGAGCTGTCAGCAGCTCAAAATATTTATTCAATACTTTTACTTTGCCATATTGATTATAAATGGGGAAGAACCAGTTCCTGAACCATGCCGTATTCGCTCTGGGGTACGAGTCAGTACCCGCCATCCATTCATTGTACACCCTGTTTTTTATTGCGGTTCTGCCGAGATGGTCATACAGGTCATACACAAAAATCTCGGCCCATTTGCTGTCGCCCCAGATACCGAAAGCGGGGGATTCCCGGATGCCTTTGGACGCGCCTTCCACTATATGCGATATTTCATGAATAATAGTGGTCAGCTCCCAATCGGTTTGCTTTTCCCAGGCATCAGCTCCGGAGCCAATATCTATAACGTTGCGGAAATCATGCCGCGGCGCAAGATAAGTGCCGGGGTGGCCGCCGCCATATTTATTGGTATGAAAAATAGCAAATAAACGGTTGGTAGTATCTTTTTCACCAAACTTTCCGTATTCTTTTTTGGTATAAGCCCATACACTGTCAGTAAAACTATATATCCACGTGCTTTTGGAACGATTTACATCATTATCATAGTATACTGCAATATTATCGTTAAAGTACGCCCGTTTAACGAGCTGCCGATGATCGAACCAATGCTCCTGCCAGGTATAGGGTGGGTATTTGGAGCTGTCTATGGTGGCAGGTGGTAGCCCGGGCGGTTCTGGCGTAGAAGCAGTGGCCGTATTTTTTTTATTGCAGCTTATAGCAAGCACCCCCATGCTTATCATTGTAACCAATAAGATCAATCTCTTTTTTATCATAGCAAAAATTTCAAAAAGAATAGCCGGTGTATCAATTTTACTCTACACCGGCTATTGCTTATAAATGTTAATTACACTCTAATTTAATGTCAATAAAAATTGAAATTTCAGGAGAAGAAAGAGCTTATAGAATTTAAACCCTATAAGCTCTCCTGATTCAAAAAATTAGTAAAACGTGATAACCCTCCATTCGGCTAATTGGAAAATGCTTCCAATGGGGTTGCTGTACAAACTGTCTATGTACAAGCGGTAGTATTTGTACGAATTAGTATTTTCAAACTCGAAAAACCTGGTTAGTTTTCTAAGTGCAAATGCCTCGTTTTCCCTGCTATCCAGCAATTCCCAGTTTATGCCATCGTTAGAACCCATAAACCTCCAGCTCTTAGGATCGCGTGCATCTGCATCGTTTGCTGATGTAAGGGTGTATGCGTTAACGATTTTAGCATCTGTAAACTCCAGTTGAGCCCAAAAACCAGCAGGGAATACGTGCAGCAGGAATTTGGTGTCAATGCTTCCGTCCACTAACTTGGGCGAGGCTTCTCCGTGGCCGGGGCCATCCCTGTGTTCCTGTGATACGGTCAGCTTTGACAGGTCTGTAATATCAGTTTCTCTGCGCACAATATTCTCTAATCTGAAATAGGTGATTGCCAGGTCGGTGCTGACTTTAGACCCGGACGGTGCCTCCATCTTAATAGGAAGCATATACTTCTTGCTTCTGTCCAGTCCGCTGGTTATAATAGCAATGGTCAAAGGAACAGAGGTCGTCTTTCCTGCTTTAATAACCGATGTAAGGCCTTGTATGGTATAAGCGCTCTCCGGTAAAGGAAGATATTCTGTATCATTCTCCTGGTTGAAGGCGTTAATCAGGTCTTTCTGAACCGTAAAAGAAACCGGTATATCGTTGCCGGGATAGCCAAGCCCGCTGTAAGCAGCGCCAAACGCTATGGTTTGGGCCGTGTCGGCCAGGTAAAGCGTAAACTTTGCTTTTTCGTCTACGGCGGTGGCCATGTATAAAGTGCCTTCGTTTTCCAGTGTAATTTTATCTGGCTTGTTGCAGGCGCTTATAAGCGCGCAGGCAACTATAGTAATAAGGCTTATATTTTTTATGCTTATCATTTTTGTAAATTTTAAAGTTATGCCGTTTCTACCATCCCGTGTTTTGTTTCAGCAGGTCATTTTTCAATACTTCATTGTTAGGAATAGGCCATAAATAATCCCGGGGCAAAAATTTTCTCACTTCCAACAATGTTTTTTCATAAAATGCGTCACCATTAGCTTGCAGGTTCATACCATAAAAATTGCCGGAATTTGTTTGCTCTGCTATTTTCCATCTGCGTGTGTCAAAATAGCGAACACTTTCAAAAGCCAGCTCCACCCTTCTTTCCATGCGGATGGCTTCCCTTAAGGCTTCCTGCCCGGTAGGGGCGGCCAATTCGGCGCTTCCGTATTCGGGTATGCCGGCTCTTTTTCTTATAAGGTTTACATATTTTAAAATATCCGCGTTGGTAGGATCGTACTCGTTCAGCGCTTCGGCATAATTAAGATATATATTGGCGAGGCGCAGCAGCGAAAAGCTCCTATCGCTGCTGGTACCAATGATGCTTTTACGAACGATGTAGCCGGTGGGCGTTACATCGGACAGGCTCTGTATACGCCCGGAGTTACCGTTGTATTCCATGATGGTGATTACCTCTGTGCTGCTGGGCTGGTTCAGCCAAAAGCTCCGGTTATAAGTTACACCCACATAAAAGCGGGGCTCCCTGCCTGTCCATTGGTTAAAGGTGCTCCTGGCTTTTGTGTCAAATGGCGCCTTGAAATTGCTAAAGCCTGTGGCTACATACTCTGATTCTGGATCAGTGATGGGCTTACCATTGGCCATAAAATAAGCGTCTACCATTGTCTGTGTTACGCCGTGGGCGCCGCCGCCCTGTACCGAGGAAGCAAAGCCTACGTGCTTGGGCCTGCGGTCGTACTCCATATTATTGCCAGATATGGTACGGCCAAATATCCACTCCTTGTTCCATTCCTCTGTCATCACGTACCTGGTAGATAAATAGCCCTGCATAAACAAATCGGAATTGGTCTGAACATACAGGTCGTACACGCCGGGCACAAACTCATCTATGAACGCTTTATGGGCATCCGCGGCTATTTTCCATTTATTGAGGTCATAGGTCTGGCTTATAAGCTGCTTTCCATCTGTGTTTTTTAAATCGGCGTAGTCTCTGTTACCATTAAACAAAGGGCTTGCCGCTAACAGAAGGGTTTCCGCCTTATAGGCTTTTACCATGCCTTTAGTGATGCGTCCTGCTCCGCCTTCTCTTATTTGTTGGGGTACTACCGGCAGGTCATTATATGCTATATCAAATTCAGATACGATATAGTCCACGCATTCATCAAAGCTGTTGCGGGGTAGTTTCAGCGTGCTGATGTCTGCTTCAAAATCCAGCAGATCTTCGCCCAAAATAACTACCGGTCCATATATGCGTATAAGCTGAAAATAATAGTAAGCTCTTAATGCGCGGGCCTCTGCTTTGTAGCGGGTAATCAGGGTAGGCTCAATTTCGCTGGGGTCGGTTCTGTCGGCATTCTGGATAAAGTAAGTGGCGTTCCTGATGGCCCTGTAATATTCCCTCCAGTAGTGAGCTACCTGTGAGTTTGTATTAGCCCACACGCTGGAGTTCAGGTTGTTGGCATAGTTAAAATCCCAGGTATATTTAGACTCATCTGAGGCCGCGTTCCAGGGACCTGAATTGCCGTTGTTTACAAACCTTTGCGCCAGTTCATTGGGAATGGCGCTGTAAATATTGGCCAGAAAATTCTCAGTGCGGTTTTTGGATTTCCATATATCATCCGCAGTTAAAATATTATCCGGAATCTGATCGAGGTACTTACCACAGGAAACTGTAGTGAACAGTGCCGCTACTCCCAGTATATATAATAGTTTTTTCATTTTTTTCATTTTAACCGGTTTTCGGTTTGAGAAAAGTTTATTAAAAATTAGCGTCAATACCAAAGGAAATGGTTTTTATATTAGGGTAAGAGGAGCCGTTGTTGGAGTTGATCTCCGGATCCCATAATTTGAACTTGCTCCAATAGAACAGGTTTACTCCCTGCACATATACCCTGGCGTTTTTAAACCCTATACGACTTAAAGCGTTTTGAGGCAGGTTGTACCCTACATCAAAAGTTTTTAAGCGGATGAAGTCTACATCTTTCAGCCACCAGGTGCTGGCTACCGCATTGTTTTGATTAACCACTGCGCCCCAGCCTAAGCGTGGGTAAAAGGCGTTCTGGTTAGGGTTTTCTGGTGTCCAGCGGTCCTGGGCTATTGCAAACAGGTTGCTTCTTTCAGCTCCAGTGCTGTTGTTAAAAGGAATGAGGCCATCCCCGCTCAGTATCCTGTCTGCGCCCTCCGTTCCCTGGAAGAAAGCGCCAATATAAAACCGTTTCCAGGATACGTTAAAGCTTCCACCCCAAACAATCCTCGGCACATCTCCGTTTCCTATGCGGGTAACGTCGTTGGCATCAATAATACCATCGCCATTCAAGTCCTTGTATTTAATATCGCCGGGGCGTACTGCCCCTGTTTTTTGCACGGGGCTATTTTGAATATCGTTCTGATCTTCAAATAAACCAACGGCTACATAGCCATATCTTGCCAATACATTTTGCCCTCTTCTTTCCATATAAGGCCATGGCTGCACGGGCTGGTCGTTTTCAAGAATCAGATCGCGGTTATAAGTAAGGTTCACTCTAAAGTCCCAATGGGTATTGCCAATAGCGATGGGAGTAGTTTCTACCGTAAAGTCTACTCCTTTATTGGTCAGCCGGCCCAGGTTCCCGTATGGGTTGCTGATAAGACCCACGTAGTCTGGCAGCAGGCCGCGTTGCAGAAAGATGCCGGTACGGTTATCACTGAACAGGTCTATAGTAGCCGATATTTGTTTGTCGAGCGTTTTGAACTCAATGCCCAGGTTTTGTTTATGCATTTCAGACCATCTTACGAGGCTGCCGTAGTCGGACAGTGCAGTGCCTCCAAACCCCCAGGTTTGGGAGCCATATCCAAAGGTATAGCCAGACGCGCTACCGTTAACAATATCCAGGAATCCAAACCGGCGTCCGCCGGAGCCAGAACCAACAACACCATTTGAATAGCGTAATTTGAGGAACTGGATGACAGGGAGAATTGGCTCAAAGAATTTTTCGTTGGATATTACATAACCCACCCCTACCGAAGGGAAGAAGCCAAAGCGGTTTTCCGGAGCGAAATTTTCGGAGCCATTATAACCAAAGTTGAACTCGGCAAAATATTTTTCATCATATGCGTAAGTGGCACGTCCTACCAGCCCCTGCATCCTGTAAGGGATGGATTCGATAAGGCTTCCTGCACCGGATGTGATTTCTTCGCGCTGGTTGTACAATAGCATGCCGGTAACACCATGCTTGCCAAATTTGTTGGTATAGTTAACAGCGCCCTCTACGTACCTTTTCCTGTTAGCGCCCTGGCTGGAGCCATAGCCAAGGTCATCCGACCCGTTTTGGATAATGGTCAGGTTCAGTGAACCATCCTCTTTATAAGGGTTGCCCCTGTCTATCTGGTAAGCGCTCCGGTTACGGGTGCGGGAAATAGTATGCGAGTTATATACATCAAACGAGTAAAGTGCCGTAATGGATAAGCCAGGCAGGAGGGCTTTCAGATCCTGAGTAAGCCTTGCGTTGGAGTACAACTGGTTTCTGGCTGTGTTTTCATATCCTCTTTGAGTAATCAGCCCGTAAGGGTTGGGCTGTGCATCTGTGCTTTGATTTACTGCGGGCAACAGGTTGCCAGGATACATTACCGGGTACAGCACCGGGTTGGTTTGCATCACTCTGCCAAAAGCATCCTGCGGGCTGGTACCAGGCATATTCGTATTGGAAACGTAGCCCTGTATGCCTAATTCAAATTTGGTGGTTTTGGTGAAGTCCATATTTACATTGGATGTAAAGTTGATCCTCCTGAACCGGGCATCAGCCTTATAATCGGCCAACCTATCCAATCGCAGGAGGCTGTTCTCATCGTAATAGGAAAGACCTACGTAAAAATTGGACAGCTCACCTCCACCGCGTGCGTTAAAGTTGGCCCGCCTGTTGTTGGATGTTTTCTGAAAAATAGTGCTCATCCAGTCTATATCGGGGTAGAGGTAGGGGTCAGTGCCGGCGATAGTATTAGCTATATAAGCGCTGTCATATTCCGGCAGGCGGCCGCTTGCTAACAATGCTTCGTTGCGAAGGTTCATATAGGTAACACCATCTGTTAGCTCCGGTAGCTTGGTAAAGGAGTTGATGCCCTGGTTGTAATTGAAGGATAATACAGGTTTGGATACCCTGCCTTTTTTGGTAGTAATAAGGATAACGCCATTGGCGCCGTCAATACCATAAACAGCAGTAGCGGAGGCATCTTTTAAAATAGAGAGCGAAGCTATGTCTTCCGGATCGAGGGAGTTGATGCTGCGGCCCATTACCCCGTCCACTACAATTAATGGTGTAGTGGCATTACCTCCACCAAAGTTGGAAAGGCCCCTTATCCATAAGTCAGCGCTGTTAGAACCAGGCAGGCCGGAACGCTGTACGCCCACCAAGCCGGCAATGCGGCCGGATAAGGCTACACTTAAATTAGCAACGGGTTGTTTCAGGTCCTCTACATTTACAATAGATTGTGCACCTACAGTGCTTATTTTTCGTTGTTGCCCAAACCCTACCACTACTACATCTTCCATACTCCCGGTTTGAGCCTCCATTATAATCTGAATCTCTATCCGGTCGGAGAATATCCACCGGTAATCTTTATAACCTACAAAAGTAGCTACCAGGCTATCTCCTTTGACCGCTTGTATAGAGAATATTCCGGTTTCATTAGTTGCGGTAGCTTGTCTGGATCTTAAATTTTCAATGGACACACCGGCCATCGGGGCATTCAGTGGATCTTTAACTGTTCCTGTAATGGTTATTTGCTGCTGTGCCCGTAATTCCGGCAACACCAGCAGGTTGAACAAAAACAGAAAAGCGCACACTTTTAGCAGTGTTTGTTTAGTCATTTGTTTTTAATTGTTTAAGCGTATGTTAGAAAAATAATTGCGCGTTCAGTTACCATAAGAAACTGCAATATTCATATTGGCACAATAGCTTTTTGGTTTGTGAGTTTCTTTAAGTAGTTTAAAAGTATTTAAGATTGCTATAACATATTGATAACAAAAAACTAACAAATTGTTAACGGAATTTTAATATCATTAATATCTATGTTTCTATCAGTAGTTTTATACCCGTTTTCAGAATGTTATCTTTTGTTTTTAATATAAGATTTATCGCAATTGCCAGTTTTGCAATATTGGCAGTTGTTCAGTATTTTTTGGTGTATAATACGTTTGAGCTCAAGAATGATCAGTTCTTTTTAACAGAGTCTGCCCAGATAAAGGAGGACTATAGTAATGCTATTCGTAACGATAAAGTATTTCCGGGAGGGCAAGCCATCATTGATAGTTTCCTGAAGAGGAATATAAAAAAGCTGGAGTGGCTTTATACTGAGGATCCCGGAAAGTTTAAGGCGTACGGCCTGTCTGTTGTTGATAGTATAGCCAGAAGCCTCCGGGCCGGGAGCAATGTAGACAGTCTGATGACTGCTATTATAAAAGATAATAAACTGGCGGATGATCTTATATGGCTTTCGAAGGTTGATCACATTAGTGTAACTTTTAACGGAAGCCAGTATATTACACTTTACGATAAGTCAAATGTTTATGATGGCCTTGATAAATCTTACCAAAACAGCGGGATTGTTGTAAGTGGATCTTTGAAAACAGCAAAACCATCCAGCCTGGTTTTTGCTATTATGATCAGTACCCCTACACCTTATTCCAACCGGATAGGTTTTTCGCTATACATCGACACCCCTCATCGTACACGGGCAATCATAGCCCGGATGCTACCTACTTTTTTGCTTTCTCTCTTTTCTATTCTTTCTTTAGCTACAATATTTTACATTACTTTCAGAAACTGGTCAAAGCAAAAAAAACTGGCCGAGATGAAATCTGATTTTGTTAATAGTATTAACCACGAATTTCAAACGCCTTTGTCTGCTATTATTGTGGCTAATAAAACGCTGGAAAAAGATCAGGTAAAAGAAAACAAAGAAATGGTCGCTTCTCTTACAGGTGTTATCGGGCGCCAGGCAGAGCGGTTAAACAGCCTGTTTCGGCAGGTAATAGATATTACAATGATGGATGAATCCACTTTGCAGAAAGAACCGGTGATAATAGAAGAGCTTTTGCGTGAAGTAGTGGATGATTACATGATACAGGCCGATAATAGCCAGGTTGACATCAGCTTTAAGCCATCCGGAAATAAGCATACCATCTGGCTTGATAAATTCTGGGTAACGACAATGATTATTAATATTATCGAGAATGGAGTTAAATATAATACCAGCACAATAAAGTGCGTTACTATCTTTACAACTGAGAATGAGAAAAATCTTACAGTGCATATAGCAGATAATGGTGTGGGTATACCAGCTGATGAGTTTAAGAATATCTTTGATAAATTTTATCGCAGCACCAAATCTATAGATAATAAGGCTGTAATAGGATTAGGATTGGGGCTGTATTATACCAAGCAATGTATAGAAGCTCATCGCTGGCAGCTACATTTAGATACTATTGAAAAAGAGGGAACCGATTTTAGCATCATCATCCCGATTTGAGAAGCGTATATTAAATTGTTTTAATTATTACAAAACAGATGAAAAGTAAAATTCTTTTTGTAGAAGATGAAATAGACCTCGGCAATGTGGTAAAGCAATATCTTCAACTTATGAATTTTGAGGTAGAGCTGAGAACCACGGCAAAAGACGCACTGGAAATTTTTAAACAATCAAGGGATTATTATGATTTATTGATTACAGATATACAATTGCCGGGTATGAACGGTTTTGAGTTCGCAGAAGAGATTAAGAAAGTGGATGATAAAATTCCTTTTCTTTTTCTCACAGCCAGAAATGAAAAGAAAGACCGTATTATGGGGCTGAAACTGGGAGCGGATGATTACATTAATAAGCCGTTTGATATAGATGAACTGGTGCTGCGCATTACTAATATCATCAGGCGGAATAGCCAGGGCCGCTCTCTGGAAACAGAGGAAGAAAGCACTGTAAAGATCGGAGATGTGGTATTTAAGAAAGATCTTTTAAAGATATCTGTGGGGAGCTCGGGCAAAAGCATATCACTTACGGTAAAAGAAGCTTCTTTGCTGGAGTATATGTACCTTCATAAAAATAAGGTACTGAAACGGGAAGATATACTGGTACAGTTATGGGGAGAGAACGATTATTTTCTGGGCCGGAGTCTTGATGTGTTTGTTTCAAGGCTGCGAAAGTTGCTTTCTGAATCTAAAAAAGTGAAAATTGAAAATGTATATGGCGTTGGTTTTATTTTTAGCGTAAAAGGCTAATGACCGGTATATAGAAAATACATTGCATATCCTAACAGAGGGAGACTTAAATTGAAAAAGAGGCTGTCTCAAAAGTAAGAGGCAGCCTTTTTTTCATTTTGGGATTTTGAAGATTTTTTGGATGAGCTTTGATAAAATTTTTGAAGGAGTTTTTTGTTTACTCCTTTTCAGGCTATTTTCT
>JASGDI010000035.1:0-10699 GCA_049841335.1 Niabella sp. | reverse complement strand
TTCTCATTAATCCAGTTGGGGACCACGAAGCCATTTTTAGAATGATGCTCAGGGCCTTTTTTGCCGTCTGAACGCGATGTTATCACGCTCTCTCCATCATTGGGCACAATAGCATCAAGATAAACCAGTTTGGCTATCCGTTCCGGGATGCTGTCTGCAACGCCGGTAATCACAGCTCCTCCATAACTATGCCCTACCAAAATAATATTTTTCAGGTCTTCAAAAAGAATGGTATTGACCACATCCAGGACATGGGTATTCAGATCAATATCCGGTGAAGCCAGGTGTACGCGTTCGCCCTGCCCCGTAAGACTTGGCCGGTACACTATATTACCCCTGGCGCTCAATATAGAATCTACTTTTTTAAAAGACCAGCTGCCGCCCCAGGCGCCGTGTACTATGACATAAGTGTTTTTTTGCGCAACACAAACCTCGCCGCAGCAAATTAAAAAGCAGGCAATAAAAAAAAGTGTATGTTTCATTTGTATATTTTAAGGGTTATTAAATTGAGAGAGTGTTAAACCTGAGGATTGCAGTCCAGCCGAATTAGCCGTGATGGTAATTTCACCCGGTGTTGTGCCACTGCGGAGAATGGCCTGGCACTTTCCGTTGAACAAACTCCGGGAGTACCGATCCTTTTCAGGATACTGATCCGGCTCATGACAGCTGGGATCACCATTGCCCACACCAATAATCTTCGCGTCTCCTTTCACAGCAAAATGAATAAGGGATGAAGCATCAGGAACAGGGTTGCCGTTCCTGTCATTAACTGATACGTTAATAACAGTAGCATCGCGTCCATCAGCAAGAATAGTTTTCCGTGGGCTGGACAATATGATTGATGCAGCAGGGCCTGTTGTTCTTATTGATCTTTCGAACACACGCTTTCCTTTCCTGGCTACCGCACGTAACTCACCGGGCTGATATTTCACCTGCCATTCCAGGTGCCCGTTCCGTGGCATCTTTTGCTTTCCCAGACTTTTTTTGTTCAGGAATAATTCTACTTCATCTGCATTGCTATTCACCCAAACTTTGATAGGTTGCCCCTCTTTTCCCTTCCAGTTCCAATGCGGTGCAATGTGCAGCACATCCTTACCTGTCCACCAGGATTGATAATAGTAGTAAATGCTTTTAGGGAAACCGCACATATCCATGATACCGAAATGTGAATTGATATTGGGCCATTGGAAGGGTGTTGGCTCTCCCCGGTAATCAAAGCCGGTCCACACAAATCCTCCCATCATCCAGTCCCTGGCAACTGCCAGCTTCCACCATTGTTCGGCTGTGGAAGCCCATGGAGGATAGTTCTCATCAAAATCAGACAAATAGGCTTTAGCGCTATCTGTTACGTACACTCCTCTCGTAGTAACAGTGCTGCCTACTTCAGTGCCAAGAACAGGCTGATCCGGATGCTCCTTTTTATAAGCGTCCAATCCGGATATATTATAATTAAACCCTCTTACCGGAATCACTTCATTTATTCCATTAAAAATATTTCCCAGGTTAGCCCCATAGGTAGCAGTACGCGTAGTATCTAATTTTTTCAATTCAAGCAAATAAGTTGCAGCTGTACGTTTTCCGGTTTCATGCTGCTGAATCGTTTCTTCTTCGTTTCCAATAGACCACATAAATACGGAAGGGTGGTTCCGGTCTCTTTTTACCAGGCCCTGGAATTGCTGCAGGTATTCTTTTCCGCCGGTCAGTAACCTTGTTTCATCCAATACCAGCATGCCGAGGCTGTCGCAGGCGTCCAGTAATTCGGGTGTTGGCGGGTTATGGCTGGCCCTGTAAGCATTGGCGCCCATTTCCTTGAGCAGGGATATCCTGTAATATTGTAAATAATCCGGCAAGGCAGATCCTACCCCTGCATGATCCTGATGAACACAGACCCCTTTTATTTTTACATGCTTCCCATTTACAAACAGTCCCTTTGCTGCATCTACCTGAATATCCCTGATACCAAAACGAACCACTTTTTCATCAATGATCTGACCACTGCTTTTTATTCTTACTACAGCCCGATATAAAGAAGGCTGATCTACTGACCATAAGAGTGGTTTATTAATATTCAGGTGGCTGGTTATCTTTTTTGTTCCGTAAACATCCAATGGCACTGCATTAGTTATTGTTTTTCCAACTTCTTTTCCGGAAGGGTCTGATATGATGGTTTCAACCGCAAACTGCTGCTGATCCGCATTACGATTTGCAATCATAGCCGAAATATTAATACGGGCATTAGTATAGGGTTGCTCCAGATCTGAAGTAACTACTATTTCATTCTCCCGGAAATGAAGCTGTGGAAAAATTTCCAGCCAGGTATTCCTGTAAATACCGGCACCTTCATAAAACCAACCTTCAAATTGTGTGGCATCAACTCTTACAACTATGGTGTTCTGCTTTCCAAAATGTGCTACATCTGTAATATCAAAACTGAAGCCGGTATAACCACTGAAATGGTTTCCCATGAATATATTGTTTACCCACACCTGTGCATTGCGGAACACGCCATCAAAACGTATACTCACCCTGTTCTTATTTTCCGCTTCAGGAAGGAAAAAGTTCTTTCTGTACCACCCGATGCTGTTTTGCGGGTACAGTCCTCCCACAGGTTTATATCCGTGCAATTTTACTTCAGCATTCTCTGTATTTACAAAAGGAAGTCTAACTACCCAGTCGTGAGGCAGCTGTACCGTTTGCCAACTGCTGTCATTAAAACCAGGGTTAATACAGGTACCGTAATTTTCAGCAGTTTTAGCAAATAGCCGTGCGGTACCATAATTGAAGTCTTTGGCCGGATCGGTAGCATGACCTGGATGGAATTTCCAACCTACATTAAAAGACAGGCACTGGCGTACCATGTCTTGCTGCGCAATGGCTGGCTGTACTGCGAAAAAAAACAGGGAACTGTATAAAAAACATTTAAGAAGGTGGTACATACTATTTACACTGCTTTTGAGGGAGATTCCTTTTAATTAAAAGATACCTGGTTAATTTTTGGCCAACGCCGTTAATATTTCTTTTCTTATTTTCCTGAAATGCCAGATGCTGGTATCATACAGATCAAATTTGTACACCATAACATCAATGATCTTTTTAGCCAATACGGGATCTTTTGCCTCCAGCATTTTTAACAATGTATGATCATTGATCCCATCGCGCATAGCTTCTAACCGGATTGAGCTATATAACTTATGATAGCCGGGATACACGATCCATGAATCGCCCCCCGGTAACAGGTTACCACCAGCATCGTTAATGAAGGTGGTTTCGGCAAAAGGATCGTCTGTCCACCAGTTGAAGCCCCAATGCAGATACCCATCAATATCGTATTTATAGTTGATCCAGTGCAGGAGCCTTGTTTTAATGAGCGGAAGGTCAATGAAACGATTCGCATAATTGCCTTTAGGCCACAGGCAGGTATAGAACCAAACCTCATCACCGGCTTTCTTGCGCTCCTGGTAAAAAACATAGTCTTTATTCAGCAGATCCAGCTGTGGCACCCACAGATCGAGAGTTTCAGCAAGATCTGTGTTGTGGCAGGCATCTGCGATCCGGATGTCGGGCACAATGGACTTAACATAGCTGGCGATGTCAATATATGATTGCCTGTTTTGCTCAATAGGCTCATCCGCTATATGCTGATAATACGTATCCCACCAGCCTTTCTTCTTTAGATGCGGTACCAGTGCCCTGAAGAACTGGGCATAAAAATTTCTGGCCCGCAGATCCTGAATGGGCAGGCGTAAAAAAGTGGTGGTATCCCGCCCCGGCTCCGGCACAAGCACTATATAATTGCTTGTCCAGTCTGTTGAGTGCCATCCAATCCACGCACCTTCCAGCATGGCTGATACACCTGCATTTTTGAAGATCTCTACCGTTTTATCGAACCTGGAAAAATCAATTGTAAACTGATCTCCCTTTTTTTGGTAAATAGCCAATTCCAATGGCGATGCCAGGGCAACATTAGATCCGTAACCTGCCATTTTTTCGGCCAGTACTTTCAGTAATTTCCAGTACAATTCGCTGTATGGTTCCACCGCCGCCCCGTTATTCATCAGGGTTACATATTTAGGTTCAAATGTGTACCAGTTCGCTATCTTCAACTGTTGTTTTTCCAGTTTGACATTATGCACATGAATGAGAAACGACTTCTGTAGGGTTTCATCGCCTGCCTGTACTTTTATGTTTACGGGATAGGTGCCGGCTTTAGCTTCCCGGGGAACAGCAACCGAAATGTAGCATGCCTGTGTCTGCCCTGGTTGAAGCTTTACCGGATGACCGTCCATGATCGGGTCGGCATAAAAGCCAGAATTAGAAACAAGCCTGTCGAATGCCTGCTGGCTGTATTCCCTGCCGGCTCGCACATAACCAACGGGGGCATACGAAACGGCCGCATTGGCTAGCCCCGGCACTTCCACCGTCAGCTTTACCTCATCTTTGTTTTGTATGCTTCGTAATACCAATTGGGCGCTGGCCACTTCTCCTTTGGCCACATCAATCTCCTTAAAGGATTCAATCGGAATAATAGTTTCCGGAAAAACTTTCTCCAAAGGGTCTATCAGGATGGCAGACATCTGCGCCTGCACAAACGAAGCAGGAACAAACCCCATCAACAGGAATAAAGCCGTGACTGTTTTTCTTTTAATATAATATGCTGCTTTCATCTTCTTTTAGTATGTTTATTGCTATCCTGTCTGAACATTTTGTCTAAGAAATCCAGAGACTTTGCATAGTTTTCCTCCGTAAAAAATGGGTCTGTAGCGTGCCCAACACCTTCTACCAGATGCAGGAACACCTTGTCTTTGCCCAATATTTTGATGAGCTTATCAGCAAATACCTGTGATTGTTTCCAGGGAACATGATCATCGGCTAAGCCGTGTTGTATATAGAAACAGGGATCGTCTTTGCTGATATAGCGTTCCGGATTGCTTACCCTGACCTGATCAGGGATTTCCTGAATGGGTGCGCCCATCAATAAGGATTCGGGAGATTTAGAGTCGTTATGCCGCGTCCCAAAGACCGGAGCCATACCGGTTTCCTCATTTTGACTGTCCATGGTGAGGAAGTCTATAGGACCATACCAATCCACCACTGCCTGCACTTTGCTGGTATGTTCGGGATAGCCCATGGTCTTATCCTCCAGTTCCCTGACATGGCCGGAAGTACCTGCCAGTGCAGCCAGATAGCCTCCCGCCGATGTGCCCCACACCGCAATTCTTGCAGTATCCAGATCATATTCCCTTGCATGCGCTTTCACCCACCGTATAGCCGTTTTTACATCCAGTATCTGCGCAGGAAACACCGCCTCTCCGCTCAGGCGATAGTTAACACATACCACGGCATACCCGCGCTTTAAACCATTTTTGTAAACAAAGCTTTCTTTCTTTTTGTCTCCTGAAAAAAAGGCACCGCCATGTATACCGATAATAACAGGCAAACGTGCACCTTTTGCTCTTGCAGGCAAATAAATATCCAGCTTTTGCCGGTCGGATTGCCTGGTATAAGGTACGTCGAACACTGCCGTATCGCTTTGCAAAACAGCAATCTTTTTCTTAGCTGTGCAGGAAGCTATTACTGACCCAACCAGCCAGGCAAAAAACACATATCGCAGTAATAAACGCATATTGATCATTCACAATTTTCAATAAGTTATTTTATTTTTTCCGATACACTCGCACGTAATCCACTTCATACTTTACAGGGAAGATGGTATCATCAATTTCTCCACCCCAGGAACCGCCAAGCGCGAGATTCAGCAAGAGGTATTGAGGTTTTTTAAAAATAGTTCCTGCTAATTTGACGTCAAACGTGTTGATCGTTATACTATCTACTAAAATGGTAATTTTGTTTTCATCCCATTCCATACTATAGATGTGAAAATCATCAGAAATGCCAGGGAAGTCCCGACTTCTCATCTGCGTGGCATATTTACCGTCTGATGCATTTTCATAGTGTATGTTGGTATGGATAGTGTTAGGTTCAAAACCCACATGCTCCATAATATCAATCTCACCAGAGCGAGGCCAGCCTGCTTCCCATACATTATCGCCCAATGTCCAGATAGCGGGCCATATCCCTTTTCCTTTCGGCAGCTTAGCCCGTACTTCTATCCTGCCGTATGTCCAAGAAAATTTACCTTTCGTCATGAGGCAGGTGGAGGTATAGGAAGCAAATTCATCCTTCGTCTTCCAATTCGTGCTTCCGGGCTTGTACGCCGCATTGGGATACTGCTCCCTGATACCCGTAATAGTCAGCAGTCCATTGCCCACAGTTACATTCTGAGACCGGGCCCTGGTATAATACTGGCGCTCTTCATTCCGGGAAAAGCCTTCTTCATATCCCCATTTAGCCGTATTGGGCAGACCCGTATAATCAAATTCATCGCCCCATACCAATTGCCATTCTGCGGCAGGCGGTGGTAAGGGTGAAGGTGGAGACGGCTCAGGCTCCCTGATCCTGTCCTTCTTGCCCTGAGCATTACAGGCATTGAGCATTATAAGAAACCAGCTGAACCTGGCTAAAAAGTAAATACAGTGCATAGCGTTATTTAATATTTATATTTTCACAGCATCAGGGAGCATATTTATAAACCGCTACCCAGTCCACTATTAGATTACCTGAATGGCTGCCATTGCCGTTTGTTTCTGTCTGCAATTGCCAGCGCATCGGCTTTGTAGGCACCCAATTGTCGGAATTGAGTACCAGGTTGCCATCAAGGAAATATTTGATATTTCCAGGCCGCCATTCAATGGTATAAGTATGCCAGTCCGTAAATTTTGTTGTAGTATTTACCCCTTCCTGGCAATGTGGATGACAATTAGGATTTAACGCCCCTGCCCCAGCATAATGGTGAAAACCCCCTATATTTCCGGAGAGTCCACCTTCCGGCCAATCTTCTTCACCATCATCCGGCCAAGCTTCAGTTTGTGGCCATAACAGCCAGGCTACATAATATTCGCTGAGGTTGGGGTTATCTACCTTGAATCGCGCCGTATACCGCCCGTATGTCTGGTACTGGCTTCCATTGTTGATGACAGGCGATGGATTAGCGCCTGCCGGCTGGCCGTCCACCGTATGCAGGTAAAAGTTCAGCGTACCGTTCTTTACCGATAACACACTATCCGAACGATAGGGGCGCTTTTGATAGGTGTCCAGGTAGCATTTGGGATACGCCTTCCATTGCTGACCCTGTGCACCGGTATAGACAATTTTATTGGGGTCACAATCGCTTGCCCAGGAACCTATGGGCGCATCTTTTGTGAAGTCATCATAAAATATCTGCTTCCACACACCTATATCCCCGATAGGTACCGGCTCGCCGGATACAGACCCTCCGGATGTGCTACTTCTTTCAACAATTACATCATCAATGTAAGCATACCCGCTAGTGTTGCGCCAGAGATAGACCAAAGCGCTGGTGGCAGCAGCCCCGGTTTTAAAAGGCTGCGAAAGTACTACGTACTGGTTGCTGCTGGTAGAAACCGACAGATTACCCCCTCCAAAATCCTGTACTCCCAAAGCAACAGAATTGGCAGTTGTTTTTACCATCGCTTTCAGAACATAGTCGGTATTAGGCGTTAAGCCGGTAACAGTTTGGGTTATACCTGAGCTGCCGCCTGTTGAATAAATTCTCCCGGCATAAGTACCGGAATACGAATTATTATTAACAATAGCGTATTGCCCGTAACCAGACCAATGCGTGAAACCACCTGATTCAAAGCCCCAGTCTTTTGCATGTGTTACATGGATGGTAAAGTTCTCCGGTTCTGTGGCACCGCAGGAATTTGTAAAATGAGCCACGGGATAAACAGATTGGGTGGGATAAATCGTCTGCTCGCGGTTTGTACCGCTGGTGCCTCCGCCTGTCCAGCTCCAGCCGTTGGTTATATTTGGCTGCGGGCCAAGCTTTACTTTGCTGCCCGGAGCTACAATTATCTCCGGCGTTAGCACCCATTGCTGATCATTAACCTGGATATAAGGAACAATGTTAGTAGGATCACAGGCAGTAACGGCCCTGCTTGTAGTGTTATCTCCCAAGGCATTTAAATTATCGGTCCTTGCACAACTATTCAATGCAAGGATAAAGAGTATTGTTACCGGCAGTAAAAATAATAAACGTGTTTTCTTTTTCATGGCAAAATTGTTTAGGGGGTTATTGTATTGGATATTGAAGTTGTTTAACTTATTAAATTATCATATAAATTGTGTATCAGGCTGTCTTAAGTACGGAGGATTTCTTTTTACAGAACAATATTTTTCCCGGCTATGTACGGTAAAATTGAAAGTATAAACAAGTCCGTTTTATATTCAACATTTTACATTTTCATAGCATCAGGGAGCATATTTATAAACCGCTACCCAATCAACTATTAAATTACCTGAATGGACTCCCTCTCCTTTCGTTTCCGTTTGCAATTGCCAGCGCATGGGCTTATCCGGAACCCATTTATCAGAATTCAAAATCATTTTGCCATCGAGAAAATATTTGATGTTACCCGGGCGCCATTCAATGGTATAAGTATGCCAGTCTGTAAACTTTGCAGTGGTTGTAGCCTCGTCCTGGCAACCGATGCAAGCCCCGGCACCCGCATAGTGATGAAAGCCTCCGACATTTCCTGAAAGATGCCCCTCGGGGAAATCCTCTTCGCCATCATCAGGCCATTTCTCAGTTTCGGGCCATAACAGCCAGGCCACGTAATACTGGTTCAGGCTGTCGTTATCCACTTTAAATCTTGCGGTATAGCGTCCGTAAGTCTGGTACTGACTGCCATTGTAGATCACAGGTGAAGGATTGGCACCTGCCGGCAGACCATCCACTGTATGCAGGTAAAAGTTCAGCGTACCATTCTTTACCGACAGAACACTATCGGCGCGATAAGGGCGCTTCTGATAAGTATCTTTAAAACACCTGGGATAGGTTTTCCATTGCTGCCCCTGCGCTCCGGTATAAACAATCCTGTCCGGTTCACAATCATTTGCCCAGGAGCCTAATGGCGCCTCCTTTGTGAAATCGTCATAAAATATCTGCTTCCACTCTGCCAAATCCCCAACAGGTACCGGCTCGCCGGATACGGATGTACCGGATGCTACCTTTTGTGTCGCAGGACGGGAAGCTGTTTTGCATGACAGCAGCACCAGCATTAGTAAAGGGAATGTGATTGTTTTTATTTTCATCTTTTTTGAATTATTCGAATCATTAATTATCCATGGACTATTGACTATCGTCCATTGACATACTACATTTTAAATGCTCCATTTTCACCCCCTCACGGCTCATACTTATACACCGCTACCCAGTCTACAATCAGATTACCTGAGTTAGTACCATTGCCTTTTGTTTCTGTTTGCAATTGCCAGCGCATAGGCTTTTCGGGCACCCACTTATTGGAATTGAGAATCACTTTGCCGTCGAGAATATACCTGATATTTCCCGGTCGCCATTCAATAGTATAAGTATGCCAGTCCGTAAATTTTTCTGTGGTGGTAACTCCATCCTGGCAACCTATACAAGCTCCGGCCCCGGCATAATGGTGAAAGCCCCCGATATACCCGTTAAGGCTTCCTTCGGGAAAATCCTCCTCGCCGTCATCCGGCCATTTCTCAGTTTGCGGCCATAACAGCCAGGCTGCATAATATTCGCTCAGGTTACCGGCATCTACTTTAAATCTCGCTGTATAGCGTCCGTAAGTCTGGTACTGGCTGCCGTTATAAATAACAGGCGATGGATTGGCGCCGGCAGGCTGCCCGTCTACAGTGTGCAGGTGGAAATACAAGGCCCCATCCTTTACTGATAAGACTTTATCCGAACGATAGGGACGTTTTTGATAGGTGTCCAGGTAGCACCTGGGATAGGCTTTCCATTGTTGTCCCTGCGCGCCGGTATAGACAATCTTATGGGGGTCACAATCACTTGCCCAGGATCCCACAGAAGCATTTTTCGTAAAATCATCATAAAATATCTGCTTCCACTCCCCTATATCCCCGATAGGGACGGGTACACCGGATACGGTTCCTTCAGGCATGATATTGGGTTCAACAATGATGTCTGTTTTTTTGGTATCGGTAACGCCTGCACTGTTCTTTACCGTCAGTGTTACACTGTAAGTGCCTTCCCTAGCATAAATATGGCTGGGATTTTTGTCGATGGAAGTTCCGGTATTATCGCCAAAATCCCAGGTATATAAAGCGGCATTTTCAGATTTGTTCGAAAAACTGATAGTAAGCTTATCTGCCGCATCCACACTGAAAGAAAAATCAGCCTTGGGAGCGGGTACTTTAACCTCCTCTATTCCCTTACTGCTGCAGGATAAGCCCAACAATGCCATCAGCATAAAAGCGTAATCGAAGCATCTTATAAAACCTGTTCTTTTCATTTTTTGATGAATACTATCTTTTCCAAACCTTAACATAATCAACAAGCATCTGTCCATTAGCTGGCGCTGCATTCTTCTTGATTGCTGCGTTCAATACAATATACATTTCTTCAGATGTTACATTAGGAGCCTGGTAAAACGGCCCTGCCTCTCCATCTATAAAAACCTGCAGAAACCCTTGTTTCCACAAAAGCCCGTAGGTATGCCAGTCATTACCGTAATCAACACCCGAAGTGCCGTACCATTTCCACCCCATTTGTTTATGAACACCGTTTTCTGCCCAGTGATAATTAAAATGCGGGTGATACAGGCCATCGGGTGTATCG
>JASGDI010000034.1:0-17481 GCA_049841335.1 Niabella sp. | reverse complement strand
TTTTATATAACCTTATTTCAAATGCTTTTAAATTTACACCCCGGGGAGGAACCATTGAGGTAAGTATTATAGCGGAGAATGAAACACCGGCAGAGGTTATCCTTTCTGTAACAGATAATGGCAGGGGGATTCCCGCTGATAAAATTGATAAAGTATTTGAGGCCTTCTTCCAGGTGGAAGGAGACGGTCAGCATTCGGGCAGTGGTGTTGGGCTAACTCTCACTAAAGAGCTGGTAGATCTGCACAAAGGGAAAATAACGGTAACCAGCCGGCCTGGTGTAGCTACCTGTTTTATGGTACATCTTACAAATCTTGAGACCGGCAGTACGTCAACAGTCCGTCCGTCAGCCAGATTTAATGATACGCAAATACCTTCCGTAGCATTGGCATCAGCAGATAAAGAGCCCTCCGGCGCATTACCCATAGTATTGGTGGTAGAGGATAATGATGATATCCGGGGTTATATCAGGCAGGGCTTATCCGAATTTTATTCAGTTCTGGAAGCGGCTGATGGGGCTGAAGGCTTCGAAAAAGCAACCGTTTCTATTCCCGATCTGATTGTAAGTGATGTGATGATGCCGGTTATGGATGGGCTTGAATTATGCAAAAAACTCAAAGCCGATGAAAAGACCAGCCATATTCCCGTTATCCTGTTAACAGCCCGCCAGTCAGATCAGTATGAATCTGAAAGCTATGAAACAGGAGTGGATGCTTACGTGGTAAAACCATTTAATCTGTCCCTGTTGCTGGTGCGCATACGAAGCCTCATTGAGGGTCGTGCCCGGCTCCGGCAGCTATTCAGCCAGTCGCCGGAATCTTATTCAAACCCGGTAGGACTGGGTACAGCAGATAAGGCCTTTTTGGCAAAAGCTACCCGACTGGTAGAAGATCACATGTCTGACGGAGAAGTAAACGTAGAGTGGCTGGCCGGGCGGCTGTTTATGAGCCGTACCCAGCTTTACAGGAAAATAAAAGCGGTTACCAACCAGTCCGTGCACGAATTTGTAACAGGCATCCGGCTGCATAAAGCCGCTGAGATGCTTTTACAGAATCAGCATTCTGTAACCGAAATTGCCTTTATGGTGGGCTATGCCGATGCTACCAGCTTCAGCCGGATGTTTCAAAAACAATACGGAACCACCCCTAAAAAATATGCCCAGGGAGGCAGTGTCCAATAATACCTGCTGCTTTCCCAGGTTGTTGTTATCACCAGTATCTAAACGTAATGACATTGCCCCAAGGGCGATTATATGTTTATAGAAAATGTTATTGCTAACATACTGTGCGACCAAGATGAGGTAGCACAAACTTCGTGTATATATTTTCTATACACGTTTAACCCTCCAGGGTCTTAATCCCCAAAAAACTGTGCTTTATTTATACGAACAAGTATGCATCATATTGTACGCCCTTGGGTTTCTTGACACCTTATAATGATCCGTTATCAATTTAACAAGTAGGTTGGTGGTGGCACAAACCACGGTCAGTATCCTCACAGACCTATAAAAATAATTATGATACCGGTCCATTATTACTTTTCAATCATGTGAAATTTGATTTTTATCAAATTGTTGATTATCAATAGTTTGATTTTTTGTACTGTATCAAAATGCCGATTTTTTGGTATGTTCTGCACCCTCTTTTTATATTTTCAGGATTAGCTTCGTTAAGCAGGAATATTTTGGAATTACCTGTGATCAAAACGCCGCTTTGGTTGTTTCGCCTGAAAAGATAAGATTTAGTATGAAGAGAATCGTTGTGCTGCTATTGCTTGCTTTTAGCATATTAGGTGCTGTAAATGCCCAGTCTTTTAAATTTGATTTTGGCAAAGGCAAAGTGGGGAAAGGTTATATCCCCGTTTTACCGGGAACTGCTTATACTCCTGAACGGGGATATGGGATAGATTTAGGCACGGGGGCTGTAAGTAATGTGAGAGTAGGCAAAAAAACGCTGACTGACGGTTTTCTTACCAGTGATAAGCCATTTTATTTTTCAGTAAAACTTCCTGAGGGTAATTATGATGTAAAGGTTACCGTAGGAGATGATAACGGCACCAGTGATGTGGCTGTCCGTGCTGAAAACAGGCGAATGTTCGTAAACAGGCTTGTTACCGCCAAAGGCGAGCACCAAACGGTTTCTTTTACCGTAAATGTACGCGACAGTTTCATTGCCGGTACCAACCGGAAAGTACGCCTTAAGGAAAGAGAGCACAGGTATTTGCATTGGGATGACAAGCTAACCCTTGAATTTAACAGCAGCGATCCCCGGATCAATGCTATTGAGATCACACCCAACAGAAAAGCGGTAGCTGTGTTCCTTGCAGGCAATTCAACCGTAGTGGATGGAGCAGGAGAGCCCTTTTCTGCATGGGGGCAAATGTTTCCCTGGTTTTTCAAACCCGGCGAAGTAGCTATTGTCAATCTTGCCGAATCTGGCGAAACCCTCAGTGGCTTTATAGCTGCACGCCGTTTTGCAAAAATGCTGAGTATGATGAAGCCCGGCGATTACGCTTTTGTGGAATTTGGCCATAACGATCAAAAACAAAAAGGAGAGGGCGTAGGCGCCTTTACCACCTATAAGAAAAACCTGGAATATTTTATAGACGAAGTGAAAAAGAAGGGCGGTATCCCTGTGCTGGTCACCTCAGTACAGCGCAGGCGCTTTGAAGAGGGCCGGATCGTGGAAACCCTGGGCGACTATCCTGCTGCAGTCCGGCAAACGGCAACGGAAAGAGGCGTTGCATTAATAGACCTTAATGCCATGAGCAAAACTTTGTTTGAGGCAATGGGCGAACAGGGTTCGTTGCAGGCTTTTGTGCATGTGCCTGCGGGTACTTATCCCGGACAGGACAAACCCATTGCAGACAATACGCATTTCAGACCTTATGGGGCTTACGAAGTGGCTAAGCTTATTGTAAACGGTGTAAGAAAGGCACAGCTTGACCTGGCAAAAAGCCTTAAAGCTGATATACCAGCTTTTGATCCTGAAAAGCCAGGTACTTACGAAAATTTTTACTGGCCTGAAAGCCCCGGAAGGGACGCTACCAGGCCTGATGGAAATTAATAAAAGGATTATTTAACGGCTTAAAATCTAAAATTATGAAGATCAACGGTATCGAAACCCGAAATTTCAATTTTGATTTGAATGTAAATCCTGATTCCGAAACATTTTTGTATCTGCAGGTAAAAAAGATCATCAAACAGGCCATTTTAACAGGCCGGATTGAGAAAGGGGTAAAGCTACCCTCAGCGAGAGATATTGGCAAGGGTAATATAGTGTCACTTGCTACAGCAGAAAGGGCTTACCGCGATTTGAGAAAAGAAGGTGTGATTGTCAGGAAAAAAGGTGATGGGTATTTTGTTTCAGAAAGCCTGCAGCTTTCACTTCATCGTTAAGGTAATCGGTTTACCTCTTGCTGCCATGCAGGTATTTTTATGCTATGCGGGGTGTCCAAGTTATGCAATGCGAGGCGTCCTCGCCTCGCAATATTATTCTGTTGCTTCCAGGCGATTTCTCGTTATGCTAAAATTCTTTTAAATGCTTTGCAATTCGTGCAAATCCTGTTACCTTGCTATTGCATGCACGATTTAGAACCTTTTTATAACTGGCAGCACATTTATGTGAGTGAAGAAGATGAACGTTCTCCTTTTTACGGGACAGAGCATTCCCAGTTTGAATATACAGATACTATATATAATTATTATATTCATCCGCAGTGGGATTATTTTGGTAGCAGAACGCTTTACATGAAAGTGCTGATGGCCGATTATGACGAGGGCTATGCGGTAATTGAAATGATAGGAGAGTGGAATGACGCAGTAGAGAACGATATCATGAGCATGAAGCGGGATGTGCTGGAAGCGTTTATGAATGAGGGTATATATAAATTTATACTGATAGCAGAAAATGTGCTGAACTTTCACAGCAGCGACAAAGATTATTATGAAGAGCTGCATGAAGAGCTTTCTGATGAGGAAGGCTGGATTGTATGCCTTAATATGCCGGAACAAACCCAATACGATTTTAAACGTGCAAGGCTTAACCAGTTTATTGAATTGATGGAGCTGGATAACTGGAGGATTTATAAACCTTACCACCTTTTTAAAAAAATAGACGAAACTTTATCAAGAAGATTATCATAAAGCGTTATTGATAACTATCATGTTTGAACAGGACGTAAATGATAATTATCATGTCCTGCCTGCCTTTACAGCGCTTACCTTTGAAGCGGTCCTTTAAGGATCAGGGAACTTTCCCAAACAATAACTGGGATTAATAAATTATGAGCGCAATCGTTTTCGTCATTTTTTTGTCATGTTATTGACAATTCTGCGTTACATTTGTGCCATTCACTAATTAGATTTAGCTTATATGAACTGGTCTCATTTTTTTACTTCGAGTGTTGGAAAGAAACTAACGATGGCGCTTTCAGGCCTTTTTTTAGTAGCGTTTTTATTGGTACATGCGGGGTTAAATGCCTGCATCTGGGCTAACGATGAGGGGGTTATGTTTAACAAAGCTGCACACTTTATGGGAGCCAACGCAGTGCCAAGGATATTGGAGATCGGTTTATTTGTATTTTTCCTAATACATATTATCCAGGGTCTGGTGCTTGAAGTGCAAAACCGCAGCAAACGGGGTATGGGTTACGCCGTTAAAATGGGCAACAGGGGAAGCAAATGGTACAGTCGTGCCATGGGTATCCTGGGTTCTATTATCTTAATATTCCTGGTAGTACACCTGATAGATTTTTTCATTCCCTCCCGTTTTGGCGGCTTAACGGAGGTAATGATTGATGGAAAGCCTTATCACAATCTGTATGCTGAAATGAAATATAAGTTTGCAGAATATGAGCACAGGCATATCATTGTAACAATATATATATTAGGAGTAATAGCTTTGTTCTGGCACCTGGTGCATGGTATCCAGAGTGCTTTTCGCACTTTTGGCGTTACCAATCATAAATATATAGCCATGCTTACCGGTATAGGCTGGGCTTTTGCAATAATAGTTTGTGGCGCATTTATTATGATGCCGATTAGTTTTATAGCAGGCTGGCTTTCTTAGATAGAGTTGACGGTTGGCAGAGAACAGTTGACAGTTTAGAAAAAGAAATAGAAGGAAATATAAATTTTTGAGAAGTGTTTCTCAAATCAGAAATCTCAAATTTCAAATCGAATATGCTTGATTCAAAAATACCAGCAGGTAAGCTGGAAGAAAAATGGAGCAGTTATAAAGGCCATTGTAAATTGGTAAATCCGGCTAATAAAAGAAAGCTGGAAGTGATTGTTGTGGGTACAGGGCTGGCCGGCGCTTCTGCAGCAGCTTCTTTGGGGGAACTGGGTTACAGGGTTAAGGCTTTTTGCTTTCAGGATTCTCCGCGCAGGGCGCACTCAATTGCTGCGCAGGGTGGTATTAATGCTGCCAAGAACTATCAAAACGATGGTGATTCGGTATTCCGCCTGTTTTATGATACTATTAAAGGTGGCGACTATCGTGCGCGCGAAGCCAACGTGCATCGCCTCGCAGAAGTAAGCGTAAATATTATTGACCAGTGTGTGGCGCAGGGTGTTCCTTTTGCACGTGAGTATGGCGGATTGCTGAACAACCGTTCTTTTGGTGGTACACAGGTAAAACGAACTTTCTATGCTGCGGGCCAAACCGGTCAGCAGTTGCTGATAGGTGCTTACCAGGCTTTGGAAAGGCAGGTGGCGTTAGGTAATGTACAGATGTACAACCGTCATGAAATGCTGGATGTAGTGCTTATTGATGGTAAAGCCCGTGGTATCATTGCGCGTAATTTAGTTACAGGTAAGCTGGAAAGATACTTTGGTCATGCCGTGCTGCTTTGCACCGGTGGCTATGGGAACGTATTTTATCTTTCTACCAATGCGATGGGCAGCAACGTAACCGCTGCCTGGAAAGCTCATAAAAAAGGCGCTTATTTCGCTAATCCCTGTTTTACACAAATTCACCCCACCTGTATCCCTGTGTCGGGAGATCACCAGAGTAAGCTCACATTAATGTCAGAATCTTTGAGGAATGATGGTCGCATCTGGGTGCCTAAAAAACAAAATGATACAAGGAAGGCCAATGAGATCCCTGAAGATGAAAGAGATTATTACCTGGAAAGAAGATATCCTGCTTTTGGTAACCTGGTACCGAGGGACGTTGCCAGCCGTGCTGCAAAAGAACGTTGCGATGCGGGTTATGGCGTAGGCACCACCAAGCAGGCGGTTTATTTAGATTTCAGGCACAACCTTATTAATAAATATGGCCGCGCCGAGGCAAGCAGGTTGGGAATTCAAAACCCCGATGAAGAAACTTTGGTGCGCCTGGGGAAAGAAGTAGTGAAAGAAGAGTACGGTAACCTTTTCGATATGTATGAAAAAATTACCGGCGAGAATCCTTATGAAGTGCCTATGCGTATTTATCCGGCGGTGCACTATACAATGGGTGGCCTTTGGGTAGATTATGAACTGATGACTACTGTAAAAGGCTTGTACTGCCTGGGAGAGGCCAATTTCAGCGATCACGGCGCTAACCGTTTGGGCGCTTCTGCTTTAATGCAGGGCCTGGCAGATGGTTATTTCGTGATTCCATATACTATTGGTAATTACCTGGCAGATGAAATAGCTGTTAAACCGATCCCTACAACTGACCCGGCTTTTGTTGCCGCAGAGGCTGAAGTAAATGAGCGTATCAACCAACTGATGAATATCAAAGGAACGCAATCTGTAGAAAGCTTCCACAAACGCCTTGGAAAAATTATGTGGGAGAAATGCGGAATGGCACGCAATGAACAGGGATTACAGGAGGCTATTGTAGAAATACAGGAGCTGAAAAAAGAGTTCTGGAAAAATGTACGTATTCCCGGAGGTATTTACGAAATGAACCCTGAACTGGATAAGGCCAACCGTGTGGCAGATTTCCTTGAACTGGGAGAACTGATGTGCAAGGATGCTTTAGTACGCAGGGAGAGTTGCGGCGGCCATTTCCGCGAAGAGAGTCAGACTGCAGAAGGAGAGGCTTTACGGGAGGATAATGAGTTTATGTATGTATCTGCCTGGCAGTATAAAGGGGAAAGCAACTGGGAGCTTGAAAAGGAATCGCTTGACTACGAGGTGATCAAGCCAACCCAGAGGAATTATAAATAAATAATTTGAAAATTTGAAAATGTGGTAATTTGAGAATGCCGTAAATGTGAGAATTTGAAAATGTGATAATGAGGAATGGAGATTGTATCTTATCATTTAAATTTTCACATATATGGAATGGAGCCGAAAAACATCATCGTTGAAAAGTCATTAGATTTTGGAGTTGAAATTGTCAGATTCTGTGAGTTACTGGAAGAGAAAAAGAAGTATGTTATTTCAAAGCAATTGCTGCGCTGTGGTACATCAATTGGGGCAAATGTATTTGAATCGCAACATGCAGAAAGCAGGGCAGACTTTGTTCATAAAATGAAAATAGCAATCAAAGAAGCCAACGAAACATTGTATTGGCTTTTGATTTGTGAACGAAGTGAAAGTTATCCTGTAAATAGTTCTTTAAAAGAAAAGGTAGAGGAGTTGATAAGGATTATATCAAAAATAATCATCTCAAGCAAAGGAACGTTTAGCGGATGGTTAATGTTAGGCGTAATCACTGTATCAACATTCTTCTTTATAAAAATAAAAACGTTATTGTTAGGTGTGTGATAATTTTCACATTCCCACATTATCATATTTACACATTAGAATAATATGGAACATTATGAAATGAACCTCACTTTAAAAGTGTGGAAACAAAAAGATGCAAAAAGCAGGGGTAGTTTTGAAACGTACCAGGTAAAGAACATTTCTTCCGAAATGTCTTTTCTGGAAATGTTTGATGTGCTGAATGAGCAATTGATACAGGAGGGCAAAGAACCGATTGCTTTTGACCACGATTGTCGCGAAGGTATTTGTGGCATGTGTTCCATGTATATCAATGGCCGCCCGCACGGACCTTGGCATGGTACTACTACCTGCCAGTTGCACATGCGTGCTTTTAAAGACGGCGATACTATTGTGGTAGAGCCCTGGCGCGCCAAGGCGTTTCCTGTAGTAAAAGACCTGGTAGTAGACCGTACAGCTTTTGACCGTATTATACAGGCGGGTGGTTATGTTTCTGTAAACACCGGGGTTACTATAGATGCCAACACACACATGATTGGTAAAGAAATTGCCGATAAGTCCTTTGCGGCAGCAGCCTGTATTGGATGCGGGGCTTGTGTGGCAGCTTGTAAAAATTCATCAGCATTATTATTCCTTTCAGCCAAAGTATCGCACCTGGCATTGTTGCCACAGGGGCAGCCGGAAAGAAACAGGCGTGCGCTTGCAATGGTAGCTCAAATGGATAAAGAAGGCTTTGGCAGCTGTACCAACACCGGCGCCTGTGAAGCAGTTTGTCCTAAAGAAATTGAAATTACCAATATAGCCCGGCTGAACAGAGACTATGCCAATGCAGCATTGGCTTCCGATGCGCATAAAGAATGACCGCTTAAATGAATGAATAAAATAAAAACTGCCAGGTAGGTATAACTGGCAGTTTTTTTATTGCGATTTAATTGTAATCACATTGCTATATAAGACAGTATTATTTTTTGCTACCTGCTTAATTTGCAAAAAGTAGGTTTTGTTTTCGTCCACTATATTATCCTTATCGCGTTTGCAGGAGATAATTATGAATAGAACGATAGCTGATAAAAGCATTAACCATATACGTTTACGGGAAAAGCCAAAAGATAATACTCCTATGAACCCAATATAACCGAGTGTTTTTGCAGCGGCTCCGAAATCAATATTAAAGGTATAGTCCAACAACCCGGTACTGTTTCCTTCCAATCCACGGGATTTTACAATCCCAATGCTTTTAAAATTAGTCCCGTCTTTGCTAAGCAGTATATCGTAATAGTCAATCTCGGCTTCCTCACGAACTTGCCAGGCTACGTTTAATTGATTGTTTTCAATCTTAACCTGCGGCGATTGTGTTTTCAAAATAGTTTGCCCGAATGAAAAAGAAAATGCCAACAACAGTAATAATGAAATTACGATAACTTTTTTCATACAGATGTTTTTAATATATAAAGTGACCTTGCAAAGGTAGTTCAAACTCTATAGGGAGGGTGCATGAAACTTTTTTGTATTAGCAGGGGTTACCGGTTCAGTGATTTTGCCTGTCCGACCTACAAAAGAACAACGAAAGTGGTTTGATGGAGACAGCTTTTCATTCTTTAATGGGATGCATGACCATACCGTCATAACCCGCTAATAATCCCTTTTATCCAATCCTTAAAAGCAGTAAATTTGCAGCCCTATGCAATTATCGAAAAATTTTGAACCTGCGCAGGTTGAGCAGTATTGGACCGATCGCTGGAAAGAAAAGAAATATTTTGAAAGCAAGCCGGATAGCAGGCCTCCCTTTACAGTGGTGATACCGCCGCCGAATGTTACAGGAGTGCTGCACATGGGCCATACGCTTAATGAAACAGTGCAGGATATTTTGGTGCGCCGTGCCCGTATGAGTGGCTTTAATGCCTGCTGGGTGCCAGGCAGCGACCATGCATCCATTGCTACCGAAGCAAAAGTGGTGCAAATGCTCCACGAAAAGGGTATTGACAAAAACACCCTTACCCGTGAAGAATTTTTGAAATATGCATTTGAGTGGAAAGAGAAATATGGTGGTATTATTTATAACCAGATTGAACGTTTGGGTTGTAGCGTAGACTGGAGCCGTGTAACGTTTACAATGGATGATGATTACTACAAAGCGGTAATTAAAGTTTTTGTTGATTTATACAGGAAGGGGCTGATCTATCGTGGGGCACGTATGATCAACTGGGACCCGGTGGCTAAAACAGCATTGAGTGATGAAGAAGTGGAATACCGTGAGGTGCAGAGCAAACTGTACTATGTAAAATACAAGCTTGATGCAGTACAAGGAATGGGCAACGGTTATATCACTATCGCAACTACCCGACCGGAAACTATCCTGGGCGATACGGCTATATGCGTTAACCCTAATGATGAGCGCTATCAGCACTTGCGGGGAGCGTACGCTTTTGTACCGCTTATTAATCGCCGCATTCCCATTATTTTTGATGAATATGTAGATATGGAGTTTGGTACGGGTGCGCTGAAAATTACACCGGCTCATGATATCAACGACTATAACATTGGACTGAAGCATAACCTTGAAGTAATTGATACATTGAATGATGACGGTACATTAAGCGAAGCTGCGCAATTGTATATTGGTGAGGATCGTTTTGAAGTACGTAAAAAAATAGCTGTTGATTTAGAAGCTTCGGATAATTTAGTAAAGACGGAAGATATTACCAACAAGAATGGTTTTTCCCAAAGAAGTCATGCTGTAGTAGAACCTAAAATCTCTACCCAGTGGTTCCTGAAAATGCAGGAATTGTCGGAGCCTGCATTAAAAGCCGTGGTTGAGGGCGATATTAAAATACATCCCGGCGACAGGTTTCTGGCCACTTACAAACACTGGCTGGAAAATGTAAAAGACTGGTGCATCAGCCGGCAGCTATGGTGGGGACAGCAGATCCCCGCATGGTATGATGATGCTGGTAATGTTTACGTAGCAGAGACTGAGGAAGAAGCTAAAAACCAAAAACAAAAAGCCGAAGGCCAGGAAAGCCTTTCACCTTCTGCTTTCAGCCTCCGGCAGGACGAGGACGTGCTTGATACCTGGTTCTCTTCCTGGTTGTGGCCCACACAGGTATTTAAGGGTATTACAGCGCCAGGTAACGAAGAGCTGAAATATTACTATCCTACATCGGTACTGGTTACAGGGCAGGACATCATTTTCTTCTGGGTGGCACGCATGGTAATGGCAGGACTGGAATATGAAAAAGAAATACCATTTAAAGATGTGTACTTTACCGGGATGGTGCGTGATAAGCTGGGCAGGAAAATGTCCAAATCCTTAGGTAATTCGCCCGACCTGTTAGAGCTGATTGATAAATATGGTGCAGATGCCGTGCGGTTCGGAATCATGATTGCAGCACCCGCAGGAAACGACCTGTTGTTTGATGAAGCTTCCCTGGAGCAGGGCCGTAATTTCAACAATAAAATATGGAATGCGCTGAAGCTGGTGAAAATGTGGGAAGAGAATCCGAATGGTATTATTAATGATGCAAATCAGGCTGAGGATAACTTTGCTGCGCTCTGGATGCGCAACCGTATTGATGAGGCTAAAGCGGAGGTAGAAAAGCTGTTTAAAGAATTTAAGTTAAGCGAAGCGCTTAAAACAATTTATTCCTTGATATGGGATGATTTTTGCAGCTGGTACCTGGAATGGCAAAAACCTGAATTTGGCAGTGCTACTACTAATGCTAAGCTGCAGGCCACTATTGGCTTCTTTGAAGAGCTGCTGCAATTGCTGCATCCGTATATGCCTTTTATTACAGAAGAAATTTATCACCTGTTGAAAGAGAAGGCTGATGATCTTTCTGTAAAACAGTTTAAAGCAACAGGTAGTGTAGATAGCACGATCATAGCACAGGGTGAAATACTGAAAAATGTAATAAGCGCTGTACGTGATGCAAGGGTTAAGAACAATATTAAGAACAAAGAGGCCATATCCTTATACATCCAGGCTGAACATAAAGCCGGTTATGAACCTTTGTTCGATATTTTACGAAGGCAGGTTAATGCAGATAGTATCGCGTTTACTGATCATGCGGTTGAGAAATGTATCAATGTATTGGTACAAAAAGATAAGTTTTATATAGAAACAAAAACGGTATTGGATACTTCGGCGCAAAAAGAACAGCTGCAAAAGGATCTCGTTTATTTTGAAGGCTTCCTGGCATCTGTTGAAAAGAAGTTAGGCAATGAGCGTTTTGTGCAGAATGCAAAACCTGAAGTAGTAGAAAATGAACGTAAAAAGAAGGCAGATGCAGAAGAAAAGATCCATGCTTTGAAGGAAGCATTGGCCGGATTGTAAGATGATTCATTTGCTGTTAATTAAATTCATGCATTCATGAAAATTCCTCAACCGTTTTTACAAACTAATTCAGTCTGTGAGTCGCATATGCAGTTCAGGTTTAATGATAGTCTGCATCCTGCAACCTTTTTTCATGATTTGGGAAATATATGGAATAGTGATGTGCTTGGTATTGATGATCCTACATTGTATAGAAGCCATGAGTATGGAGCCGGCACAGGCTCTATAGTAATTGGTTTCAGACCTGAGTTCTGGGGGCGGTTTGGTCATGGCGGTGTCCCTGAAAACTTAAATTCTTTTACGGAAGATATTGTGGGTATTAACGGTATGAGAGCGCCCGCTACGCAATTGGATTTCTGGATATGGCTGAACCAGCACGATCAATCTACATTGTTTGATGCCCAACAGAAAATACTTAAAATATTAGAGCCTCATGCTGCTTTGGAAAGTGAGCAAAGCTGTTTTACCTATCATAATAATATTACTTTTGACGGCTTTGCAGATGGGGTGGGTAATCCTAATATATTCCGGTCGAATGATGTAACATTGATTCCCGATGAACAATCTGGGGCAGGCGGCACTACCTTGCTTGTACAAAAATGGACCATACAAATTGGTGAGATGAAGAAGCTGGGAGTGGGAGAAGCGGAAAAAGTGTACGGGCGCACCAAATTAGGCAGCCATGAACTTTCTCCGCAATCAGACACTTCTCATGTGGCGAGAAACCAGTTTTATGATACAGAGGGCAATACAATTGATATTGTAAGAAGAAATGCCTATTTCGCATCGCTTAAAGAAGCGGGTGTTATTTTTGTAGGGTTGAGCAATAATATTGATATTACCTTAGGAATGCTAAAACAAATGTATGGTGTAGGTCCGGATGGTATTAAGAAAACTGATCGCTTATTAGATTATGCTACAGCAGTATCTTCTGCCAATTATTTTATTCCGAGTATTACAGATATGCTGGCTGTGGGTATAAAACCAAAGGATGAGGATTAAGTATTGTGTTATTGCACTGTGTGATTCGGCTGTTCGAGGTGTCCTCGCCTCGAAGGCTTCGCTGATCAAAAAGTATTGTCAGCCTGAGGCACAAATAATTGCAAATCAAGTTCTTTAAAATGACAAAAACGAATGTCATGGTGTCCCGATGGCTATCGGGATGTCGAACCATGATTAGATTGTACCCCCCTTCATCAAGCTCAGGGTGACATTTTACTTTGTTGATTGTTAACATTTAAAAGAACTTGTCATTAACAGCTTGTCGAAGGCTAACTACTTGATTGTCTATATTTCGTCTCCCGAATAGCTATCAGGACAATATAACAATCAAGGGGCCTTTTTGGTCAGTCCCAACTATAATAAAAAACTTAAATAATGCTGATGATTAACTGTATGAAGACCTTTTTTCTTTTTATAGTCTTTGGTAATTTGCTGAATGCTGCAGCGCAGATTCCCTTTACAAAAGATGCCGGTACCTACCGTATAACTTACACTTCCTCCAGTAATGGCAAAAGTTTACCTAACCAGAACAGGGTTTTGATGTTTACCAATGCACATCATACATTAGTGACAAACGAAAGGGATTTCAAGGAGGAAGGTAATTTCCCAGCAGAGCTTTTTATCATTGAAAGAAGCAGCCTGTACCAGCAGTTATATAGTTTTTTAAATGACAGCACGAGTATCAGCACAACAGATTCATCAGCTATAAAAAATCAGAAATTCGAATTCCTGGATGAAAGCAAAACGATATTAGGGTATGCCTGTAAAAAAGCGAAGACCATTGTCAACTCGAACACTATCGAACTTTGGTACACAAAAGCGCTACCGGTAAAAGGAGCACCTGCAGTTTTAGGCCAGGATATAGGCCTGGTGCTGGAAATGGTTCGTAATGGTAATTTTACGATGACGGCTGACGAAGTAAAAAAGACGGCATTTACACCGCCTGCTTATTTTACTAAGGCGCGGCCCGAATTTATGGATCTGTTAAGTTACCGCGATGAGATCTGGCGAAGCCGTTTTATTACTGTTCCTTTATTCAAAGACCAGGTAATCAACTTTGCAGATACTGCCACTGTAAAGCCTGGTGTAATGCGCTTTGCTAACGGAACTGTTGTAGTAAAGAAGGTGAAGTTTCCTGAATTCGGATCGTCAAAAAATATTTTCCTGGAATTGAAAGAGCAATCAAATGGCGATGCATATGACCGTACCGGCACTGTATTTTTAATTCCCGTTGATAAAAAGCAATCTTTTTTAGATGGCTTGAAGAATGGGGCAGCTACATTGCCCGTATATGAAAACGGTAATGGTAAAACATACCAGGGTGTAATAGCTACCAGTGATTACAGCCCGGCAATAGAACTGATGCGCTTTTTTACACCTTTTGGGATTAAGGGATATAATCATATTCAGCTTAAAGGAAAAGAATGGCATGAGGTAGTGCCTTACCGGCAGGATATTTCAGCGTTTGCCTCCCTGTTAAACGGTAAGGAAGTGTATATAGGTGTATTTATTGGAAACTATGATAAAGGCGGCCATCGTATTAATGCTGAAATTACCATTCACAAAGATGCAGGAGTGGCACCTGAAAAAGTAGTATCCCTTTTCAATACACTGAACATTATGGAAATGGCAGAACAGGAATATGCTACCATGTTTGACAATGATAAAGGTTTGATTGTGGATTTTGAGTTAAAAGAACCTGTTAACAATGCAGTGTTAAGATATACTACAACAGGTCATGGCGGCTGGGGAAATGGCGATGAGTTTGTTCCAAAGGAAAATACGGTTTTGCTGAATGATACAGTGGTTCTGAAAATAGTACCCTGGCGGGAGGATTGCGGCTCCTATCGCTTATATAATCCTGCATCCGGTAATTTTTCAACCGGGTTATCATCTTCTGATTTGAGCAGGTCTAACTGGTGCCCGGGAACGGTTACCAACCCTTATATGATCAGTCTTGGGAATTTACCGGCAGGTAAGCATACTATACAGGTGAAAATTCCGCAGGGTAAACCCGAAGGTACAAGCTTTAGCGCCTGGAATGTGAGCGGGGTACTGGTGGGCGATTGAGATGTTTGAAAATGAATAATTATCCGTTGATAGCCTGAATAAATACTACCTCGGTATCAGGCTGGTAGGTAATAAAAATTCAAAGAAGAATTTTCGCTCATTGCTGCCAGGTACGGGCGTGAGCAAATTGCCTACCCTGAAACCCAATGTCAGGGGGTGTTGATTCCACCACTTCGTATCTAAATAAATTTCAGCACCGGTGCTTTGTACGGCAGCTTTCTCAGTTGATTTTTTATTAAATGCTACAGAATAATCGTAAAACAAATTAGCTCTTACGCGTTGCAGGTAAAAGATATTCGCAAAGCCCCAATCGGGATAAAGAACAGGAAAATGATAATTGGCCCTTGTTGTGTATATCCCGGCAGAATCCCTTGCCGCATAACCTCTTGCAAATACCGTTCTGTTTCCAAACACACGTTCCGGGCTTCCTGAATACTGGAGCGCACCGTTAAGCACCAGGCCGTGCGCCGGGAATACACCAGGCAGGTATACATTAAGCCCGGCATAGCTTTGCCAGCTTTTATTAAAGTTTAAAGCATGCCTGAACTGGGCACTAACGCTATACCCAAACCTAGGGTAAATATCTTGTGCCATGGACTGTACCTGCTGTGCCCAACTGATGCGATGTGCCAGGTAGCTGAATTTTAGTTCCTTAAAATTGTCTTTGTCGGGCCCTTTGTTAAAATCGGAACGGAGATAATAAGTGCTGCCTATATTGAATGATTTATAGGTACGATTGCCGGCCCAGCTTAAAGGAATGCTTACTCCTACGTAATTGTTCCATTCGTTCCACTCCTTAACCTTCGGGGATATTATTGTTTTCCGGTTAAAAGTGTATTCAGAGCCAATATTGATATACGGGAAAAGTCCGCCGTACACCATGTTGCCCCCCGCCGTATGGGTTTTGTCATTTTCGTTATAGATATAGTAAAGCTGCGTTTCGGTTGTGTTCAGGATATTATTGCCATAAAGCGTAAAGCTGAATTCAGGATCGGAGTAGTTCGGCCGCCAGCTATGAAAGTTTACAGGGCGTGTTAGTTTTGAATAAGGTTTCGTTTCATAAATCCTGGCGGGTGCATTGATTATCTTTTCCTTAGCCAATAAGCTGTCGGCAATAATTCCTGTTTTGGACTGTACCCATTGTTCCATCGGGTAGGGCCTCCAGTCTGCAAAGCCGGAACCTGTTTGCTGTAGCTGGTAACCATCGGCGGTAAAAATGCTCCATGTGGTTTTATCAAAGTCATTATTGATAAAATAGCTGCCCACACCTTCTGTTTTCATATTAAATAAGCGCCTGTTTTTGATATCGTAATAGAATAGCTCGTCTTTCAGGTTTTGGGATGCGCTGAAATATACCCTGTCGGCCCTGGCAAAGATGGCGCCGATTATTGTAAATGAAGGCGGTGTCAGGTTTTCAATGGTGCCGGTATATATGTTGATCCTGGCAATATTGGTAGTGGCGTCTTTGTTACGCAGCACTGTTATAACAGTAGAATCATCGGTCATTTTGGGTGTTGAAAAATAGGCTACTGATTCCTTGCCGATTTCTTTCATCACTTTCCCATTGCCTGTGTTTAAAAGAACCAGGCTTGATTTTCCATCCAGCGCCACATGGCTGGCTGCCACTATCTTTCCGTCAGGAGATATGTCGGGCGTAAAATACCTGGTTTTTGAAGTGAGGCTTTTTTGTTTGCCGGTGTTTATATCCAGCAGTCTGATCTCGCTATAGCTGGTCCATCGCCACCTCGGGTGAGAGGTATAGGCCGCATATACAATTTTACCATTATTGTAGCCGTATTGCTCATCAATACTGATATCCCTGAACCTGATAAATTTCTCCCCGGCCAGTGTTTTTAAATAAAATGCAGGGCGCTGGTTATAAGATGATTTAAGATATAACAGGTTTTGCCTGGATACCTGGTAAGGGTAAAAATAGTTGGTAACAGTTCGTTTATTAACAGGGAAAATATTGGCGGAATCCGCTTTCTTTTGTGATGTTTGCAGGTTGTAAATGTTCCTGTAATAATTAAAGGCACTATCCCTGAAAGTTGTGTAATTCATCCCTGAATATCTTTTCACTGCTTTCTGCATAGGATAGATGAATCCTTTATAGGCGCTTGCATCACGGGTTACTTTCGGCCAGAAATCATTACCATGCTTTTGTACGCCGTAGTTTACTAAAAGGTACCCCAGATCATAATGATTAGGCACATAATCTTTCAGCGATCCATTCCTTAATTTCATCCAGCTGTAATTTTTGCCGTACCGCCATAAGGCCGGGTAGGCTTTCAGAAAGAAAGGCAATGTTCCCCGTCCATGAGGGGCCAAAGCTGTTTCACTAAAAACAGCATCTCCTTCAAAAAACCAGTTAGGCACAGCGGCATTTACAGCCAGTGTATAACCTTCCTGCCCGAATAG
>JASGDI010000033.1:0-46813 GCA_049841335.1 Niabella sp. | reverse complement strand
CTGCGCTTCGCTTCTCCAGGCCTGCTCATTTTCGTACACTATTTCATTAATGGAAAGGCCTGTTTTAATGCACCATTTCAGCAGATCGGCTGCATCATCAATGGGAAAAGGCAGGCTTACAGATGTATCAGGCGCGGCATCCTCTCCTTCTTTTTTTACAAAGCCTCCACCGATGGAGTAATAAGTTTCAGAAATGGCTTCTCCGTTTTCTAGCGAGGCCAAAAACGTAAGCCCGTTGGAATGATACGGCAATGTTTCTGTAAACAAAAAAGATATGTCTGCTGCCGGGTCAAAACCGGTTTCCCGTACACCATCCAGCAGTATTTTTTTATGCTGCGCGATGTTGCTCACAGCAGGTATTATTTGCTCCACATCAAAGGTTACGGGATCAAAACCGCAGAGACCCAGCTGTACTGCAATATCGGTACCATGTCCTACGCCTGTTTTAGCCAGGGAGCCGTATAAAACCACTTTTATAGTCGATACTGTATTTAATACGCCCCTGCTTTTCAGCTCATTCATAAACCGCTCCGCTGCACGCCAGGGGCCAAGGGTATGGGAACTGGAAGGCCCCACCCCAATTTTCAACATATCAAACACCGAAATAGGCTCGTATAGCATTGCAGTTACTTTACGCGGCAAAAATAAGCGAATAGCCATCAGCTTTGTAAAGCGGGCACAAAAAAGCCCGAAATAAACCGGGCTTTAAAAAAATTATTCCTGTTATTGAACACTCAATAGCTCTACATAAAAATACAGCGGCTGATTCATCTCTGACCCCATAAGCCAACCATAGCCTTTAATGAAGAAGAAAAGATCTTTTTAATCTTTTATTTTCTTTTCTCCATTAGCTAATAGGCATAACTAATTCAAACCAAAACTGAAAAAATAATTTTCAAACTGTGTTTCTACAATAATTCCTTAACATATATGATTCAGAATACCATTATTATGGTTGATATTCATAATAAAAATACCGGTCGGGTAACACATCCCTGTTGTGCTCTATATTTATCTTTATTCTAGCGGTATATGTTCGAGCAGATGGAGGCAATCCAGGAATAGGTGGTAGCCCAAGATAATCAGGCATATCAACAGTGGTGTTTGTTTTATAAATCTCCTTAGTTGGAAATGCTCCCATTGCCGTACTAGTTGCTGAAGTGCTTGTGTAATTAAAGGGCGTAGTATTATCAGTGACTGGAAAAGTTTGACTCTCGTAAACAATTGTTCCAGGGCAGTATACAAAACCACTTTTACCCCAAAGACCAACCTTAGATTCTACATGAAAAAAACTTAAATTTGTAAACGCACCCATATTAACCCAACTTGCTATAAAGCGCTTTTGCAGGGAAAACTGAAAATACACTCTGTAATTTGTTGACCAAATAGGTGTCCCCCACATGTCTGTTCTGCCAGTAGGGTAAACAATATGACTTTCAAATAACCAAGTTCTATACCTATAAAGCGCGTTAATTTTATCTTCTTGATAAGCCAATTCATAATTGTATTGTTGTCCAGATTGAGGGTTCCTGATAACCCCGTCAGCAGATCTTGCATATGTCCCTTTTTGAGAATCATTTGTAAAAGGAGACGCCTTTTTGAATGTCTGATATAGGTCTTTAAATTGCTTTTCACCATTTATAGATTTCCGCTCTATCTCATTAGCATTAATATAGAATGTATTGTTATTCTGATATCGCAATATATACTGTCCTATTTGAATTACTCCATATTGATTTAAAATCTTGTCCAGCAAGACTCCATTTTTGCTATAAACCATATCATTTTTAAAATAGAAAAAGCTGGTGTCAACTACTTTTATTTTATCGTCTTCTGCCTCTAAGCGTTCTACCTGATTCGAGGTTTCAACAAACTTGTCATACAAGCTATACTTCAAATTATTTTCAGCCTTCCAAATATTATATGCACTATCTGACATATTAGAAACCCTGCTAATAAGTCCATCTAACTCCTCTCCATTTTTTAATACAAGATAATCTTTGGCAGAGCTTCCGAAATCTTCTGAAATATTAGCTTCACTAATATCTTTTTTGCAGCTAACAGCAAATAAAAGGTAAATAACGGGCAATAATATGCCTTTCATTGGTTTGAGTTTTCTTTTCATAGTTATTAAATTATTAGTTTAGAAGATAAACAAATGTAACAAAATACTCTTCCAAAATAATAGAACGCTAAAAAATAATTTTTACATTATTTCGCAAAAAAGCCCGGAATAAACCGGGCTTTAATAGATACTTCTTTTATGCTATTTATTGTACATCTACCAGTTCTATATAAAAATACAAAGGCTTATTATGAAAAAAAGGATAGTAAGGGTGACAATCATAAGCCAGGGATGATGGAATAATCATCTTCATTTTACCTCCTTCTTTCAAAAGAGGAACCGCTATTGTCCATCCTTGTATTACTCCGGAAAGATTAAAAGAAACGCCGTCAGTGCTTGCATCAAACAGCTGGCCGTTTAAAAGCCTGCCCTGGTATTTTGCCTTAACGGTACTTGAGGCAGTGGGATTTGCCCCGGTACCGGGTTCTATTATTTCATAAAGAATACCGGATTCATGCTGCTGATAAGTTATGGAACTGTCCGTTGCATATTTTATCATAGCAGGTAGCTCCTCTTCTACTGTTTTAGATACACAGGGCGTTGTTTTTTCATTTTTTAAACAGCCCGTTGCTGCAATTACTAATAGTAAACCTGCACTAAATCCAAATAAAAATTTCTTCATATTAAATTTATGCTATATATTTATTATTGTTTTTTGCCAAATACTTTTAAGGCTTTTTCACATCAGTTAAATTATACTGATAAATTAATTGTGAATTAGCAGGTACGGGATTTACCCCATTTGTAGCATTACATCCAAATAATCTGGAAGAAGGAATTATTAGACTAATTGCACCACCCTCTTTTATTTTTTGTAGTGCATAAGAAAGTCCTATTAAACTTCCATAGTAATTAAGTGTGTTAGTCGCAGGAGGATTTATTGTTAGAGAATCAACAATTGCGCCATCACCAAATCCGTTAAGTATTCTTCCAACATACTTAAATGCTACCAGAGAATCTCCTGTTGTAGGTTGATCGCCAGATCCCAAATTTTCAATACGATAATAAAGTGAAGTTTCATTATCAAAAGTATAAGAAGCAACCTCACTACCTAAAATAGAATCAATTATTTGTCTATCACGCGCCAATGTATTTGATGTACATTGCTCAACCTTATCCTTAAAACATGCTGTTAAAATAAACGCCGCAAACACTGCCGCAACCGGGAACCATACCGTTTTTTTCATTTTCGTAGAGATTTTAATTAAATTTTTTATTTTCTGCTAATCAATTCTTTATAGCGGGTTTCGTTAATGTCCCACTTGTGGTAAGACGAGAATATACCTGCAAACGCAACAATAATTATTCCAGCAATTAATAAAATTATAAAAAGAGAGGGATCGGCATTAGCAACCATGGCAGCCCTTTTATACCACCCGCTCATAAAATTGATGAGAATAGCAATCATTAATACAATACCAAATGGTAACCCCACAAGCATTTGCCTGAAAAACTTTTTCTTTTTTTGCCTGTGCGCTGCCCAGTATTTGATAAACGCCTCTTCCTCCTTTGTGTACATTCGTCAAAATTAAGCGCTTTACTGCATTTTGGTAATACAACAAAAATTTTTATCTTGCGAATTCATCATAATCAATGTCTTGTGAAATAAGGCAGGGAGTGCTTGTATATCCTGGAACAGGTTTGATACAGCAACCTGTTGTCTAAGCAGCCAAGGCAGCACGCGGCCCTCAAAATCAATTAAAAACCAATAGATGAAATTAGCTCCTGTTTTAGCCAAATATCTTACAGCAAATAAAGTATTACGCCTGCCTGGTTTAGGGGTTTTTCATGCCGAAAATGCTTACGACCCTGACGTGGATTATAGTAAAAAAGGGGCCTCACTTTTAAACATCAGCTTTGAGCAAGCCAAAGTGACAGAGCTGGATGAAACGCTTATAGACTTTGTAGCCAGCGAAACAGGGAAAATGAAGGTGCTCTCGAAATCTGACCTTTTATCTGAAATAGACGCAGTCATTAATTTTTTAAACACCGGGAAGCCTTATTTTCTAAGCGGCATTGGCACCATTACCAAAAAATTTGACGGCAGTTTTGAGTTCCATAAAGAAAAATATCATCATTCAGAGAGAGAAAAGAAAAAAAAGGTTCCCATCACAGAAAAGAACTCTGTTCCGCAGGCCTATATTGACGAAACAAGAAGACCGCATAAAACCAGGCCGGCCATTATTATATTGACGCTCTGTATCCTGGCCATAGCAGCTACCGTTTTGTTTTACATCAGGAACTCAGAAAACAATGCCGGGACTTTAGAAGAAGTTACTGCCGACACCCTGCTACCTGAGGAAAATACAGGCAAAGATACCGTTGCTGCAAAACCAACAGCAGCAAGCTTCAGTGGCTCGTACAAATTTGTACTTGAAATAGCCGGGCAGCCCCGGGCATTTAAAAGATATAACCAGCTAAAAAAGATCAATTGGCCGGTGGAACTGGAAACCGCTGATTCTGTTACCTATAAACTATTTATTCCTCTTCCCATGGCCAATACAGATACTGTAAAAGTTAAAGACTCATTAAGCCGGCTTTCGGGAAGGAAAGTATGGATAGAGAGATAGAAGAATGTAAAATATTGAATATTGAATTTTAAATATTGAATTTTAAATAAAAAAATGTCAGGGTTCAAACTTCTCACCTCTGATTTTGGCTTAGGTTGAAGTATATAGCTTTTTGATTCAAAAGGTCGCCGCAGGCGACAGCATAATATTGCGAAGCGTGGACGCTTCGCACAGCGCACCCTAAAGGCTGGAAGCTGAAGGCAAAATGCTGGCTTCTTCGGACATCAACTTCCGACCTCCGACATCCGACTTCTGACCTCCCTAATCCAACCTTTTGTACAGCTTTTTTCGTCTGAATTAAAAATCGAATAATGAAGTCTATATACTTTTTGCTGATAGCGGGGGTTTTATTTGTTTCCTGTGCTTCTTCCCAAACCAATACGGAAGCAAAAACCAAAATAAATGAATGGCGCAGCCTGCTGAAATTAAGCCCGGAACAGGTAACGAAACTGGAAACAGTTGAATCGGACTACCTGGCAAAGATGCAAAAATTAAAAACCGCTGATAAAAAATACAATGATCAATTATCCAGGTTGAAACAAAAGAGAGACATTTCCCTGCAAAGGATATTGAGCCGCGAGCAATATATTAAATTCCAGGCGCTGGAAGATAACCGCATCAAAAGAGTGCCGATCCGGCTATAAAAATGTTATTTACTTTACCCTGAGAGGAAGAGGACCCAGCCGCACCGATTCTTTCAAACGGTTATCGCGCGGAGAGGAAATATTGGTTCTGCTAAACTTATACACACTTCTTGGTGCAGTATTTACATCAGCAGACGCCGGCACAGGTAATCCTGTAATTTCAGCAATAGCCCTTGCCAGTAAATAATCATCCGTAGATCCTATTGACTTCCATGCCGAAGGCTGGTTCTCTATACTGGTTACAGGAATATCAGGCACTAAGTACCCCGGGTTCTCAAAATCCTTGCCTGTTCCGTCTGCATACTTAGCTACAATAGGCTGCATGGCCCAGGTCTTAAGGGCATTTTTCTCAGCACTGGAGAGACTCTCGCTTCTGTAAACAGTATTAATAGTGCCATCATAGTCATTATAAGCATGTACGGTAAAGGATGCAGTAAACTTACCCCCGGTATTGCTGCCAATATGCACTACCTGCATATAAGGTCTCAGGCAAAAAGTAAGCAATTCTGCGGCAGAATAAGAGTCATCTGTAGCAATAATATATACTTTATTCAGGTTTAAATTCGCATTCAGCGGAGTAATACCTCCAACAACGCCCAACGAATCTACTATTCCACCTCCTGAGCGCTCAAATATCCCGTTAAGAAAGCTGTTAAAAGTCAGTTTAGTGAACGGTTTTTTGTTTTCTACATCAGCTCTGGGCGCTATCAGTGAAGCCAGATAGGTAGCTGCTGACCCATCTCCGCCATGATTATATCTTAAATCAATGATCAGGTCCGTAACCCCCTGAGCCTTAAAGTCGGCAAAACTGTTATAAAGCTGGGGGTTAAATCCTGCGATAAAATTTGTATAAAACAAGTAGCCAATCTTCTTTCCTGCAAACTCCGGTCTGTCTTTATACACACTATCCACTAATACAGGATTTGTTTGTATGGTAATAGGCGTAATGCTAACAGTTCTGGGATTAGCAAAATTCTGGTTATTAACATTGATACTTATTGTATTTGTTTCAAAGAGCTGCCCTATATTGGAAGTAGTAATACTGGCGCCTCCTATTTTATCAATAATATTTCCGCGGGTAATTCCTGCCTGCGCAGCAGGTGTATTGGGGAAAACGTACTTTACTACTGCCACAAAAGTTTGTTCGCTAAGCCTTAAAAAGCTCAGGCTCCACCCAAAATCTTTAGGGGTACCGGCAAAATCAGCAAACAGTGCATCCACATCATTCGTGATCCATGACCAGCCATGTTCCCTGTCAATAGGGCTTAATACGCTTTCAAAATACGCTTCGGGGTCGGTATTGGCAGCAGTAGGTTTTTTATTGACCATTAAATCGGCCCATAGATAGTAGGTAGACATCCCGTCATATACAAACTCGGATACAACAGCTGAGGTATTATCCGGCTTAGGCTCATCAATATGGTCCTTTTTAGGACAGGCTGTAAGTACTACAAGCAGTACCGGTAAAAATGGGATTAATCTTTTCATTGAAGGGTATGAACTCGCAAAAACAGAGCGAAATGTTTTAATAATTATCCTAAACACATGCCAACATTGCTATGCAAAGATTAATTTTTTATTGCACTTGCTAAAATTAATTCTTTTTACGGTTCATTTCTCTTGTGTATTTATTATTGTCTTTGGCCAAGAGGAACCTTTGATGTTCCGAACGCTTTCGGAATTCAGGATTCCCTTGTGTAATTTAATTTAAGCCTGTTTAAAGAACTCCTTTGGAGAAAAATTTCATGTCGGTTTAAATTAAATGCTTTACTTTTCATGCTGTTTTATAATGCATTTTTATGGCAAAGAACAATTTAAGAAAAGAGCTGGCACTGGAATATCATGCCAAAGGCAGGCCTGGCAAAATAGAAGTAATCCCTACCAAAGAAGCTAAAACCCAAAGAGATCTTTCCCTTGCTTATTCGCCGGGGGTGGCTGTACCCTGCCTCGAAATAGCCGATGATATAGAAAATGTATACAAATATACTGCTAAAGGCAACCTGGTTGCTGTTATCAGTAATGGTACTGCGGTGCTGGGTCTGGGAGATATTGGCCCTGAAGCTGGAAAGCCGGTAATGGAAGGCAAAGGCGTATTGTTTAAAATATTTGCCGATATTGATGTTTTTGATATTGAAGTAAATGAAAAAGACCCTGCAAAATTTGTTGAGATAGTACAGGCCCTGGAGCCTACTTTTGGCGGCATTAACCTGGAAGATATAAAAGCCCCCGGCTGTTTTTATATAGAACGCGAGCTCAAAAAACGGCTTAAAATTCCTGTAATGCACGATGACCAGCATGGAACAGCTATTATTAGCGCAGCAGCATTGTTAAACGCCCTGGAAATTCAGAAGAAAAAAATAGAGAAAGCCAGGTTTGTAGTAAACGGAGCCGGTGCTGCCGCTATGGCCTGTGCGCTGCTGTACCAGGAAATGGGCGCCAAACCGGAAAACTTTATTATGTTCGACAGTAAAGGCGCTTTGTACAAAGGCCGCCCCGGACTGGATGAAATAAAATCGCCCTTTGCTACGGCAGAAAAAAATGTATCGCTCGCGGAGGCTTTAAAAGGTGCAGACGTATTTATAGGTTTGAGCACCGCCAATGTGTTAAATGCAGATATGATAAAGAGTATGGCCAAAAATCCTATCGTTTTTGCCATGGCTAACCCTGATCCTGAAATATCCTGGGAAGAAGCTACCACAGCGCGCAAAGATGTTATCATGGCTACCGGGCGGAGCGATTATCCCAACCAGGTGAATAATGTATTGGGCTTCCCGTACATTTTCAGGGGAGCGCTGGATGTAAGGGCTACACAAATCAATATGCAGATGCAGCTGGCAGCGGTTAAAGCGCTGGCAGAGCTTACCAAAACGCCGGTACCTGATATGGTAAACCTGGCATATAACCAGCAAACCCTCCATTTCGGGCCCGAATATATTATTCCCAAACCGCTTGATCCCCGCCTGCTTTCTACGGTTGCCCCGGCTGTGGCAAAAGCCGCCATAGCATCAGGAGTGGCGAGGCACACTATTGAGAACTGGGAACAATATGAGCATGACCTGAATAAAAGGCTGGGGCTGGACAACCAGGTATTGCGCGTATTAGGCGCCAAGGCCAGAAGCGCGCCCAAGCGCATTGTATTTGCTGAAGGGGAGAATGTGAACATACTGAAAGCGGCACAAATTGTAGTAGATGAAGGCATAGGGTTCCCTACACTCCTGGGCGATGTAAAAAAAATAAAGGAGCTGGCCTATGCGCATAAGATCGACATCAGCGGAATGCCGGTGATCAATCCCCGGGGCGAAGAGGCTAAGCTAAAAAGAGAAGTATATGCCGATACTTTCTATAAAAAAAGGGCCAGGAAAGGTTATACTTTTGACGAAACGGCCAAGCTGATGGAAGACAGGAATCATTTTGGCTGCATGATGGTGGAATGCGGTGACGCAGATTGCATGATATCGGGCCTTACCAAAAGATATTCTGATGCCATTCGCCCGGCATTGCAGATCATAGGTACCGAAGAAGGAGTGAAAAAAGTGGCGGGGATGTACCTGGTCATGAGCTCAAGGGGGCCGCTATTTTTAGCAGATACTACGGTTAACCTGAACCCCACCGCTGAAGAGCTTGCTGAAATTGTGCTGTTAACCGCAAAAGAAGTAGCTGCATTTAACATTACACCCCGAATAGCTATGCTCAGCTACTCCAACTTTGGCAGCAGCAGCACACCTGAAGCACAACTGGTAGCCAGGGCAAGGGAAATAGTAAAACAAAAAGCCCCTTCGCTGATAGTGGATGGGGAAATGCAGGCAAATGTGGCGCTGAACAATACATTGCTTAAAGAAATGTACCCTTTCAGCGAGCTGGTAGATAAAGAAGTGAATACCCTGATCTTTCCGAACCTTGCATCGGGTAATATTACCTACAATATTTTAAAAGAAATCGGCTCGTCCGATGTGATTGGCCCTATACTTTTAGGGTTAAAAAAACCGGTACATTTGTTGCAATTAGGTAGCACGGTGAGCAACATTGTGAACATGGCTTTGATTGCCGTTACCGATGCCCAGCTAAAGTCGGCTGTAACAGGCGCTACCGGTAAATCTGCCAGGAAAAAATAATAATTCCCGCAGCACTGAAAAGCGATTTAATAACACTAAACCTGTTTTATTTTTGAAAATACTAAGAGAATTCGGGCAGTATATAAAAATGTTCAAAGGCATGTTCAGGATGCCCGAAAACAGGACTATGTACTGGAGACAGTTCATGCTTCAATGCAATGATATAGGTATTGGTTCGCTGGGCATTATCAGCATTATATCTGTATTCATTGGTGCTGTATCTACCGTACAAACCGCGTATCAGCTGGTTTCCCCCATCATTCCCAAAACCACTATTGCACAAATTGTAAGGGATACGGTGATCCTGGAGTTCGCCCCTACCCTTGGCTGTATTGTACTGGCAGGTGTGGTGGGCAGTAAAATTGCCAGTGAGCTGGGTAATATGCGGGTAAGCGAGCAAATAGATGCCCTGGAAATTATGGGTATCAACACCAAGGCGTATTTAATCCTGCCCAAAATACTGGCAGGAGTGGTAACCATTCCGCTATTGATTATCATAGCAATGGTTTTGGGCATTATTGGCGGACGTATTGCAGGCAGCGCGGCAGGTATTATAGACCCGTCCATTTACGACAACGGGCTATTGATGAACTTTAACGGCTATAATGTATTTTTTGCACTAACCAAGAGCTTTGTATTTGCGTTCCTTATTACCAGTGTTCCCTCTTTTTACGGCTACCATGTAAAAGGCGGTGCGTTAGAGATCGGGCGTTCCAGCACAAGGGCTGTGGTGGTTTCGTGCGTGCTGTTACTGCTGGCAGATTATATATTATCGGCATTGATGCTCTAATTTTAGTCAGATGACAGGTAAATAAAACGGCAGCATATAAGCATATTGGTTTAATCTAAGGGATGATAACAGGACAGCAGATATCATATAAAACAGTCAACGGTCATCTTTCATCTGCCAACCATATATAGCAATGATAGAAATAAAAAACATTAAAAAAAGTTTTGGCGAAAAGGTAGTGCTGAGCAATGTGAGCGCAGTAATGGAACCGGGTAAGTGTAATCTTATTATTGGTTCGAGCGGCAGTGGTAAAACCGTTTTAATGAAGTGTATTGTGGGCCTGATGCAACCTACTGAGGGGGAAGTGATCTATAACGGCAGGAATTATATTACTATGTCGCCGGAAGAAAAAAAGACTATCCGGAAAGAGATCGGGATGCTTTTCCAGGGGTCAGCGCTTTTCGACAGCCAAACAGTGGAGCAGAATGTGATTTTCCCCCTGGATATGTTCAGTACCGATAAGTATGCTGTAAAAAGAAAACGGGTAAAAGAAGTGCTGGACAGGGTGCACCTGGCTGAAGATGCCTATAAAAAATTTCCTTCAGAAATAAGCGGTGGTATGCAAAAGCGCGTGGCGCTGGCCAGGGCTATTGTATTAAATCCCAAATACCTGTTCTGCGATGAACCCAACTCCGGCCTTGACCCCCAAACCTCTATTGTTATTGACAAGCTGATTAAGGAGATAACCGAGGAATACAAGACTACCACTATTATGAACACGCACGATATGAACAGTGTAATGGAAATTGGCGACCATATTGTATATATGCACAAGGGTACAAAGGAATGGGAAGGAACAAATAAAGAAATTATATACAGCGATAATCAGAAGCTCAACGAATTTATTTTTGCCTCGCAGTTTTTACAAGATGCCAAGCACATGCGCATGATACAGGAAACGGGCGAAATCCCCGAAGATGTGCATGATGATGTGCGCGATGCACTGGAAGAAAAATTTAACACAGATATGGATGGCGATGGTGTTGTGGGACCTTCCGGCAAGTGATGAATGGGGAGAGAAGTGGACAGAGGACGGATGACAGGATGGAAAGGCTTGAAGTTTAAGGTTTAAAGGTTAATAAGGAGGCAAAAAAGGATTATTAAATAGGTGATATAGAAATTCTATACCCCTGGCCGTTGTGTTTCCGAACCTGATGATTGATGGCTGGAACCGAACTTTGAACTTGAAACTTTAAACTTTGAACGAGTAACCAGTATCTTGTAACCAGTATCCAGCAACCTGCAACCAGCATCTATGAACCATGAACGATCTACTATGCACAGCTTTCCTTACATTTGCAACCAACCCAAAAATCTACATTACAAAAAATTTATAGTAAATGTCAGTATTAGTAAATAAAGATTCTAAAGTTTTAGTACAGGGCTTCACCGGTACAGAAGGCACATTCCATGCTACCCAGATGATTGAATACGGAACCAATGTTGTAGGCGGTGTAACGCCCAACAAAGGTGGCACTACCCACCTCGACAGGCCGGTTTTTAACACCGTATCGGACTGTGTAAAAGCCACAGGGGCTAATGTGAGCATTATATTTGTTCCGCCGGCATTTGCCGCAGATGCTATTATGGAAGCAGCCGAAGCCGGTATTGCACTGGTGGTTTGTATTACAGAAGGCATTCCTGTGCAGGATATGGTAAAAGTGAAACATTATTTGCAAGGCACCGGCACCAGGCTAATTGGTCCTAATTGCCCCGGCGTTATTACAGCGGGCGGGTGTAAAGTAGGCATTATGCCGGGTTTTGTGTTTAAGCAGGGCAGGATTGGTATTGTGAGCAAATCGGGAACGCTTACCTACGAAGCGGCTGACCAGGTGGCAAAAGCCGGTTTGGGCATCAGTACCGCTATTGGTATTGGGGGAGATCCTATCATTGGTACCCCTACCAAAGAGGCTGTTGAGCTGTTAATGAACGATCCAGAAACTGATGCTATTGTTATGATAGGTGAAATTGGCGGTGGTATGGAAGCCGAAGCAGCTAACTGGATCAAAGAAACCGGGAATAAAAAACCGGTAGTAGGTTTTATTGCCGGGCAAACAGCACCTCCCGGCCGCCGTATGGGCCATGCAGGCGCTATCGTTGGCGGCGCTGATGATACGGCTGCAGCTAAAATGAAGATTATGAGCGAATGCGGCATACACGTAGTGAGCAGCCCTGCTGATATTGGCAAAACGATGGCAGAAGTACTGAAATAGGAAGTGGTGAGTAGTGAATGGTGAGTGGGGCACTGATAGAATAAAAAAGAGTCCTCCGGTAAAACCGGGGGATTTTTTTTATTGATTAGTATCAACCTGTCCTCTTGCATTTGCCCTTTACCTTTGACAGGCAATTAGGATTTCACTTACCCATAAGTGAACTAAATATAAAGGAGATATGAGCACATTTAACCGGTTTGGATCAGTACTGTTAGCGATTTGTTCCGTTTGGCTTGCCTCATGCTCTAAAAATAGTACCATTGAATTAATTGCCCCTTCTTATAAAACATTGGAAATCTTAAGTGGCGGAGAAATAGAAGTCCCTGTTTCAACCAATGGCTGGAGTATAGCATCAGTAAAGTATATGCCGTTGGGAGAGGCTGTATTGGACCATAACGGCTACCCCTTAATTTTAGAAGGCTATGGGCAGACAAAAGCCGCATCGGGATGGCTGACATTAATACGCAAAGTCGATGATAAGTTTACGATTCAATTAAAAGAAAATTTTGATGTATTACCCGAACGAAAGTTTGAGATAGCTATAGCTGATGAAACGGGCCGTGAGAACTACGTTACCGTTATTCAGAAAAGAGGAAGCGGATATAAATTAGTTAAATCGGAGTTTAAAGAACTGGAAGATCAACGTAGTGTTTATAAAAGCGAAGAAGGCTGTTCAACATTAGCTTTGAGCAATCCCACATCAGAAGCTACCTGGAAATCTTATGGATCGGTTTTTGAAAATGTAATGCAGTCTTCCAATTTTGAAAGCAGCGACTATGGGGCTTTTGCCTGGTTGCCGGAAGAAACCATAAATATCAGTGTCCCCGATTTAGTTATAGATAATAAAATGTATGCTGCCTACAGAACAGTATATAAAGAAGGCATTACTACAACACCCTACATTAAAGATACTCCTAATAACTATAAGATATTGGTGAACCCTTATTACACAGCATATTTGAAAGGCGAGATCACTTATTGTAAACGGGTCTGTAATTATACTTTGACTGTCCAAAATACAAGCACGGGCACCCAATTTAAAATAAGCGGTATTTGGACGCAGATCGTACCTATTTCAAGTAATACAATTATTTCAGATAAATAGAGAAGAAAAGTTCCCTAATTGATTGTCGCCATTGCAGGTATTATCGCCCGCAACCCAGGGCAAACGCATCTTAAATTCAAGTCCGAAGCTATCACTCGGGCAAATAATACCATCCGTCACGGCGGGTTTACAAATAACCGGGAAATTAAGCCTGAAAGCCGCCGGACGGGCAGGGCTGGCAGGATTATAAAAATAAGGATAACCATGCTAAAAAACTCCGCGGAGTGTGACATAAAGCATAGAAACCTGCAAAATCAGATGCGTTTGCCCTGGCCAGCAATTATATTGAATAAAAAACGAAACACTAAGTTTGCAATATGAACATCCTGTTAATAGAAGATGACCAAACGCTTAATCAGAATATTTGTGAAGCATTAAAAGCGGAAGCATTACAGGTCACTTCGCTTTATGACGGCTTACTGGCAGAAAGGATTTTAAAGAGGGATACTTTTGATTGTGTAATCATGGACATCAACCTGCCGGGAAAAAATGGCTTTGAGCTGTGCAAGGCATTTCGTGCATACAATAGCCATACTCCGGTGCTAATGCTCACTGCATTTGGTGAGCTGGATGACAAAGTGCAGGGGTTTAACTGTGGCGCCGATGATTATCTTACCAAGCCGTTTTACATGCGGGAACTTACTTTACGTATTAAGGCACTCATCAAGAGAAAAAACACGATACAAAATACAGGCAGCACTATTAATGCCGGCGATATAACCATTCACCTGAACACTAAAAAAGTAACGCGGGATAACCAGGAAATTATCCTGACACCCCGGGAATACCAGATATTGGTGCGGCTCATTCAACATAAAGGGGAAATCTTATCAAAAGCCGATCTGGTAAAAGAAATATGGGGGAACGCCTTTGATGCCAACACTAATACCATTGAGGTTTATATCAATTTTTTGCGCAATAAATTAGACAAGCCATTCGGCAAAAACAGCATCAAAACCAAGATCGGATTTGGCTATTACTTAGATACAGAATAAAACCGACATGAGAAAAATTTTCATTTTTTCACACAGGGATATGAAAATTTTTCGAATCAAAGGTTCCATCCGACCATCAAAAAATAAAAAATATACGGATGAAAATAAGGAATAAAATATTACTGTATTTTTCAGCTACTTCCATCCTGTTGATCGGCCTGTTCTTTTCATTGATCTACTGGTTATTTTCCGAATACCGTGAAGAAGAGTTTCAGCAAAGACAAAAAGAAAAAATACAGTCTACCCTGCAATTCATATCAGAAATTGAAAAAAATGAAAAAGATCTGGCTGAAGCTGTTGACAGGCTTACTATTAATTCATTTATGAATGAAAAGCTGCTCATTTTCGACAGCAACAAAAAACTGGTTTATTCCAGCCTGGACGATGTGTCTATTTCTTATTCAGACGCGCTTCTTTCAGAGTTAAATGACCATAAAAACTGGATTGAGCAGAAAGACGGGTTATATGATGTAGTAGCCATTTATTTTACATCCAATAACAAAAGCTATTACGGCATCAGCAAAGCTTTTGACCAGTTTGGCTATACCAAATTATCTTTTTTAAGAAATTTATTGCTCGTTGTATTTATTATTTTTTCTGCGTTAGTTCTCGCGCTGTCTATTTATCTTTCCTATAGGATCTCCAAACCCATTGCACAACTGGCAATGCTGCTATCCGATTATAAAATTGGGGATCAACCAATCAGTAGCATCATTCACACCAATACGTATGAGATAAAATACCTGAACACAAAGTTCAGTGAACTGGTAAGCAGGACCAACGATGCCTATACCTTTCAAAAAAACGCTGTTCATCATATCTCCCATCAGCTTAAAACCCCTATTGCCGTTTTGATATCTGAACTGGAAAGAATCAGGACAAAAATCACAGAAGAGAGCATCCGGCAGGAAATAGATACACAAATTACAAAGACCAGGTCTTTAGCCGATATTATCAATATATTATTAGAAATCTCTAAAATAGAATCCGGGCAATCGTTCAATAAGCAACCTGTAAGAATAGATGAACTGATTTTTGACTGCATCAGTGAGATCAACACACTGCACCCGCAATTTATATTTGAAGTGAATTATTTACCCAATCAGCCAGATACCGACAAACTTTCAGCAGCAATTAATGAAGTGCTGATCCGCCAGGCTTTCCAAAACCTGCTGAACAACTGCGTTGCGTACAGCGAAGAAAATAAAAAAGCTGAGATTACAATAGATTGTTCGCAAACAGACAGGCTTACAATACGGTTTATCAATATGGGGCAACCAATATTAAATAAGGAAAAGTCTTTTTTATTCAGCCATTTTTTCAGGGGAGAGAACAGCCACAATAAAGCAGGGTTCGGACTTGGATTAACGCTGGCTAAAAATATCATAACCCTTCATAAAGGCACAATTTCCTACACCAACCCTTCAGGAAACATCAACGCATTTGAAGTGCAACTGCCACTGGTTTAAGCAGAATTTTATCCGTTTTAATGTGTTTTTAAGCTCATTCTGAACATATTTGCGGCCTTTAGAAATGAGGGCAAAATGTGTTTCAGATTCATAAAATTTTTATTACCGGTATTTTTATCAGCAGCGTCGCAAAGACTGCACGCACAGGATACGCTCAGGATAAGCCTGAAAGATGCGGACAGTATCTTTTTAGCTAAAAATTTCCAGTTGCTTGCTTCATCAATGAATATTGAGGCGCAAAAAGCACAGATCATCCAGGCGAAGCTATACCCTAATCCTGTTCTTACAACAGCGGTTAACGCTTACGACCCTGAGAATAAAAAACCTTTCCATATTGGCAGCAATAACGGCCAGGCTATGGTTCAGCTGGAGCAGTTAATACTTTTAGGAGGTAAAAGAAAATCGGAGATTGAAATAGCCCAAACCAATACAGCAGTAGCAGAACTGGAATTTCAGCAATTACTAAGGCAACTGAAATTTAAACTACATACGGATTTGTTTACTGCCGGGCAGCAAGAGCTGTTATTGCAGCAATACAATATGCAGCTGGATCTGCTGCAAACTTTACTGGTTGCTTATGAAGCGCAGGCAGCCAAAGGGAATATCCCGCTTAAAGATGTGGTTCGTTTAAAAGGTGCTTATTTAAACCTCAACAATGACCGTTCCGAAATAGTAAAGAACTTTCATGAAGCCCAAAGTAGCCTGCAAACCCTATTGCAAACATCGTCTGTTATACAGTTTCAGTTTTCTGAAAGAGAAGTAGAAAAATATATCCAGCAAAAAACATTTGATGAGCTAAAGTCGGCAGCTTTACAAAACAGGCCCGAATTAGAAATCAGCCGGCAAAATAAGCTCCTTGCAGAGCAGTACTGGCAATATCAAAAACGTTTGGCAGTGCCCGATATCACTGTAACTGCGTCTTACGATAAAAACAGCGGCGCCTTTAAAAACGAAGTCAATACAGGTATCTCTGTTCCTTTACCTTTTTGGAACAGGAACCAGGGGAATATCAGGTCTGCACACATTAAAATAAAAGAGGCGGATTATAGCCAGGAAGCCATGCAGGCAGAAGTATTAAGCGGGCTGCAAAATGCCCATGCCGTTTATACACAAACTGTTTCTGAATATCAAAAAGCAAAATCATTATACAATGAAGATTTTGAAATAACGGTGAAGGGAATGACAGAAAATTTCCAGAAACGGAATGTTTCCATCATTGAGTTCATTGATTTTTTTGAAACCTATAACGAGGTCATTACTGAGCTCTCAAGGATTAAGATACAACTCATCACTTCTGGTGAACAATTAAATCTTTTAACCGGCAAAGACATATATTAAGATGAGCCATTCTATACGAAACTTTCTCCCCTTATTTTTAGGATTTGCAGCGCTCCTGTACAGTTGTAAAAGCAAAACTTTTGAAGAAAATGCCATTGCCTTTTCGCTGAGCGATACTATGATGGCTAAATGCGAGTTTGTAAAGGCAATTACAGAAGAGGTAAAAAATGAGATCCGTTTTTTTGGAAAGATAGAAGCAGATAACAATAAAACCGCCCAGGTTTTTTCTGCTGTGGGTGGCCTGGTAAAATCTATCAATACGGGCCTGGGAGATTATGTAAAACAAGGTGAAGTACTGGCCACTATCCAAAGCAGCGAAGTAGCCGGATATGAGCAGCAGCGCTTAGATGCCATTAATGAAGTAGCTATTGCAGAAAAAAATCTACAGGTAGCGAAAGATTTATTTGATGGGAAACTAAACTCTGAAAAAGATGTAAAGCTCGCTGAAACGGAATTAGAAAAAGCAAGGTCCAATTTATCTAAAATAAGAGAGATATACGGTATTTATAAATTTAAAAAAGGCTCTATTTTCCCGCTAACAGCACCCATCAGCGGATTTGTTATTACCAAAAAAATCAATATCAATGAGCTCATTCGTTCAGAGGAAAGCGAACCCTTATTTTCTATTGCCAACACCAATGAAATATGGGCTGTAGCCTACGTGAACGAGAGCAATATTGCTCATATCAAAGAAAATTATGAAGCGGTTGTAAACACACTTGCCTTTCCGGACATCAACTACCGTGGTAAAATAGATAAAATATACAATGTAATAGATGCAGATACCAAGTCCATGAAATTCCGCGTGAGCCTTGCGAATGCAGATTTCAAACTAAAGCCCGACATGAACTGTACCGTAAGCATAAACTATAACGAGAACCAGCGCATGATCACCGTTCCTTCCGCAGCTATCATTTTCGATAAAAGTAAATATTGGGTAATGGTTTTTAAAGACAGGCATAATATTGAAACAAGGCCTGTACAGGTGTATCGCCAGCTGAATGGCATTACTTACATACAATCAGGATTAGGCGAGGGAGAAACAGTTATTTCCAAAAACGGGCTGTTGATTTATGATGCGCTGAATGACTAATAATTAGTAATGAATGCTTAATAATTAATAATTGCAGATTGAACAGGTTTATAAAAAATATCATAGCATTTTCTTTAAAGAATAAATTTTTTACCTTTTTCTGGGTAGGTATCATAGCAATTGCAGGCATTTTTAGTTTTATAAAAATACCTATCGAAGCTTTTCCTGATGTTACCAATACACAGATCATTATTGTTACTGAATGGAACGGAAGAAGCGCCGAAGAAGTGGAGCGGTTTGTAACCACACCTATTGAAATAGCTATGAACAGTGTACAGCGCAAAACCAATGTGCGCAGCATTACTATGTTCGGGCTCTCTGTTATCAAAGTAATTTTTGAGGATGATGTAGAAGATTTTTTTGCGCGTCAGCAGGTCAATAACCAGTTAAGGAATGTTTCGCTGCCCGAAGAAGTAGAGCCGGATGTACAGCCGCCTTACGGGCCTACAGGTGAGATTTTCCGGTATGTGCTGAAAAGTGAGAACAGGGATACACGGGATCTGTTGACGATCCAGAACTGGACGATAGACCGGGAGCTGCGAAGTGTAGCCGGTGTAGCGGATGTGGTAGCTTTTGGCGGACAGGAAAAAATATATGAAATATCGGCTAATCCGGCCAAGCTGCAGGAATTTGACATAACACCCCTGGAACTATATGAAGCTATCAGCAAATCTAACCTGAATGTAGGCGGTGATGTGATAGAAAAGAACGGGCAGGCCTACGTAGTCAGGGGTATAGGGTTACTGGACAGCCAAAAAGATATTGAAAATACTATTGTAGATATTTTTAATGGTCATCCGTTACTGGTAAAAGACGTGGCCAACGTAATTGAAACAAGCAAGCCCCGGGTAGGACAGGTTGGCTTAAATGATAATGACGATGTGGTGGAAGGCATTGTGGTAATGCGCAAAGGCGAAAACCCAAGCGAGGTGCTGGCAAAGGTAAAAGAAAAAATCCATGAGCTCAACACCACCGTTTTACCATCTGATGTGAAGATGGATACTTTTTATGACCGGGATAACCTGATGGACTATTGCACCAAAACAGTAATGCACAACCTGGTGGAGGGGATCGTGCTGGTTACGGTGATCGTATTTTTATTCATGGCTGACTGGCGTACTACCGTAGTAGTAGCTGTTATCATTCCGCTGTCTTTATTATTTGCATTTCTGATGCTGAAACTGAAAGGAATGAGCGCCAACCTGATTTCCCTGGGTGCTATAGATTTCGGAATTATCATAGACGGCGCTGTTGTAATGGTGGAAGGTATTTTTGTGGCCCTAGACCACCGTGCCCATAAAATGGGAATGCAGAAGTTTAATCGCCTGGCAAAGCTGGGACTGATAAAAAACACCGGCTCTCAAATGGGAAAAGCCATTTTCTTTTCCAAGCTTATCATTATTTCAGCACTGCTTCCTATTTTTTCTTTTGAAAAAGTAGAAGGTAAAATGTTCTCCCCTTTGGCCTGGACTTTAGGCTTCGCCCTATTAGGCGCACTGATATTTACACTAACCCTGGTTCCTGTATTGTGCTCCCTTTTACTTAATAAAAATGTAAAAGAAAAAGACAACTTCTTTACACGCTTTGTAAACCGCGCTGTAGGCAAAGGTTTTAGCTGGACTTTCAACCATAAAAAAATAACGCTGTTAGTGGCTGCGGCTTGTTTTGCCGCCACCATATTTTCTACACGTTGGTTAGGAACAGAATTCCTTCCCCCATTGAATGAAGGCGCATTATGGGTAGAAGCTAAAATGCCAATGAGCTATTCCCTTCCACAAACAGTTGATATGGTAAGTACCTTACGATCGGAGCTTATGAAGTTCCCGGAAGTAAACGGCGTACTCTCACAAACCGGCAGAAGTAATGACGGCACGGATCCCAGCGGGTTCTATTACGTACAAATGCAGGTGAACCTGATACCTAAAGAGGAGTGGAAACGAAAAATTTCGATGGATGACCTGGTAGAGGAAATGGACAAACAGCTCAAAAACTACCAGGGTATTAACTATAATTATTCGCAGCCTATCATTGATAATGTAGCTGAAGCAGTTGCCGGAATGAATGCGTCCAATGCTGTAAAGATCTATGGCGACAACCTGGATAAATTAGACGAATATGCCAACCAGGTAATAGCACAGATACAACATGTGCCCGGCATTAAAGATGTAGGCATACTGCGGAATGTAGGTCAACCGGAGATCAGTATTTTGTTTGATGAAGAAAAAATGGCCATATACGGCGTTACCAAAGCCGAGGCACAGGCTGTTATAGAAATGGCGATTGGGGGGAAAACGGCCACTCAAAAATATGAGGGTGAGAAAAAATTTGATGTTCGCATTCGCTATGATAAAGACTACCGTAAAAACGAAAATGATATTTTGATGCTGATGATCCCTTCTATCTCGGGAAATAAAGTACCATTGAAGGAGATTGCTTCTGTTAAACAATTAACGGGGCCGGCATTTATTTACCGTGATAACACCAAACGTTTTATAGGTGTAAAATTTTCCGTCCGTGAGCGTGATCTGGGCAGCACAATTGCTGAAGCTCAAAAAAATGTAAAAGCTCATGTGCCTCTATCAGAAGGATATAAAATAGGCTGGACCGGGGAGTTTGAAAACCAGGTAAGGGCCAGCAACCGGCTGACACAGGTAGTACCTATAAGCCTGATACTAATCTTCATACTGTTATTCATTATGTTTGGCAATGCGAGGGATGCAGGCTATGTTTTGATCAATGTTCCCTTTGCTTTGATCGGAGGGATACTGGCACTGCATTTTACAGGAATGAACTTTGGTATTTCTGCAGGCGTAGGGTTTATTGCGCTGTTTGGTATCTGTGTACAGAACGGGGTGATCCTCATTTCCGAATTCCACAAACAGGCAAAAACACATAGTGATCTGAACCAGGCTATCATCAATGCAGTAAAAGTCAGAACCCGGCCCGTAGTAATGACCGCTTTAATGGCTGCCATAGGCCTGTTGCCTGCAGCTATCAGTACCGGCATAGGCTCCGAAAGTCAAAAGCCATTGGCTATTGTTATTATCGGCGGACTGGTAACAGCCGCTATCTTCACACTGCTCGTTTTCCCGATCATTTACCATAAAGCGCTTCATCTGAGGGATAAAAAGAAAATCAGCATGGTATAGAATAGCGCTAAATGTGCGTAGCAGCTTATAAAACGGCACTGGTTCAGCAGTTACTTTTTAATTACCTGCTACATTCTTTCGGGCACTTTAATACCTAATAAGTTCATTGCCCTAGCAATAGTGTTTGCCGTAAGCTGTGAGATCTTTAAACGTAACTGCTTTTTAGCTTCACTTTCGGCATTACGGATGGAATGCGCAGCGTAAAAGCTATTGAAAAGCCTGGCCACGTTAAACGCATAGATAGCAATAAGTGAGGGATTGAACTCTGTTGCGGCCTGCTGTATGGTAACACTAAATTGCTCCAGTAAAATGATCAGCTCTTTTTCAAGCGGTAATAAATCCTGGGTAATACCTGCATCGTTAATCGTCTCGTTTCTTAAAACAGATTTGATACGTGCATGTGTATATTGAATAAACGGCCCTGTGAAACCATGAAAATCTATGCTCTCTTCTGGGTTAAATACCATCCGCTTCTTCGGATCAACTCTCAGCAGGAAAAACTTTAATGCGCCTAAAGCAATAGTTTCGTACAGCTCATTCAGTTCTGCCTCAGAGAAGCCACTCACTTTGCCTAACTCTTCGGTTTTGGCAGCGGCCACTTTTACCAGCTCGTCCATAAGGTCGTCTGCATCCACTACCGTACCTTCACGGGTTTTCATCCTGCCGCTTGGCAGTTCCACCATTCCATAGCTTAAATGGTGGATGCGGTCTGCATAAGGTTTTTCCAGCTTCTGAAGGATCAGCTTCAGCACTTTCATGTGGTAATTCTGCTCATCGGCTATCACATAAATACTCTCATCATAAGGAAAGTCTTTATACTTTTCATCCGCAAGCCCAAGGTCCTGGGTAATATAAACAGAAGTGCCATCTTTCCGCTGAACAATTTTTTCATCCAGTCCGTCAGCAGTCAGATCAATCCATACGCTGCCATCTTCTTTTTGGAAGAAGACGCCTTTTTTCAATCCTTCCTGTACAAACGCTTTTCCTAACAAATAAGTCTGGCTTTCGTAATAGTTTTTATTAAAATCAGCACCAATGCGGCCGTAGGTCTGATCAAAGCCGGCATATACCCAGCTATTCATTGTCTTCCAAAGCGATACTACTTCTTCATCGCCATGTTCCCAGTCTACCAGCATCTGCTGGGCGGCTTTCATAATGGGTGTATTTTTATCTGCTTCTTCTTTACTCATTCCTTCCCCCATCAGGGCTGCGGCTTGTTCCTTGTGTTTTTCCCCAAACAGTACATAATAATCGCCTACCAGGTGATCCCCTTTAATCCCAGTGCTTTCCGGGGTCGCACCATTGGCAAACAGCTTCCAGGCTATCATTGATTTACAGATATGAATACCCCTGTCATTTGAAATGGAGCTTTTAAAAACTTCGCTCCCCTGCAATTTTAAGATTTCCGATACGCTCCAGCCCAGAAATATATTTCTAAGATGCCCAAGGTGTAAAGGTTTATTAGTATTGGGCGAAGCATATTCCAGCATGATCTTTTTATCCTCTTTGACAGTTTCTGTTTTCAGCGATACAAAATTGTTTTCCAGAAAGGCCAGCCAATACCTGTTGTTAACAGTAAGGTTTAAAAAACCTTTGATAACATTATAAGCTGTAAAAAGATCGGGGCGATCAGCAAGCAGTTGCGCTCCCACTTCTTTTCCTATTTCCTCCGGCTTCTTTTTCAGCTGCTTCAGAAATGAAAAAAGCACCAAAGTATAATCTCCCTCAAACTCGGGCTTGGTAATATTTATAGCAACAGCATCTTCTTTAAATTCCTGGTTATATAAATTGTTTAACGTATTCAGAATAACAGGTTTCAATTCTGCAACAATACTCATACCTTTAAATTTTGGTGCAAATTTAGGCTATAAGACTTTATAAACCCTTATAGCCCTGGGTGTATAACACTTTTATGTTCATCGTCGCTCGAAGGCAATATAAATATGTGCTGCGTGGACGTCCGTTAGTGCCGGTACGCCAGCCAGACAAAGTCATTTTGGCGGGGACGGGCCTCACATAGCATTAAAAAAATCTCATACACCTACAGGTCTTATAACTTCTCCCGCTAACAGAGTTCTTCCTATCTTCGCAAACCAGATGAAGCAGCATTTTTATAGTGTCAGGAATTTTATACTGCCCGTCATTGATTTTTTCTACCCATTGTTCAAAAAGTTGATGCCATTACAAACTTTCAGGTACCTGGTGTCTGGATCCACCAATACGCTCCTGGGTCTCGTGGTATTCTATATTTCTTACCATTATATTTTTAAAACTGAAAATTTCTATTTTAAGATTTATGCTTTTGAATCTTACACTGCTGCCCTTATAGTATCCTTCACAGTATCTTTTTTCTTTGGTTTTTTCCTGATGAAATATGTAGTGTTTGATGATAGTAAAATAAAGGGCCATGTGCAATTATTCAGATATCTGCTTGTTTGCACATTTAATTTGTTGCTGAACTACGCACTCCTGAAATTAGCTGTGGAAATACTGCATATATACCCTACGTTTGCCCAGGTGGGCACTACTTTCTTTGTGGCTGTTGCAAGCTACCTGGCACAACGACATTTTTCCTTCAGGAAAAAAGCTTTGCCGGATTATGTGGAAGAAGAGCAGGAGGATGAGTAAATCCAACCAGTTCAAAACTGAAGATAAAAAACAGTACCCATACCCTGTGCTGACTTTACGTATATATTACCCTTATGCAATAGCATGATCTGCTTGCAGAGGCTGAGGCCAATGCCATTACCATTAGCCTTGGTACTGAAAAACGGGATGAATATCTTTTCCAGGACATCCGGTTCAATACCGGCACCATTGTCGCTTACGGTAACTACGATACGACTATCATTACTTCTGTAAGCAGATAAACCGATCTTTGGCTGCCGGGTTGCTTTTAGTGCGTCAATAGCATTCAGCAGCAGGTTAATAATGACCTGCTCTACCAGGTGGCGGTCAGCACTCAGTGTTAATAACGGATCTTTAAGTATAATATCGGCAATAATACCTCTTTGCTCAAGTTTCGGCAATAATAACTGAATAATATTTTCAAACATACCGCCGATCAGGATATCCTGCTTATGTGATGCTGTTATTTTGTTAAGTGTTCTGTAAGAGGCAGCAAACTGCAGCAACCCTTCGCTGCGGCGTTGTATGGTTTCGATGCCCAGCGCTATATCTTCTTTCAGGGGGCCGCCTGTTTCGGGATCTGACTGTAACTGCTGCTTCAACGTTTCGGCAAGGGAGGCAATGGGCGCTACGGAATTCATGATCTCATGCGTCATTACGCTCAACAATTTTTTCCATGACCGCGCTTCATTTTCGTCAAGCGCTTCGTTAATGTTCTGAAGCGCTACCAACTTGTAATTTTTACCTTCTGTCTGGAAAGAGGTAGCGGAAAGCATGATCTTTATCTGCTCTCCGTCCAGCAACAATACATTGTTACTCCCCGGCTCTAAGTCTATGATAGCATTATATAAAGCCTCATTCTTTCTTTCAAGCAGGTGCAGGGTAGGTATATAAGGTATTTGTGTTATTCTCTTTAACGATTCGTTTGCCCAGATCACTTTATGGTTTTCCTCTTCGTATAAAAGAATCCCGGTTTGTATCAGCTCCAGTATCTTTTGCAGGTATTGATATTGAGCTTCCTTTTCACGGGTGATTGATTTAAAAGTCTGGCTGATAGTATTGAAATCCTGCCGGAGCGCCTGCAGCTCTGCCGGAGCATTGCCTGCATTGAAATGCCGCGAAAAGTCGCGGTATCTTACAGCTGATGCAAAATTGTCCAGCTCTTTAAAAGGCAGCAACGCCTTATCATAAAAAATATAGCATTGCCATACGGAGAGTACGAACAGCAATGATGCTACCATGTACTGTCCTCTTATAAAAAACCATGCTGTTAAAAACAGCGACGCAAACAATACGACCAAGCGCAGCGCATATTTAAGCCTGTATTTTTGTTTTGCCTTCATCGGTTAAATATCGTATTTGCTTAAACGCCTGTACAGCGCAGTACGCGTAAGTCCCAGCTCTTTTGCAGCCCTTGTAATATTGCCGTCATGCTTTTCTATTACCTTGATGATGGTGCTTTTTTCAAGCAACTCCAGGTTAGTGGTATGCGGCTGCTCATTTGTGTGGAGGTGTTTTTCTATCGGTGAAAAAATAATATCATCGGCCTGCAGGGCCTCTCCCTCGCACATGATCACTGCACGTTCTATAGCGTATTGCAGCTCCCTCACATTGCCAGGGTAATAGTACTGCAACAGCTTTTCTTTGGCAGGGCTGCTTACCGGCAATAAAGATTTCATGTATTTATCGCAATAAACCTTACAGAAATGCGTTGCCAGGGGCAAAATATCCTCTTTTCTTTCACGCAGAGGCGGCAGGGTTATTTCTACGGTATTAATACGGTAAATAAGATCTTTACGGAACCGGCTTTCGTTGGCCAGTTCCTGCATTGGTAGGTTGGTAGCGCAGATCAGCCTTATATCAACCTGCCGGCCCTCATTGCTGCCTAACCGGTACACTACACGGTTTTGCAGCACGCTGAGCAGCCTGGCCTGTTGTGGCAATGATATATTTCCTATCTCATCCAAAAACAAAGTACCTCCGGATGCCATCTCAAAGCGCCCCGGCCTGTCTTCACGGGCATCAGTAAAAGCGCCTTTTTTATGGCCGAAAAGCTCACTTTCAAACAGGCTGGATGTAAGCGCTCCTACATCAACTTTTATAAAGGGCCCCTTATTTCTTAATGACTGCTGGTGAATGGCATGCGCGATCATGTCTTTGCCGGTTCCGTTTTCTCCCAGGATAAGGATATTGGCATCGGTAGGCGCAATCTTTTTCACTTTATATAAAACCTCACCAACCACTGCCGAATGGCCAACAAAACCACCCAGTCCGTCATTGTCATAGCCTGCTGGTTTTTTCTTTTGCCAACTGCTGTCTTTTTTACTGCATATTTCTTCAATAGCGTCTATCAACTTTTCATTGTGCCAGGGCTTTACAATAAAATCTGCAGCGCCTTCTTTCAGGCTTCGTACCGCAAGGTCTACATCGGCATAAGCAGTGATCATAATTACCTGCAAGCCTGGCTTTAATGCTTTTGCCTTGCGCAGCCAGTACATGCCTTCATTACCGGTATGCAGCGAGCTGGTAAAATTCATATCCAGTAAAAGCAGGTCGTAGTCTCCTTCTGTAAGCAGGCCGCGCAGGTGTTCCGGATTCTTTTCTGTAGTAATGGTTCTTACACGGGCTTTTAGCAGCAGCCTGAGGGCTATCAGCATGTCGGGGTCATCATCAACCGCTAATATGGAAATATTTTTTAAAGACATTATCCGTTCTTGGCTTTGCAATAATAACATAATTGTCTCCGTCTGCATCCCGCAGGCCAAAAGATTTTTTTATTCCTTAAATGTGTATCAAAACCGGACAGTAACTGTACGAACCCGCACAGTTTTTAGCAACAGAAAAATGATAAAATACTGATAATAAACGCATTGATCAAATGGCACTATTTTAATTGGTAGGTTTGTAAATTTCTCATGTATGATCTTCGCGCCAGGGAAGCAATAGCCCTGGTTCTATTTAAAAAATTAAAATCGGGCGGATACTTTGGACAGGATAATTGAAAAAAAGAAATGGCCGGCAAAAAGAATACTGCTGGTAGCTGGTGTTGCAGCGATTGTTTGCCTGATAGCGGCAAGTATTTATGCAACATCCGGGAACAGGAAGTTAAATGTGGAGGCCGGACGCATTACCATCAGCGAAGTAAAGCAGGGGCCTTTCCGGGAGTTTATTCCGGTGAATGGCGTAGTGCAGCCGCTAACATCTATTTACTTAGACGCAGCAGAAGGCGGCAGAGTAGAAGAAAAATATACAGAGGACGGCGCTTTTATGAAAAAGGGACAGCCTATATTGAGATTGTCTAATACCGATCTGCAACTGAGCCTGGTGCAGCAGGAAACACAGGTATACAACCTTATTACGCAAATGCAGATCGCAAAAAATGCCTCGCAGCAGAACAGGATCACCAACCTGAATCAAATGACCGACGTGGATAACCAGCTTAAAGAAGCAGAGCGTATTTATAACCTGAACAAAAATCTGTATGCCAAAAAGGCTATCGGCTCACAGGAACTAAAACAGAGTGAAAATGCCTATAATTACCAGCTTGAAAAAAAGAAACTGGCCACTCAAACCATTAGCCAGGATGCGCAATCATCCAAACAGCAGTTGGCACAGGCAGAGCAATCTTATAAAGGATCGCAGAACGCGCTTACTGTAATGCGCCAGAAAGTAGGGGACCTTATTGTACGCGCGCCGGTTGACGGGCAGCTTACTTCTTTGGATGCTGAAGTGGGGCAAAATAAAAATAAAGGAGAACGTTTGGGCCAATTAGATGTGATGGGCGATTATAAAGTGCGCGTAGACATAGACGAGCATTATATTTCGCGTATTTATAATGACCTGGAAGGGATTGCCACTATCGCAGACAAAGATTACGTCTTAACTATTAAAAAAGTGTACACCCAGGTTACCAATGGCCGCTTCCAGGTAGATATGGCTTTTGAAAGTAAAGCGCCTGAAGGCATCAGGCGGGGGCAAACATTACAGATCAGGCTGGCCTTAAGCGATGAAACAAAAGCGTTATTACTGCCCCGTGGCGGATTTTATAATAAAACCGGTGGCCGTTGGGTGTATAAGCTGGACAAAGACGGAAAGCTGGCATATAAAACAGATGTGGAGCTGGGCCGCCAGAATCCTGATTATTTTGAAGTGCTGAACGGGCTAAAGCCCGGAGATAAAGTTGTTACCAGCAGCTATGATAACTACGGGGATGATATGCAGGAGCTGGTAATAAAAGCTCCCTGACCTCACCCCTCCAAAGGAGTTCTCCGGACCAACTCCTCACTGAAGAAGAGAAGAGTAAGAGTAAAATAATAACAGATATAAAATTTAAATACAAGAATCATTAACAATATAAAATTCTTCTCCGCCTCTTAAATATTGGGATGGCGGAAGATAGGGAGGGGCGTTATGATTAAAAACAATTTGCTGGTTGCATTACGCAATTTCCGGAAGCACAAAGCTATCACATCAATAAATGTGCTGGGCCTTTCTATTGGTATCAGCGCGGCATTGGTTATTTTTTTGATTATTCAATATGAATATAGCTTTGATAAATGGGTACCGGAACGTGAAAACATTTATCGCGTATATACCCACGTGCAGGGAGGCAGCAACCCGGGACTTTGCGTGCCAGGGCAAAATGCTATAACACAGGGTGTCCCGGGTGTTGATATAGCAGCGCCAGTAATTATTGCGCCCTTCGGTAATAAGTACACAGTTGATATTCCTGGTGCGAAAACGGGTGATGTAAAAAGATTCCCGAAAAACAATGAGCTGTCTTTCGCTGATGGCAACTATTTTAAAATATTTCCACGTCAATGGATAGCCGGTAATCCTAATACGGCGCTATCGCAGGTGGGCCAGGTAGTGCTTACCCTGTCGGAAGCCGGAAAATATTTCCCTCAAAATGCGCCTGAAGCAGTTATAGGCAAACAAATGACTTTCCAGGATAGCATTCAAACGCTGGTAACAGGTATCATTGCCGATTTAAAGGAGAACACAGATCTCAGAAGCAATATCTTCATTTCTCTGAAAACCTATACAGAAACGAACCTCGGAAAATCATTTATGCAACCTGCATGGAGAAATGTAAATGGCAACGACCAGTTATTTATAAAGCTGAATGCAAACACCAGTGGAGCCACTGTTGATAAGCTGGTTGAAAACCTCTTTGTACAGAACCAAAAAGATATTGATCTCAAAGACCGGTGGATCGGCAAACTGCAACCTTTAAGCGATATACATTTCAATACCACAATTGACGGGAAAACCAGTAAAACCACGCTACGAAACCTCGCATTGCTTGCAGTGCTGCTGTTATTACTTGCCGTTATCAATTTTATTAATTTGTCAACCGCGCAATCTACGCTCCGTGCAAAGGAAATAGGCGTACGCAAAACTTTCGGGGGCAGTAAAAAACAAATTATTTACCAGTTCTTAACAGAGGCATTTTTAATAACAGGGCTTGCTACCCTGTTAGCGGTTATGCTCACTCCGGTTTTAATTTATGTTTTCAGGGATTTTATCCCTCATGAGCTGAACGCGGGCCGGTTATTACAACCTGTTGCAGCGGTATTCTTAGCGGGCTTGCTGCTTATAGTAAGCCTGCTGGCAGGGCTTTATCCCGCTTTCGTGCTTTCCGGGTTCCGGCCCGTGCTGGTATTAAAAAATAATATTGTTGCGGACGGGAAGCCTCGCGGTATATGGGTAAGGCAGGTTTTAACAGTGTTCCAGTTTGTAATTGCCCAGGTATTTTTAATAGTGGTATTTGTGATTGGCAAACAAATACATTTTGAGCTCAACAAAGATATAGGTTTAAGAAAGGAAGGTATTATATCTGTCAGTATTCCTGATTTCCCGAAACAAGGAGCAAGTAAGGGATTTGTGCTGGCTAATGAATCAAGGGGTATCCCACAAATACAAAATGTATCGTTAAACACTTCAACACCCATAAGCCAGGGCTATAGCAGCACACGGATCATATGGTATAATAATGGTGCAGAGGAAACTTATAGCGATATACACGTGCGCAGTGCTGATGAAAACTATATCGACGTATTTGGTCTGCAGCTATTGGCAGGAAAGAATATACGGGTTGATACCAGTGCCAAAGTACAGGATGTGCTTATCAATGAATCTATGCTGCATAAAATGAACCTGCACAATCCTCATAATGCAATAGGCCAGTTTATTAAAGGCGGGCCGGCGGATTCAGCGCAGATAGTGGGCGTTGTAAAAGACTTTAATACCATGTCGTTCCATAACCCAATTTATCCTACAACCATTTTTGCAAATAAGGATAGCTGGATTCCTGTTTTATCCATCGCTTTCGCAGGTAATGATGCTGCCGGGTGGAAAAAAGCAATAGATAAAACAGAAGCGCTGTTTCAAAAAATGTACCCGGGCCAGGAATTTGATTATAGTTTTTTAAATGACACTGTAAGAAAACTATACGAAGCAGATATCCGCCTATCCACTTTACTGAAATGGGCAACAGGACTGGCCTTGTTTATAAGCTGCCTGGGATTACTTGGCCTGGTAAGTTTTATAGCTAACAGAAAGGTTAAAGAAATCGGCATTCGCAAGGTGCTTGGTGCATCAGCAGTACAGATCATAATATTGCTTTCAGGAAATCTTGTGCGCCTGATTGCTGTTGCCTGTATTATCTCTTTTCCTCTTGCCTGGTACTTTTCCCATAAATGGTTGCAAAATTTTACATTCAGAATAAATATCAGCTGGTGGATTTTTTTAATAAGCGCAGCAGGTATACTGGCCGTTGCAATAGTGGTTTTATGCCTGCGTAGTATAAGGGCTGCAGCTACAAACCCTGCAAAAAGCTTAAGGTCCGAATAAAAAACCTGAGTCATGAAGTATATGATTTTCGATACTACCAGGATATAAAAAACAGTAAACAACAATAAAACTTTTGTTTAAAACTATACTTATCAATTTTTAACCATTAATAATATAATCCCTTTTAAGGAGGCCTCTTTTATGATAAAAATCACAGAACTTGAAAAAATGTACCGCACGGAAGAAGTAGAAACCATTGCGTTGAACAAACTGTCACTTGAAGTAAAGGAAGGTGAATTTGTAGCAGTGATGGGGCCTTCGGGCTGCGGTAAATCCACGCTGCTGAACATACTTGGCTTACTGGACGACCCTGATGGCGGCAGCTTTGTTTTTAACGGAATTGAAGTGGCGCATTTTAATGAGCGCAAAAGGGCCGACCTGCGCAAGCATAATATCGGCTTTGTATTCCAAAGCTTTAATCTGATTGATGAGCTGACTGTTTTTGAAAATGTGGAACTGCCGCTTATCTATACCGGTGTAAAGAGCGCTGATCGCAAAAAGCGGGTGGAAGAAGTGCTGGAAAAAGTGCAGATCATGCACCGGCGCAACCATTACCCCCAACAGCTTTCGGGCGGACAGCAGCAAAGAGTGGCGGTGGCAAGAGCCGTGGTAAATAAGCCCAGACTTATTCTTGCAGATGAGCCTACCGGTAACCTGGACTCTACCAACGGTAACGAGGTAATGGAAATGCTTACCGACCTGAATGAGCAGGGCACCACTATTATCATGGTAACACACAGTGAGCATGACGCCCGTTACAGCCATCGCATTATAAGAATGCTGGATGGGCAAACGGTTACGGAGAACATATTAGTATAGGACGGTGAATAGTGAATGGTTCATTGTCAATGCTTCATTATCAAAGTAATAAAAAATATTAAATCATATTTATGTTCGGGAATTTCTTTATAACACTTGGCAGACAATTATGGCGCAACCGCTTGTTTACCATTCTTAATATTATTGGGTTCAGTGTTTGCATTTGTGTGGCCTGGATCGTTTTCAGGATGGTAAGCTATGAGAACAGCTTTGATAAAAAGGTGCCAGATGCGCAATCCATATATCAGCTTATCATCCGAAATAAAAGAGAAGATGGTAATACCGGTGGTTTTGCCGCAGTATCAAAACCGGTTTTAAATGCTTTGATTCATGATGTTTCAGGCGCAGGTCTGGTCGTTCCGATGTTTTATAAACATTACAACTCCGTTACTGTGCCCGGCAATAACGGTAGTAAAAAAATAGAAGAAGAAGAAGATATTTACCAGGTAACCACACTACCGGATTATTTTGATATGCTTGACTATAAATGGCTGGCCGGAAATAAGAAAATAGCATTTAATCACCCGGATAATGTAGTGCTGACCCAGGATAAGGCAAAGAAATATTTTCCCAAACTGTCACCGGCGGAGGTGATTGGCAAATCTCTTGTGTATAATGATACATTATGGCGGATGGTATCGGGAGTGGTGGCTGACCTTCCCTATCCTAATAGTTTCTCCAGGAACAATACCGAGTTTATGCCTGTCAGCAGAGATGATATGGCAGACCAGGACTGGGCTTCCTTAAACTCCGACAACCTGCTGTTTATAAAAACCGGTAAGCATGCTGATGTAAAAAATATTGTAGCACAGCTAAACAAGATCAATCATCAGTATAATAAAGAAAGTTTTGAAAAATACAAATACAGAAGCTGGTACGAGGCACTGCCTTTAAAAGAAAAACATTTTGCCGTGCAATATGGCTCACAAACAAGAACGGCCAATAAAAAGGTATTGTTCGGTCTGATGATTACAGGTGGTTTTTTATTGCTCCTTGCCTGTATCAATTATATCAACCTGAGTACTGCCTTATTACCCAGGCGGGCAAAGGAGATCGGCATACGGAAAACATTAGGCAGCTCGGCTAAAAGCCTGATTGCCCGGTTTGTGGCAGAAACGTTTATGGTAACGGTATTCGCTGCCCTATTCTCATTTGTGCTGACTTTTTTTGCCGTAAGAATTTTTGCAGACTTTCTGCCTGCGGGAATCCTTGACTATATGAACTACCCCGCCATGGCAGGTTTTATGCTGCTGCTGGTATTGCTGATCTCGCTCTTATCAGGCCTGTACCCCGCATGGGTTTCCTCAAAAGTAGATACGGTAGAAGTGCTGAAAGGAAGAACTGAAAAAATGATCGGCCGTAATAAGATCACTTTTCGCAAAAGCCTGATCGTATTCCAGTTCCTGATTGCCCAGATCTTTATTATAAGCGCCATTATCATTGGTCAGCAGCTTAAATATATGCTGCATAAAGATCCGGGGTTTAATAAAGACGCGGTTATTACCTTTTCAGTTCCATACCGGCTTACAGATAAAAAAGAATATAAGGACAAGCAGTTTGCTTTAAAAAACGAATTGCTTAAAAATACAATGATTAAAAATGTATCGTTGGGTGACAGGCCAATGGAACAAATGTATGTAGGGAATGTGTACACTTATTTTAATGGAAAAGAAGAAGTGCAGGTCCAGTTGCAAATGAAAAACGTGGATACTGCTTTTCTACACTTGTATGGCATAACGCTATTAGCGGGCAATAATTTCAAACAGTCTGATACAACAACGGCTTTGGTGATTAATGAAAAAGCCCTTCAGGCTTTGGGATTCAGCTCACCTCAGGCCGCAATAGGAAAACAACTGCTTGTTCCGGGCAGTGGTAAGATGTATCCTGTCGTTGGTGTGGTAAAAGATTTCAATCAGTCGGGTATGCGGTCCGATATTGCCCCGGGGGTATTCGTTTCTGATAAAGAGCGGTTACGCACCTTTAATATAAAATTACCCAACCAACCTCAATATTGGGAAAAGGCCATCAGCTCTATCGAAAAAGAATGGAAAAAGATCTATGCTGAAGCTCCTTTTAAATATGAATTTTATGATGATACCATCGGTGCATTTTATGAAAACGAAATGCAGACACAAACGCTGGTACAGGCGGCAACCGGCATTGCTATTTTCATCAGCTGTCTGGGACTGTTTGGACTGGCAACATTTACAGCTTTTCAGCGCACGAAAGAAATCGGTATCCGCAAAGTGCTCGGCGCCTCTGTTTTAGGAATTATAAGGCTGTTATCGAAAGACTTTCTCCTATTGGTTTTTATTTCACTGATCATAGCAGTCCCTATTGGATGGTGGCTGATGGTCAAATGGCTACAGGATTTTGCTTTTAGAATTGATATCAGCTGGTGGATGTTTCTATTTGCAGGGGCACTGGCTGTTATGATCGCCGCAATATCGGTAAGCTATCAGGCCATCAAAGCCGCAACAGCTAACCCAGCAAAGAGTTTGAGAACAGAATGAATAAGTAAATAGGGAATACAAATCAGCAATATCATTGAATTATATAAATCCATATTCAGACAATGCTTAAGAACTATATAAAAACTGCATGGCGGAATATTATCCGAAGTAAAGGTTTTTCTCTTATCAATATTATGGGTTTAGCCTTCGGTCTGGCATGTAGTTTACTGATAATACTTTGGGTGAATGATGAAAAAAAGATAGATGCATTTCATAAAAACAGTGCATACTTGTACCAGGTATATGAGCGAAATTATTTTGATGGAAAAGCAGATGCAAATTATGTTACACAAGGCCTGCTTGCTGGTGAATTAAAAAAGATGGTTCCTGAAGTTCAGTACACAAGCGGGTTTGAACCTGTTGCAGCACCCGGTAGCAACAGTACATTTGAAGCAGGTAAAAAAACAGCCCGGATGAACGGCTCATTCGCAGGGGAAGATTTTTTTAACATGTTTAGCTATCCTTTATTGCAGGGCAGCATCAGTACAGCACTAAATGAGCCCAACACTATTGCTATATCAAAACACATGGCTGAGTATTTTTTTGATAATGCACCAAACGCCATCAATAAAATAATTCGCTTTGACAATAAAGAAAATTTAAAAATAACAGCTGTGTTTGACAATGTGCCTTCCAGATCATCATTGCAGTTTGATTTTTTAAGAACATGGGTAGATTTTGTTAAACAAAACAATTGGGTGCATAACTGGAACAACACAAGTCCGCAAACTTTTATACAATTGAGGCCTGATGCTAACGTTGCAAAAGTTGAGGCCAAGATTAAATACTTTATCTATAATTACAAGCAAAAAGATAAAAGCTTTGTTACCGAACTCGCGTTACAGCCTTTTGCCGAGAAATATCTTCATTCAAATTTTAAAGACGGATACCCGGATGGCGGAAGAATTGAGTATGTTCGTCTTTTCAGTATTATTGCTGTATTTATATTGCTGATCGCCTGTATCAATTTCATGAATCTGGCAACAGCACGTTCAGCAAAACGTGCAAAAGAAGTAGGTATAAGAAAAGTAATAGGTGCTATGCGATCTGCATTAATTGCACAATTTGTTGGCGAAGCAATTATGCTCACCATTATTTCAATCATTATTGCAATTGTATTTGTTCTGTTGGGTTTGCCTGCCTTTAATCAACTTACCAATAAACAATTATTCCTTCCTTTTAATCAACCTGTATCCTGGCTAATTATTCTCGGTTTATTATTAATCACTGGCATTACTGCTGGCAGCTATCCGGCATTATTTCTTTCTTCATTAAAACCGGTGCGTGTTTTAAAAGGTGGCTTAAAATTTAGCTGGAGTACTACATTCTTTAGAAAGGCATTAGTTGTTTTTCAGTTTGCGATGAGTATATTTTTGATTGTTGCGATGATTGTTATATTTAAGCAACTCAAATACATTCAAACAAAAAATCTTGGTTATGACAGGGATAACCTTATGTATATTCCCATTGAGGGGGACCTGGCAAAAAACTATGGAATCTTCAAACAAGAAGCGCTGAAAAACCCTACAATAACAAATGTTTCAAAAATGCGCAACTCTCCCACAGTTATATCTCATCATTTTTTAGGTATCAGCTGGCCGGGTAAAGATCCGGATTTAACAGTACCATTTGCAGATGGCGTTGTAGGCTATGATTTTGTAGAAACAATGAATCTTCAAATGAAGTCGGGGCGCGATTTTTCAAAAGAGTATGGGACAGATTCTGCCGCATACCTTGTGAATGAAACGGCTGTTGATAAGATGGGCTTGAAGGATCCTGTTGGTAAAACAATTAACTGGGGCAACCGTGAAGGCAAAATAATTGGTGTGATAAAAGATTTTCATTTCAGTTCATTGCATGAGGCTATTGAACCGTTAATAATACGGCTGGATGAAAACTGGAACTGGGGAACCATTTTCGTGCGTATTAAAGCCGGCAAAACAAAAGAAGCTATTGCCTCGCTGCAACAAATATGCAGGCAGCTGAACCCTGCATTTCCATTTACTTATCAGTTCTCTGATCTTGAATATGCAAAATTATACGAAAGCGAATCGGTGATAAGCAGACTTGCCAACATTTTTGCTTTTCTTGCAATCCTCATATCCTGTCTTGGCTTGTTTGGCCTGGCAACTTTTAGTGCAGAACAGCGCACTAAAGAAATAGGAGTACGAAAAGTGCTGGGCGCTTCTTCTTCAAATATTGCAAAACTCTTATCAGCAAGTTTTTTAAAGCCGGTTGTAGTTGCTTTTTTAATTGCATTCCCGGCAGCATGGTGGGCAATGACCAGGTGGCTGCAGGACTATGCGTATAAGATCGATATCAACTGGTGGATATTTGCAATTGCAGGATTGCTGACAATAGGAATAGCATTAATAACAGTAAGTTATCAAAGTATAAAAGCAGCATTGATAAACCCGGTAAAAAGTTTGAGAACGGAATAATATAAAAAGATCCATGACCGAAGACAAAATATGGTTATTAATAACAAGAAAACTTGCAGGTGAAGCTTCGGAGAAAGAACTGAAAGAATTTGAAGAATTGCGAAAAGAGTATCCGGAATTATCATATCAATATGAAAGTATCTCAATTTTTTGGAACACTAAAACAGTAATGAATGAAGAAGCAGACACAAAAACATTTCAGAAGATTTTAAATACGATAAAGGCGCATCAGCAATACAAGCCTTTCAAAAAAAATGTTATGATCCGAAATTATTTCAAAACCGCATGGCGTGACCTGACAAGAAACCGCCAGTTTTCTATCCTAAACCTTGTTGGTCTTTCTGCAGGCCTGGCCTGTGCCCTGTTGATCTTCCTTTGGGTAAAAGATGAAAAAAGCATTGATAAATTTCATGAGAAGCACAGAAGGCTTTATCGTGTAATGCAAAATAACCAGGAGCCCGGCGGCATTCAAACTTCGGAAGGCGCACCGGGGCCTTTGGCTGCTGCTTTCAAAGCGGAAATGCCCGAAGTGGAAGACGCCACTATTGTAAAGCCAGGAAAAGGAGGAATACTTTCGTTTGAGAATAAAAGCAGCAAGGCCATTGAGCAATATGTGACACCGGATTTCTTTACTGTTTTTTCTTACCCACTGATAAAAGGGAAGCCGCAAGATGTATTAAAGAATAAATACAACATTATAGTTTCGGATGAATTGGCAAAAAAGCTATTTGGCAATACTGAAAATATAATCGGCAGAACAGTTGAATGGGATGCCGGAGAAGGCAATGAGGTTTATAGCGTTTCAGGTGTTTTTAAACTACCTGCAAATTCTTCCGTCCGGTTTGATTTGTTGCTTACCTACGATGTGTTGTTTGAAAAATACAGTTCCCGCCTTCAGAACTGGGGCAGCAGTTTTGTTAATACCTATGTTGTTTTGAAAAAGGGAACTGATATTGACAGGTTCAATGAAAAAATCCGGGATTTTGTAAAATCAAAATTCAGTGTGGCTAACAGTGACCCTGCAGCAGTACAGTTCATCCCAACCATATTTCTTCAGAAATATTCTGATCAGTATCTCTATAATCGTTTCGAAAATGGTATTCAATCCGGTGGCAGAATAGCATATGTCAGGCTTTTTTCAATCATCGCATCGGTTGTCCTGCTGATTGCCTGTATCAATTTCATGAATTTATCAACCGCAAAAGCAGTTCACAGAGAAAAAGAAGTCGGGATAAAAAAGATAATGGGGGCCAAAAGAACAACCCTGGTTTTGCAATATCTCAGAGAATCTGTGCTCATGAGTTTTCTGGCATTGCTTATTGCAGCAGGCATCATGTCTGCCTTACTTCCGGTATTTAACCAAATCACAGGCAAACAGTTTGACGTAGCAACTATTGATTCCAGATTCCTCATAGCTGTTTTTTGTATTACCCTTATTACAGGATTGATTGCCGGCATTTATCCTGCTTTTTATCTTTCAGGGTTCAAACCAGCTACGGCGCTAAAAGGAAGGCTAAAGTCTTCAATGACCGAGTTATTAGTGAGAAAGGGACTGGTAGTATTTCAATTTTCACTTTCCTTCATTTTTATAGTGGCTGTGCTTGTGATCTACAACCAAATGGATCTTGTGCAATCCAAAAACTTAGGTTACAATAAAGACAATATCATTAAATTTTCCAACGAAGGAAAGCTGAAAGGTAATGGACTTACTATCTTTCTTAATGAAGTGAAAAAAATTCCAGGCGTTGTAGCTGCATCGGGCATGCGTTATGATATGAAAGCTCCTACTGGTTTTGGAGGTCTTGGGTGGCCAGGCCAACAGGCAGGAGAAGATATTAAATTTGCCGACCTGGAAGTAACCTACGATTTACTGGAGCTTTTTCAATACCAGCTTAAAGAAGGCAGAAGTTTTTCAGGTAATCGCAGTGGGGAAGATTCAAAGATCATTCTCAACGAATCAGCCATTGAAGCCATGCGGTTAAAAGAGCCGGTAGGTAAAACAGTTTCTCTCTATGGTAAAAATTTTGAAATAATAGGAGTTACTAAAGATTTTCATTTTGAATCGCTGCATGAAAAAGTAAAGCCCTGTTTTTTTAGATTAACTCCTCCCCAACTGTCCATTCCCTGGAATGTAGTGGTTAAGATCAGAGCAGGAATGGAAAAAGAAACCATCGCAAGCCTTGCGCAATTTTATAACGATTATAACCAGGGGCTTTCTTTTGATTTTAAATTTTTGGATGATGACTTCCAGGCATTATATACTGCTGAAAAGCGAACTGCAGTATTGAGCCGTTATTTTGCTGCCATGGCTATTCTTATTTCATGCCTGGGTTTATTTGGCCTGGTGACATTCAGCGCCAACAAAAGGCAAAAGGAAATCAGTATCCGAAAAGTAGTTGGGGCAACAACGGCTCACATAGCCACGATGTTATCAAAAGATTTTTTGATGCTTGTGCTGATCGCTTTGCTTATTGCCTTCCCGATTGCATGGTGGGTGATGAACCAATGGCTAAATGATTTTGCCTACCGTATCCACATTGAAGCCTGGGTGTTTTTTATAGCCGCAGTACCTGTTCTATTGATCACTGTTTTAACGATTAGTTTCCAGGCAATAAAAGCGGCGATAGGAAACCCGGTGAAATCATTAAGAACGGAATAAATAAGTGAATGGTTAATAGTGAATAAATAAATCAAGATACAGACAATGTTACAATTGAAAAAAGCTTACAAATGGGTAAATAACGGCAACCACCGTATTTTTTTACTGAAGGATATCCATCTTGATGTAAACGAAGGGGAGTTTATATCCATAATGGGACCATCAGGTTCGGGTAAATCAACATTGCTAAATGTGATAGGTATGCTGGATGGCTTTGATGAAGGCGAGTATAATTTCTTAGGCACATCCGTGCACCAGCTTAAAGAAAGGCAAAGGGCCGGCCTGTATAAACAATATATCGGCTTTGTGTTCCAGGCTTATCATTTAATTGATGAGCTTACAGTTTACGAAAATATAGAAGCACCCCTGCTCTATCAAAATATAAAAGGCAGCGAAAGAAAAGCGATGGTGGCCGATATACTGGACCGGTTTAATATAGTGGCAAAGAAAGACCTGTTTCCCGTTCAGTTATCGGGTGGTCAGCAGCAACTCGTAGGCATTGCCCGTGCGCTTATTGCAAAGCCGAAGCTACTGCTGGCCGATGAGCCTACCGGCAATCTCAATTCCAAACAGGGCGAAGAGATCATGGAGCTGTTCAGGCAATTAAATAAAGAAGGCATGACGATCATACAGGTAACACATTCAGAAAAAAATGCGGCATACGGTAACCGCATCGTGAACCTGCTGGATGGCATGATCAGTAATGCGTAAATAATTAACAGATGAAAGGGAGCAGAAAAAAGGGGATACCATTCCTATCGCTGGTACTGACGTTGCATATTGTTGCTTTTGCTGAAGCGCAGAAAATAATGACGCTTAAAGAATGTGTTGAAACCGGCATTGAAAAGAACTTTGATGTTGAGCAGCGCCGTATTGCTGAAGCATCGGAAAAGATAAACTACAAACAGGCAAAGCTCAACCTGTTACCTGATCTGAACGGACAGGCAGGCTACAGCATTAACCAAGGCCGCAGCATCGACCCTTTTACAAACTCACCGGTTACACAGTCATTTAATGCATCCAGCTATAGCTTAAGCAGTGGTATCATATTGTTCAGTGGCCTGTCAAAAATAAATTTAATGAAACAGGCAGGCCTGGACTGGCAGGCCTCACAGATGGAATTGCAGCAGCAAAAAGACAACCTGGCTATCAATATTATCCTGGCATATCTGCAGGTATTAAACCTTACGGAACAATCGGCTATGTTAAAAGAACAGGAAGAGCTTTCTTTAAAGCAGGTAGAAAGGCTGGTCATTTTAAACAATGAAGGTTCTATTAAACCATCAGACCTCTCAGATATGCAGGGACAATATGCTAATGATCAACTGGCTATAACAGATAATTATAACAACCTCGAATCCGCAAAGCTCAGCCTCTTCCGCTTAATGAATATTCCTTATAACGATTCTATTGTTTTTGAAAAAGTTGACGCTGATGTTTTATCCCTTATTCAGCAGCCGGATAGTAAATCCGTTTATGAAACAGCCCTGCGCAACCTGGCGCTTGTAAAAGCAACGGATCTCAGAGCATTAAGCGCTCAAAAGGCTTTAAAAGCTGCTAAAGGTGGATTATGGCCTGTTGTAAGCCTTGGAGGTAATTTATATACGCAGTATTCAAGCGTGGCTACACAAAGCAGCCTGTTAAATACAGGGTTTGCGCAATCAGAAAACTATGCGCTTGTGAACGGACAGCAGGTTCCCGTATTTGAAAAGCAATACCATTATACTCAATCACGCATTCCATTTGAAGACCAGCTCAACAATAATCTTAACTCCTCGCTGGGCGTTTCTTTAAGAATTCCCTTGTTTAATGCTTTACAACAGCGCAATAAAATGAAGCTGGTGCAGCTGGAGATACAGCGCAATGAAACCAATGCAGCCGATACAAAAAGACAACTGCAGCAGGACATTGACCAGGCCACGCTGAATATGCAAACAGCCATAGACTGCTACAAGACATTGCTACAGCAGGTAAATTCCTATAAAGCATCTTTTGAAGCTGCAGAAGCCCGGTTTAATGAAGGTGTTGGAAATATTATTGATTATCTTACGGCTAAAAATAATCTGGACCGCGCCACACGTAATTTACTGAATGCCCAATACGACTGCATCCTGAGAAGTAAGATACTCGGCTTTTACCAGGATCACTCTTTATTCTGATGTGCCTGGAAAGCAATTATATTGTAGTAAATCCCTTCGACGCCATTACATTGTGATCAGGGCGATGAAACGTATCTCCCTTAGAGCGTCATGTTGTCCCAAGAGCCCTTTGGACCAAGTAGCATTCCTTCTTGTCATCACCTCATTGATTTTGCCCGCCTGACCTCCAGAGCTCTTAAACAAAAAATGTTATGTCCCAACTATTTTACAATATCCCCTTTCAGTCTCAGCAGTTCTGTCTCAGCTACTTTTAAATTATAACGGGCTGCTATCAGCCTGTCGTACGCCTGGGCAAGGCTCAATTGCGCCTCCCTGAGCTGAACCAATGTAGCTGCCCCCAGTTTATAGGTCTCAAATACAATGTTCACATTTTCCTCCGCCAGGCGAATGCTTTCTTCTTCCAGGTGCAGGAATTTCTCCTGCTGCTGGTAATCTTTAAAAGCATTGATCACAGCAAGGCCGATCAGCGAACGCTGGTTATCATAATTCAGCTCCTGCAAACGGATGCTCAACTCATCCTGTCTTATTTGCCGGCGTACCCTGAACTGGTTAAAAATAGGAACCGTGGCAGTAAACCCGTAATTATACCCGTTCACCTGGTTAAATAAAGTAGAAAAATTATTCAAAACCCTTTTATTAATGGTACGGCTATAATTATACGCTGTTCCAAAAGAAAGAGTAGGCCACATGCCTGCTTTGGTTTCCTTTAAAGTATATTTTGCAATGTCTATACCCGAACGGGCCTGTAAAAGAGCTGGGTTCGTTTTTTCAAGGCTTTGCTGTATATCACCTAATGTAATGGTGCTATTTAAAGGAATAGTATCGGGCACAGCAAACTCATGTTCCTTAATATTGCTGTTCATAGCCTGTACCAACTGCTGCTTTAACTGCTCTATCAGTGTTTCCTGCTGCATCTTTAATGCTTTCTGGGCATTAAGGTCCACTTTACTTTGCAATACATCGGGTTTAGCCCCGCTGCCAATCTCCAGCTTATATTGTGCCAAACGGGCTCTGTCATCATTTAAACGGATCTGTACATCGGTAGCCCTTACCTGTTGCTGCTGCCGGGCAATATTATAGTAAGTAGTAATAACCTGCGCAATGGTGTTGATCACCTGTTCCCTGGCAGCATAAGTACCTGCCTCTAACAAAGCCGCCGCTTTATCCCGCGTGGCAAACATTTTAAAACCATCAAACAATACCCAGTCCAGGCCCACACTTGCCTGCAGATTGTTAGACCGTATCCCTCTCGATTTACGTTCGCTACCATCTGCAAGGGTCTGTCGCTGGTTATTATTATTGAAAGTTCTGCCCACACTTGCATTCACCGTTGGTAAAAAAGCGGCATTGCGATAACTATAATCAATGGCAGCTACCAACGAATCGTTTTTAGCGATCTGTATATCATAATTGTTTTGCAATGCAGTAGCAATAGCTTCCTCCAATGTCAGAATACGCTGGCTGCGGGCACTGGAGCATAAACCAACAGCGGCAAGCATTACCAAACAAATCTTATGAATATAGATTGATTTCATCCTGTTATATCAAATGCTGATGATTAAATCTGTTGTTCTTTATTTTCCGGCAGGTTCATTTTCTTTTGTTCTTCAACCAGTATCTCTTCAAAAGTCTTTACCTCCCTGTTAGAAGCCATATAGGTATAAATAGCCGGCAATACATATAAAGTGAGTACCAGAGAAAATACAATACCGCCCACTATCACTATACCTAACGGGATACGGCTGGTGGCAGCAGCACCTAATGATAAGGCAATAGGCAAAGCGCCCAAAGCCATGGCCAGGCTCGTCATTAAAATAGGCCGCAAACGTTGCCCGGCGGCGTACACTACCGCTTCGTGCTTCCCCTTCCCTTTCGCCCTGTTTTGATTGGCAAATTCCACGATCAATATACCATTCTTGGTTACAAGGCCAATCAGCATGATCATTCCTATCTGCGAGAAAATATTAAAGGTCTGGCCAAATATCCACAATGAAAGCAAAGCACCTGCAAAAGCCAGTGGCACTGTAATGATAATAATAAACGGATCAATAAAGCTTTCAAACTGTGCGGCAAGGATCAAATAAATAAGGCCTATAGCCAGCAAAAGTGCAAACATGGTATTACCGCTGCTTTCAGCAAAATCTCGCGCAGAACCGGTGAGCGAAGTAGTGAAGGTTTCGTCCAGCACATTTTTGGCGATCCTTTCCATTTCCTTTACCCCATCCCCTACAGTATGCCCTTCCGTAAGCCCTGCCGAAACCGTGGCCGATTTATACCTGTTAAAATGATAGATCGTAGGCGGTGTGGTTGACTCTACTGCATTGGTTATATTATCAAGGCTGATTAATTGCCCTGCATTATTACGTACAAAAATCCTTTTCAGATCTTCCGGATCATCACGGTTGATACGGTCTACCTGCGCCATGACCTGGTACTGCTTACCGCTGCGTGTAAAATAGCCCAGCCGCTGGTTACTGTATGCCGTTTGCAAGGCCTGGGAAACATCGGCAATGGAAACGCCTAACTGTGCCGCCTTGAGTCGATCCACATGTATCCTGAGCTCAGGTTTATTAAACTTCAGGTCGGCATCTACCTGTTGCAGGATATCGCTTTTGCCGGCCTCCTCCAGGAATTGGGGAAGCACTTCAGACAATTTATCAAAATCGTTGTTCTGTAAAACAAACTGCACTGCCTGCCCGCCGCGCCTGTTTACCTGTATGGTTTGATCCTGTATAGCAAATGCCCTGGCTTCGGTAAATTGGGAAACATGCCTGTTTACATATTCTACTATCTCTTTTTGCGAACGATCCCGCTCGTTGGGCTTTACAAGCCTTACCCTCACCATCCCGCTATTGGCAGACCCGCTCATTCTTGAACCTGTTATAGACAGCACAATTTCTTTTTCAGGAACCGAATCAATCAAAAACTGGGATACCTTATCTACATACTGATCCATTGCCAGGAACGAGGTCCCTTCGGGTGCAGTAAGGTTCAGCCTGAACTGGCTTTTATCTTCCATAGGCGCCAGCTCTGATTGAATATTGGTAAAGATCACATAAATGATACCGAAACAGGCAGCAATGATCACCCAGGCCATCCAGCGAAACTTCATGAACCCTTTCAATGTATGGTCATAAAAGTTTTCCATACCGGTGAAAAAAGGCTCTGTTTTCCTGTAAAACCAGGAATGGTCATGTACATTTTTCTTTGAAATAAATACATTCAGCACCGGTGTAAGCGTAAGCGACACAAAAGCTGAAATGAGCACGGCACCGGCAACTACTATTCCAAATTCCCGGAAAAGGCGGCCCACAAAGCCTTCAAGAAAAACAATGGGCAGGAACACCACGGCCAATGTTATGGAAGTGGCAATTACAGCAAAATAAATTTCCTTTGAACCTTCAAGAGCAGCTTTGCGCTTACTCATTCCCTGCTCCAGCTTTTTGAATATATTTTCTGTTACCACTATACCATCATCTACCACCAGTCCCGTTGCCAGCACAATAGCCAGCAATGTAAGCACATTAATGGTGTAACCCATAATGTACATAATGAAGAAGGCCCCTATAAGTGATACCGGTATATCAATCAGCGGTCTGATGGACAACAGCCAGTCTCGGAAAAAAAGATAAACGATCAATACCACCAGCCCAATAGCTATAAGCAGGGTTTCCTCTACTTCGAGGATAGATTTTTTAATATACTCCGTCTGATCAAGCGCGATGTTCAATTTAATATCAGGTGGCACTTCTTTTTTAATTTCTTCCAGGCGCTTGTAAAACTCATCAGAAATAGATACATAATTAGCACCCGGCTGGGGTACCACAGCCAGGGCGATCATGGGCACTGCACTTTCCTTTAAAGCGCTCTCTTCGTTCTCAGGGCCAAGCGCTACGCTTCCTACATCTTTTACACGGATATCACTGCCATTTACATTTTTGATAATCACATCTGCAAACTCCTCTTCAGTATCCAGCCGTCCGAATGTTCTTATGGTAAGCTCTGTATTATCGCCGGAAAGCTTTCCCGAAGGAAGCTCAATATTTTCCCTGTTAAGCGCCTGCCGTATTTCATCAGGAGTAACATTAAAAGCAGCCATTTTATTAGGATCGAGCCAAAGGCGCATGGCAAAGCGCTTTTCCCCCCATGTGTCAATGCTGCTTACCCCCGGAATAGTTTGCAGCCGGTCTACCAGGACATTGGTAGCATATTCAGTTAATTGGAGGGGGTTTTTAGTATCGCTCTGCACTGTCATTGAAAGAATAGGCTCTGCGCTCGCATCGGCCTTACTTACAGATGAGGGAGATTCAAGGTCGGGCGGCAGTTGCCTTTGGGCGGCGGCCACTTTATCGCGCACATCGTTGGCAGCCGCTTCAAGATCCACTCCCACATTAAATTCTACATTAATGCTGCTGCTCCCGTTACTGCTGCTCGATGTTATATTTCTGATGCCCGGGATACCATTGATGGCATCTTCAAGCGGCTCGGTGATCTGAGATTCGATAATATCAGCATTGGCGCCGGGATAAGTAGTGCGCACACCAATATTAGGAGGGTCAATAGCAGGATAATCCCTTACCCCAAGGAAATTAAAGGCAATCAGACCAAAAACAATAATAACGATGTTCATTACTATTGCAAGCACCGGCCTCCGTAAACTTAATTCAGAAATATTCATTTAAGAAGTTGATGATTCATAGTTTCAAGTTCCAGGTTTCAGGTTCCAGGTTTGTGCACACCAGTAACCAGTAACCAGAAATATCAACTATCTATTCACAATTTTACCTATTTCTATTTTTGCGCCAGGTTTTGTGGTCATAATACCGGTGGTTAAAATGGTATCTCCCACTTTCAGTCCTTTTATTATTTCCACTCTTGCCGAATCCCTGGCCCCAACTTCCACATCCTGGTACACCGCTTTATCACCCTGGTATAAAATAACCTGCTTGCCTTTTATGGTGGGTATAACAGACTGGGAAGGCACAAAAATAGCGTTGCTGTTGGGGGCAAAACCTATTTTCACTTTTGCAAAAGCTCCGGGAACCAGGCCGGCAGTTTTACCCTGCACCCGGGCCCTTACCAGAAGGCTCCTGTTAGCTACCCCAACGTTTGATTCAGTAGCATATACTTTAGCGG
>JASGDI010000032.1:0-21595 GCA_049841335.1 Niabella sp. | reverse complement strand
CAACTGCGCCTGTTTTTCCACCAGCTCCTGCACATAGTTCTCGCCGAAATCGAGCTGGCCCAGGTCATATAACGCTTTAATATCCGAAACAGGTTTTATCTTGGATACCGCAACAAGGGCAACATTTTGGGAATCTAATTCTTTTTTTAACTGCTGATATGCTTGCTGATTCACTGCCATAGCTGCAAAAGTAAACCCATCTATATTAAATAGTACCATATTCAAAGAAAATGGCACATCTTGCAAATAATGACTGAAAGTTCCTGCCTAGCCAGGCCATCTTGCAGGAAATTAAAAATTATGAAAAGGAAAATCATTCAAACTTCTTACTGTGGATACCTGCTGATGGAAGGCGGCATGAGTACCGGTAAACAGGCAATGAAGGTATATACTGAAAGAATTGTAAAACTATTTTCTGCAAAAGTTAAAGTTTAATCAAATCCAAACTCACTATTCCAAAAAGAAGTTCTTATTCTTATTTTCATGGATCTGAAACAACGCATTATGAGAACATTCATTACACTTCTTTTTTGGGCACTTACATTAACAGCACAATCCCAGATCATAATTGAAAATCCGGATTATGCAACATCTACTGCACCGTATGTTCACCTAACTAAGGTGGTACTGGATAAAGATGTTACCCGGTTATATTTTACTACTACCTATGATGGTGACTGGATTAAAATACCAGCCCAAACATATATACAGGCAGGGATCGACAGCACAAAATACTTTGTAAAATCCGCGGAAGGGATCGAAATAGATAAGCAGCATGAAATGAGGGATAATAATACTGTTACCTATATCCTAAACTTTCCGGCCGTCAATGCAAACACAGCCACCATCAATTATGGCGAAGAGGGTGGCACCTGGTTTATTGATAAAGTGGAGCTTTCTGGCAAAACGGCTGCGAACACAATGCCCAAAGAACTTCGCGGAGGCTGGTATAATTCCAAAACAGGCCTTGCTGATATTGCATTTTACAAACAAAACGCTGTTCATAACAATAAAATATGGAACTATAAGCTCATAGATCCGGATAAAAAAAATATCATCCAACTAACCAATGGTAAAATTGTAAAGCATTTTTATTTTAAGAAAATAAGCTCTGACAAAATTTTGTTTGGCCATTCTGTTAAAACCAGCAAGCAATATGTAAAAAATGTACAGGCCGCAGCCATACAAAATATACCGGCTTACCAGGCCAATAACGTGCTGCAGAGAGATACAGCTGTTTATGAGGGCTACATCGCCAATTATTCGACTGGCAGCAAGATAAAAACCGGGAAAATATATGTTAATAATGTTTTCACTGATAATCAGGATACGTATATAATAGAAATAGATACGCAGGGATATTTTAAAGTGCGGATACCGATGTTCTACCCGGAAGATGTTTTTATAGATCTTGGAAGGAGGTTGTCAGCATTCCTGGAGCCGGGAAAAACCCTGTTCCACATTATAGATTCCCAATATGGTGACGTTTTCATGGGTAGTTTAGGACAGGTAAACCGTGAGATCCAAACGCTTTCCGGTATTAAAGACCTGGGATATAACGAGCGCATGAAAAAAATAAAATCCCTTACGGCACAGCAATATAAAGACCTTTTGCTAACAGACAAAAGCAGCCAATTAGATAGTTTAAATACCCTCCGGGTAAAATACAAAATAAGCGACAGGGCAGTACAATTGAAACAGGTTACTATTGAGAACACGTGCTCAGAAACATTGTTATCTTATAATATGGAGTTTGAAAGCTATATAAGGGAAAAATACAAACTAAAAAGCTATAACGACAGTTTACCGGAGAAACCAAATAAGCCAGGCGACTACTACGACTTTTTAACCAACGAAAAAATCGGCAACCCGGTTTATCTCATGTCATCAAACTCTTATTTCCTTTTCAACAGACTATTTTATCTTGATGAAGCAAGGCCGAAAACATCGTATTCTATTTTAGGTTTTGATGCATTTTTAGATTCTTTAAACATGTTATCTATCGCCCCGGACAAGATTGCTGAATATAAAAATATTAAACAGACAAGGGAAAGCCTGACAGTCCCCTATAAAGATAAGCTGGAAATGTACGAGCCAGATCTAGCAAGGCTTTGGAGTGAAAACAAATCGCTGATCAGCCAATATCAAGAGTCATCTCCGGCTGACAAGAGCGACCGTTTAAATATGTTACTATTTTTAAAAGACAGTGGTGTGATTATACCTGATGCAATGACCGATGCTTACCGGAAATACGAAAATAAATACAAAAGCACCCCGGAATATAAAAAGCTCCAGGAACTGAATACCAGGGAATCAGATATTATTAACAGCCTTATTGAACAATACGGAATTATCCACAATTTTTGGATGGGAAGAAGCTGGCATAATACCAAAGCCAGTTATTTTGAGCAAAGACTACATTTAAAAAATCCATTGTTAGCTGACATCATCACTTCGCAGGAAGTGTTGAGAAAACTAATAGGTCAAATGTCACCTTTAACCAATGAGGAGCTTTCCTACTTTAAGAAATTGCTTCATTCGGGCACGATTGCTTCTTATTGGCATGCATGCAACAATGCAGTTATTACCACTATAGCCCAACAAAAGAACAATACAGAAAGTAAAATAAATGAGCTGGCTGATATAGAAGTAAAAAAAGTACTGCAGACCATTACAGATAGATTTAAAGGCAAGATCATATATATTGATTTCTGGGCTACCTGGTGCGGCCCCTGTCTTAGCGGCATTAAGGGAATAGCCTCTTTAAAGGCAGAATTAAAAGATAAGGACATTGTATTTGTATATGTTACTGATCCGTCATCGCCTGAAAAAACCTGGAGAAACATAATTCCCGGCATCAATGGTGAACATTTCAGGCTTAACAACGATGAATGGAATTACCTGTCCGGATTTTTTAATATAAGCGGCATCCCGCATTATGCACTTGTAAATAAAAAAGGCGAAATAGTCAGCAGGAATCTGGGATTCAAATCCAATGAGGAGCTGAAAACCCTATTCGAAAAAATGATGAATGAATAAAGTTTCAGAAAAAAATATCGGCTAATGAATTATAATCTTTTGCAAAAGAGACAATATTAGGCTGATCAAATTCTTCCTTACTATGCATAGTTGCCAGCACCACACTATCCATCCCGGCCCGTAGCGCGGACTCCACTCCTTTTGGAGCGTCTTCAAAAATCAGGCATTCCCCGGGTGCTATGTTTAACAGTTCAGCACATTTCAAATAAGTTTCGGGGTCAGGCTTGCTATGCTGCACATCATCAGCGCTAACTAATACATCAAAATAATGTCGGATCTTCAATCCATCCAGCACAAAATCAATATTGAACATAATGGCTGCAGAACCTATCGCCATTTTTATTCCTTTTTCATAAGATTTCTTTAGAAACTCATCCAGCCCGTCAATCAGCTTCAGGTTGGGCCGGAACTCATGCTGGTACTGCTTTTCTTTTTCAATACTCATAATATACTTTTCTTCATTGGAGAAACGTCCCGGGAAAATACGTTCCAGCAGCTCGTAATTCTTGCCATAACATTCTTCCCTGGTCCGCTCCAAAGATATAGTAGCGCCCAGCTCATTTAAAATGCGGTGCCATGCTTTAATATGGTAATCCATATCATCTATCATAGTGCCGTTAAGATCAAAAAGAAAAGCTTTATACTGCATGAAAAATATTAGTTTGTAACTATACTACATCACAATTTTATTCCATTTTAATTCCTTTACCTGTTTCTCCGCAAACCAGCAGCCTGCAAGAGATACAGGAATCAACGCCCACACCAGCCAGCCCATTTTTATAGCCAGCCAATGCACACCCACCAGCCCTGCAATCAGAAAAGTTCTCAGAATCATTAACACAAACTTACCGGCCTGATCCTTTACACCTGGCTGCTGAGAAAAGGGAAGGTAATGCTTGGACAATAAAACATTAATATAAAAAACAAGCAGGCTGTTAGCCATTGCCAGCAGTATATCATCTATCACCCTGGGGCCCCATATAATAAGCGCCGCTATACTTAGCACTATAAAAACAGGAGCAAAAAATTTTATAAGCAAAGCCTTGGCCGCACCGTTGATCAGCTCTCCCGGCTTGCTGACAGGGGCACTCTGGTACACCCATGCCGCAGTATAATGCTCATAGAACGCCGTGAAGGTAAGGCTTAACAATACCGCAAACACACCCATATATAACAGCCATAAAAACATATTTCCATCAGACAGTTCTGCCATTGTTTGATCCATATCTTTAAAATTTTTAAAGAATATAATAAACACAAATACGGGTATATAAGCCAGGTTAGGATAAAACTGTATTCTGAAATTCTTATCCCTGCCCGTCATTTTCCATACCTGGGAAAAAGTAGCTTTTTCATAATCAGATCTGCAAATGATACGTCCCCATGTTTCAGACAAACTATTCTTTCCATGTTTTACACTTCTACGATTCTGCTCCGAAGCGCCATCAGCCGGAGCTGACATAAATTTCGAAAAATAAGGTGCCAGGTATCTTATTATTACGAAACCCGCAAGTACAGGAACGCCCACAGCACATATAACCAATCCAATATGAACAGTATCAAAACTGCCTGTATGTACCGCCTCCAGCAAACCAGCCATCCAAACCGGGGGAAGCAGATAAGAATACCAGTGCAGCTTAAATCCCAAATCCAGTTCACTTAAACTTATCATTCTTGGAATAACCTGGTAGCCTACAGCAAAAAATACTGTCATGAATATCTGGAAATAACTAATGATATCTTTTACTTTTTGCTCGCTTGTATAGCGCAATACCAATCCGTATAATATATAGGTAAGAAAAATACCAATGGCTGTAGTAAGCAGTGTGGTTAATAATGCAAAAACGCCTACAGGCACACCATATTTTATAAAAGAAAAAACCAGCGGGAAAATCATGATAGCTGCTACCAGTTGTCCTAAGTACACTGCTATATGTAAAGTACGTGCCACCAGCAAAGTACGGCTGGTAACCGGCTTGGGTAAAATGATCTGCGAGTCGGATGTGTCCAGAAGCACATTACTGAAATCCGTAATCAGCGTCATGATCAGCATAAACAAAAAATAGGAATGCAGGATGATCATCATCAGCATAACAGAAGGCACATTCAGGATCATTAGTCCTACAAACAGGCCCATCAGTGCATAAAGGAACATAGCCATCAACATGCCGTTGCTTGTTTCTTTTTGCTGTGCCCGTTTCCAGGTGGCAGGTGTACGCCTTCGATCCATAAGCAGCTTGGTAGATACAATTATATGCACCTGCTCCATATTAACACTGCCTGGCAACACTAATCTGAACAAGCCAAAAAATATTCTGAAGAAAAAGGTATCCATAGTATCAGCTGTTTAATACCTCAATAATTTCTTTGGCGGTATTACTGGTTTCAGTATCAGAAGCAGTGAGCGATTGAAAAATATGTTCCAGCGAGCCTTGCTGTGCGCTGGCTCTCAGTGTTTCAATAGTACCATCAGCAATGATCTGCCCTTTATCAATCAGTATAATACGATCGCTTATTTTTTCTACCACATCCATAATATGAGAAGAGTAAAACATGGTTTTACCTGCCTGTTTCAATTGCTGCAGGATCTCTTTAACCAATATAACAGCATTGGCATCCAGGCCGCTCAGAGGTTCATCTAAAAATATGATCTCGGGATTGTGCATCAGCCCGCTGATCAGTAATACTTTCTGGCGCATCCCTTTGCTGTAAGCGCTCATACGCATTTCTGCCTTATCTGCCAGGTCAAACAATTTCAAAAGCTCCCAGCCCTTATCAGCAATTACCTGATCGCTCAGCCCGTATAGCTTGCCGGTAAACTTTAAGTACTCCACAGGTGTGAGCACATCATATAATGCAGCAAGCTCGGGTATATAGCCTATGCGACGTTTTACCTCAACAGGATCCTGCCGCACATCCATTCCCAATACTTTCACATCGCCTTCAAACTCATCAATTATTCCTGCCATCACTTTAATTGTTGTGCTCTTGCCCGCACCATTTGGCCCGATGTATCCCAGTATCATCCCCGGGCCTGCCTGCAGGTCAATACCCTTCAGCACATAATTGCCGTTATATTGTTTTTTAAGCTGCGTAATTTCAATAACGTTCATAATAAGCTATCAGTTTTGCATTTATTATTTCAGCAGTAAATATAGGATAACTTCCCTGTCCTCTGGCTGCCTTCCGGCATAAACAACCAAACAAGGCACTTGAGAATACCGGTCAGACCGGGACGGTCAGACCAATGCTACTTCAGCACTCCCCTGCTGATCACGATCCTCTGCACTTCGCTGGTACCCTCATATATCTGGGTGATCTTCGCATCGCGCATCAGGCGCTCTACGTGATACTCTTTTACATAACCATAGCCGCCATGTACCTGTACCGCTTCAATTGCAGTCCACATGGCGGTTTCTGAAGCATAGAGCTTGGCCATTGACGAGCTGACGGTATAATCTTTCTTATTATCCTTTTCCCATGCAGCCTTTAAGCACAGTAACCTCGCTGCTTCTATTTTCAGGTGCATATCAGCCAGTTTGAAAGCAATGGCCTGGTGGTTCATTATTTCTGTACCAAAGGTTTTACGGGTTTTGGCGTACTCCTTTGCCAGCTCATAAGCACCGCCGGCAATACCCAATGCCTGTGCAGCAATACCAATACGGCCTCCTGCAAGGGTTTTCATGGCAAACGTAAAACCAAATCCTTCCTCTCCTACCCTGTTTTCCTTTGGCACTTTTACATCGGTAAACATTACTGTATGTGTATCACTTCCGCGGATGCCCAGTTTATTTTCTTTCGCAGCCACTGTTACACCGGGCCATTCCTTTTCAACAATGAACGTTGTAATCCCCTTAGCCCCTTTTCCAACATCGGTTTGAGCCATTACCAGGTACGCGGAAGCAGTCCCCCCATTGGTGATCCAGTTTTTTGTACCATTCAGCAAATAATGATCGCCTTTATCTTCTGCCGTGGTTTTCTGAGAAGTAGCATCACTACCGGCTTCAGGCTCACTAAGCATAAAAGCGCCGATGTATAGCTCCCCGTCTTTTTTACCCTGTGCCAATGGTACCAGGTACTTCTGCTTTTGCTCTTCGGTTCCATACGCTTCCAGGCCATAGCACACCAGGCTGTTGTTCACGCTCATGCACACGCTTACACTTGCATCAATTTTAGATATTTCTTCCATTGCCAGCACATAGCTCACGGTGTCCATTCCAGCACCTCCATATTGTTCTGAAACCATCATACCTAAAAAGCCCAGGTCGGCCAGCTTTGATACCTGATCTTTAGGAAATTTTTGCAGTTCATCACGTTCTATAACCCCTGGCAGACACTCGGTTTGAGCAAAGTCCCGGGCGGCTTTTTGTATCATGAGCTGCTCTTCGGTCAGTTCAAAGTTCATAGAGCATCATTTGTATAAATGTAAAGTTTTTGGTCCATTTATCAACAACGTGCTTTTAAAAAGTTGACATAAGGCAAGCAAAAAAAATCGCCCGAAGGCGATGGAAATGTAAAATTTTAAAAACTGAAGGCTTAAAGCCAAAAGCAGGAAACAAAAGGCGGAAAGCTGATCTCCGGTCTTCCGACCTCGGACTTTTCTGACTTCCCTATCTTCTCCTTCCCCCTCCGCCGGTTGCAGCATCATTCATCCTTATCTTTCTGCCACGATAATTTTTGCCATCCAGGGCCTTAATCATTTTCTTACCTGCATTAGGCTCTATCTCTACCCAGCTGTTCATTTCCTTCATATCAATACTACCTAATACCTCTTTGCTTAAACCACTCATATCTAAAATAAACTGCAGGAAGCTGGCTTTATAAAAACCGTCTTTGGTTCCCAGGTTTACAAACAGGCGCTGGTAATTGCCTCCGCGGGAGAAACCTTTACCTCCCTGCCTTTCGCGTGAACCTTTAGGCTCTCTGTCCGTACGCTGGTTAAGATCTGCGGCGTTCTCATAATATTTTAAAAACCTGTCAAACTCCAAAGCTGCCACACGTTGCAGGATTTCCTCCTTTTCCACTCCTTCAAACTTCTCTTTTAATACAGGCAGGTAAGTTTCATATTCGCCGTGGCTGATATCGGCTTTCAGCATTTTATCTATAAAATGAAAAAACTGTTTGCGGCAAACATCTTTGCCACTTGGTATATCCATTTTGTGAAACCTGGTATTTACCAGCTTTTCTATCTGTCTTAAACGGTACACTTCCCTGGGCGTAACAATTGAAATAGAAACGCCGCTTCTCCCGGCCCTTCCGGTACGGCCGCTCCGGTGCGTGTACACTTCTGTATCGTCGGGCAATTCATAATTAATTACATGGGTAATGCCCTGTACATCTATACCCCGCGCCGCCACATCGGTTGCTATGAGCAGCTCCAGCGATTTCTCACGGAAACGGCCCATTACTTTGTCGCGCTGCGCCTGGGTTAAATCTCCGTGCAACGCGTCAATATCATAACCTTCCCTGATCAGTTGCTCGGTGATTTGCTGAGCATCTGCCTTGGTACGTGTAAAAATGATACCATAAATACCCGGATTAAAATCTATAATACGTTTTAGTGTTTCGTAACGGTTTATATGCTGCGTTAAAAAATACTGGTGGTCAATATTTACGTTTGTTGAATTCACTTTACCTACAGCAATCTCAGCAGGCTTATCCATGAACCGTTTGCTAACACTTCTTATTTCCGGGGGCATGGTAGCGCTGAACAGCCACATGCTATGGCGGTTAACGGTCTCTTTAAGGATAAACTCAATATCATCTTTAAAGCCCATGTTCAGCATCTCATCCGCCTCATCCAGCACTACATAGTTAATATCTTCCAGGTGAATGGCTTTTCTCTCAATAAGGTCTATCAGCCTTCCGGGAGTGGCCACCACAATATGAGTCCCTCTTTTAAGATCACGCACCTGCTGCGTAATAGAGGTACCGCCATAGACAGCAGTAACCGACAGACGCCCTTTTTGGGCAAACCGCTCCAGGTCGGTAGTGATCTGTAAACAAAGCTCGCGGGTAGGACAAATAACCAATGCCTGTGGTGTGCGCTGCTCTTTATTAATTAACTGCAGTAAGGGTAACCCAAAAGCCGCTGTTTTACCGGTACCTGTTTGTGCTAATCCAACAAAATCTTTTGTACCTTGTAATAAAACCGGGATAGCCTGTTCCTGAATGGGTGTGGGAGTTACGAAACCTATGGTTTCCAGGGATTGAAGCAGCCCAGCTTCTATCCCTAATGATTCAAATGTTGTCATAAAAAGAGTGCAAAGGTACGATAAATAGACTGATATATTAAGAATTTATGGCCGCCGCAGGCAGACAGCAGGGCTGAGAAGGTGGATAATGAGCTGAAAAAAGCCTTTATTTACACAAAAAACCACTCCGCCTTGGCGGAATGGCTCCTCTATATTGCTTGCCGAAAAAACTATAATGTAATGGACGAGTCTGTTGCTGCCGGAGTTGTATCTGCATTTATCATCGTATCGGCAGGATTAACCGGGGGATTTCCCAAAGAAGGCTCAATCACTGAACTGTCAGAAGAAACCTCTGTAGACTCTTCATTAGCTGCATTATTGCACGCTAAAAAACCTAAAGAACTGATTGTTAAGAGAATAAGTAATTTTTTCATAAATAAAGCGGTTTGAGGTTAAAAAAATTAATACCAGCCCTGCCAAAAAGTAACCCATAAATAAATATTTTTTTCTGACTGAAAAAGGGTTACTATTTTTAAAATTCCGTATTAAATTATCACAGGTTGAAAGATTCTATATTAGAAGAGGAAATAAATTTACTGAAAGGATTAGCCCGCAGCGACAAAAAATCTGTGGAAGTCATTTATAGCCAGAACTATAACCTGGTGCAGGCTTTGGTGGTGAATAATAACGGTACTACAGATGATGCCAAAGATATTTTCCAGGAAGCAATGATGGTTCTGTATGATAAGGCGAGATCGGGAAATTTCGAATTAAATTGCCAGATACGCACTTACCTGTATGCTGTAGCCAGAAGACTCTGGTTAAAAAAGCTTAGTAAGAGTAACCGGTATATTGCCGATTTTGATGACACGAATGAAACACAAATAGCTGTAGACGATGATATGGTGGAGCATGAGCAGAAAGATGCTGAATTTGATATGATGCATACAGCTATAGGTACATTAGGCGAGCCCTGCAAAAGCCTGCTGGAAGCGTTTTATTTTAAAAACCTGAGCATGCAGGAAATAGCAGAAAGTTTTGGGTACACCAATGCAGAAAATGCAAAAACCCAGAAATACAAATGCCTGATGCGTTTAAAAAAAATATTCTTTTCTCAATATAAAAAAACTGATAAGTGATGAATGAGCAGCAAAATAATATTACCCTTTTAGATGCCGTTGAGCGGTATATTATGGGAAATATGAATCCTGACGAGCGTCTTCATTTTGAAAACCTGCGCAAGACCGACAGCGAAGTGGACCAGATGGTAGTGGAACATACCCTGTTCCTGCAAAAAATGAACCGCTTTAATCAATGGCAAAAATTTCAGCTTTCGCTGAACGAGATACATAACAACCTTTCAGTCCAGGGAAAAATTGACGCTACCCAACCTAAAGGCGGCAAATTAAGGTACCTGTTTAACCGCGTTAAGAAAACTGCAGCCATTGCAGCTTCAATAGCCGGTATTACTGCTTTGATCGTAAGCGGCATTATAGGATCAGTAACACCTAAGGCCACTAACAGCCAGTTTGAAAAGCTTAAAAGAGATATTAATACCCTGGCGCAAAAGTCTCAGATCCAGGACCGGGAAATCAATAATCTGAAGCAAAACGATATTAACAAAACCCCTGAAATACCTTATACCAATAGTGGTACAGGTTTTTTGATTGATGGCAAAGGTTACCTGGTAACCAATAACCACGTAATTGAAAATGCGCAAAATGTGGCGGTTCAAAATAATGCCGGTAAGGAGTTTTTAGCTCAGGTAGTATATAGCAACCCGGCTACTGACATTGCCATACTTAAAATAAACGACCCCGATTTTAAATCCTTACCCGGAATCCCTTACAGTTTCACCAAAAAATCAACAGACCTTGCAGAACCAATATTTACCCTGGGTTATCCCAAAGATGATGAGCTGGTTTATAAACAGGGTTACCTGAGCTCAAGAACAGGGTTTGACGGCGATACATTAGGCTGTCAGATTGATATAAGGGCTGACAGAGGCAATAGCGGGAGCCCTGTGCTGAACAGTGATGGTGAAGTAATTGGTATTTTGAATGCCAGGCAAAGAGATGCGCAAGGTGTGGCTTTTGCTGTACAAAGCCGCACTATTTTTAATGCAGTGAATGAGTTGAAGTCTCTAAATAAATCAGACTCTACGCTTAAGAACGTGAAGCTCAACACCAAAACATCTCTTACCGGGTTAAAAAGACCCCAGCAAACCAAGAAAATAGAAGATTATATATATATGGTGAAAGTGAACTGATGTGTTAGCATTAAGCCAAAACCGGATGGGCGCTACTTACTTAAAAGTAGCGCTTTTTTATGGTCATAAAAAAACCTTGCAATCAAAAACAATTGCAAGGTAATTTTATAATCTATCAGAAATATGCTACACGCTCCAGAGATTGGTGCTGTATTCCCCTTTTTCTATTAAGCTGTTCAGCTGCTTTTGCACAGCAGGCGCATCTTCTTTGTAAGTTACGCCAAACCATTGAGCCGAAGTGGTAATGACTTTTACTACGCCTCCGTCCTGAATGAAATTGTCTACCACTGCAGGAATTAAAAACTCCGACTTGGGAACAGCAATACTTTCTTTAATAAATGCTTTAAAGTCCTTCTCATACAAATCATATACCGAGGGATGGAAACACCAGAAGTTCATAGATACAACAGTATCTGTTGAAAGCTCATCCGGCTGAAGCCCATCATCTACCTTTACCTTATCGACCTGCACACCAATACCAATACGTTCTACCACGCTGGCCAGGTTACCTTTGTCATCCAATCCGCAAACACCACGGTTCACCGTTCCGTGCTCTGATAAAGTATTCATCAGCGGATAACCGATAACCGCATAGGTTTTTTCATCGCATTCTGTAGTTAAAAATTCTACCGCTTTTTTAAACGCATCAAAGCCATAAAAATCATCAGCATTGATAACTGCAAAAGGAGTTTTCACCACATTTTTAGTACATAAAACCGCATGTCCTGTGCCCCAGGGCTTGGTGCGCTCTTCAGGAATAGCAACACCATCCAGGTACATGTCCAGCTCCTGGAAAGCAAATTCATAATCCACTTTCCCGTCGAGCTTTGAAGCAAACAACTGGCGAAAGTTGTCTTCAAACTGCTGCCGGATCAAAAAAACAATTTTACCAAATCCGGCCTTTACTGCATCGGCAATAGAATAGTCCATTATAGTTTCACCGCTTGGGCCAAAGGCTTCTACCTGTTTCATACTGCCATAGCGGGAAGCCATACCGGCCGCTAATATCACTAGTGTTGGTTTCATAATAAGATGAAAAGTATTAAATGATAAATTTAAAATGTTGAATAAAACCGTATTGAGACATAAACAGTTTCAAAAATAAGGTAATTTAGCTAACAGCTATTACGATATGGATATTATTGATGAAGATTTAATAACAACCGATTACATCCCCTTTCTCAGCAATGACACTGTTTCGGTCTATGTTTTAAGGCTTGATAAAATTCATCCCGTAATAAGTGGCAACAAATGGTTCAAGCTCAGGTTTCACCTGCAAAAAGCCAGAGAAAACAACTTTCAAACAATAGTAACCTTCGGAGGCGCCTTTTCTAATCATATAGTAGCAACCGCCGCAGCCTGCAACAGCTACGGCTTCAGCAGTGTTGGCATTATTCGGGGAGAAGCGCCTAAAGAGTACTCCCATACTTTAAAAGCTGCTGCCTCCTATGGTATGAAACTGATCTTTATTTCCAGGGAAACCTATAAAAATAAAATAATTCCCGGGCCGTTCAACAGCCCCGAATACTACATAATACCTGAAGGCGGCTATAGCCGGCCCGGCGCCGAGGGAGCAGCTACCATTCCGTATAATAAATCATTATTCCATACGGTTTGCTGCGCCGTGGGAACAGGTACCATGATGGCCGGGCTGATTAATAGTAAATCCCCCAATACAAAAATTACAGGCTTCTGCGTATTAAAGAACAATACGGGCATTGAAGCTGAAATAAGGAATTTACTGGCAAAGCCTGATGATGAAATCAGCGTTAATCACCATTTTCATTTTGGAGGTTATGCAAAGCACAAGCCAGAGCTTATAACATTTATGAATATGCTTTACTCCCAAACCGGCATCCCTACTGATTTTGTATACACGGCTAAACTCTTTTACGGCGTGCAGCAGCTGATAAAAGAAAATTATTTTCCAAAGGGCGCCCATATACTCATCATTCACTCCGGAGGATTGCAGGGAAATTTTTCTTTACGAAAAGGAACGTTAATATTCTGAACCATTCTTTTATGTCGCTTATCTTTGTCGGTTAAGTAGTCAATGGCTCTATTATGAAGAAGATTTTATTTTTTTTTCTGACCGGTTTTGTTTTCAATAGCTTAAAAGCCCAGGAAATGCTTCCTGATTTTTCCGCTTATAAAGTGGGGAGCGGAAGAGTGGTTATAGCCTGGGAGCATAACTATCCTGCAGTAAAGCAAATCAGCATACAACGCTCCAAAGACAGCTTAAACTTTTTCAAAACCATTGCTACCATGCCCGACCCGAGCCTGAAACAAAACGGCTTTGCAGACAGTAATGCCCCTGATGATAATATGTTCTATCGCATTTTTGTGATGTTTGAAGGAGGGCAATATATTTCCACAAAATCAAAAAGACCCGTCGTTGATTCTTCCGGCCTGGCCGATGCTTATAACAGTGGCAATAAAGCCAATACCGAGGTTAACCTGAGCCCCAATTTTATTCCGGCCGGATTTGTACAGTCTGCCTATATTTTTACATCTCCCGACAGATATGTAAGGGTAGAGCTTCCCCTGGACAAAAGGAAATACGACATTAAATTCTTTACAGAAAACGGTCAGCCATTATTTGAACTGAATAATGTGAAAGAAAAACGATTCAAGATGGACCGCTCCCTTTTCTTTACAGCAGGGTATATTAATTTTGAGCTATACGCTGACGACAAACTCATTGAAAAGCACAAAGTATTTTTGCCGAAAGATTTTTAGATTAGTAGTGTTGCATTAATAGAAAATCATCGTATTAAATTAACGATAAGTTGTTGCGACGAAGTTGAGTTCCGAAGCAGAAATAATCAATATTCAATTTTCAATGCTCAATAATCGGAGATCGGCGTACAGTTGAGCCTTTTATTAAACATTGTATACTGAGCGTTTTAAAAAAGAATCCGCCTATAAATTAGTCAGTAGTTGTAAAGTCTGAAATCATCTATCATCCGTCAACTATGACCTGTTGACTACTCCCCCACTATTTCCGCCTCAAATACCTTTTCAAAGTTCCTTTTCACCTTTTCTTTTACCTCGTTCATATCCACTGCTTTTCCCAGTTCCTTTTGCAAAGAAGTAACCTGCTTGCCCTGTATACCGCAGGGAACAATCATATTAAAGTAATTAAGATCGGTATTTACATTCAGTGCAAAACCGTGCATGGTTATCCAGCGGCTGGTACGCACGCCAATAGCGCAGATCTTTCTTTCATAACCCGTTTTGTCAGGATCCAGCCAAACACCGGTTTCACCGGGAGAGCGGTCTCCCTGTAAACCATATTCAGCCAGAGTAAGGATTATTACCTCTTCAATATTGCGCAGGTACTTTCCAATATCAGTATAAAACTTTTCAAGATCCAAAATGGGATATCCCACTAACTGCCCGGGACCATGAAAAGTAATATCCCCGCCCCTGTTGATTTTAAAAAAATCAATTCCAAGTTTAGTGAGGTGCGCTTCGCTCATCAGCACATTATTCATATCCCCGCTTTTACCCAAGGTAAATACAGGTGCATGTTCTACAAATAATAAGTAGTTGCTGGTTGTTGGTTGCTGGTTACTGGCTACTGGTGCAATTACGCCGTCCTCCAGTTCCCGTAACTTTGTTTTAATAGCCACGTTTTCCTGCAATATATTTTCCTGGTAATCCCACGCATCTTTATAGCGCATGTTTCCCAGATCCTGGAAGTATATTTTTTGTTTCACTAAATGTTTAAAAATTTGAAAGTTTTCGGGAATGCATTTTACCTTGCCAGCCCTTCAACCTGTTAACCGGAAATAATACCTCAACAAAAATAAACAGAATCTGTTCAAAACAACATTAGGGTTTACCTTTGCGCACAATGAGCCAGGAAGATATACTGACAGAGCAGCAGGATGCTAATGATGAGCTGTACCAGAAATTTGTTTTTAAAACAGATGCAGGCCAGGAGCCTTACCGCATTGATAAGTTTTTAATGAACCGGATTGAGGGCGCTACACGTAATAAAATCCAGCAGGCGATCCACAATAAAATGGTGCTGGTAAACGGGAACGAAGTAAAACCCAACTTTAAAGTAAAGGCGAACCAGGAAATTGTGGTGTACACCGATACGGCGCCTGATGAGAACGATATTATTCCCGAAAACTTACCCCTGAATATTTTTTATGAAGATGATCATATCATCATTGTCAACAAAGCAGCCGGGATGGTAGTGCACCCTGGCAGCGGCAATTATTCAGGTACTTTACTGAACGGAATAGCAGGGTACCTGCAGCAGCAAAGCGCAGCTATTAACGCCACAACGCTTCCCCGTTTTGGTATGGTGCACCGTATTGATAAAAATACAAGCGGGTTGCTGGTTTTAGCTAAAACAGAACTGGCAATGCGTAACCTTGCAAAGCAGTTTTTTGACCATACCGTAGACCGTAAATATATAGCACTGGTTTGGGGAGATGTTGAGCAGGATGAAGGAACTATTGTTGCCCATGTAGGCCGTAACCTGCGCTTCAGGAAATTGTTTGAAGCCTACCCGGAAGGTGATCATGGCAAGGAAGCTATTACGCATTATAAAGTGCTGGAACGTTTTGGATATGTTACTTTGGTACAATGTATTCTGGAAACAGGCCGTACCCACCAGATACGGGTGCACATGAAATATATAGGCCACCCGCTTTTTAATGATGATTTTTATGGCGGGGACAGAATTGTAAAAGGTACGGTATATGCCCGGTATAAACAGTTTACAGATAATTGTTTTACTATTTGTCCCAGGCAGGCCTTACATGCTAAAACATTAGGATTTACACACCCCGCAACAGGTGAACGTGTTTTTTTTGAGTCGGAGCTGGCTGCGGATATCAGCGAAGTGATTGAAAAATGGCGCAGGTACACTACCGCCTACCGCAATACAGAGTAAAATTTACAGGCTTATTGAAAGAGAAGACAGACCCCTAATCCTTCTGCTGTTCTTCAATAATATTTTCTATTCTTTCTTCCTGAGCTTTTTTAATAAGCGCTTCCTTACTCTTCTTTCCTCCTTTTACAATCTTTATAATAACAGGCAGAGTAGTTACAATAACAATCCCTAATACTATTATTTCCAGGTGCTGTTTCAAATCAAAACCAAAGCCGGTCATTAGCCACTTCTGCAGAAAATGGCCTGCAAAGATCATACTGAACACCCAGGCTAAACTCCCAACAATATTGTAGAACATGAATTTAGCCCTGTTCATCTGCACAATACCTGCAATAATGGGAGCAAAAGTGCGGATAAATGGCAGGAATCTGGCCACAATTATAGCCACACCGCCATTCTTTTCATAAAAGTCATGAGCCTGCTCCAGGTACCTTCTTTTAAAAAAGAAATTCTCTTTCCAATGATACATGGCCGGCCCTACTTTTCGCCCTGTCCAGTAACCCACCATATTACCCAATATACCACAGGTAGAGATCAGGGCCAGCAAAACAAACAGGTCTAACCATTCATTTTGAATATGCCCCAAACCAATTAATTTCATAAACTGGTAAGAAAGCCCGGGTTCGGCATTAATTCCTTCCCCTATTTTGTGCGCATAAATACCTGCTATAAAAAGTAAAGTATCTCCCGGAAGAAAAAAACCTGCAAACAGCCCTGTTTCAGCAAAAACGACAAATAATAGCAACCATAACCCCCCGTTTTCAATATACCATTGAGGTTGTAATAAATCTGTCCACTGGAATCCCGTGCTTAATAATTCAATCATGATAATAATTTATCGTCTTTTTCTGTCTTTACGTATTTAAATAATACCCTGCCCTGATCTTTTTAAACCAGTGCTGCTTAATGCTAAGCCAATAAACAAAAATGCTGAAAAAAAGTTTGACACACATGAAATATTTTATTCCTGCTGAAAAGCTACCGCTTTAGCATCATCAAACTCACCTTCCCATTTGGCTATTACAACCGAAGCCAGACAGTTACCTATAACATTTACAGAAGTGCGGCCCATATCCATCAGCTCATCAATACCCAGGATGGCAGCTATGATAAATAAGGGTAAACCAAACTGCTCGGCTGTGGCTATTAATATAATTAAAGAGGCGCGGGGGATGGCTGCCACGCCCTTGCTGGTTATCATTAAAGTGAGCGCTATGAGCACCTGTTGGCCAAAACTCAGGTCCATACCTGCAGCCTGGGCCACAAAAATGGAAGCCAGCGACAAATAAAGTGTGGTGCCATCCAAATTAAAACTATATCCTGTGGGCACTACAAAAGATACTATTTTACGGGGAACGCCAAACTGCTCCATATTTTGCATCACTACGGGCAATGCGGCATCGGAGCTGGTAGTAGCAAACGCAATGGATACCGGTTCTTTAATAGCCTGTACAAACTTTCTTATAGGGATTTTAAGATATAGTGCTACCGGTAGCAAAACAATCAGTATAAAAGCAATTAAAGCGGCGTATAAAGTTATTAGGAGCAGGAAAAGGTATTTTAAAATATCAATACCCATGTGACCTACCGTATAAGCCATTGCCGCCCCCACACCAATAGGCGCAAAGTACATGATAATATGAGTGTACTTAAACATGGTTTCTGCAAGGCTTTCCATGAAATCCACAATTGGCTTTTTCTTATTTTCGGGGAGCTTTGCCAGGCCAATACCGAATATCACAGCAAAAACCACTATTTGCAGCACCTGGTTTTCATAAATAGATTTAATAATATTCTCAGGAAAAATATCCCTGAAAAAAGCGGTTGTTTTATATATCCAGTGGTTATTTTCAGGGATGTCTTTGAGGGCCAGCACATCAGCTTCTTTTACCGTTGATCCCTGGGGCAGCTCGTGATGCGGCACTTTAGAAGCATCTACCCCTACTCCGGCTTTAGAAATATTAATAGCAGCGAGTCCTATGAATAACGCGATGGTAGTAGCGGTATAAAAATATAAAAGCGATTTCCAGGCCATGCGCCCCACCTGCTTCAGGTCTGAGTGGCCGGCTATACCATATACAAGCGTTGCAAAAAGTATAGGGCCAACAATAGTTTTCACCAGCTTGATAAAACCCTGGCTCAGCGGCCTGAGCGACAAAGCCACCCCGGGATAATCATGTCCTACAAAAGTGCCCAGTAATATGCTGACCAGGATCCAGGTAGTCAAAGATCTTTTGTAAAATGCAAAAACAAATAAAACAATCATTAAGATCCACCTGGAAACTGATAAAACAGCATCAGAAACGGGCGTTATATAAAAGCTGATAAGATGCAGAATAGCTACAACAGTAAAAACAATAATTGCAAGTAAGCCTGATTTTTTTTTCGCCATAAATTAATAATAGGAGTATGTCAACACTAAACATTTGCAGCAAAAGATAGGAAAATAGTTCATACAATCAGTCTGCCCGCTCAAAAAAAGGAATATAATTTTTCTTTATTTGATATCAACCCTATACTGGCCCTCCTTTTTTGGAGCTCATATTTGCAGAAGCTGGTTTTTTTGAAAACTTTTTCCCGGGTATTTACAACAATTTCTTATTTTTCCTCTTCCAAAAGCGTTATCAATATTGAAAATACTCATATCAAAGTAAATTAGTATGGGACTATTTAAAAAGAAACCATTAATCATTCTGCTTGCTGAAGCCGGCGACATGGAAAAAGGCTTAAAAAGAACATTGTCTGCGGGAGGGCTTGTAGCACTTGGTATTGGCGCCATTATTGGCGCCGGTCTTTTTGTAAGAACCGCTGCCGCTGCCGCTCAAAACGCAGGACCTTCTGTAACCTTTGGTTTTATACTGGCTGCTATTGGCTGTGCCTTTGCCGGTTTGTGTTATGCCGAATTATCTTCGTCCATACCCATTTCGGGAAGCGCTTACACTTTCACTTATGCCACAATGGGTGAAATGCTGGCCTGGGTAATAGGATGGGACCTTGTTTTGGAATATGCTGTAGGGGCCGCCACCGTAGGTATAGCATGGAGCGAATATTTAAACAACCTACTGGTAAACATCCTGCATTGGAAACCAATAGCTTATGAATGGTGCCACTCTCCCTTCCAGGTGTCGCACGAAGGAGTAAGAGGTATCATAAACTTACCGGCTTTGTTTATTGTTGGACTAATGAGTATGCTGCTGATAAAAGGCACTTCTGAATCTTCCTTTGTAAATGCGCTGATCGTTATTGTGAAAGTTACGATAGTTGTTCTGATCATCGTTTTAGGATGGAAGTTCATTAACCCCGCCAATCACAACCCTTACATTCCGCCTCCCGAAAAATATATAGATCATCAGGGGGTTACTCACAGTTTCGGGGGCTTCTGGGGCATATTGGGCGCTGCAGGAACCGTATTCTTTGCTTTTATAGGATTTGATGCGGTGAGCACTGCGGCACAGGAAACCAAAAAACCTAAAACAGCTCTTCCGATTGGTATTTTAGGGTCACTCGCGGTATGTACTACACTTTATCTTTTATTTGGCCACGTACTTACCGGACTGGCCCCTGTAGAATTTTTCAGAGACCCTACTAAAGGAGGTGAAGCATCAGTAGTTGCAGCCATACAACATTTCATGCCCGGCTACAAGTGGCTGGCCGATGCTGTAACAATAGCCATTCTTGCGGGTTTTACATCGGTTATACTGGTAATGCTTTTAGGACAAAGCCGTGTATTTTACTCAATGAGCAGGGATGGTCTGCTACCGGCATCTTTCAGCAAGCTGCACCCCAAATTTAAAACACCTTACAAAGGCAACCTGATCATACTTTTATTGGTAGGCCTGTTTGCTGCCTTTGTTCCCGGCGATGTAGTAGGCCACATGACCAGCATCGGAACCTTGTTTGCCTTTATGCTGGTATGTGCTGCCGTTATTATCCTGAGAAAAAAAGAACCAGATCTGCCCAGGCAATTTAAAACCCCCTTTGTACCCTTGTTTCCTATTTTAGGTATAGTATCCTGTCTTGCAATGATAATCGGGTTAGGCTGGGAAAACTGGGCAAGGCTCATAGTGTGGCTTGCACTAGGTTTCATTATCTACTTTGGTTACAGTGTAAAGCATAGTAAGCTGAGAAAAGGAGAACTGGTTATACCGGAAGATCCTCCCGGAGATGGATTACATTAACATTAGGTATTGCATATAAACCGCCTTCTTAAAAATGAGGCGGTTTTTTAATGCTGCTTTACTTAGATTTGCAGCCTCAATTTTTATATTTATGGGAAGGATTTTTGAAGTACGTAAAGCTACCATGTTTGCCCGCTACGATCGTATGGCCAAACAGTTTACCAGGATAGGAAAAGAAATTGCAATAGCCGTAAAAGCCGGCGGACCGGATGCAGCAACCAATCCTGCCCTTCGCAGGTGTATGCAAAATGCCAAAAGCGTAAATATGCCTAAAGATCGCGTGGAAGCCGCGATCAAACGTGCGCAGGGTAAAGAAATGGAGAACTATGAAGAGATCCTTTACGAAGGATATGCTCCTCATGGAGTGGCCATCCTGGTTGAAACAGCTACAGACAATCACGTTCGTACAGTAGCCAATGTAAAATCGCATTTCAATAAAGGTGGGGGAGCCATGGGAAACAGCGGCAGCGTGGCCTTCCAGTTCAATAAAATGGGGGTATTTAAGCTAAAGCCCGAAGGAATTAATATAGAAGATATGGAGCTGGAGCTTATTGATCACGGCCTGGAAGATCTTGGCGAAAGCACCGATGATGAAGGTAATGAGATCATTGTTTTACGCACTGCGTTTACCGACTTTGGCAATATGCAAAAAGCGCTGGAAGAAAAAAACATCCATCCTATAAGCGCCGAGCTGGAGTGGATACCCTCCACAACCGTACCCGTTACCGATGAACAGGCAGAAGAAGTAAGCAAGCTGATAGAACGCCTGGAGCAGGACGAGGATGTGCAGAAAGTGTTTCATAATATGGGGTAAAGAGTTGGAAAGTCAGGAAGTCGGAAAGTCCGAGGTCGGAAGACCGAGGCATCTGTAACTGTAATAGCTACTACTTGATCTGACAGTGAAGGAAAAAATGTTAGTTAAGCTGTGATTAAAGATACTTGATTAATTTGTTTTTCTACAGCTAAATATTTTGATGACAGGAAAGTTTCCATTGGAGTT
>JASGDI010000031.1:0-16206 GCA_049841335.1 Niabella sp. | reverse complement strand
TTGTTTTGATTTTTCAAACTTCGGATTCTTCATTAACCCCCACTTACGATAAAAAACAAAAAAGATAAATGGTAAAAACGTCCCTGCAAAGCCATAATAAGCATCTGTTTTGTCAGGTATGTTTAAAAAGGAAACAAACCATTCATAAATAAAATTAGCTACCATCAATAAAACACCAATAAAGATGGTTGGCTTCATTTTCCGGGTTCCCATTATTCCCATATATCCCGAAACTAAACATACCATAAAGGAAATAGAAAAATTGGAGACATGGCTGTAGAAGTCGGGAAACAGATGTAGTAACGGCTGAAAACGCAGTGTTTCATTCGTTCTTCCCATAAAGAGCAAAAACACCACTATTAATAAGATGAAGTAAACACTTGTTGCCCACAGTTTTGGAATGTAAGGAAATGCGGCTAAGGAAAACTGTTTCTTCATTTTTAACTAACACAGGCTTTTACCGTCTAAAGATAACAAAAAACACCCCGAGGCTAAAGCATCTCTTTTCAAATTTTCTTCTAAATCGTATTTCAGTTTTGTGCAATAAATTTTAAAAGCACAGAAAATGAAGACAAGACGTACCCTTTACTTATTCCTCGTATTCATGTTCACATTCAATTATTCTTATGCACAGGTAACATCAGTGACCATTTCAGGTATGGTAAAGAATAAAGCAGATAAATCTGTAATTCCCTATACCAACCTGGTAATAAAAACAGCAAAGGACACTTCCTTTGTTGCCGGTACTGTAACTAACGAAGAAGGAAGGTTCTCTGTTGAAAATATCAAACCGGGCAACTATATGCTGGAAGTTTCATTTACAGGATTTGAAACAAAAGAGCAGCCGCTGTTTGTCGGCAGCCTTTCTGCGTTTTTAGATATTCCCGTTATTGAGCTGGAAGAAAAAGCAACGGCTTTGGAAAGCGTTACCGTTAGTGCAACTGCAAGCGGTTTAAGCAATGCACTGGACAAGAAAATCTATTCGGTGGCTAACAATATCAGCCAGGGCGGCGGCTCCGTCCTGCAAAGTATGCAAAACCTACCGGGCGTAACCGTGCAGGACGGAAAAGTGCAGCTCCGCGGAAGCGATAAAGTAACAGTGCTGATTGACGGAAAGCAGACTTCGCTCACAGGTTTCGGAAACCAGAAGGGCCTGGACAATATCCCGGCCTCCGCCATTGATAGAATTGAGATCATCAATAACCCTTCTTCAAAATATGACGCCAACGGTAATGCAGGCATCATCAATATTATTATGAAGAAGAACAAAAAGAACGGCTTTAATGGTAAAGCCGCGTTCACAGGCGGACTGGGTGCACTTTGGGAACGGAAAGATAATTACCCGGGCATCCGTCCGCAATATACTTTAACACCGAAAATCAATCCATCCCTATCGCTCAATTACCGGAAAAACAAAGTGAACCTCTTTTTACAGGCAGACAACCTTTATACCAAAACCCTCAACAAGAACGAATATGTAACCCGCACTTACGATGACGGGACTGTAAACCATTACCAACTGAAACGAAACAGGATCACTAATTATCTGACCATCAATACCGGCGTGGACTGGGACATTAATAAGCAAAATGCGCTCACTATTTCTGCAATGTATGGCAACGAAAGCATCAAAGACCGGGGCGACCAGCCCATGTTCAATAAAGATCTTTCGCAAAGGCTCCGCCTGTGGCAGTTTTTTGAGGATGAAGTGCTGACAACAGCAATGGCATCGGCTTCTTTCCGGCATAAATTCAATGAACCGGGGCATCAGTTGAACGCCGGGTTTAATTACACCTTCCATCGTGAAGACGAAAAATATTTTTACGACAACATTCTGCCCTCTTCAACAGGAAAAGATGATTTCGCACTCATTGCGGACGAACAGGTAGTTGATTTTAACCTCGATTATACCAAACCTTTGAAAGCAGGGCGTTTGGAAGCAGGAATTAAATTCAGAAACCGAAATATTCCTACTGATATGGTTTTCAATCCCGGGTCAAATTCAGTAATGGACATTGATGCAGACGGTTTGGCAACGTATAAAGAGCTTATTCCTGCCGTATATGGAAATTACGTTTTTGAAAATGAGAACTGGGAAGCCGAGTTGGGTTTGCGCTTGGAATATGTTAAGATCCGGTACGATGTAGAACCCGGGCACAACACCTACAGCAGTGATGGTTATCGTTATACCCAGCCTTTCCCGAATCTGCGCTTAGCCTACAAGCTCAATGACAACAACAAGATCTCTTTATTCTATAATCGAAGGGTAGACAGGCCCAATGAAGTGGACATCCGTATTTTTCCGAAATATGATGATGCGGAAATCATAAAAGTGGGTAACCCTGCATTAAAACCACAGTTCACTAATTCCGTTGAACTGGGATACAAGCACAACTGGAATAAAAGCTATTTTTATTCGGCGTTGTATCACCGTTTTGCCAACGGAACTATTACCAGGATTTCAAGCATTGTTCCGGGAAGCACCCTGGTTTATGCTATTTTTCAAAATGCAGGGAAAAGCTATAATACAGGCCTGGAAGCAATATGGAACCAGAGAGTGTCGGATGTTTATTCTTTTAACATCAATGGGAATATTTACCGAAACCAGATCAATGCGTTTACAGTGGAAAATTTATATCCACAGCCTAAAACGTTCTCTGCCGAAGAACAAACCGCAATATCAGGCAACGCGAAGCTGAATAATATATTCCGTTTTCCCAAAGGCTGGGATGCACAATTATCGGCCGTTTACTTAGCACCTGACATTATTCCGCAGGGAAAGATCTTATCAAGATTTTCCATAGATGCCGGTCTGAAAAAATCAGTTCAGAAAGGCAACGGTGAAATATTCTTCAATGCCACTGATTTGCTTAATACAATGGTCATTAAAAGACAAATTCAAGGAATGGGGTTCAGATATACCAGTAATAATTATTATGAAACGCAGGTCATCCGCCTGGGATACAGCTATAAGTTTTAAAGCGTCTTACTTCCTCTAAAAGAAAATGGTACCCTTAAACAGTTAATGAAAAAAAGGAATTTCTTTTTTGTAATAATCATTTGCTTTTTTGTCAACTTTCAAAAATTAAACGGACAGGATAGCGCTAATGTGGCCAGTAAACCTGACAATGCTTTTATTACTAATGACATTTTTTATAAACTGAACCACAAAAAGCTGATTGTTCCCGCTGTGTATCTTTTACAATCAATCATTCCTTCTTCCAATACCTTGCCTGGCGTATGCTTCTCTTTGTTTGCCCTTTTTCTCAAAACAGACAAAGCAATAACCATCAAAGCTTTGAGTTGGTGGCGCTTGCTGTGAAAACCGCTCATTGAAAAATTTTAAAGCATTGGGACAACCTTTTTTATGGAACCATCTTTGTTAAACTCCAGTTTATCTATACATACTTCACGGTTATAACCTGCATCCCACCCCATTTTTATTGCATCGGGGCGTACGAAACGATGATACACGATATACCATTCATCCTTACCGGGTATCTGCAAAACAGAATGATGCCCGGTGGCGAAGATTCCTTTATTTACATCTTTGCTTAAAATAATTTCCCCTTTAGAGGCATCTATCGGCGCAGTGGGATCAGTTGTTTTTACATAACGCACCTGGTAGTCAGGACTGCGGGTATCGTTCTTCGACCAGGTAAAATAATAATATCCGTTCCGGTAAAAAATATAAGCGCCCTCGCTGTAAGACCGGCTATCGGGGATCAATACTTTTGTTGTATTCGGTTTTACCGAAACCATATCGTTATTCAACTCACATACAGCCAAAAAACCATTGCCCCAATACAGGTAGTTTTTTCCTGTTCCAGGATCGGTAAATACATCGGGGTCTATATTCTGTCCGCCGGTACTTCCTTCCGGTTTATTTTCTATCAGTGGTTTGCCCGAATCTTTAAACGGCCCGGTGGGATGATCCGCTACCGCCACACCTATTTTTTTACCCGCTGTAAAATAGTAGTAGTATTTATATTTCCCGTTGCTGTCTTTCTTTTCTATGATGCAGGGCGCCCAGGCATTTTCTTTGGCCCAGGAAACATCCTTTTTCAAATCCAGTATCACGCCTTCATCTTTCCAGTTTTTCAGGTCTTTGGAAGAAAAAGCCTTGAAATAGGTTCCCGCCCAATGTTTGAAGCCATCGCTTGTGGGATAGATATAATACTGCTTTGTTTTTTCAGAATACAATATTTCCGGATCGGCATAGCTGCCTAGCAGCACAGGATTATTCTTATTGGGTGCTGTAAGCGATGCAAAGCTCAGTCCCCAACGCTCCGCCAGTTTTGCGGCTTCCTCTTTTGTTAAATGAATGACAGCGCCATGTTTGGGCGATGAAAAATTAGTTGTCTTCATCACCCCTTCATTGAAATGGCCGAGGTTGGTAAAACTGACAAAGTCTCTGGTTTCGGCAAAACCGAAATTATGTTTATCGATCCCGTAACAATCATACATCAGCACCCAGCTTTCCTGCCCGATGCGTTTCCAAACGTTTGGGGCCTCGCAGGCTTTTTCTTCAAAGTCGTACCAACGGGAGTCAAACACAAAATCGCCGTTTGGCTTATCCGATACCGCCTGCTTAATGCCTGCTGTACCATCATGCGCCACGTAGAACATACGGTATTTATCACCTACTTTTGTAATATCGGCATCAATGGCCGACCGGGTTTCATCAGGGTACATAAACAGCAACTGGGGCAACGTTTCCAGCTTATCAAATGCATCATTTACATAAGCATAATACAGCTTATTCGGCTCTTTCCCATATCGCATGGTGAAATAGATCATTAGCTTTCCTTTCTTTTCATCATAAGTAACTTCGGGCGCCCATGCGCAGCCTATTTCACTAAAGGCAGCGGAAAGCGAATCCAGGTAAATATTGGTACGTTTCCAGTTCACCAGGTCCCACGATTTCATCAGCACCAGCGCCCGGTTGTTTCCCCAGCCGTATTTGTTTCCATCGCGCTCCCACTCCGTATTGCGATAACCTGCTTTTTGTGCATAGATATGCAAATCGGTCATGGCCAGGTAAAAAGCGCCATCTGGTCCGCGATAAATATGCGGATCGCGGATGCCCTTCTGCCCTGCAATAGTATCGCCTGCAATAACTGGTTTCCCATCGTTTAAGGCAGTAAAGTTGTAGCCATCAGCGCTTAGAGCCATGTGCAGGCCATGCGTATCGTCCTTATGAAAAACCATCAGGTAAGCGCTCATATCCTTTTCCTGCGGCACCGCATTTTTATACCGGAAATCTTTAAATGCTGCCTTCCCTTTTCCTATAGAAACAAGGGCAGGCCTTAACGCATAGAAACCTCCATAATTATTATGGTGCATCATCGAAACATCCAGGTGTTGCAATAAGGGTTTCCAGGCTTTGCCATCTTTGCTTACCCTAATGTCAACAGTGTTTCCGCGGTTGTGTATCTTCAGCAAAAAATTACTTCCCATAGTGTTGGGAATGCTCACTGAGTCTTTGGCATTTTTATACACAATAAAACGCTTTCCATCTGATACAACACCTGCATAAGCTTTTTCGTCATAATATAACAGTAATCCGCCTGTGGTTTGTTTGTCAAGGCTTACACCTACCTGTATTTCATAATTTTTATCGGCAGCAGTGGTCAGCAGCAGCCTTGCATGCTGCGGGGAATGCCCTTTTCCTTCCATCAAAAGCGTATAGTTCTGAAGCGAAATTTTATCTGTTGCGTATTCTTTCCAGAATGTCCATTGCAGTCCCAGTGTTTCTTTTGAAAAATCATCAGAAAGCGCTAATCCCTGTTTTACCGGTTCTCTGGGTTGGATGGCCGCAACTGCAGTTTTAGTGCGGAACCACTGGTCTTTAGTCCATTCCACCGGTTCTATCAACGTTTGCCGGCCCAGTGTATAATACCCGTTGGCGTAGGCATGATAGACGATCCACCAGTTGCCGTTTACATCATCAACCAGGGTACCATGCCCTTTCGACCACCAGTTTTCATTAGCGCTGTAAGTATGTACAACCGGGTTGTAAGGGGAATTTTCCCAGGGGCCGAAAATGCTTTTTGAACGGGCCGATACAACCATGTGGCTGGTGGGAGGACCCGCCGTGCCACCTTCGGCAGTGGTAAGGTAATAATATTCCCCATGCTTTGTAAGCTTGGGCGACTCAAGCCATAAGCCTTCGGTTTTCCAGTCTTTGGGAAATTGCCAGCCATCATATACTTTCTTACTTTTTCCTGCCAGGGACAGGCCGTCATCGGCCAGCTGAACCATCGGCATACCACTATTACCGTCTGACAAAAACAAATAACGTTTTCCATCCTCACCCACTGCATGGCCCGGGTCAATACCGCCTATCTTCAGATCAACCGGCTTGCTCCAGGGACCTTTAATATCATCGGCCCACGACACCCAGTTGGTTCCGGCAGCGGGATAGTAAAGATAAAACCGTCCTTTGTGTTTAATAAGGTCCGGCGCCATGGCCGATCCTGTATATTCCGGAACAGCCCGGCAAACCGGTTCCCAATTGACAAGGTCTTTTGAATGCCAGATCAGAAAACCCGGCGCATAATAAAAGGGAGAATGGGTCATGTAATAATCTTCCCCATCACGCAGAATGGTAGGGTCGGCATAATCACCCGCCATGATCACTTTCGGATATTCCTGGGCCTTGCTATGCAGGAAGGCTACAGATAACAGCATTATAAATATAAAAACGGACCGGTTTATTTGTGCATTCATACAATCGTTTACTTGAGGTTTTATATTGTCTGAACAAATATAAAAAATTATTTGTCAATAATACATTTATTAGACAGCGAATAATTTATCCTGCCCGGATTTTTTTCATTATAAAACAGATCTTACAGGCCTAAAACTCCATAAGATCTGCCTCATGCTAACTCATTGCATCTCGCTATGGTCCAGCTTTTAAAGACAAATAACTTATAGGCTAAGCAGCAAACAGCGCATCTAAAGCTTTATACGTTTTTCTTTTCCGCCGTACGGAATGGTTTTAGTAAATCGTGACGATTGCATACTTCCCTTCCCGTTTTCTTTATCAACTATAACTACATTAAACTTCCTGGATTTCAACATACCCGGATACTGGCCCTCACGGTTACCTATAGTTAATGTTCTCCCGGTGTTATCCCATTTGAACTTAATAGTTGAATAGGCGCCCCTTTCATAGTTGTAATTATCATTCTCATCTTCATAGAGCACCAACTCGCCATCAGCCCCGGGATAAATACGGATTTCAAGATTATCCCATTTTTTTTCGGTAGCATATTGCACTTCAGGGCCCAGCGGGATAATAGAGCCCGCTCTAACATAAAGCGGCATAATATCAATAGGAACCTCTTTTGCCACCGTTTGGCCGCCGTTAAATGTTTCACCCGTCCAGAAATCAATCCATTTTGTACCAGCAGGCAAATACACATCCTGTGTACCGGTTTTGCTGAAATTCTCATACGGATCTTTCCATTTATCTTTATCTGAAAAAACATACATTGGGGTAGTTACCGGGGTAACCAGGAATGCTTTTCCAAACATATATTGGTTGCTGATATTGTGGGTTTTTATATCCTCATTAAAATCCATGAACAAAGCGCGAAGAAACGAGCCCGCATGATTTGTTACCTGCCACCCTGTTGAATAGAGATAAGGCAGCAGTGCGTAACGCAGATTGATGTATTTTTCTTCTGCATCATATACCCAGTCTCCTTTTTTCCCTAAGTTATATATCTCTTTATTTACACTGCTGCCATGAGAGCGTTGCATAGGCAGGAAAGTACCATACTGGAACCAGCGCGTGTACAATTCATGATAAGCTTTGTTATTAACGCCATTATCATAATCCCATGTAAAAAACCCGCCTATATCTGTGTTCCAGTAAGGAATACCGGAAAGAGAAAAATTCAATCCTGTAGGAATCTGCTTTCTGAAAACCTCCCATGTAGAACGGACATCTCCCGACCAGGTATTAGCGGCATAACGCTGCTGCCCGGCAAAAGCGCAACGGGTCAGTAAGTAAACACGTTTATCGGAAGTCACCTCACGCTGATGCTCATAGACGCCCCGGTTAGTCATAATAGGAAAAGCATTCACTACACTCCTGTAGGTTCCCATAGCCGTAGGGATATCGAAATCACTTTCTTTTACATCCAGATGATCAGGCTCAGATGAATCCGTCCACCAGGCATCGATCCCTTTGGAGAATAAACCTGCATTCAAATATTTCCAATAAAGATCACGCGCAGCTTTGTTATAGGGATCATAAGGTTTTACACCTGAAGGCTTATTGGGATCGGGTGGCCAGCTGTCCTCTGCCGAAGCCGGCCATGTTTTGAAATTAAACAGCGCGTTCATCTTTTCCAGTTCTTTATATTGTTTCGTGTCCGGACCAAAGGAAGCCCAGATAGAGATCATTATTTTAGCATTTTTACGGTGTACATGGTCTATCATTTTTTGAGGTTCGGGAAATTCGGGGTTATCAAAATTCATTGAGTTCCAGTTAGTGTTAGGTCCCCAATACTGCCAGTCCTGAATAATTCCGTCCAGCGGAACCTTCAGTTCACGATACTTATCCACCACCTCCATCGTTTCTTTTTGCGATTTGTAACGCTCACGTGATTGCCAGAAACCAAAGGTCCATAGCGGATACATTGGCGCTTGTCCTGTGAGGTCCCGGATAAGAGCAGTTACCCCATCTGCATTCCCACCGTACATAAAATAATAGTCTATGCATTCGCCTACCTGCGAATCAAATGACATTTCCTGCGGGTTATCAGTATAAGTTGTTGGAGAATAATTATCCCAAAACATTCCATACCCTTTGGTTGACTGGATAACCGGAACGCTTGCATAGAGGGCACGCTGCCGCATAAAGTGTTTATGATTACGCTGATTCAATTCATTTACCTGCTGTTGCCCTAACCCATAAACAGCTTCATCTTTATCTAATAAAAAAGCCTGGCGCACACTGAACGTTTTATTCCCTGCATCATCAAATGGTGTAAACTGCGCTCCATAGTCTTTTTCTGTAAACAGGGAATTACCTTTCAAATCCAGGAAAGAAATACGCCCGGTCTTTACATTGAGATCAACACGAACAGATTGGCTTTGGAGAGAAACAATTTCCCCTTTTCGGATACTTGTCAGTTCTACCTTTTCGGCTCTTTTAACAACAGAAATACTTTCTTTAGTATAACGATGCTTCTCCGGAGATTTAACTACACGAACAATACCAGGACTGAAAAATTGTATCTCAATGTCCATTTCCTGTGTTCCGGTTTTTATTCCCTGCATGGTTTGATGTACTGTTTGCGATTGAAGGTTGACTGTCATTATACATATAATGATCGTTAGTAAGCAACTCGTTTTTGACAAAAAAATCAATTTCATGGTTCTTAATTTTAGCTTATAATTACCTTGTAAAAATATAACCATGAGGGCCGCTTATTGGGCTAACCATGTTGAAACATACAACAACTATGTTGATTTTCTCACTTTTTCAGCATATTCGGATGGCCTGCAGCCATACATCTCCTGAAAACATTTACTCATATAACTGGTGGTGCTGAAACCAACACGGTCAGCAATTTCTGTGATACTGAACTGCCCTTCTAAAATCAGTTGTGCCGCTTTTTGTAACCGGATACTTCTGATGAACAATGATGGCGACTTATCCAGTAATGCAACCAGTTTACGGTAAAGTCCTGTACGATCCATATAGAGATCCCGGCTAAGTTGTTCAACAGAATAACCAGGCTCATCCAGGTTCTTTTCTACCAGCTCTATAGCGCGGGCCAAAAAAACTGAATCAGAATCTTCCGGCTGGCTGATATTCTCTGTCACACCTGCCGTTGTGTCAGTTTTCATAAAATAAGACTCCTTTTCTGCTTCAAGCATATTACACTGCTCAATCAGATTCCGAATACGAAGCAGCAGTATTTCTTCTTTGTGATTACGTTCCAGCTTTTTCCTGGTAAAATAGATATACAGATAGATACTCAAAAAAATGGCAGCAGCAAATAACAATACATATAATATATAAGCCGTAGTAGTTCTCCACCAGGGAGCTTTAATAACGATGCCCAATTCAAAAGGGCTTTCATCCATGAATAGAGCATTACCGGAAGCCATAACTTTAAGTATATATGTGCCGGGAGGAAGATTTGTATATGAAATACGGAGAAGACCATTATCTTCAACACTTCCGTTTTTTCCGGCAGGAGCAGTTTCCTGCCAGTCTTTGTCAATACCTTCCAGTTTATACCGGTAACTGGTTTGGGATGGATTCTGATAATTAAGTGCTGAAAGGACTAAAGTAAGAAAGTTTTGGTTGTAAGAAAGTTCCAGCGATTTTGTATAAGGAGGCGTTTGGGATAAAATCATACGTCCATCGTAGATGTTTCCAACCTCGATCTTTTCCCCTCTCAACAGCAGGTTGGTAAGTATAGGTTTAAAGGATAGTTTTGTGGCAGTCAGATGCTCAGGCTTTAACATATTAAAACCATTAATGCCTCCAAAGCAGAGCGTTCCATTTTTCATTTCGAATATTGCCCCATCCGTATACGCTCCTTTTAACGTACCATCGAAAACATTAAAATTAACAAAATGAGGTGCTCCGCTTAATGAATCTACCAGTATTTTTGAAATACCATAGCTTGTGGTTACCCAAATATTATGCGCCCTGTCTTCCAATATGGCATGTATAAAATTATTCACTAATCCATCCTCAGTATAAAAGGTTCTTTCTTTCTCCGATTCGGGTTTAATCAGTTTCAATCCATCCTGGGTACCGGCCCATACCCACCCGCGCGAATCTTTACATACTGCCGTATAACGGTATCCTCCAAAAGTGTTTTCGTAGCTTTTATTGAGTGCGGTAAGTATTTCCTTAGGCAAACTAAAGGAGGAGACCGGTTGTAAAAATTTGTGATTTTCTGCGGAGTAGCGATATTGATAAATTGCAGAGGGTGATTTAATATACAGATTTCCCGCCTGGTCTTCTGCGAAGGATTGTATAATAATATCTTTGGTGGAAGTTTCCGGAAAATAGGAACGCCCTATATAAGAAAATTTATACCTGGACGGGTGATAATATAATAATCCGCGGTTAAGCGTTCCTACCCAAAGACCACCTTGTTTATCATAAAAAAGGGTACTTATTTCGGTGTCAATAATATCACCATCAACCGTTTTCAATAAAGGCAGGTATTGCCTGTATCCTGTTCGGCGGTTAATCACCCAGAAACCATTTGTACAACTTATATAAGCCGTTTCATCGGGAGTGACAATTAAAGTATTAAGCACGTAGCTTGTTTCCAGTATCTTTTCCCAGGCCCGTTTTTGAGGGTCGAAAAAGAAAAAGCCGCCTTTACTTCCGTTTCGCAACTGGTAGAATCCATCATTCCCTTTTACTACCAACGAAGTGTTTTTGAATAAAGATTGCTCCTCTAAGGTATAAGCGGATTTTACATAAAGTTTGTTTTTTGTAATTAAATCATAACAAATAATTTCACCCGTACTATAAAACAGATATAGATACTTTTTGTCTGCAACTAAATCCTGCAGGTTTCCCTGATTATTGGAGATATCAATAATCCCAGGCATATTTTGATTCCACAACCCTCCGGATGTAAGCACCCATAGACGATCTTCAGTATCTACAAATAAATCATCAACAGGCTGTGGAATTTTTTTTTGCTTAAGATAACTTCTAAGGTTGGGTATATACTTTTCCTGGTACAGGTTAACACACATAATTTTCTTATAATCCTTTATCCACAAGAGGGAATCTCCGTTTTGATAGACCCGGTAAAACCCATCGTATTTAGGTAAAGGGCTGATATGTTGTGGTGTACGATGCAGATACTTAAAATGAGCCCCATCATACAGGTTCAGGTTTCCGCTTGTTGTAAAAACCATACGCCCGTCCGGAAGCTGCAACATATAGCGTATTTGATTATCACTCAAACCATGCGAAACGTTAATGGATGTAAACACAAATTCATTTGCCTGTACAGCACATATATTAATGAATAGCAACAGAAGCAATATCATTCTTCTTATACTGCGAAAGATGTCTATGAACATTATAGCAAACAAAGCTTTAAAGATAATTCTACACAGTTTTGACCCAAAAATCAAGAACAATATCATTGGCTACCTGCAGAAATTACTACAAACATATTCAAAAAAATTATTTTTTGTATTTTTTACAATTAATTATTTAACTACCTATAATGCCGTAGTTTACTTATATACCTGTTATAGCTATTTCCCATATTCGTAAGAAATATTTCCAATATCGTAAACACCTCTTTTATTGTTCCGGGTACTTTCGCACCACTTTACAAATTCTATATTTTCTAATCAACTGTCTTATATGCTCAAAAAATTATTATTTCCAATACTATTATTTTTAACTGCTCCAGGGTTTTGTCAGCCAGGAACAGGTTCTGTGTCCGGCACTATTATTTCTGTAGATAATGAACCGCTTGAAATGGTTTCTGTTTCTTTGCCTGAACTGAAACAAACCACCCTTACCGATACCAAAGGCAGTTTCAGGTTCAGCAATATTACTCCCGGGAACTATACCATCCGCATTCAAATGATCGGCTTTAAGCAAAAAGATATTCCTGTAACCGTTGTGGCAAACCAGGATGCGGTTGTAAATTTTAAACTGACAGAAGAAAACATCCGCGCCTTACAGGAAATAACCGTGTTCAGTGGTGTCAATAAGTTTTCAAGAAAAGAGAGCGGATATGTTGCGCGTCTTCCGCTTAAAAACCTGGAAAACCCACAGGTATATACCACTGTAACTAAAGAACTGATTGCCGAGCAAATGGCAGTAGATCTGGGCAGCGTTTCCAAAAACGTGCCTGGCGCAGGTGTACCTATGATTGCCAACCAGGGGCGTGTAACATTCCGGTCGCGCGGTTTTGACACAGAACCTAACGCAAGGAATGGTGTGGCGGGAGCTGCTTTTTCCGTAATTGACCCTATTAATCTTGAGCGGCTGGAAGTAATAAAAGGCCCTTCTACCACTTTATTCGGAACCAGTATTTCCAGCAGTTATGGAGGACTGTATAACCGTGTCACTAAAAAGCCCTACAATGCTTTTGGCGGCGAAGTAGCTTATTTGGGTGGCAGTTGGAACTACAATCGCTTTACTGCCGATATCAATACTCCGGTTAACACAGACAGAACGGCATTGTTCCGTTTGAATGCCGCAACTACATTTGACCGCAGCTTCCAGGATCTTGGATTTACGAACAATATCAGCCTTGCGCCCAGCTTTTCCTACCAGGTTACCGACCGTCTTTCTCTCCTGGTGGATGTAGAGTTTGGGCATACAAAAGGCACTTCGGTGGTACGCTTTAACCCATACACAGGGAGCAATAGAACACAATCTATTGTAGACATGCAATTCCCTTATAAAAAAACATTTCTCAGCAATGACCTGACCTATCAGACACAGATGCTGAATTATTTCATCCAGGCTAACTACAAGATCTCTGATCAGTGGACTTCCCAGACTGTTGTGTCCAGGGCCAGGTCAACTATCAACGGATATATAACTGCGTTAAACGGACGTACCGATTCAACCCTTCGTTCCCAGGTAATTACCGGTTACACCAGCTTTATAGCTACGGATATTCAGCAAAACTTTATAGGGGATTTTAAGATTGGTAATCATCGGAACAGAATGGTTATCGGGCTGGATTACTACAATAACTTTAGTGATTTTGACCGGGTAACTGTAAACAATACTCCTAATGTTAATTTCATCAACCCCTCTCCTAATTACCGGATCAGCAAGGCGCTGATTGACTCCCTGTCGCAGTCAGGAACGCTTCGCAAGGAACATAATGGTGATGATACCTACGCCGCTTATTTATCTGATGTGTTTAATATTACCAAACGCCTGGTAGCTATGGCAAGCTTACGCGTAGATAATTACCATTTTAAAGGAGTGTACAACGTAGCAACCGGACAGATAGCCGGAGGCCTAAGCACCGGCGGATCACAGACAGGCCCGTTTGAGCAAACTTCCCTGTCGCATAAGACAGGGCTGGCATACGAAGTAATAGATGACCAGCTCTCTGTTTTTGGTAATTATATGAGCGGCTTTTTCAACAGAAGCGGGACTGCCAAAGACGGATCCATATTTAAACCGGAACATGCCAACCAGCTTGAGATTGGTATAAAAGCAGACGCATTTAAACATCGCCTGTCCGGTACAGTAAGCTATTACAATATACAGGTGGAAAATATATTACGTACCGATCCTGAAGATATTAACTATTCTATCCAGGATGGTACACAATTGAGCCAGGGCGTTGAGATTGATATTACCGCCAATCCTTTCCCCGGCGTCAATGCAGTAGTAGGTTATGCCTATAATGAAAGTAAATATACTAAAGCAGATGCTTCTGTGAACGGGCTAAGGCCGGCCCTGTCAGGCCCTGGTAAAATATTTAATTTCTGGGTGAGTTACCGGATGGTGAACGGAAAGCTAAAAGGACTCGGTGCCGGGTTGGGCGGCAATATAGGCAGTTCCTCCTACCAGACTAACACTCAGACCGCTAAAGTAATCATACCGGCTTACCAAATGTTTGATGCTACTGTTTACTATGATCAGGCAAAATTCCGCATTGGCTTGAAAGCAGATAACTTTACCAGTGAAAAGGCCTGGTCCGTACGATTAACGCCACAACCACCGGCAAGATTTATTGGCAGCGTAGCGCTTAAATTTTGACAGGAAAATGAAAAAGAATAGGTTTCTTTTTGCGGTATTTGCTCTAATGCAACTTACCTGTTTTGCTGATGGCTACTGACTGGAATTAGAGGAAAGCGACTGTAAAGGCGATACACTTACTATAAGGATAAGATATGGTGGTGTAGATGAACAAAAAAGCAGGTGTATAAATAATGGCGCATACAAAAACTGAATTTAAATGAGCAAGATAGAAATATTTAAGAACGAAAGAGCCACGGGTTACAACCAGTTTGTAGAAAACTGGATAACGAACTATCATTATTTTTTAGAATGTTTACCAAAGCTGTTAAAGGAAACGAGCAGCAAAGATTTGCTGGTAGTTGGCTGTGGTACAGGTAACGAAATAGAGCAATTTGTACAAGCTCCTGAACATTGGAAAATAACCGGCATAGACCCCTCTCCCGAAATGATTGTGCAGGCGCGTGAAAAACTAAAAAACCATCAGAACGTAACACTAATTGAAGGGTTGATAACAGACCTTACCCTTGAAAAGAAATATAATGCAGCAACGCTCCTGCTCGTTTTGCATTTTCTTGAAGATAACGGCAGCAAGCTCAACCTCCTCAAAGATATAGCCGGAAGATTAGTGTCGGGAGCGACATTTGTAATGCTGGACATAACGGTAGCTAAGAGTCAAATCAGGCAAAGCCTTGAAATATACAGGCTGCTTTTGCCGAACAACCTGGACAAACAAGAAATCAGCAAACGCCTGCACAGGATGGAAAATGAGCTTTACCTCGTTTCTGAAGAAAGAATAACGGAATTATGCACAGAAGCCGGGTTTGAAAAACCACTTCGCTTTTTTCAATCCTCCATATACATGGGGTGGATAACTAAAAAAAGCTGAGGCAGTTTCTCTCATCAATAATACTATAAAAGATTTTAGTGTTCACAACTTCATCCCTATAAAAGAATAACCTGAAAAACTGTAACTTCGTGATCATTCAAAAAGGCTGTATCTACCAGATGCAGCTTTTTTAATAAGCCGGTAAAAATTCATACTCCAATAGCGTACAATATAAAATGAAAATTGCATTCTGGTCCATTGGCAAAGCGCACGAAGCCTATGTAAAAAGCGGAGTGGAAGACTTTTCTAAGCGTATTAATAATTATTTTAAGCTGGAATGGGAAATTATTGCTCCTCTAAAGAACGCCGCTAAAATGACCGTTCCTGATATTAAAAAAAATGAAGCGGATATTATACTCGCCAAAATTCAAAAAGATGATTTTTTAATTGCGCTTGATGAAAGGGGCATTCAGCTAAGCTCAGAAGCCCTGGCTCAACAAATACAACAATGTGCCAACAGTTCTGCAAAAAGGATCGTCTTTCTTATAGGAGGCGCCTTTGGTATTCATGAAACCCTTTTAAAAAGGACTCACTTCCAATGGAGCCTTTCAAAGCTGGTATTTCCGCACCAGTTGGT
>JASGDI010000030.1:0-18888 GCA_049841335.1 Niabella sp. | reverse complement strand
TTGCCTGCGTACCCATGATGCTCAGCAAAATAATATACCAGGGCATGCTCCTGTTGGACAGGAAGTAGCCCTCCAGGTCTTTGCTGCCACGGCTTTTGTACACCCCATACAAAATAATGAGTATAAGTGTACCTGCAAGCACTATCCAATCGAAAGGCCTCATGAAAATTTTTTAGTCAAATAGTAAAAAAACAAGATCAATGCCGCCAGTATCAGCACTACCAGCACATACCATATATTCCACGAGCTGAACAAAGGCGGTTTATCATCGTTATCATACATAGCTTATCGTTTTGCGCGGATACCATTGAGAAAAACAATACCCAAACCAATTATCAGGCCCAGCATCAGGCCCAGCCTCACTTTTTTGATCAGCGTACCAATTACCAGCCCAATTACAATCGCTACAAAAAAGGCCATTTCCCCCCGCCGTATATCAATAAAAGGTTTTTTACTATTACTCATCTTATATTTCTTTTAACCAGACTATCATTCAATCACTTTTCAACTTACTAGCCTGTCAACGTATCAACTAATCTTTATTCAACGCAATCAGGTTAGCCATCAGCCTCATAGCGCCCGGTACAGCCGCAGGCAGCTCCCTGAAAAACACAAGCCCGGTATAGGTAAAATACCCCTTACCATATTTAGCGACTATTAAACTGCCCTCATTTGCCCTTTCTCCCGGATCAGCCATATATAACAGGGGTTGAAAATGGCTATCCCAGTTACCTGCATGGTAAATGCTGCGTTCCTGTATCCAATGGTCAAAATCTTTACCGGTAATTTTATTAGGGAAGTTAAACACTTTATGAGAAGGGTCAAGGATGGTTACTTTAGCTTCTTCATCAGTAATACGGCTACGGGTGATATTAAAATCATAAGGGCCTATCCGGGATCTCACTGTTCCTATATTATTACTCGTGTTATACTGAACAATAAGATTACCTCCATCTTTTACATAATCCATCAGCTCATCGTAGAATTCATCCATCCACTCGTTGGTATTATAAGCGCGCACCCCGGTGATAATGGCGTCAAAACTTTTCAGGTTGCTCACAGGTAAGGTTGTTTTATCAAGAAGGGTTACTTCATATCCCATACGTTCCAGTATCAGGGCTACCTTGTCTCCTGCTCCCGGTATATATCCTATTTTCCTGCCGGCCGTTTTCAGGTCGATGTTCAGCGCAGTAATAAAATCAGGATAAAAATACCTGATAACCGGTATATGATCATAAGCGATGCTTCGCAAAGCCAGGTGATAACCAATAGTATCTTTGGGATCTTTTTTATTAGCATAAGCGGTCACTGCATACACTTCTTCTGGCTTATGGTCATCAGTAACTTCGAAGTCAAAAGCTTTTATCTTACCATTAGCCAGCTGAACAGCCTGGGTCTGCACACCCGAATAGTCAATGCCTGTAAGACCTGCTGTAACATTCCCATCAATAGCAGTATGAGCATGGAGCTGCGTTTGCACTTTCTGGGTACGGTTATCGTCTTTATTAAAAATTAATATATTAGGATAAGCCGTTAACGTAGCTTGTGGAACTACCGGTAAAGGCTGATACACTTCGCCCTTTACAGGATCTGTGTAACGGTATCTTACATATCTTTCAAAAACAAAGTCCTGGCCGGCTATGGTTATCAGTAGTTTTACCTTATATGCCGCCTGCACGTCTGGTATACCGATCAACTGTTGATCAGCCACGTCAAACAATCCTTCTTCCATTCTTTCCTTTAGCCAGTAAGGCTGTGTTATTTCTTTACTTAACGGGATAGGGAGCTTTTTATCAAACGTAACATTTTTATTCTTTTCAAGTGCCTTATTTACATCTTCCGCAATATCATCAATAAAGAATTTCTTAATCACAGCATCGGCGCCCAGCCGGTTATTTACAATAACACTTACATTAATATCTGTGGTTTGAACGGCAAAAGCCTGGTTAGTGTAAGCATCCAGATATAAACCACTACACTGTGCCACCAGTTGCTGTACTTCTTCTTTTTTCCTGTTGATCCAGTAATGATCGCCTGCCTTATCCATCATTTTATACAACGCTACTAAAGCTGGTACCGATTTTTGAGGCGCAGCTGCATCAAACCTGTTTTCAATATCTGTAATGGCTTTTTGAAATGCCGATCCGGTTTTACCGATCTGGCTCCAGCTTACATCTACACCATCTAATAAATCTTTCTGAGGAGCATCGCCACCAATTGTCCTGAAATACTCATAGCTGTCCCCTCTTGTGGCAGCCGAACCAAAGCCCTGCGATTTATGCTGACTACGGCTTTGGGCAGCTATCTCTCCGTAACTTTTACCCAGTAAACTATTGTAGCCACCAACATTGATGTTAAACTGTGAAGGATTGGTAGTATTATTACCGCCAAAATTGAAGGTATTCCATAAAATTCTTTTTGCCTGCCAGGGTTTTACATATTTCAGTTGTTCCGGAAACTGCCTGGGATCTGCAGCGGCTTTAAAAGCTTCTTCTGCCAGTATAGCGCTTGCCGTATGATGTCCATGCCCTCCCTCACCGGTTGCAGGGAACCGGGTAATAATAACATCAGGCTGAAATTTGCGTATCACCCAAACCACATCTGCCAGCACTTTGTCTTTTTTCCATTTGGTAAATGTTTCTTCAGGATTTTTAGAATAGCCAAAATCATAAGCCCTGGTAAAAAACTGCTCGCCACCATCAATACGGCGCGCTGCTAACAGCTCCTGCGTACGGATCAGGCCCAGCTCCACGCCCTGTTCATCTCCTATAAGATTTTGCCCGCCATCGCCACGCGTTAACGACAGGTAACCGGTACGGTACAATTTATCATTGGCCAGGTAAGTAATCAACCGTGTATTCTCATCATCAGGGTGCGCAGCTACATACAGTACCGAACCTAATACTTTCAGTTTTTTTATATCCTGCAAAATATACGAAGCTGTTGATGACTGCGCCTTCGCAGTAACAACAATAAATAATAAAGCAATATGTGTAAGAAACCGGATCTTCATCTCACGAAAATAAAAGAAAACTACTAAGCGTTTTCAATTTTCAGGTGTATAAACCCGGGAAAAGGAGTAATTCCCTGTATATGTAACATTTTTCACGATGCATTGTATTACTTTGCACCTTCGTCAAACTCCGGTAACAGCACCAGTTCTTCCACCGTTTTTACCACTGTAATATTCTTCATAGGATTTTCATATAAAAACCCATTGTTCAGCATAGTTTCAATATGGGCCAGCAAATGATCGTAAAAACCATTCAGGTTGATGATATAGATTTCTTTGTCATGAATAGAAAGATTATTCCAGGTGATCATTTCAAACAGTTCATCCAAAGTACCGTAACCTCCGGGCAAAATAGCCGCCGCATCGCACAGCTCATACATTTTCATTTTCCTGACATGCATATTTTCCACCACCAGTAATTCAGTCAGCCCTTTATGCGAACGCTCCCTGGAATCCAATATCCGGGGAATAACGCCGGTAACCGTTCCCCCATTATCCATCACAGCGTTTGCTACAGTGCCCATCAGCCCAACATTTCCCCCGCCGTATACCAGCTTTATACTTTTAGATGCTATCCAAAGTCCCAGGTTTCTTGCCTCCTGAACAAACAGCTCTTCTTTTCCGTTCTGCGAGCCGCAAAACACGGCCATACTCTTTATTGGCATTATTGTAGATTTTTACGCTTCTTCTAATTCTACAGGGAGACCTGCAAGGTTTTAAAAACCTTACAGATCTCCGATTTTTTTTACAAAAGAGCAGCAATTTTACCTATCTTCAAAAATTAAATTGCAAATCCCAATTAAATTAATTAATACATAATATGTCTGCGGGTTTTTTATTCTCAATAGTTATTGCTTATTTTCTTTTATTGCTTGTAGTAGCCTGGAGAACCAGTAAGAACAGCAACAATGAATCTTTTTTTATAGGGAACCGGAGCAGCAACTGGATGCTGGTGGCTTTTGGCATGATAGGCACATCGCTGAGCGGGGTAACTTTTGTGAGCGTACCGGGGGCTGTAGGCGCCAACCAGTTTGGATATATGCAGATCGTTCTGGGGTATATGATCGGCTATTTGTCCATTGCCTATATATTATTACCCCTCTACTACCGGCTAAAGCTCACTTCCATTTACGGATATTTAAAAACACGGATGGGAATGCTGTCTTACAAAACAGGGGCATGGTTCTTTATTATCAGCCGCCTTGTAGGTGCAACAGCAAGGTTATACCTGGTAGTAAATATCTTACAGGCTACTATACTCGACAGTTTTGGCATCCCATTCTGGGTATCTACCCTTATTATCCTGTTCATGATCATTTTATACACTTTTGAAGGTGGTGTAAAAACAATCGTATGGACAGATACGCTGCAAACTACCGGTATGCTGCTGGGTCTCATTATTTGCACCATCTACCTGCTGCAACGCATGGACCTGAACATTGCCGAAAGCCTCGAAGCCATGCGCAACGCCAGTCTTTCAAAAATTTTCAATACAGACGTAAATGCCAAAGGCTATTTTATTAAACAAATACTGGCAGGCGCTTTTATAACCTTAAGTATGACCGGCATTGACCAGGAAATGATGCAGAAAAGTATTTCTGTGAGCCGGTTAAAAGATTCTCAAAAAAATATGGTTTCACTGGCATTTATCATGGTAGTGGTCATTGGCCTGTTTTTATATTTAGGGGGATTATTGCACCTGTTTGCAGCGCAGGAAAATATCGCCGCCTCAGGTGATGCTTTATTCCCGACCGTTGCCGTGGAGCACATGCCTCCCATAATTGCCGTAATATTTATCGTTGCACTTATATCGGCCCTATTTCCCAGTGCAGACGGAGCCATGACCGCGCTTACTTCCTCTTTCTGTATTGACATTGCCGGACTGAACAGGCGTACGGATATGGATGAGAAGCGCAAGAAAAAATTCAGGCAAACAGTACATCTTATGGTGGCCACCGCTTTTTTACTGCTGGTGCTTATCTTTAAATGGATAGACAGCAAAAGCATGATTGATACTATTCTGCGTCTGGCGGGTTATACTTACGGACCGCTGTTAGGTTTGTTTGCTTTTGGTATATTTATAAAACGCAGGCCCAGCGACAAACTGGTACCTTTTGTTTGCTTCATTGCCCCGGTTCTTTGTTTTTTGATTGATGAAAATCAGGAAGCGATCTTTGGCGATTTTAAAATAGGTTTAGAGCTGATTATCATTAATGCGCTGTTTACCTTCATTGGCCTGTTCCTTATTTCCAAACCGGTAAGCGCAGCGGAATTAGAACAGGATAATGTGCATTAGAAGTCGGGGAGTTGGAAAGTCAGAGGTCGGAGGTCAGAAGACCGAAGTTTCCCTACTTCCTATTCACTGCTCACCATTCACAACTCATGAACCATGAACTATGAACTATTAACACAGTTCTCTGATCAATATACTTCAAAAGAAGGCGCTCTTCTGGCAGAAATAAATGACTTCACGCACCAGCACCATGCCGAACCGCACATGCTGAGCGGTCATGTACAGGGACAATTGCTCAAAATGTTCAGCCAGATGATCCGCCCCCGCCGTATCCTCGAAATAGGCACATTTACAGGCTATAGTGCGCTGTGCCTGGCTGAAGGATTAACAGATGACGGCATGTTGCACACCATTGAGTTCAGGGAAGAAACGGCTGCCATTGCACAGAACTTCTTTAACAGATCAGCGCACAAAAACCAGGTAAAGCTGCATACAGGTAACGCAGCCGAAATCATTCCGCAGCTCAATGAAACCTGGGACCTGGTATTTATAGATGCAGATAAAGTGGGTTATATTAATTATTTTGAGCTGGTTTTGCCTCAGGTTAGGAAAAATGGTTTTATCTTAGCAGATAATATTTTTTTTCATGGCGAGGCACTGAAAGAAAATGCCAAAGGCAAAAGTGCCAAAGCGGTGAAAACGTTTAATGATTTTATTAACCAAAGAACGGATATAGAAAAAGTGGTGCTGACTGTACGGGACGGGCTTTACCTGATCAGGAAGATATAGCCTCTGCCGGGGTTGGAACTCTTTTAAGATTTTTTACAATGATTCGGAAATTTATAGCAGCAACTGTATTTACTTTTTCATTGCTTGCCGCCATAGCGCAGACAAACGAAGTAACGGAACAATATATTAAAACTTACAGCGGCATTGCTGTGGAGGAAATGCAGCGTACGGGAGTGCCCGCCGCTATTAAATTAGCCCAGGGCATATTGGAGACTATGTCAGGGCAAAGTCCGCTGGTATTAAAATCAAATAACCATTTCGGTATAAAATGCAAACAGGGTTATGATGGGCCTTATGTTTTGCATGATGACGACAGGCCGCAGGAACGCTTTATGAAATATGAAAGTGCCAGCCAGTCTTACCGGGATCATTCTGATTTCTTAAAAAACCGTTCGCGCTATGCTTTTTTATTTGAGCTGGAGCCTACAGATTACAAAGGCTGGGCTCATGGCCTGAAAAAAGCCGGCTATGCTACCAACCCTAGGTACCCGCAAATACTCATTAATCTCATTGAAAGATATAATCTTGCTGATTATACCATGATAGGCCTCGGCAAATTAGAAATGACGGAGGAAGTAAGATCCTATATGGCACAAAAAGCTGGTATACCTGTGCAGGAAAAAGCCATAATAAAAGAAGAAGTAGCCAGCATTTATCCTGAAGGTGATTTTTTAATCAATAACACCAAAGTGATTTATCTCAAAGCCGGGGCATCACTAACCGGTATCGCCGGCAAATATAACATCCCGTTGAACAGGCTGTATGATATGAATGATTTTAGCGCTATTTCCGATGTTGTAAAAAAAGGAACGCTGGTCTTCCTGCAGCTAAAAAGAACCATGTCAGATAAACCCATTCATGAAGTGCAGGCCGGGGAAAGTATTCATGATATTGCACAGGCTGAAGGCATCAGGTTAGAATCCCTTTTAAAGTATAACAATCTTTCCAGGTTCGATTCGCCTGCCATAGGTACTAAATTAAAGTTAAGGGAAAATGCTATTCCTTTAGCTACTACTCATTCAGCTACTTCTAATTTATGAGCGCTATAAAAGTTCATGATAAAACTTTTACAATCTACTTAAGCGAAACGCAGCTGCAAAGCCGCATTAAAGAGCTGGCAGCGCTTATCAATAAAGATTATGAGGGCAGGCAGGTGGTTTTCATTGCTATCCTGAATGGTTCGTTCATGTTTGCTGCCGATATTTTCAAACATCTTACTATAGACAGTGAAATAAGCTTTATTAAGCTCGCTTCTTATCAAGGGTTGAACTCAACGGGAAGCGTAACCACTGCTATCGGCCTAGATACCGACTTACACGGTAAGCATGTGGTGATCCTCGAAGACATTATTGATACCGGTAAAACCTTACATCACTTTTTGCCCCAACTGCAGCACCAGCAGCCCGCATCGTTAAAAATAGTAACCTTGCTGCACAAAGCCGAAATGACCACTTACGAAGTACCTGTTGATTATACCGGCTTTGTTATTCCTAATAAGTTTGTAGTAGGATACGGGCTCGACTATGACGGCCTTGGCCGGAATTATAAAGAAATTTACCAGCTTGCTGATTGAGCAATATTCTTACCTGTATTAATGCTGCTACCTTTCTCTGAACGCAGATGCTGCAACCATTCTATAAAATGTCCCGCCATATATTTCCTTAGTTGTTGCGTTTTAACAGGAATCTACGTTATATAGTTTAACTAAATCCGTACACATGAATAAACTATTGACAGGTATTGGCACTGCTGTTCTATTAATTGTATTATCAAATGCCTGCCAAAAAAGATCTGAAAACGTTAAAACAGAAATACGTTACGGTACTTATTTAAAAAATGAGCTAAGTATTCCTGTTTATGTACAAAACGGGTTCAGGTATATCTGGCAGGAAAAGGACACTGTCTTCATTTCTGAGAAGCAGGTTATTCAGCCCGGGGCAACTATTAAATATACACTCTATCCTGCTAACCTTACAGGAACCACCGTACCCAGAACCTCTGTAGCAGAACCCGCCAACACGCTTTGGATAACGATAGGTAATAAAGTAAAGTATCATTATAATTGCTACATGTTTGGCAATACAGACACACGAAAGCAATGCGATGAAGATGAAGTGAACTTTTTTAACAAGCAGGTCAACTGGACAAAAATCAATCATCCTGAAAAAGACAGTGTCAGCAATATATACACTATCAACGCAAAAGACTCTTTAGAGGCGCAATAGTTGTAAATTGCAGCATGAAGCGCAATTATCTTTTACTCCTTTTTATATTGATTTGCTTATCTGTTTTGTCAGGCAACCTCACTGCAGGGGTTTCTTTAATAGGTAAGATCGGCATCAGCTTTTTCTATAAGCAGTTCTCCTTTTTTCAAAGCTGGTGGCAGTCTGCATTGGTCTGTTTTACATTAATGCTGATCATAGGCACTATCTTATATTTTATTGACAGGGCGCTTAATGGCATCAAAAGAAAAATGGTGCTGATCCTGTTCTTTCTCATTTCCCTCGCCGGACTTTATTTTACCTTCAGGGATTTCAGGACCGATCTTACTCATCGCTGGCTGGGCGAGCGGTTTCATGTAGGTGTTTATCTATACTGGATCGGCTTTTGCATCATCAGCCTGTTTTTTGCATTGACTGATAAAAAGAAAATTACCGGAGAGATAAGATCGCCGGAGGCAAAATAGAAAGAACCTGTCAAAACTGCTGCAAATTATTTCGCCACAAAGAGATATACGAAACGAGCAGTTTGTAAAACTTTGTGCCTTCGTGTCAATTATCCTTTGACAGTCTCAACAGTTTTCTCAGGGAGAGTAACCTTATTTCGTTGTAATTACAATAGCGCCCTCTTTTGCCTTAGGTCCATAGTATTTTACAGCGCTTTCGCCTTTTAAAACATCAACGGATTTAATAGTATTAGGAGCCAGCTTTTCAATATCTTTTTTCTTAGCCTTAACCCCATTTAAAACATAATAGATATTACCATGCAGGCTGCCATTGCCTCTGACGATCATTTCCCCTTTTCCAGCCGGCTTTACCTGTACCCCTGCTACTTCGCCTTTAAGTTCGGGCTCCAGGCTTTTTGTTCCATAACCAACCACTACAACTTCTTCTGTTTTGGTTCCTGCTTTGGGATGAAAGATAATGGTATCAACATTTACTTTAGCATTGGGGGAAACCGTTCCGCTTACATTGCCGGAAGCCAATATTGTTTTTCCATCATCTTTCATTATTATTTTATCCGCTTCCATTTCATGCGTATATCCGTTTTCGGCCTTTCTTAATAATATCTTATCCCCTTTTGCAGAAAACGAAATACTATCCATTTTAGAACGGCCGGTTTTTGTTGTAATTAAAACAACGCCGTTCTCAGCTTTCGGGCCGTATAAAGCTTTTGCAGAGGCATCTTTCAAAACACTTACGCTTTCAATACGATCCGGGTTTATACTTTTTAGCCTACTATGCTCTATAGGCAAGCCATCTAAAACATACAGCGGCTGCCGGCTGCCAGATGTGCTCATGAACGACGCGGAACCTTTGGTTGTAACAATGACAACCCCATTTCTGCCTTTTTCTCCATATAAAGCAGTAGCATTTCCGTCTTTCAGCACGCTGACACTTTCTATATCTTCGGCATCCACTGCTTCCAGGCTGTAAGTCCTGTCCATTTCCACCCCGTCAACAACAATTAAAGGAGGATTATCCGGGCTGCTAGTATTTTTGAATGTGATCACCATTTTCTTCTTTTCTACAGGAACGGTATCCTTTTTCAAAGGCGCAGCAGGTGAAATGGCAGGCGGCTTTTTTGAATCCTCAACAAAACTTTCAGGCGTTTCTTTACTGGGGTCAACGCTACGGTTTTCTTCTGACGCATACTGTTTTTCCTGTAACCTGATCACTTCTTTTCTGAAACTCAGGAGCAGCACTGCCACTACCGGTAGCAAAAACAAAAATTTGATTAAATGAATTTTTGCACTTTTGATCGTGTTCATCATAGCAATGCGTTTCTTTAAAGACGAAAAATTAAAATGATTGGTAAAAGCAAACTGCCGGCTGCCCAATACTTTCAGCAGTAAATACTGGTACTCTTTTTTATCCAGGCCATTTTGCAGCACTTTATTGTCTGCTATAAACTCCAGGTTTTGTTTCACATTATGGCGCAGCATCCATACAAAAGGGTTGAACCAGTTTAAGATACATAAGGCTTCACACCATATAATATCAATAGTATGCCTTTGCTTTACATGCACAAACTCATGGCGTATAATTTCTTCCAGCTCTTCACCATGGTGTAATTCCATATTAATAAATATGGAATTACCAAAAGAAAAGGGGGTGATATTATCATCGAGCTGGTAAATTTTTGTCTGATCGTCAGATAACAGCTGCGCCCTGGACCTCATCTTTTTAAAAGAGTAAAAACGTACCAGGAACCTTATCAATAAAACCAGGCTTCCCATTATCAACAGTGCAACAGACCAATCCCAGTAGGTAAGCGTTTCAAAAAAACCCCGATCCTGCTGCGGTACAAAATTGATCACAGGTATCCATTGCATCACCGCAGTGCTTTGCAGGTCACGCTTTTGCAGCGATGGCATAATATCAATTAAAGGAATAATAAAACTTAAGGCAGTGTAACCCAGCAGATACCACCGGTTCCAGTTGTAAAAGGTAAGCCTTCTTAAAAACAACTGGTAAAACAGGTACACAACCCCCAGGCATATATTGAGTTTTAGTATATAATCTATGATGACAGGCATAAAGTAAGTTTTAAAGTTGACAGAGGACGGATGATAGAACTATTAATTACTAATTATTAATTTCTCACTGCTTCACTTCTTCTTTCCGCTTTCGATCATTTTCACTATTTCCTTCAGCTCATCAGCAGAAAGCTTTTTCTGATCTACAAAAAAATTAACCAGCTCTTTATAAGAGTTGCTGAAATAGTCCTTAACCACACTACCCATAAATTTCTTTTTATACTCATCTTCAGTAACTATAGGCTTATATACATAAGTGTTGCCAAAAAGACGGCCTGATATATACCCCTTCTTTTCAAGGTTTTTAATAGTAGAAGCAACAGTAGTATAAGGGCCCGGATTGGGTATATGCTCCATATAGGCTTTTACATGACCTTCCCCTACTTTCCATATTGCTATCATTAGTTGTTCTTCCTGCGGTGTAAGCTTTATCATTTTTACGATTTTAATGCTAATTTACGAATTTATCGTAGATAAACAAATTTTTTTCTCCTTGCAGCCAAATGTCACTGAAACACATCAAAATATTACCTTTATCTATTGACAGGAAAATTTCCGGGTATATTCCCCGCTAATAAACAGGTTTATACCAAAAAATAAAAACTTACGCATGAAAAAGTATGTATCAGCCCTATTAATTTCGTTTTTTATCAGTTGTATAGCATTTGGACAGGAAACGCCTTTATACCTGAAGCAGAGAACGCCCCCACCTGCTGTTCTTTTACTTACCGACAGCACTACTAAATGGCCCTTAAAAGCAAGGTTTCAAAAAGATAAACCTTTGCTGCTTATATTTTTCAGTCCTGATTGTGACCATTGCCAGCACGAAACAGAAGCGCTTATTAAGAATATCAGCAAATTCAAAGGTATACAGATAGTAATGGCTACTACCCAGCCTTTTAGTGATATGAAAAAATTTGCAGCAAAATATAAACTGCAGCAAAATGGCATTACCGTAGGACGCGATATTGCTTATGTAATGCCTCCCTACTATGAAATGAAAAACCTGCCTTACCTGGCTTTTTACGACAAAAACAAAAAGCTTATTTCCACTTTTGAAGGATCATTGGGTATCCCGGGGATATTGAAAGCGTTCGGAAGATAGTCATTCATATACATTTATAGCAGGAAGCAGTTCCTCTTCTCCGCATGGAGAAGGGGTTAGAGGGATAAGGAGAAAAACAAGAATATTAAGGAAGTAGTACAGGAGGCATTAAAAAACTATGTAGCCTGGATGAAGAAAAAAGAATTGCTGGCACTCAGAGGTAAAGTGGTATGGGAAGGAAATTTACAGGAAATGCGGAGCCTGTGAACGAACCACTCATTTTCGATACTTCAGTATGGATTAACTTCCTGGGTGATAAGCAGCATCCTACATCTGATCTCTTAGCAGATTATATCGAACGAAACGATGCTGTACTCCTTACTCCTACCATTCTACAGGAGATTTTGCAAGGTATTCGGAACGATGCACAATATAATCATATTAAAAATATATTGTCTTACTTCACTGTACTACAAGTAGATCCTATCCAGGCTGCCATTGGAGCAGCAGATTTGTACCGGACTTTAAGAAAAAAAGGGCTTACCGTCCGAAAGAGCAATGATTACCTCATTGCTTATTATGCAATAGAACGATCTGTTACCCTGGTCCATTTAGATAGTGACTTTGATCTCATTAGTTCGCGCTCCGCTTTAAAAACCTGGCGAGCAGTATGAGCGAGCAGTTATTGTACTGGTGTAGAGTGTAGCAGCACTGCAAATTATAAAAAGCTAAACCAGTCGGCACTATATTAAAAAATCTGCTCTTGCTGGCGTAAAAGCATCTATCAGCACACCGGCCTCTTTACAAACGCAGCCATGCAATACACCAGGGGGTACAAAATATCCATCGCCCTGGTTCAATATTTTCACTTCGTTACCAATAGTTAACTCAAAACTGCCGCTTTCTACATAGCTCACCTGCGCATGCGGGTGCTGATGCATGGCTCCTACTGCCCCTGTTTCAAACTTCACTTTTACCATCATTAATTTATCATCATGGCCCAACATTTGTCTTGAAACGCCATTACCAAGATCAGTCCAGCCGATATTATCACTTACCTGAAAGAAAGTCTCGTTATACATAAGGCTAAGATAGCATAACATTTTTCCGAAAATGAAAATTTTTCATCAAAATCTGCCAATCTGGCTTTTCGCTTTCCGGCGGTATCAATTTTGATGAAAAACCCAAAAAATATATAAGTATATGGTTCAGGAAAAAGGTACTATATCCATTCATACGGAGAATATATTCCCGATAATCAAAAAGTTTTTATACAGCGACCATGAAATTTTTCTTCGGGAGTTGGTTTCCAACGCCGTAGATGCTATCCAAAAGGCCAAAAGGCTGGTTTCTTTAGGCCAGTTTAATGGTGAGCTGGGCGACCCTTTGGTGCAGGTAAAGCTGGATAAAGAGGCTAAGACCATTACCATTTCTGATAACGGAATTGGTATGACAGCCGATGAAATTAAAAAATATATCAACCAGATAGCATTTTCAGGCGCGAGTGAGTTCCTGGAAAAATTTAAAGAGGCCAAAGACGCCAACGAAATCATCGGCCAGTTTGGCCTGGGCTTTTATTCAGCGTTTATGGTAGCTGATAAAGTGGAAATTCAAACCTTAAGCTATCAGCAAGGGGCAACACCCGCCCAATGGGTTTGTGATGGCAGCACCGAGTTTGAAATGAACCCGGGCAGCCGTACCGAACGCGGAACAGATGTTATTCTTTACATTAATGAAGAGAACAAGGAGTTTTTAGAGAATTATAAAATACAGTCCATTTTAGATAAATACGCTAAGTTCCTGCCCGTGCCTGTTCAGTTTGGCACCAGAACCGAAAGCGAGCCTGATGGAGAAGATGCCGATGGCAAACCTAAATATAAAGATGTTGAAGTTCCTAATATCATCAATACTGTTAAGCCCATCTGGACAAAGCCCCCGTCTGAATTAAAAGATGAAGATTACCTCAGTTTCTATAAAGAGCTTTATCCGTTCAGCGAAGATCCTTTGTTCTGGATACACTTAAACGTGGACTATCCTTTCAATCTTACCGGCGTATTGTATTTTCCCAAGATTAAAAACGATGTGGAAATACAGCGTAATAAAATCAAGCTATTCAGCAGGCAGGTATTTATTACAGACGATGTAAAAGATATTGTTCCCGAATTTTTAATGCTGCTGCATGGCGTAATTGATTCTCCTGATATTCCGCTGAACGTATCTCGCTCTTTCTTACAGGCTGATGGCAACGTAAAAAAGATCAATACCTATATTACTAAAAAAGTGGCCGATAAACTGGCTGAGTTGTTTAAAAACGACAGGAAAAGCTACGAAGAAAAATGGAACGACATCGGGGTATTTGTAAAATATGGTATCATCAGTGAGCCTAAATTTGCCGAAAGAGCAAAAGATTTTGTTTTGCTGAGTAATGTAGGCAAAGCGTTCTTTACTTTATCAGAATACCGGGACAAAGTAGCTGCTAATCAAACTGACAAAGATGGGAACGTAGTGTATTTATATGCTGCCAATGCTGACAGGCAGCACAGCTACATCAACGCCGCAGAAAAGAAAGGATACGATGTATTATTGCTGGATGGCCCGCTGGACAATCATTTTGTCAGCCATTTAGAGCGCGACCTTGAAAAAACACAGATCAAACGCGTTGATGCTGATGTAGTAGAAAAGCTGATCCCTAAAGATGAAAAAATTGAAAGCAGCCTGAGCGAAGAACAAAGTAAACAACTGGAGACCGTATTCAAGGAGGCCATCACCAAACCAGGTATGGAAGTAAGCATTGAAAACCTTTCTGCCGATGCAATGCCTGTTACGGTAACCATGGATGAATTTATGCGTCGCATGAAAGATATGGCAGCGCTTGGCGGTGGTATGAGCTTTTATGGGTCCATGCCGGACAGGTATAAAGTGGCGGTAAACGCTAACAGCCCGCTGGCGACCAAGATACTGTCTGAAACAAATACCGATACACAAAAAGCGTTGGCACAACAGGCTTTTGACCTGGCTTTATTAGCCCAGGGAATGCTTACCGGTGCAGAGCTGACAGCCTTTGTAGAAAGAAGCGTGAAGATGATTTAATCCGAAATCTGTGGAATATAAAAGAGGCTGTACAGGATTTTGTACAGCCTCTTTTGGTTTGTTGGATTCATAAAAAAGCGTATGTTGAGACCTGAAATCAAAGGTGCTGATATATTAAAAATTAGTAATGAAAATAAGAAAAGCAGACATTCTAACCGATTATGATAAGGTTTGGGAAATTTTCAGAAATGTGATCTCGACAGGCGACACCTATGTATTTGATTCCGGTACACCCAAAGAAGACTTGCAGAAGCACTGGTTTGCCAACTATATGGACACTTTCGTAGCAGCAGATGAAGCAGAAAACATAGCAGGTACTTATATAATCAAACCTAACCAGATCGGCCTGGGCAACCATATCGCCAATTGCAGCTATATGGTAAATCCGCAATGCCAGGGAAGAGGCATAGGAAAACAGCTTTGCGAGCACTCCCTCAGGTTTGCCAGGGAAAAGGGGTTTACGGGGATCCAGTTTAACATAGTAGTAAGCACTAATGAGAACGCTGTTAACTTATGGAAGAAATTGGGTTTTGAGATAATCGGTACAACACCCAAAGGATTCCGGCATAAAACATTGGGCTTTGTTGATACTTATATCATGTTTAAGAGCCTCTAAAAACAACAGGTTGACTTCTGTTTAGCAGCCTGTTTGCAGGTAAATGTCTGAACAGTCAAATTTGGACGAATTTTTGATATAGAATTACCCGGAACCTTTTGAAACAGCAACTGGTTGCCTTTATATGGTCGGCTAAATTCAATCATCAATAAATAATAATCCTATGAGTACAGAAAACCTGCACAACCTCGAAGCCATAGAAAAGCTTAAAGAAATGGTAGATAAAATCGACATTGGCATGATGTGTACCTTTACTTCAGAAAGCGATTATCCCCACGCCGTTCCCATGAGCCGACAGGAAGTGGATGAAGAAGGGAATATCTGGTTCCTTTTTTCATCGGAGAGTGAAACACACCGGAATCTTGAAAACAACAACAAGGTAAGCCTGCTTTATGCGCATGTGGGCGACTACAATTTTTTAAGCATTAACGGGACAGCTGAAATTTCCCGGGACGAGGAAAGGATTGATAAGTACTGGAATAAAATGATCGAAGCCTGGTTTGAAAAAGGAAAAGAAGATCCCCGCATCCGGGTGCTTAAAGTAATACCCGGCGAAGCACATTACTGGGACAATAAGTCCAACAAGCTGGTTACAATATTAAAAGTAGCCGCCAGTGCCATTTCCGGTCAGCAACTGGATATTGGCAGGGAGGGTAAGCTGAATCTATAATATAAAAGTGAATATTTTTATGGCTATGCTAAAATGGGATAACTATTTTAGCATGGCCATTTTTTGTAAATTTATCTTTAATAAAACGAACCCCTGCAAACAATAGAAAGGCCAGGCTTCGCTAACAGGTAAGTTCCAATCATCAAACAAAACGCGATTATGATAAACGATTATTTAGAAAGCGTAAGGAAGCAGTTTGAATATTACAAAATGCTGGGTGATAAAACGTTTTTACAAGTGCAGGACGACTGGTTGTTCTGGCAATATAATGATGACAGTAACAGCATTGCTACCATAGTAAAACATCTTTGGGGAAATATGCGCTCACGCTGGACAGATTTTCTGACTTCAGACGGAGAAAAAGAATGGCGTAACAGAGATAGTGAATTTGAAAATGATATAAAAAGCAGAGAGGACCTTATAAACAAGTGGAATGAAGGCTGGGCCTGCCTTTTCAATGCCATCAATTCATTGACAACAGCCGACCTTAACAAGATCATCTACATACGTAATCAAGGTCATACTGTAACGGAAGCCATTAACAGGCAACTTGCCCATTATCCATATCATATTGGACAAATCGTGTTTTTGGGAAAAATGCTTGCAGAAAACGGTTGGGAATCGTTGTCAATCCCCAAAGGAAATTCGCAGGTCTATAACAAGGACAAATTCTCAAAATCAAAAGAAAGAGGGCACTTTACAGATGAGTTTTTAAATAACAAAAAAGAATGAAGAATGCAATTAGAGTAACATCAATCATTTCCTACCTATCAATCATTCTTGCCGGGCAAATGATAGGGCTTCCTTTTATCCTTTGGTTGATTTTTACAACTTTTGACTTTGGAAACACCGACCAGTTTTTTGCGATCTTTGGTATTATCGGAGTTCTACTAAATCTTACAAAATGGCGAAACAAAATACTGGTAACAATCATTAGTTTCCTATTGATGCTATCCCCAATAATCAGCAGATTAATCCAGGTACCAATCGAAAAATTTAATTATTTGGCATTTCAAATTCCACTAATAATTTTCATAATAACATATTTAATATTCATCTTGATTAATGCAAAATAAAAAACTATTTCTACAACTTAGCTAATCACAATTTAGAACATACAAATACATAACACTATGGACTTAAAATCAAATGAACCCTTCTGGCTGGTTAAGAACGGACTGTTGACTACCTATCCGTCGCTGAAGGAAGACGCGGAATGTGATGTCCTGATTGTAGGTGGTGGTATCACCGGCAGCCTGATTGCGCATCAGTGTATTAAAGACGGTTATAAAACGATCCTGGTCGATAAGCGGGAAATCGCAAATGGCAGCTCCTCAGCCACCACTTCCATGCTGCAATATGAGATTGATACACCTTTATACGAATTAATAGAAAAGATTGGCGAGAAAGGGGCCGTGGCCAGCTATAGGGCCTGCTCCCGTTCCATAGACCAATTAGGTGAGATTGCCGGGAAAATAAAATCCAGGGCAGGTTTCAAAAAGAAAGACTCTCTTTATTTCGCAGCTTTGAAAAAAGATGTAGAGGACCTGAAAAAGGAATTTGAAACCCGTAAAAAAGCAGGATTCGATGTAAAATGGATGGAAGCTGATAAAATTGTAAAGAAGTACGATTTACACGAAACATACGGTGGCATTCTTTCCAAACAGGGCGCCAGTGTAGACGCGTTTATGCTGGTGCACGAAATACTGGCATACAACCAGAAGAAAGGGTTACACGTATATGACAGAACCGAGCTTACAAATGTAAAATATAGTAGTCGCACCAATGAAGTTATATTAAATACCGGGGCTACTATCAGGTGTAAAAAGATCGTATACTGCGTAGGTTACGAAAGCGCTTCCATGATCAAAGAGAAGTTCGTTGACCTCATCAGCACTTACGCTATCGTATCCGAAGTAATGCCTGGTATCTGCCGGCGATACAAGGATGTGCTTATCTGGAATACAGCCGACCCTTATATTTATCTCCGTACTACGGATGATGACCGGATGCTGATTGGAGGTGAGGATGAAGAGTTCCGTAACCCCCAGAAACGCGATCTTCTTATCGGTAAAAAAGAACAAAAATTACTTCACTCTTTCGAAAAGTATTTACCACAGATTCCGTTCCGGTCAGACTTTGCATGGGCGGGTACTTTTGGTGAAACCAAAGACGGACTACCTTATATCGGCACGCACAAAGACTTCAAAAACTCCTATTTTGTTTTAGGATTTGGAGGCAACGGCATAACTTTTTCCGTTACCGGGATGGAAATGGTATCTAACTGGCTGAAAGGTAAAAAACATTTGCTGACACCTTATTTTGCATTTGGAAGGTAGGCAGGTAAACGGGTTCAGGGTTCAAAGGAGTATAAGGCAAATTCACCTCTTTACGGACAACTGTGTGAGGCAAGGACGCCTCACACTCTTATTCTATCCTCTCATGGCGATGGATAAATGCATAAAAAGGGAAATCTGTCGTACACCCATTCCCAATAGATAACAAACAATACATTGATTAAAATATCGCCGTCAGGCTCGCCCTGCCTGTATGTATGGTTCTTGTATTGCCCGGCTTACGGCCATCGTACTGGAAATTCAACTCAAGGTTATTGAGCAGGCGCTTGGTAAGCATCACATTCCATAAGAAGTTACTGCCCGGTAAAAGGCCATC
>JASGDI010000029.1:0-8237 GCA_049841335.1 Niabella sp. | reverse complement strand
CTCCTCACAAACCTTACAATGAAACTGCAGACACTATCCGTTTGAAAGGCTCATTTGCCTTCCCTGAAAAATTTGCGTATAACCTCATGCAGGTTTACGGAGTAATGGACAGCCAGCCAGGGTTTGAACAATCACCGGATATCGTCTTCCACATGGCCATGTTTCAAAACAATGGTTTTGATTCTTACCTGGCCGAAGGACCCCCGATATTGATCCAGAAAACTTTGGGTTTTGTCATGGCTCCGGCGCTACGGCTTTTCGGATACAAAAGCTATTACAAAAAATACGATCCGTTCTTAGCTGGAAAGAAATAAATTATACCAACATTCCCGTGTCATTATTCTAAAATATAGCTAAACAATTATTCTTAAAACAATCAATCATGTATTATGAATTTTGAAAACATTATTTACGCATTGGCCTGTCTTTCCTTTGCTGTTGTAGTAGGTGCAGCCATTTATGAACATATTGCAGTAGTACCCGGGTGGAGCGCTGCTCCGCCTGCTTCCCTGAGTATGTTCCAGGGTAAGTATGGGCTTAATCCAACGCCTTTCTGGAAAGCCATACACTCCGTTACCCTGTTGCTGCTGGCTGCTGCTATTATCCTGTTCTGGAAAACCGGCAGCAAAGCTTATCTTCTTATCACTTCTGTGGGCTATATAATAGTACTGATGATAACATTTGCCTATTTTGTTCCGGAGCTTATTGCAATAACCAGCACCTCCTATTCAGAAAACATTGATGACTTCTTAACAAAGCGGGCAAAGCAATGGGAGGTATTAAGCCTTGTACGGCTGTCGTTTTTGATAATCCTGGCTATTACAGCTTTTCTGGGGCTTACTAAATCAAAAATCTAATCATCAAAATGATTCCACTTTTTATACTTCTGTATAGTATATGGATTACGGACTCATGCCCGTTCACTGAATAGAGACTCAATTAATACTTTTTCTATCCTGCAGAATGATCATTGCAAGTAAATAGCATATATAACAGTTCATTATTTTGTATGATCAGTTCACAAGAGATGCTATTGAAAAGAAGCTCCCGGCGGTTCACTTTTGTCATTCAATTATTAACTGACAAAAAGAATAAAAATGAAAAAGAATTTTCTGTTTGTAATAAGTTTCTTAGCCGGGAGCATGGCATTCACTTTGCTTCCTTCATGCAATAAAGATAACGCAGACGTTATACCTGGCGTATCTACAGGCAAAGCGGCTCCTGTAGGAAGTGTTACCGGCACAAAAGTTGAGAAAGAGATGGGTGCTTCTGGCGGTCAGATCACCTCTGACGACGGGAAGATGACCATTACCGTTCCAGCAGGTGCGGTGAGCAGCAGCACGAAGTTCAGCGTACAGCGTATCTCTAATACCACTACCGGAAGTGTGGGAGAAGCCTACCGCTTATTGCCGCATGGAGAAAATTTTCAGAAACCGCTTTAATGTAAGCAATGGCAGCTTGCATATTACATCAATAGATACTGACAGGAAAACAATAACAGGCAGTTTCAGGGCTACTCCCGCAGGACATATTGTAGCATCGCAGGGACAAGTTGAAACGGTACTGCTGGAAGGCGCATTTAAACTAAAGTACGAATAAAGGATTTTATTGCCAATAAGATGCAGCTTCAAAAACCTTTTCTTATTTTGTACCGGATAAATATGAACAATAACAGGATTATGGACGATAGTTTTGAACAATTTCTAAGCTGGCTGCAAAGCTGGCACATATATCCCACGCTGGCGGATATGGACTTTTTGAAACAGCGTACCGCGCATACATGTATTCAAAAAAATACCATTATCATGAAACAGGGACGTCCTGTAACTGAGTTTTATTATATCAATTCTGGTATTGCACGTTTGTTTGTAAAGCATAACGAAGAGGATATTACTATAGCATTTATCAATGCTCCCCAGTTTGCATCTACTATTCATTACCTGCTCAACGGTCTGCCATCGCCATTAGCTATAGAAACCTGTACGGAAATCAGGGCGCTGCAATGGACAAAAGCAGATATTGTAGCCATAAAAGAACACACTTCTTTTGGTAATAAAATGGAACAGGCTTTCACAGAAACATTGCTGAACTGGAATTTTGAAAGGGAAATGAGCCGGCTGATCCATAGTCCCGAGGAACGCTACCAGAAGTTGCTGGAAACCGCTCCATTGGTGCCGCTGCAGGTGCCTGTAAAATTCATAGCCTCTTACCTGGGCATTCACCAGGATAGCCTGAGCAGGATCCGGAACCGCCTGCTCCGTAAAATCTGACAGTAGTCAGTTTTGCAGATATACAAGCCCGATAATTTTGCTGAAATATTTAAAGCAGGCAGAGCGTTCTGACCTTACGGGGAAAGTGATGCCGGTAATCACCTGGTTGATGACGCCTGCAATACATTCAATTACTCATCTCTTAATTTGATTTCAATGTACCGGTTTAAAATACTTTTCCTTTTTATTTTTTGCGCTGCCCGGGCGGGCGGACAAACTATTGTAAAGGACACCTTACCTCCCTCCTTCGAGTGGAGCCTGCACCTGGCAGATCTTCCTTACATGACCGATGCCGCTAAAGCAGAAGCCATAAGAGCCAATGACGGTACTACCCCTTTTAATGCTACCGTTCAGACACGCCACTATGGTAAGTTCTACCGCAACCTGAGTATGACACAGGCAACAGATATGGCCCGCAACCTGCACGGCAGTTTATACTATGGCCATAACGTGCTGTGGAATAAATTAGTAAAACCTACCAATACCAAAAAGTATATCCTTAACAGGGTGTTGGCAAATATTACAGCACTCGGTACGGATTATCTGGCCATTAAGCTCCCTTACGGCTTCGCCTTCCAGCATGAAGAATTTCATCGTGCAATAATGACAACAAGACATATTTACAGCTATGATGAAGTGTGGGATTTTGGCAAGGGCCTGGATATTGCCGTTACCCATGTAAAAGATGAAGACCTCATTTATTTAAAGAAAAATTTCCCGGCAGACCAGGTGCGGCTTTCTGCAGCAGGTGTGGAAGGAGAATACAGGTACCTGCAACAGATGCGGGAAGATAATTTCTTCAGGCAAACCGGCTACCCTATGGTAGGTATATCCCTGTTAGGCACCCTTCACGCTGTTAATTATGTGAATCTGCCATTTACCAAAAGGTTCAATGCTATTACGGACAGTATTTTATCCTATGATAAAAACAATATACTGGCAAGGGATTTTACCGGCTATGATTTCTCAGCCTGGGTATATGATTTGTTTAAGCCCGATGAGCCTTATGAAGCCCGCGGCACATGGCCCGGAGGTACAGGTATCAAACGCCCTATAAAGGAAATTGATTTAACACCAGAGATGAAAAAATTTTTAAACCAGACAGGTAATATGCAATACCTGAATTTCGTGTCGCCTTTTATGGTGGGCATTAACAGGCTGCAGCTCAAACCGGGATACTATTTCAATTTCGCTCTGCGCAGTGTTCCCACTTCCTTTGGGTATTTTGCAGGAGGTGATTTCTTTCTGGACTTCAACCATCACCGGGCTATGATAAGTCTTGGCATCAATAAAAGCAAAAGCCTGACGCTGCCTGCTGCAGCGTTTCAGTATTATGACCTTATTAAGAAAGAAAATGCGCGGTTTAACACAAGCCTTCAACTATCGGGTTGGATGCAGCCGAAGGATCAGCTATTCGCTGCTGACAAAGCCTGCTTTGGAATGGGCTTAGGCGTACAGCCATGCTTTGCCATTACGGAAAGATTTTCCATGATAGCAGACCTGTCTTACAAAACCAAAGGATGGATGTTCGGCAATCCTTATCTCGATGATAAGTTTACAGCCAGGATTGGTTTTAGTTTCAAAACCCGGTAACTGCTTATGCTATCCCCTATAACTCATATTTAAATCTGCATAAATGGAAAAGGATTTCTTAAGGAACACAATAACGCTCTGGAAAGAAGCTGTCAGGATTAAAGATACAGATGAGATGCCGCTTCGTTTGGAAGCTTATAAAAAACTGTTTAACCTTTTTCAAATAGGAGATTATTATTTCTATGTATTTAATTTCTCTACAATGGAATGCGAATATTTTAGTCCTGGCATAGCAAAAGTACTTGGATACAGGGAAGGATTAAGCGTAGATCAGTTCTTAAATAAAATACACCCCGCAGATACGGGCTATTATCTTCATTTCGAAAATGCCGCTATGGCTTTTTTAAGAAATTTGCCCCATGAAAAACTGGGCAAATACAAAATACAATATGATTTCCGTATAAAAAATGTGTGGGGAGAATACGTAAGGATTTTACATCAGGCTATTCTTATACATTATGACGAATACAATAATTTCTATCGCTCTTTAGCTTTGCACACCAACATCAGTCATATCAAGAAATCAGGTACACCCTGTTTATCCTTTATAGGACTTGAGGAAGAACCCAGCTATATCAACGTAGAAACACCCAACAACATTATAACAGCCCAAAACAACTTTACACCGAGAGAGAAAACTATATTAAAGATGATAGTTGAAGGAAAATCCAGCGAAAAAATTGCTGATGAGCTTTTTATCAGCCTTCATACCGTAAACACGCATCGTAAAAATATTCTGTCCAAAGCCGATGTAAAAACCCCTTTAGACCTTACAAGAAAAGCATTAAGCGAAGGCTGGGTTTGATATGGCCCCTAAAAATCACTATCGTTAGGTATTGACTTTGGAATTTCCCAGATATACTTTTGCATAAGCATTTTTAGAAAAGCACATCTCAGGCAGCCAACTTGCTTATAGAACACAACATCATACCGGTTGTTCTTTTCAATTGTAAGGCCTTCAATTGAATACCATTTATGGTTTATTGCCTGACAGTGTAGCGCATGCTATAATCAATAATTTTTAAATTTTTATCAAGAAAGAGAAATGAAAAAACAATTGTTTTGCACTTTCCTGTGCATATATACATTACTATTTGTCGCCTGCAGTAAAAATGACCATGAGACTGGCAATAATTCAGATTATAAACCCTCAAAGCGGCCAATAGGTGAAACAATAGGCAGTGCCGAACAATTTACATTTGGATCAGCTTATTCAAGCTTTTCTTCACAGAATGGCGAGATCAGGATCGATATTCCGGCTCAAACAATAGATGGAACAGGTATTTTAACCATTCAAAAAATAAAAAATACCAGTCCGGGAGGTGTAGGTGACGCTTTCAGGATAAGCTTTGATAAACAGCTCAGCAAGCCGGTGACGGTTCAATTTTCTTATGAAGACAAACTGGATTCACTATCAGGGAACGTGGAATGTACTGGCGGAATAGCCATACAGGATACGGTTGCCGGTTTTTGGGCGCTGCAAACAAAGGTTGCTTTTGCTACCGGTGGAAATTACGTGTCATATAATACAACCGCTAAAAAATTTGATATGGCATTTACACAACCGGTAAGACTAACACCGGCATTTAAAACCGTAAGACCATTAACCGATGTCAGGTTTAGTGTAGTAAGCAATATGCCTGTATCCGATCCCCTTTGCTCATTGTACGGAACGGATAGATCCCCGATTCTCCTGTGCGATGATGTGCTGGCGGAAAGCACGATCATAGACAGATGGGAATTATTAAACCGCGAAAGTGAAGGTGCCGGCGCACTAACCCCTAATGGCAGCCAGGCTATATACAAAACCTCGGCTTACGAACATCCTGTTATAAACCCTGCCACTATTTTAGTTTTCTTAAAACATTACACAAGGCCGCTCAGTGCAAAGGTTTTTGTACAGCCGGAAGTATCCGGACTGAAGTTCTCAATTGGTAACCGACAATACAGCTTTAACGATGATGTAATTGAGGCAGGGTTGGTTCATGGCAAGTTTGAAATGAGCTGGGATTTGGGCGCCCATTCGGGGTCTTTAACCAGCCGTGGCGGAAGCCCTGGTACTTATAACTGGGACAACAACTTCACACAGTTTCTGTTTGTACCCGGAGATATGACCCCGCAGCAGGCATTCCAGCATTTATACAATGATGGCCTGATTGTTAGTGCCGGACAGGTAAAAATTACACAGGTGGGAACTGTGGGGCAAAAAATTACAGGAACTCTAGAAATCAGCAATGCCGGCAGCACCAACCTGGAAACATCAGCATACCTGGGAGACCGTAAGATTGTTGGCTCTTTTAATGTAATGCGTGATTATTGATAACGATGCTCAAAAATAAATAACCTGAACAATGAAACATTTTTTTTTGCTGCTGGGTGTATTGCTTTCTTTTGCTGCAGGCGCCCAGAGAAATTTTATTACCAAATGGGTATTTCAGCGGGCCTCAAGTAGTTTGATCTTTAGTGCGCTAACAGACGACTACGTGAATTATTCATGGACCACCACTTCCAGTCCTGCAGGAGGAAGCGGCAGGTTTAGCCAACCCGGCACCTGGGAGGTTGTAAGTTTAGCTATACCTATACGTGCCGGTGATACGTTAACACTGAGTATGGAGCCAGAAAACCTGAGGCGCTTTTATACAGGATCCGGGGTTGCCGGTGCATACGCCGGCAACCTGGGAGATGTGGTCCAGTGGGGTTCGGTGCCCTGGACAAGCATGAAAAATGCATTTCAGTCATGCAGCAATCTTAATATAACGGCTACAGACAAACCCGATCTTTCCCGGGTTAAAGATATGAGCGGGATGTTTGATCGCTGCTCATCTCTTACCGCGCCGCCCAGTATTGAAAGTTGGGATGTGAGCGGTGTTACAAATATGGAGTATATGTTTTTCCAGGCGCCCCTTTTCAACAGCAATCTGGGTGCCTGGGATCTTAAGGCATTGACCAACGCCACAGCTATGTTCAGTAACAGCGGGCTAAGTTGCGAAAACTACAGCCGCACCTTAAAAGCCTGGGCTGAAAATCCTAATACGGCCGGCAATGTAGACTTTACCTTCCAAAGAGAAACCGTGTATACCAATACCGCAGTATCATGGCGCAATTCGCTTATTGCCAAAAACTGGAGCATTTCCTCGGATCGTATTGCCGTTCCCGGGGACCTCTGTTACGATATGGTATTGCCCGTAACCTTCGGTAATATAAACGTTACACTCAAAAATGGTAGCCTGCACGTGAACTGGATAACGCTTACGGAAACCGGTAACAGTCATTTTGAAATAGAAGCATCAACAGACGGTAAAAATTTTACCATAATAGGAAATGTTTTATCCAAAGCTCAGGCCGGCAATTCATCAGTGCCCTTACATTATGAGTTCATTGGTAACATACAAGGTCCGGCATTGGCAGCCATGGGTATTTTGTTGTTTGGCGCGGCCGGTGTCAGTATAAGCCGCCGTAAAAAATACCTGCTCCTGGCGCTTGCAGCAGGCATCGGGCTGAGTATTTCAGGCTGCAGCAAGCACGGGCTTTCTGCAGAAGATGATATAAGAGACATTTATGTGCGCATTAAGCAGGCGGATGAAGATGGAAGCTTTAAGTTCAGCAAAGTAGTAAAAGCGGTCAGAGAATAGCCCTGCTACACTATGCAATATAGAAATGTGTTACGGAGATTTTTCATTTCGACTGACCGGAATTAAAATACTGTAACGCTAATTAAATATTGCTGAACGAAAATGATTTTGAGAACCTATTATTACAATTCAGGTCTCTTTTTCTTCAGTTTATCCGGAATGAACAGTTGCCATACATTATCCGGACATAGTTTTGTCCAACACTTTTATAGAATCTAAATAAATTAATAAACAGAAAAATTATGCAACGCATCTCAATAGAAAAAAAATTGTTGTTTTTAACCGTACTGTTTTTATGTTCCATCCCGGCTATCGCACAACAGCAAGTACAAACCCTGAGAGGGACTGTTACAGACCAGCAATCAAAAAAAGGTATTGGGAACGTAACGGTATCTATACCCGGCACCAGCCTGGGAACGGTAGCTGATAGTACCGGTACATTTACCATAGAGGAAGTGCCGTTAGGACGCGTTTCCGTGCTCGTTTCACATATCGGATATGAGCCACGGCAATTACAGAATATAGTAATAGAAGCCGGAAAGGAAACTGTTCTGGAAATTGAATTGCTTGAAAGCATGACTACTCAAATGAATGAAGTAGTGGTCACTGCAAAACGCAGGATAACCTCCGCACAAATGGCTACAGTCAGCGCATCGGAGTTTAATGCCGAGGATACCAGGCGTTTTGCAGGCAGCAGAAACGATGTAGCCCGGATGGCATCCAATTTTGCAGGTGTCAATAG
>JASGDI010000028.1:0-25295 GCA_049841335.1 Niabella sp. | reverse complement strand
TAAGCGCTTTAGAATCCTGTACATCCTTTATATAAGTTAGCCCGGGGAACATGAACGGGTCCTCATCATTCTTCATTACGTTTTGTATCCGCTTATTAAAATACTGCGGATACCGCTTTACCATATCCGTGGCTTCAATACTTAAAGGACTATCCACATAATAAGGAATTTTAGGTAAACTGTTTTCCAGCTCCAGTTGGTTCAGGAAATATAATATTTCCTGAGTGCGCCCCACGCTGAAAGCAGGCAGAATAAGCTTACCCTTTCGTTCCACGCATACACGTTGAATCCAATCAAGCAATTGGTCCTGTGTTCCGGTAATATTATCATGCAGGCTATTTCCGTAGGTAGATTCCATAACTATATAATCGGCCTGGGGAAATACTTCAGGAGAGCGCAAAATAATATCACGGTAACGCCCAAGATCCCCGCTGAATGTTAGCCGGGTTTCTTTACCCTCTTCTTTAATTTTTAAATGCACGCATTGGCTGCCAATAATATGCCCCGCATCTGTAAACATACATTGAACGCCATCCATCACCTCAAACCATTCCCCATACTCTTTGGGAATAAATAATGCCATACTTTTTTTTGCATCTTCAACAGTATATAAAGGTTTGAGCAGATCGGGCAATGCCGTGGGACGTTTTTTTTCCATAAACCGTGCATCACTTTCCTGTATTTCAGCACTATCCATTAACAGTATAGCAGTAAGATCTTTCGTTGCGGGCGTACAAAAAATATTTCCTTTAAACCCTTCTGAAACCAACCTGGGAATAAGGCCGGAGTGATCAATATGTGCATGGGACAATATCATAGCATCCACTTCACTGCTGATAAACCCAAAATTGCGGTTCAGCAATTCCGTTTCATCGCCCATGCCCTGAAACATACCACAATCCAATAAAAGCTTTTTACCGCTTCTCAGGGTTATTAAATGCTTGGAACCCGTAACCGTTTGAGCCGCACCATGAAAAGCAATCTTCATAAAACTTATCTTTTTAGGTATAAAATATATTTATATAGTTTCGGGCAAAAGCTTTTGCACTTTCATCCATGCTTTTAAATCATCCATCCAGTTACCGGCTTCCATTTTATTGTGCATACCAAAACCATGGCCACCTTTTTCATAAATTTTAATTTCAGTTGGAATTTTCTGAACCTTTAACGCGCTGTAATAAGCCATAGTATTACCAACCGGCACAGCTTTGTCATCTTTTGCATGAACCAAAAATGCCGGAGGCGTTTTTTTATCTACATTCAGTTCGTTTGAATATTTTTTCACTTTATGGATAGAAGGATTTTTCCCTATCAGATTATCCCGGCTGCCTATGTGCGTAAGGCTGTCTGTAAAGCTGATAACAGGATATACAAGCACCGAGAAATCGGGCCTGAAAGAAATACGTTTAGGATTTTCAATTAGCTGCTCTTTGTATCTAGTGGACAGAGATGCAGCCAGGTGGCCGCCTGCTGAAAAGCCCATTACTCCTGTTTTCTTAGGGTTAATATTCCACTTTTTAGCATGTTCTCGGATTACCTGCATAGCACGTTCTGCATCCTGCAAAGGCCCAATTGATTTATCCATCATTGTTTTATCATTGGGCAGGCGGTACTTTAATACAAAAGCGGTTATGCCCCATTCGTTCAATGCTTTTGCTACATCCAGCCCTTCATGCGTAATAGCAAGAATGCCATAACCGCCACCCGGGCAAATAATAACAGCAGTGCCATTAGGATTCAGGGGTTTAAACATGATCATTTCCGGCACAGAAACCAGACTTACACGGGTAATGCCATCAGCACCTGTTTGGCTTTTTTCTTCATTGGAAAACGATCTACTGTTAGGAACAACATTATAAAGCCGTATCGTATCCTGTGCCTGTATCATACCAGTGAGGAGAAGTGAAGCGATAATAATCAATTTTTTCATTGCAAGATTAAGATTTGTCAATTTGCAACCGAACTTAATAAAACTATTTGTAACTTCTATATTTCAAACTGAATTTTAACATCATTCCAAAATAAATCCAGTTTTATCATCCTTTCTTTCAGGAATGAAATAATAGAAGGCCAGCTTTCTTTATTAAAAACGCTCACATTTTCCAACACCGTAAATATCCTTGAAGCCCTGCTGCCATCATCATCATAGAATACCTGCTGCCATTCCCAATCCTCTTCCATTATCTCTTTAAAATAATCTCTTAATGATCCGAACTGCTCATATATTAAAAGCCGCTCTTCTTCTGACGGGTGCTTCATTTCTATGGCAATAACCGCAGTTTTTTTACCGGCATCCATCCTGAAATAAAGATGGCGGATGCCTGTTTTATAGTTAATCCAGTTAATAGTGTTCCCTTCAGCATTTTTCACAGGCTTCATGTACATGCCAAACCTTGTCCAGAATTCTTTTTTAATATCATACGCTTCTGCTTTGCTGTACATGAAAGGGGGAATATTAAATGTAGAATATTAAATTAACCGGTTGCTGGCTTTGTCCGCACTTTTCTCCGGTAATTTTTAAACAGGCTTTGCCAGCGCAGGTTTAAAACGCCGAGGATCCCTTCTTTTACTATACCTTTATTCATCTTGGATTGCCCCTCTGTTCTATCCTGGAAGATGATAGGCACTTCTTTTATCTTAAAACCAAGCTTCCAGGCCGCAAATTTCATTTCTATCTGGAAAGCATAGCCAACAAACGTGATGCTGTCGAAATTTATGGCTTCTAAAACTTCTGCTTTATAACAAATAAATCCCGCTGTCGGGTCTTTAACGGGCAGCCAGGTAATGAGCCTCGTATATAAGGAGCCGCCTTTTGATAACAAAATCCTGTTTGCCGGCCAGTTAATAAAGCCACCACCTTTTACATAACGGCTTCCTACAGTAACATCAGCACCATCATATTTACAGGCATTATATAAACGGATCAGGTCATTAGGATTATGTGAAAAATCGGCATCCATTTCAAAAATAAATCCATAACCCCGCGTCAAAGCCCATTTAAAGCCATGAATATAAGCAGTGCCCAGCCCCAGTTTACCTTTCCTTTCTTCCAGGTATAGCCGGCCGGGATAGGCTAACTGAAGGTTCCGCACAATATCTGCAGTGCCATCGGGAGATCCATCATCTACAATCAATACATGAAAGTTTCCTTCCAGTTCAAATACAGCTTCGAGAATGCTTTTAACATTCTCTTTTTCATTATAGGTAGGTATGATAACTAATTTGTCCAAGGTCTAAGCCTCTAAAAGGGATTTTACTAAAAAATTTATTGTTTCAGCCTTTATTCTTAAAAGTTAAGTCTTGCCCCAGGCCAGTTTCAGGCAGGTTTTAAGCCTTTCAACTTTGTCCTTGTGAAAATTTCCGTCAGCTTCTGCTTGGTTTGTTGCGGAAAATCGCCGCGCATCATCCAGTCGTAATATTGTGGTTCTTTGGTAAGAACTTCTGCAACAGACTGTCCTTTATATTTACCAAAGTTAAATACCTCCACTCCGTCGGCCATTACAAACCTGCGTGCGAAATCCACTACCTGCTCTTCTCCCAAAAACTTATTGATAGCATCTATTGTATTTCCGATTTCAGGATAACGTGCTATTTGAGCCTGCAACACTTCATAAGTGGCCACAGCATCGGCTTCTGCAGAATGGGCCGACTCTAAAGTTTTATTGCAATAAAATTTATAGGCCGCCGAAAGTGTCCTTTGCTCCATCTTATGAAAAACATTCTGCACATCAAGCAGCTTCCTGCCTTTCATGTCAAAATCAATACCTGAACGCAAAAACTCCTCAATCAGTAAAGGAATATCAAACCTGTTAGAATTGTAACCTGCAAGATCACAATCATCCAGCACCTGCTTTAACTCCTGCGCAGCCTGTGCAAAGGTGGGCGCATCCTTTACCATATCATCAGTAATGCCATGTATATCGCTTGATGATTTAGGTATCGGCATTTCAGGATTGAGCAGCTTTCTTTTTATATTTTTTGTTCCGTCAGGTAACAATTTTACAATCGCAATTTCCACAATCCGGTCTGTACCTAAATTAGTACCTGTTGTTTCCAGATCAATAAAAGCTATTGGCTTGGTAATTTGTAGCATAATTAATTTTAAAGATGGCTAAGATAAAGAATTAAGGGATGGTTCAGGCTAAAATAACATTAAGATTTTCCAATTTTAAGTTTGTTTTTAATAAAAAGCTATATATTTGCCACGCAATGACAAAAAATAACATACATATCCATCATCATTTTGCATACTTACAACAGTAAGCCGGATGGTGCCATGTATCAACTTATATGAAGGCTTACAGATTGTAAGCCTTTTTTATTACCCCTATCTTCTAAAGAGGAATTAAAAAAAGAAATTAAACAATTTAAAATGAAAACGAAAGCAACTAAGAAATTGAAGCCCCAGGTCTCCCCTCTTTCCCAAGAAAAAAGGCCGGAGGGTAAGATCGAAAAATTACGTATCGCGGTTCAAAAATCCGGCAGACTTAATGAAGGCTCCATGAAGCTGCTGAAAGAATGTGGTATTGACGTACCGGCAGGTAATAACCAGCTTAAAATAAGCGTTGAAAATTTTGATGCAGAAATACTTTTTCTTCGCGATGATGATATTCCCGAGTATGTACAGGACGGCGTAGCAGATATTGGCTTTGTAGGTGAGAACGTGGTACTCGAAAAAAACAAAGATACCCAGATCGTAGAGCGCCTGGGCTATGGTAAATGCCGTTTATCCATTGCTTTACCTAAAGGCAAAAAGCCCAAAAACGCACAGGCTCTAAATGGAATTAAAATTGCCACAAGCTATCCAGTTATCCTGAAAAGCTGGTTAAAGCAAAATAAGCTGAAAGCTGAAATACACGAGATCAGCGGGTCTGTAGAAATTGCCCCCCGAATTGGCCTGGCCGATGCCATTTGCGACCTAGTAAGCAGCGGCAGCACCCTATTCAGCAACGAACTATACGAGTACGAGACCATCCTCAAATCAGAAGCGGTTTTAATCTCCGGTAAAAATTTGTCCAAAAAAAGGCAGCAACTCTTAGACCAACTGCTGTTCCGCATCCGCTCTGTTAAGAAAGCTAAATATACCAAATACGTTTTATTAAACGCACCCAACAAAAGCATTGAAAATATCTGCAAATACCTGCCAGGTATCAATAGCCCGACTATTGTACCGCTGGCAAAAGAAGGCTGGTCTTCTATACACTCTGTAATAGGTGAGAACGATTTCTGGAATGTAATTGAAAAATTGAAAGCGGCAGGAGCCGAAGGCATTTTAATTTTGCCGATTGAGAAGATTATTGAATAAAAGTCAGAAAGGACAGGAAGTCTGGAAGTCCGAAAGCAGGAAAAATTGCTAAATGATTTCTCAGGCTTCTTACAGACTTAAAAACAAAAACATTGAAACTGTACAAATATCCTTCCGCAAAATCATGGCCGGCAATAACACAGCGTCCGGTGCAGAACAACAGCTCGATTTTTCCTGCAGTAAATGATATTATTTACGAAGTTGCCAATAACGGGGATGCCGCTTTAAAAAGCTATGCCCAAAAGTTTGACGGGGTTGAGCTAAAAAATCTGCAGGTAACTAAAAAAGAAATAGAAGCGGCTATTAAAAGCGTCCCTCCTGCTTTAAAAAAAGCCATACTGCATGCTAAAAATAATATCCAGAAATTTCACAGTACACAAAAACAGGAAATTGTAAAAACAGAAACCACAAAAGGCATTACCTGCTGGCGGGAAGCGAGACCTATAGAAAAAGTAGGGTTATATATTCCCGGGGGATCTGCCCCGCTTTTTTCTACTGTTTTAATGCTAGGCGTTCCGGCTATGATCGCGGGCTGTAAGGAAATCATATTATGTACCCCGCCTGATAAAAACGGTAAAATAAACGATGCTATTTTATATGCAGCCTCCTTGTGCGGAATTACAAAAATATTTAAAACAGGAGGTGCACAGGCTGTAACAGCTATGGCCTATGGAACTAAAACCATTCCGGCGGTCTATAAGATATTCGGTCCCGGTAACCAGTATGTAACAGCAGCGAAGCAGCTCCTACAAAGTAAAGTAGCTATAGATATGCCTGCCGGGCCATCAGAAGTACTGGTAATTGCAGACGAAACCGCGGTTCCTGCTTTTGTTGCTGCAGATCTCCTGGCCCAGGCCGAACATGGTCCCGACTCACAGGTAATACTGGGCTGCACTTCATCTGACATCGCTAAAAAAGTAGAAGCCGAGGTACAGATACAGTTAGCGCAGCTTCCCCGTAAAGAAATAGCAGTACAGGCCCTGCAACATGCAAGACTGGTTGTTGTGAAAGATCTGGGCAACGCAATTGCCTTCTCCAATCTTTATGCCCCGGAGCACCTGATACTGGCCTGCAAAACAAACAACACCTTACTCAAACAAATAACCACAGCAGGCTCTGTATTCATCGGCAATTATTCTCCCGAAAGTGTAGGGGACTATGCCAGCGGTACCAACCATACTTTACCAACCAATGGTTATGCAACTGCTTACAGCGGTGTGTCATTAGACAGTTTTTACAAAAAGATCACTTTTCAGCAACTGACAAAAGACGGGCTTCTAAATATTGCAAAAACAGTTACTACTATGGCCGAAGCCGAAGGCCTGCAGGCGCATAGTGAAGCAGTTAAGATACGGTTAAGGGCTGAAGGCTAAAAGCTGGAAGCCGAAAGCTTAAGCATAATAGCAGTGAGGAAAGAAAATTAATTTTGTAAACTTTATTATCAAAAATGGCTGAAAAAAATATAAATGAAGTAACCGATCTTACACCGTCTCCCGAAAAAGTACAGGAGGGTGAGCGTTTTAATGTAGCAAATCTGGTTCGGGAAAATATCAAAACGCTGGCCCCTTATACTACAGCAAGGCATGAGTTTACAGGGGAAGCTAGTGTTATGCTGGACGCTAATGAGAACTCTATAGGTTCGCCTGTAACGCTGGATATAGGGGACTTTCATGAGTCATTGAACCGGTACCCCGATCCTTTGCAAATAGAGTTTAAAAAACGTATCAGCGAAATAAAAGGTATCCCGGTTGAGCATATTTTTGCAGGCAATGGCAGCGATGAGGCTATTGATGTGCTGATGCGTATCTTCTGCGAGCCGGGGGTAGACAATATTATTACATTACCCCCAACTTATGGTATGTACAGTGTTTGCGCGGCCATCAACAATATTAAAGTGAAAGAGGTTCCTCTTACAAGCAACTACCAGATGGATATACAGGCCATTGCTGATGCAGTAGACGACTATACCAAACTGATATTTATCTGTTCCCCTAATAATCCAACCGGCAATAGCATCAACAGGCAGAACATTGAAATCATACTGAATAATTTTGATGGTATTGTAGTTATTGATGAAGCCTATATTAATTATGCACGGCAAAAAACTTTTTCGCAGGAAGTGTCAGAATACCCCAACCTTGTTGTAATGCAAACGCTTTCTAAAGCCTGGGGCCTGGCGGCATTACGCCTGGGACTTGCATTTGCCGGGAAAGAAATTATTAACCTGATGAATCATGTGAAATATCCCTATAATATTAATGAAGCTACGCAGCAGCTGGCTTTGCGCGGATTGAAAAATATTATGCAGGTAAACGAATGGACCAAAGAAACAGTGGCACAGCGCGATTGGCTGGAACAAGAGCTTACCCGGCTATCATTAACTGAAAAAGTTTTCCCTTCCGATGCTAATTTTTTGCTGGTAAAAATGACAGACGCTCCCAATGTTTTCACATATTTGCAAACCCGGGGGATCATTGTAAGAAACCGCAGCACTACCAGGGGATGCGAGGGATGCTTACGTATCACTGTAGGAACAGAAGAGGAAAATAAAAAACTGATTGAAGCATTAAAAAATTATAATAATTAAAAGAGACCTTTTCCCTCTCTCCCGATAGCGATCGGGAGAGATAAGGACCAGGCGCGAGGTTTTATGAAAAAAATTTTATTTATAGACAGGGACGGCACACTGATCAACGAAGCGCCGCCAACCTACCAGTTAGACGCTATCGAAAAGATCACTTTCTACCCGGGCATGTTTACATGGATGGCAAAGATCGCAAAGGAGATGAATTTCGAGCTGGTAATGGTAACTAACCAGGATGGCCTTGGTACCGATAGCTTTCCCGAAAGCACTTTCTGGCCCTATCACGAGCTGGTGATGCGCAACCTGGAAAGCGAGGGCATCCATTTCAGCAAAGTGCTCATAGATAAAACCTATCCCGAAGAAAATGCACCTACCCGCAAACCGGCTACGGGACTGTTGGTTGATTATATAAACAATCCTGAATACGATATTGCCGACTCTTTTGTGATCGGCGATAGGATAACGGACATGCAGCTGGCTAAGAATCTGGGTTGTAAAGGCATCTGGCTTAACCTGGATGAAAGCCTCGGGGCCGGTGAAATTTCGGATACATTAAAAGAGCTGGAAAGTACGATAGTTGTAAAAACCAAAAACTGGGAAGATATCTATGCTTTTCTTCAGCTTAAGGAAAGAGTAGTACAACATACCCGCAATACCAATGAAACAAAAATTGATATCGAAATCAACCTTGACGGAACCGGCATTTGTGAAATTGAAACAGGTTTGGGCTTTTTTGATCACATGCTGCACCAGTTGGGCAGGCATAGCGGCATCAACTTAAAAATCATTACTAAAGGTGATCTGCATATAGATGAGCATCACACCATAGAAGATACCGCTATCGCCTTAGGAGAAGCTTTTCAACTGGCTTTAGGCAACAAGGCCGGAATAGAAAGATATGGTTTTTTACTTCCGATGGATGATGTGCTGGCACAGGTAGCTATTGATTTTGGAGGCCGGCCCTGGCTGGTATGGGACGCCACATTCAAAAGAGAAAAGATCGGGGAAATGCCAACAGAAATGTTCTACCATTTCTTCAAATCTTTCAGCGATGCAGCTAAATGCAATTTAAACATTAAGGCCGAAGGCGAAAATGAGCATCACAAAATTGAAGCTATTTTTAAAGGCCTTGCAAAAGCCATTAAAATGGCAGTGAAAAGAACTCCGGGTAATGAACAATTACCAAGTACCAAAGGGCTGCTTTAGTTAAAATGTTGAAAAGGAATTTATGGACGTCGTAATTGTAAAATATAATGCAGGAAATATTCAATCCGTACTTTTTGCATTAGAGCGTATTGGTGTACATGCCATTGTTACTGACGATAAGGAACAAATACTGTCTGCCGGCAGGATCATCTTCCCCGGAGTAGGAGAAGCCAGCACTGCAATGGAATATTTAAAGCAGAGAAACCTTGACAAAGTAATAAGCGCCGCCAGGCAGCCACTTTTGGGTATATGCCTTGGCATGCAGCTTTTATGCAAACACAGCGAGGAAAATAATACCGACTGCCTGGGTATATTTGATGTAAATGTAAAACGCTTTGTAAGTAGCCATTTAAAAATTCCACAGATTGGCTGGAACAACATTTACACTAAAGACAACCCGCTTTTCAACGGTGTAAAAAGCGGCAGCTACTGTTACTTTGTTCATAGCTATCATGCGGAAATAAACGATAATACCATTGCAACTACTAATTATAGTATTGAGTTTAGCTGTGCCTTAAACAAAGACAATTTCTACGGTGTACAATTCCACCCCGAGAAAAGTGCTGATGCAGGAGAACAGATCTTGAAGAATTTTTTATCGCTATAACGCCAATTTTAAACCTGTCGAATTCGACGGGTTTAGAAAAGAAGCCGGTTATAACCCCTTCACACTAACACATAAAACTTTTGAAATAAAAAATGCAGATCATTCCCGCAATAGATATCATTGATGGCAAATGTGTACGCCTGAGCAAAGGTGATTACAACCAAAAAACAATATACAATGAGCATCCGCTTGAAGTAGCCAAACGCTTTGAAGATGCAGGTCTGCAGCGCCTGCACCTTGTAGACCTGGACGGTGCCAAAGCTGGTGCGGTAAAGAACTGGAAAGTGCTGGAACAGATAGCCGGCAAAACAGGTCTTAAAATCGACTTCAGCGGGGGCATCAGCTCTGATGAAAGCCTTGCTATTACGTTTAACTCTGGCGCGGCCTATGCCGCTATCGGAAGCGTAGCTGTTAAAAAAGACGCATTGTTGGTTCAATGGTTTATGGCGTATGGCGTAGAAAAATTTATTTTAGGAGCCGATGTGCTGGATGAAAAAATACAGATCAAAGGGTGGACAGAAGCTACAGACATTAACATCATCGACTTTATGAAAAAGTATGCCGATAAAGGAATCCGGCAGTTTTTCTGCACAGACATTAGCAAGGACGGGCTTTTACAGGGAAGCTCTAATGATCTTTATAAAAAAATATTAAGCGAGGTAGAAGATATTGAACTGATAGCAAGTGGTGGTGTAAGCAAGATGAAAGATCTGGAAGATCTAAAAGCTATTGGATGCAGCGGTGCCATTGTAGGGAAGGCTATTTATGAAGGGAAAATAGATATTTCTAATTTGAAGTTTGAAATTTGAAATTATGGCAACGATCAAAAAATTCGAAGACCTTGAAATATGGCAACAAGCTAGAAAATACTCTTTAGATATTTTCGATGTCTGCAATAAAGAACCATTTTCTAAAGACTTCAGGTTCAGAGGCCAAATAAAAAGTGCCGCAGGTTCTGTAATGGACAATATTGCAGAAGGGTTCAAACGTTCTTCAAGATTGGAATTTATAAATGCACTTGGAATTTCAAAAGGCGCTGCTGGTGAAGTAAAATCTCAATTATACAGGGCTTTAGATCAAAAGTATATCTGCAAGGAGTTATTAGATGAACTGTATCAGAAGTACGACAAACTGGCAGCAGGTATTGCAGGGTTTATGTCGTACCTGAATCAGTCGCAAATAAAAGGACAAAAGTTCAAAGACAGAACGAAGTGAATTAGAAATCTCAAACATCAAATTTCAAATTGTCATGCTCGCAAAACGTATAATCCCTTGTCTTGATATTAAAGACGGACGCACTGTTAAAGGCACCAACTTTATTGAGCTACGTGATGCAGGCGACCCGGTAGCATTAGCCATCCGCTACAGCAAGGAAGGTGCCGATGAATTAGTCTTTCTTGATATAACAGCAACAGTTGATAAGCGGAAAACTCTTTCTGAGCTGGTAAGAAAAATTGCTACCCATATTAATATACCCTTTACTGTTGGGGGTGGCATTAATACGGTTGAAGATGTTTCCATATTGCTTGAAAATGGCGCTGATAAGATCTCTGTAAACACATCAGCAGTAAGGCGCCCTGAACTTGTAAGAGAGCTGGCTCAAAACTTCGGAAGCCAATGCGTGGTAGTTGCTGTGGATATTAAATTATTTGACGGTGTATGGAAGGTGGTAACACATGGCGGCCGCACCCCTACTCCGCTTATTGCTACAGAATGGGTAAAACAATGCAGGGATCTGGGCGCGGGCGAAATACTTTTAACATCCATGGAAAATGATGGCACCAAAGCAGGGTTTGCTATTGATATTACTGCCGAGATCAGCCAGTCTGTAAATATTCCCGTTATTGCATCGGGCGGGGCCGGAACCATGCAGCATTTTGAAGAAGTGTTTACCAAAGGTTTTGCTGATGCCGCTTTGGCTGCCAGCATTTTTCATTTTAAAGAAATAGAAATAAAGGATTTAAAAGAGTATCTTCAAAAAGAGAACATTACAGTACGTTTGTAGTCAAGAGTCTATAGTCTATGGACTAAACAAATATTCAATCATTAATAAACAATATTCAATAAAGATGTCTCCCGATTTTTCAAAATACGCTGATGGCCTGATGCCGGTAATTGTGCAGGATATGGGCACACTTGAAGTCTTAATGCTGGGCTTTATGAACGAGGAAGCTTTTGTAAAAACAAAAGAAGAAGGCAAAGTAACGTTTTACAGCCGCAGCAAGCAACGTCTCTGGACAAAAGGAGAAACGTCCAACAATTTTTTAATTGTAAAGGATATTTTACTGGATTGCGACCAGGACACGCTTCTTATTAAAGCCGAACCACAGGGCCCCACCTGCCATACAGGAGATATCAGCTGTTTTGGCAAGGCCAATGATTCTTTTTCCTTACAGCAACTGGAAAGGATTATTATCGACCGTAAAAAAAATCCCTCTGAAAAGTCTTATACCGCTTCACTGTTTGCCAAAGGCATTAATAAAATTGCCCAGAAAGTAGGCGAAGAAGCGGTAGAAATCGTCATTGAAAGCAAAGACAATAACGATGAGCTTTTTTTAGGCGAAGCTGCCGATCTTATGTTTCATTACCTTGTACTTTTACAAGCCAAAGGCTTTTCATTAGCAGATGTGGTAAAGGTTTTGGAAGGCAGGCATAAGAAATAAACCCTGCGGGCCAAAGAAAACAATAGTTCTCACACGGCTGAAATTCGTGTGAGAACTGCTTCCCGTTACGTACGATCAGATGTTGGCTTCAGATCGGTAAGGCTGCCTATTTTGATAGGCTTACCCGTTTCAATACTCTTCCGGGCAGCCACACCAATGAGTACCGACATCACACCATCTCTTACTCCGGCCGCATGCTTTAAAGGATCTGCCCCATTGGGGTTTACAAAAATCCGGTCATGCAAACGCTTATCACCGCCTCCGTGTCCACCACGTTCTGCCACTACATTGATCGTTTTATAATCTTCCCAATTCCTGAATAATATAACCGGCTCCACGGTCATATCCTCTTTTAAATTCTGATTCATTTCTGCAGCGTGCAGGTCTGCCTGGTTAAGATCTTCCTTTTTAAAAAAGGGAATATCCATCCAGGCTTCGATCCTTCCCTTCTGTCCGTTAAAAGCTAACCGCCAGCCCTCAAACGGGGAATAAGTAGTTAAGGAATAATTGACAATGGCCTTGTTGGCATATTTTATTTGTGCAGACATTTTATCATAAATATCAATCTCATTCCTGTACAGGCAGCCATCCCTTAAATAACCATCGTATTGCTCATTATCTACGTAGAGCCGCATATCGTGATTGCTCTTCGTAATATCCCAATAATATTTGCACTCAGATTTATGATTGCATGCCCTGCAGCTGGTGGCACGGAAAGGCCCGTTCTTACCATAATGTTCCAAAGCGCCATACGCAAAAACCTCTTCAGGATCCGAATCCAGCCACCAGTTCAATAAATCAAAATGGTGGGTTGCCTTATGCACCCATAAAGATCCTCCTCCATTCATGAGCCCATGCCATCTTCTGAAATAAGAAGCGCCGTGATGTACATTTAAGTACCAGTTAAAATCTACCGAGGTAACCTCACCAATAGCCCCTTCAGCAATCAGCTCTTTAACTTTAGTTACATAGGGTCCCCAGCGATAATTGAACCCAACAATTAATTTCCTGTTGGATGCACGTTCCGCGTTAAGTATCTGCTGGCATTTCTCTTCATCAATTGTTAAAGGTTTCTCCGTTAATACGTCGCAGCCATATTTTAATCCTTTAATAATAAATTCATGATGGGTAGCATCTTTAGTAGTAACAATAACAAGGTCGGGCTTTTGTTCCCGCAACATTTTATCAAAATCGGTATAAACAGGGCAGCTCACCCCCATGAACTTCTTAGCATACTGTACCCTGCCGGGGTTAATATCACAGAGCCCCACAAATTCCAGCTTATCGGGATACTGCTCAATGAGGCGTTTGCCCCAGAATGAAATGCCCCTGACCCCGGTGCCTACTAATACCAGCTTCAATTTCTTGGTACTGCTAAAACCATATAACGGGCTGGTAAGGGCCGCGCCGGCAGCCAGCATACTTACAGAATACAGGAATTTCCTGCGGGATTGATTTTCCATTTCAGACAGCTTTACGTTAGAATAGATAGTTTTCGATGAGGATGCCTCAAAAGTCAATTTGGTTGTCATATTGAGCTTGACGAAATATTGATAGCCAAATCATTAGCCTTCGACAAGCTCAGGCTGACATCCCTTTTGAGACAGCCACGTTTGACCAAGATAGAACAATAAAGTCTTTGTCTGAAAAACCCGGGAAGAAAAATGTACGCAATCGTTCCCGGAGCATTCATAGGGATGTTGTGTTTTTGTTGTCACCAGGCTAACGTATAAAAAAAGAGCGGGTCTAAAAACCCGCCCTTATTAATATTTGCATTTACGCATACATTTCAGCCCTTAACGCTTTTATCCTCTCATCTTCCAGGTATTCATCAAAAGTGGTTAACCGGTCAATAATTCCCTTAGGAGTAAGCTCAATAACCCTGTTGGCTACTGTTTGCATAAAAGTATGGTCATGGCTGGTAAGTAATACCACTCCATTATATACTGTACATTGTTCGTTAAAACTTTGAATACTTTCCAGGTCAAGGTGGTTGGTAGGCTGATCTAAAATAATACAGTTAGGATTTTGCAGCATCATTTTACTTACCATACAGCGTACTTTTTCTCCACCGCTCAGCACGGTGGTCTTCTTCATTACATCTTCCCCGCTAAAAAGCATCTTACCTAAAAATCCACGAAGGAACGGCTCGTCAACATCTGTTACATGTGGCGGTACATATTGCCGTAACCAATCCATCAGGTTCAGATCGTCCTGAAAAAACTCGCTGTTCTCTACCGGTAAATAGGCTTTTGTAATAGTGGTGCCCCATTCAAAGCTACCTGAATCAGCGGTTTCTGTCTCATTGATGATATTAAAAAAGGCAGTTACCGCCAGCGGGTCACGACTGATAAATGCAATCTTATCCCCTTTATTAACACTGAAAGTAACCTCACTGAACAAAGTACGACCTTCTACTCCCGCTTTTAGCTTTTCAACATTTAATATCTGGTTACCCACTTCGCGCAAAGGTTGGAAAATAATACCCGGATACTTACGGTAGCTGGGTTCAATCTCTTCAATCACCAGCTTTTCCAAAGCTTTTTTACGGCTGGTAGCCTGTTTACTCTTAGAAGCGTTAGCGCTGAATCGTGCAATAAAGTCCAACAGGTCTTTACGTTTTTCCTCCATCTTTTTATTCTTGTCTGTTATCTGGCGCGCCATTAACTGCGAGCTTTCGTACCAGAAAGAATAGTTACCCGTAAATATTTTGATTTTAGACCTGTCTACATCTGCTACGTGAGTACAAACGGCATCAAGAAAGTGACGGTCGTGGCTCACCACCAAAACAATGTTCTCATAATCAGCCAAAAAATTCTCCAGCCACCCTATAGTTTCAATATCCAAACCGTTGGTAGGCTCATCCAGCAATAATATGTCCGGGTTTCCAAACAATGCCTGCGCCAAAAGCACCCGTACTTTCATATTGGACGGGATATCTTTCATCAGCATCTGGTGCAGGTCATCTTTTATACCCAGGCCACTTAAAAAGTTAGCTGCATCGCTTTCGCTTTCATATCCCCCCATTTCTCCATACTCAGCCTCCAATTCTCCGGCTTTCATGTAATCTTCCTCTGTAGCATCGGGATTGGCATAAATAGCATCCCGCTGATGCACCACATCCCACATTTTTTTATGGCCCATCAAAACCGTGTTTAAAACCGTTTGCTCGTCAAACTCAAACTGGTTCTGCTTCAGCACCGCCATACGCTCCCCGGGTGTGATGCTTACAGTGCCCTTATTGGGTTCTATTTCGCCGCTTAATATTTTTAAAAAGGTAGACTTTCCTGCTCCGTTGGCGCCAATCACTCCATAACAATTCCCTTTGGTAAAATTTACATTTACTTCTTCAAATAAAACGCGCTTTCCGTAGGCGAGTTTGAGGTCTTTTACACTTATCATTACTGCTTAATTTTTTTTGAGTGGGCAAAGGTAACCTAAAGTTGGAAGTATGAAAAGTTTAAAAGGTGAAAAGTTAATTGTAGCTTACCTTTAATGCCAGATTCTGTAAATTGTACAGTTATACTTAACAAATATGAAAAAAATTTACTTGCTATCAGCTTCAATCCTGCTCATAGCCTGCTTATCCTGCGGAAGCAAGAAAGATGCCTTTGATACATCGAGGTGGTATTTTAAAATAAAGGTTGATAATGAATGGCGAGAATTTAAAGATGATATTGGCGCTTACTTAGCTACAGAATGGGACGGTAATAGCCGGCCACATCTTGCTTTTGGTGGTGGCAGCAACGCAACCGGTGAGTATATGCTTTTTAATTATGACCTAATTATTACTAAATATGGCTCAGACAGCCTTCCTACTTCTCCGAAAATGGAATATAATTTCAGATATTTTGAATATAAGATAAGCGACAAAAGAGTCATCTACACGCCTCAAAGCGGATGGGATGATGGAGCGGGAACATTTAACCTGACTGAATTTAAGGTAATAGATACCACTGCAAAATTTGCAGGATATTTCAGAGGTAACATGTCATATATCAACGATGCCGGCAGGAAAGTTACTGTTACAGAGGGGCAGTTTAACCTTCCCAGAAACGATCAGAAAGTAAACAACTGATCAAACCGCACAAGATCACAGTGTTCTTTATAAATACTTATAAAAAAATCCCGCCTCTCTCGAAGCGGGATTTTTTTATTAACAGTCAACATGCTGTCAGCTGTCAGCTTATTTCTGTCAACTAAATTAATAGCCCATACCGCCCATATCAGGACCGCCCGGCATTGCAGGAGCAGCAGATTTAGGCTCTGGCTTATCAGCTATCACACACTCGGTAGTTAATAACATACCTGCGATAGAAGCTGCATTTTCCAAAGCAACGCGGCTAACCTTAGTGGGGTCAATAACACCGGCTTTGAACAGGTTTTCATAGTTTTCAGTTCTTGCATTGAAACCAAAATCGCCTGTTCCTTCTTTAATTTTCTGAACAACAATAGAGCCATCAATACCGGCATTGTCGGTTAATGTGCGAACCGGAGCTTCCAGAGCACGTTTTACGATAGCCATACCAGTTTGTTCGTCTTCAATCTGACCTTTCACTTTTACATCTAAAGCATCAACAGTGCGGATGTAAGCCACACCACCGCCGGGAACGATACCTTCTTCAACTGCAGCACGAGTAGCGTGTAAAGCGTCGTCTACACGATCTTTCTTCTCCTTCATTTCCACCTCAGTAGCAGCACCTACATAAAGTACAGCAACACCTCCGCTTAATTTAGCCAGACGCTCCTGTAATTTTTCTTTATCGTAATCAGATGTAGTAGTTTCGATCTGCGCTTTGATTTGATTTACACGGCCGGTAATATCAGCTTTTTTACCTTTACCGCCTACTATAATGGTGTTGTCTTTGTCTATAGTAATAGAAGCAGCCTGACCTAAAGAAGAGATATCAGCACCTTCTAACTTGTGGCCCATATCTTCGCTGATCACGGTACCTGCTGTTAAAATAGCAATATCCTGCAACATTTCTTTCCTTCTGTCGCCAAAACCAGGAGCTTTTACAGCAGCCACTTTCAAAGTACCGCGTAATTTATTTACAACCAATGTTGCCAGTGCCTCGCCTTCCAGATCTTCAGCAATAATTACCAAAGGACGTCCGCTTTGAGCTACTTTTTCCAGGATAGAAAGAATATCCTTCATAGCGCTGATCTTTTTGTCATAGATCAGGATATACGGATTTTGCATTTCTGCTTCCATTTTTTCGCTGTTGGTAACGAAATACGGAGAAATGTAACCACGGTCAAACTGCATACCTTCTACAACGTCTACAGTAGTATCTGTACCTTTTGCTTCTTCTACAGTAATAACGCCTTCTTTGCCCACTTTAGCAAAAGCCTGTGCAATCAGATCACCGATCTGCTCATCATTATTGGCAGAAATAGCAGCTACCTGCCTGATCTTCTTGCTGTCGTTGCCCACTGTCTGGCTTTGTGATTTCAGGTTTTCAACCACTAAAGAAACCGCTTTGTCAATACCGCGTTTCAGATCCATTGGGTTTGCTCCTGCAGCCACCATTTTCAGGCCTTCGCTGATGATAGCCTGAGCTAATACAGTAGCAGTAGTAGTACCATCACCTGCAATATCAGCAGTTTTAGAAGCTACTTCTTTTACCATTTGAGCGCCCATGTTCTCAATAGCGTCTTCCAGTTCAATTTCTTTCGCTACGGTAACACCATCTTTAGTAATACCGGGTGCGCCAAATTTCTTCTCAATAACCACGTTACGACCTTTAGGACCTAAGGTGACTTTTACAGCGTTAGCTAAAGCATCTACGCCCTTTTTCATTTTATTTCTTGCTTCAATATTGAAGTGTAATTGTTTTGCCATTTTTATTTACCCCTATCCCCGAAAGGGGAATATTTATACTGCGAGGCAACAGTTTTATTATTTTTTAGAATAGCTATTAATTTAAAACGCCCAAACTCTCCTTTAGGGGTTGGGGGTTATACAATCGCCAGTATATCGCTTTCACGCATAATTAAAAGATCCTGCCCGTCAATCTGTATCTCGGTACCGGCATATTTGCCATATAATACAGTATCACCGGCTTTTACAGTTACGGGTTCATCTTTTTTGCCCGGACCGGCAGCTATTACAGTACCGCGTTGTGGTTTTTCTTTAGCTGTATCAGGAATAATAATACCGCCGGCTGTTTTTTCTTCAGCGGCTGCTGGTTTTACGATCACCCTGTCATGTAAAGGGGTAACTGTTACTTTTTTAGCCATGTTTTATATTTTTAAAAATTGTTGATTTATTTAAGTGATTACCATATAATCACTTTTTGGTCGGCAAATGTAGCCTAAATAATATGCCACATTGTATAAACATGAAATTTTTTCAGGTTGCACGTATAGTGACAAGTTAATAACTCGATAAGTTGACAGGTTGACAGGAACAGATTTCAGGTTTCAGATGCCGGATGTCATACTATCTTCAGCAACTTTTAACCATCCAACTTTTCAACTAATAACCTTATCTTCGCCGCTTCAAAAATAGTTCTTGATTCAATGATTAACAGAAGAAACATAAGGGTAAAAGTGATGCAGACCCTTTATTCATATACCGCCAGTATGGATACTGACAAACCTCTTGATCCACAAAAAACGCTTAAACAACATTTCAATCACACACGCTCCTTACTGGTATATACCGTACATTTCCTGACAGAAGTAGCACGATACGCAGAAAAGGACGCTTACAGGAAATCGCACAAATATATTCCTACAGAAAAAGACCTGAATGTCAATACCAAGCTTGCAGGAAGCAACCTGCTATGGCAGATACTGGATCTGAATGAGTTTAAAATTGCCCGGAATAATGAAAAACCTGAGAGATTCATGGACGAGGAGCTTGTTAAGAAAATCTATACCCAGTTGGTAGCTTCTCAGCAATATCATCATTATATAAATATCAGTCAGCAAAGCCTCCAGGAGGACAGAAAAGTATTTGAATATATTTTCAGTGAGCTGATGCTGGAAAATGAGGAGTTTGTATCGCATATTGAAGAAATTTTCAGCAATTGGGGCGATGACGGGGATATGATCGTTCAAAGCATATCGGCCTTTATCAGGAAGCCCCAGCCCGGCATTTTTGAAGAAATCATCACTCCGGATAAAGAAATATTTGCAAAAGACCTTTTAAGAACTGTAATAGATAAGGAAGATTATTTGCTTGATTTTATCAAGCCCAAGCTTAAAAACTGGGACCCTGAACGTATTGCACTGTTAGATATGGTACTGATGAAAATGGGCGTTGCAGAGTTTTTATATTTTGACACCATTCCTCCAAAAGTGACTATTAATGAATATATAGACCTCGCTAAGGAATACAGCACTGCGCAAAGCGGCCATTTTGTAAATGGTATCTTAGATAATATTCATAAAGAGTTGGTGCAGGAAGGACGACTGAATAAAAAAGATTTTCGCAAAACCGGATCCTGATAATATTTTTACAGGTTTGAATATTCATCTTACTTTCGCACAGCAAAAGTTATTCTAACATATTAATTTTTAATTGAGATGAAACGTTTAATATTTTTAATTGCTTCAGCTACGGCAATAATGGCCTGCAATAACAATGGCGATAATAAAACTGCCGGAGCACCGTTAAGCGATTCCCTGAAACAGGTGGCCCTGAAAGACTCTTCTAATTTTACCACTATAAGCTGGACAGACTCTACTTTTAAAGACCTGGGCAATGTAAAGGAAGGGCAAACGGTTGAAATACCTTTTGTGGTTCAGAACACGGGAGATAAACCACTTATCATTTCAAGCGTGCAGCCGGGCTGCGGATGTACCGTTGCAGAAAAGCCGGAACAGCCTATTCTTCCGGGAAAAGAAGATAAGATCGTAGCTACCTTTAACAGTACGGGTCAAAGCGAGGGCGCTCATACAAAAACTGTTACTGTTACAGCAAATACTAAACCTTTTACACAACATACATTAAGGTTTCGCGTTAACGTAACTAAATAAACTTTAAAGAATAATAATTAATAATGACAAATTACATTTTACAAGCACAGGGCGGCGGCGCCGGTTCCTTTCAGTTGATCTTCTTGGTAGGTATGATATTGGTATTCTGGTTGTTCTTTATTCGCCCGCAGGCAAAAAAAGCGAAAGACCAGAAAAAATTTCTCGAGAACTTACAGAAGGGAGATAAAATAGTAACTATTGCCGGCATCCACGGGAAAATCCAGCAGGTGAATGAAGACGGTACTTTAGGTATTGAAATAAGCCCCGGCAATTATATTAAAATTGAAAAGTCTGCTATCAGCATGGAGTGGACTAACCAGCTTAATAAAGCTGCGGCTATTTCAAAGTAAGACAGCTGATAGTTGGCAGTTCACTGATGAATGTTGATAGATAACATGAATTGAATATCAAGAATCAAGCGACTAACATCAATGTTAAAAATTGGCCTCACCGGCGGTATTGGCAGTGGTAAAACAACCATTGCCAAAATTTTTTCAACACTTGGCATACCTGTCTATGATGCAGACAGGGCTGCCAGGTTGCTTATGCTAACCAACGAGGAAATCAGGCAGCAGGTCATAGCCGCTTTTGGAGAAGACACTTATAAAAATAACCAGTTAGACCGGACTTACCTGGCTGCTATTGTTTTTGGCAATGAACAAAAACTAAAAAAGCTTAACGCCATTACGCATCCTGTTACGATTCAGGATTCCATTAACTGGTTTAACCGGCAAACCGCTCCTTATGCTATAAAAGAAGCAGCGCTGATCTTTGAAAGCGGCAGTAATAAACACCTGGATTATATTATTGGAGTTTGGGCGCCGCGGCAGTTGAGAACAGAACGCCTTTTGCTGCGTGGTGAACTAACTAAAGCACAGATAAATGAACGGATGGCCAGGCAAATGAATGAAGAAGAGAAAATGAAACTCTGTGACTTTGTGATAAAAAATGATGGAACAGAGTCCGTGCTGCAACAGGTATTTAGCCTGCACCAGCAAATTAAAAATTTAGCCATATCTTCGTAACCGATGCCCCTGATTTCGATAATAACTGTTAATTATAACCAACCTGCTGTTACCATCGAGTTTCTAAGATCTGTAAAACAGTTTGCCGGTACCAATGAGGTAGAAGTAGTATTGGTTGATAATGCCCCTGCTGAAAACTGGGCAACAGATTTTGCGGCTGCATATCCCGGCCTTATATATATTTCATCTTCAAAAAACCTGGGCTATGCAGGAGGGAATAATCTTGGCATAAAAAGCGCTAAAGGAAATTATATACTGCTGCTCAATAATGATACTGAAATTACAGAAGGTTTTTTGACGGCAATGGTAAAAGAAATGGAACAAAACCCGGATATAGGGCTGCTTTCTCCATTGATCAAATACTACGATGACAAAAATATTATCCAGTATGCAGGCTTTACCCAAATGGATTATTTAACCGCGCGTAATGCAGGTATTGGCGCTATGGAAACCGATAAAGGCCAATATAACGGGGACAGCAGGGAAACCGGCTTTTGTCACGGAGCAGCAGTTATGTGCCGGAGAACAGATCTTGAAAAGGCCGGCCTGATGGATGAACGCTATTTTTTATACTACGAAGAGCTGGACTGGTGCGAAAAATTTAAAAGAACCGGTAAAAAGATTTGGTTTACGGGCAAAGCGGTTATTTATCATAAGGAATCCATCAGCGTTGGTAAAGCCAGTCCCATTAAAGCCTTTTTTATGACACGCAACAGGATGTTGTATATCAGAAAAAATACAAACCTCCCCAAAAGTGTCTTATTTTCGGTTTATTATACACTGATAGCTGTACCCAAACAGCTGATGATACACCTGAAAAGCGGCCGGAAAGACCTGGCCCTGCAGACATTAAAAGGTCTTTGGTGGAATTTCACCCATTCATCTGACAGTAACTCATTAGGATATAAGATATCATGATACTACTATTCTGGATCAGCCTGTTTATTGTTTTCTATGCCTTTGCGGGATATGGCATTTTACTATACGTATTAATAAAGTTAAAAAGAATTTTTGGCAGGAAGAAAGATGAGATGACCCTGGATGAAGCCAACCTGCCAACTGTTGCCCTGGTGATTGCAGCTTATAACGAAGAGGCTTATATTGAAGAAAAAATAAAGAACTGCCTTGAGCTTGATTATCCAAAAGACAGCTTTGATATCATATTTGTAACGGATGGTTCAAACGACAGCACCCCGCAAAAAATACAAAATCATCCTGAAGTTAAGCTCTTTCATAAAGATGAGCGCGCAGGGAAAATGGCAGCTATAAAACGAGTGCTGCCCGGGCTATCCAACGACATCGTTGTATTTACCGATGCCAATACTTACCTGAATAAAGAGGCAATCAAAGAGCTTGTAAAGCATTATCAAAATCCCAAAGTTGGTGCGGTTGCCGGGGAGAAAAAAATTATGGTAGAGGAGCTGGCCGATGCGAGTTCTGCCGGTGAGGGCTTTTACTGGAAATATGAATCAGCGCTGAAAAAATGGGACTATGAGCTATACAGCAATGTAGGCGCCGCCGGAGAACTTTTTAGCATACGGAAAAGCTTATATCAGCCGGTGGAAACTGATACTATTATTGACGACCACATGATCGCGATGCGTATTGCCGAAAAAGGCTACATTATTGCGTATGAGCCTAAAGCATACGCCATGGAAACCGCTTCAGCCGATTCTAAAGAAGAGCTGAAAAGAAAAATAAGGATTGCGGCGGGTGGTATTCAATCTATATTCAGGTTGAAAAAAGCAGCCAATCCCTTTCGCAACCCGCTTCTTACATTTCAATACATCAGCCATCGTGTGTTAAGATGGACTATAACGCCATTTTTAATGATACTGGTTTTTATACTGAACATTATTATTGCAGTCCAAACACAACACCCTTTATACATAGCATTGCTGGCAGGTCAGGTAATTTTTTACGGGTTAAGCATGGTCGGTTATTTCCTGGAAAAAAAGAACCTGAAAGTAAAGGCATTTTTTATACCTTATTATTTTTGCCTGATGAACTATGCTGTAATTGCAGGCATTTACCGGTATTTCAAAAGATCACAAAGCGCTGCCTGGGAAAAATCAAAAAGGAAATAAAGGTTTATTCTCCCCAGCCAAAGTGATAAAATCGCACTTGAATATGCGAGGATACACAAACGCTTGCCCGGTATTTTGCGGCAGGCTCAAAACTTATAATGATAAATTGCCCGGTATTTTGAAATAAATTATTTTCATTCGTTCCATCCAACACTTCCAGCCCCTGCAGGTTATCTGTAAGCCCCTCTCCTGTTGCCTTTAGTATAGCTTCTTTTCTTGTCCAGAACGTATAAAAGGTTTTTAGAGGATTAGAACTATTCTCAAAAACCTCAAGCTCACTTTTGGAAAATACCGTTGCTGGTAATCCCACGATCGGATCGGGCTTCATTTCTTCTATATCCACTCCTATATCTTCGCCGCATATCCCTATCATAACCAGGTTTCCCGAATGGCTTATGTTGAAGCGCAGGCTTTGCAATTCGATGCCGTTATATTGGGCAAAAGGCTTCCCGTTCTTACCGGCACGTATTAAAATGTGCGCGGGCTCAATGCCCAGGATCCCTGATAATATTTTTTTAGTAAAAACCCTGCCGGCTAAAAACCTTTTTGCGTCCATGTCCTGCCTGAAAAAGGAAGCTTTTGATTGCTCATCTCTTGTTACCAGGTGCGTTTCGGCCAGCAGATCGGTTTCTGAAATATCAAACAAATAAACATGTGCCTCATTGCTTAATAACAGGCCGCGGCTTTGCCAGGTTATATTATTTATATCTGAACAAAATATTTTCAGCACTACGGATTTAATTGAAAACAATATATACTAACATCTAATTTACTATAGCTATCCACTAATTTCCAATCTTTACCAAGCGCAGCAATTACCCTGTCTGATGGTTTACCAGGTCCTGCAAAATACCATTCCGGCCAGTCTATGGGTTCGCCAATATCAGTTTGAAAAAGTTGGTTAAGAACAATCCAGACACGTTTTTTGTTTTGGGCTATAATATCTTTTTTTATCAGCGCAACATAATCATTAAAATTATTTACATCTTTACGGTAATCTTTACCAATGGTTGCCGCAAAATCATAATGATACATTTTATTGTACACATTGTAACCGGCCAAATTACTCCAATAAATATACACCAGGTCTTCCTCTTTTTTATGGTCATTAATATAAGCCAGCGCCTCGCGTTGAGATGAGTTTTTATTAGCAATAAATTCATTACTCCGGAAAGCGCTTACTACATTTACCGCCGGGCCAATTAACAAAAGCACAGGCAATATAAACCTGAGTTGCTGCGACATGAACTTTTGATTAAAAAAACGGCACCCTTCAGCTATAAGTATGATAAATACAGGGGAAAGAAAAACCCAGAACCGGTCGCCCAGAGGATAAAGCTTTAATGCTGAAACAATAAGCGTTAATGCAATTGAAAACACAAACAACGCAAAATCTGTTTTACGCCTGAAAAAGTTATACAGTCCCGCAAAAAAAAGCGTTCCAGGCACAATGGCCAGTTTTAGTACAGGCGCCAGCCTGCCCTCAGATCCCGGTATAAAATTCCATAAAAGCCCAAGCGGATAATCAAGTAGCCTGTAAAACCTCACGAAGTACCAGCCAAGATCTTCTATACTTTTAGGAGGAAAAGGAGCAAAATATCTGAAATAATCAAACCAGTAAACTGTCCACTTCGATTCTACATGTTTATATGTTGAAAAATAAAAACTTACAGCAAAGCTTGCCATCCACAAAACAAGCATGATAAAATAATACAGGTAAAGTTGTACATGCTTCTGCTTAAATATTTTAAAAAAAACACATATACCGGTAGCCGCTAAAATAAAAACAACAGAATATGAAAACCACATTAAAACGGCTCCGGCAACAC
>JASGDI010000027.1:0-5958 GCA_049841335.1 Niabella sp. | reverse complement strand
CCTGCGCATTTTTTTGCACCAATACTCCTGGAAACGCATAGCTCTGAAACTGAAAGCTTGTAAACCAATTGGCGGCCACGTGCCTGTTGGTAGTTATAAAACCCCTCTCATCCACTACAAAACCGCTGCCCGTTCCGGCAGAGCCAATAAGATCGCCAATAGCTCCTTTAGGTATATTAGATTTTGTTGTCAGATAGGGTACAATTTTCTGAGCCTTTTCATCAACCATATACAGGCCTGTATATCGGGTTTGGCTGTTGCTTTTCACAGGCATATAAACCTGGTAAAGTTCCTCCCCTGTTGCAATTTCAGTGAGCTTCCATGCAAATTCTATATATACTACCTTATCCTGGTTAGCTTTTGCTATTTCAGCAGGGGTTAACGCAGATTTTGGGTTTTCTATTTTTACTACTTCCCTGACCTCTTTTACATTTTTCTTTTTGTACAGCAGGTAACCGCCGGCGCCAGCCAGCAGCAAAATAGCCAGCGATACAATCAGGAGGCTCATTTTATTTTTCTTTTCAGATTGCTGAATAATATGCTGCATGGTTTGCTTCCCTATAGTTTCCTTGGCTTCCGGTATAGCCTTATGCACTGTAGTTTTTTTATCGTCAAAGCTGTCGGCCAGTCTTGTTTTTTTAAGCGCTGATTCGGGCCGGGGATTCAAATCAAATTCGATTTTTGGCCCGTTCTTACCAACGGTAATGATATCGCCTATACTCAGTAAAGTTTTACCGTTAATTGGTATATTGTTTACATAAGTTCCGTTAACACTGCCGGAATCTTCGATTGAATACTCATCAGGATGGCTTTTATCCCTGACGATCCGGCAATGACTGCGGCTGACCATATCTTCTTTTTCTGGATCAAAGCTGATATCATTACCACGGCCACGGCCAATAGTTAAAAATGCCCCTGGTTCAAGGCTTAAGGTTTCCTGTAAACCTGCTTTGGAACCATTGCTATGCTTAATAATTATGTTGCTCATAAAATCGTAATTTCTCTTGTATATTTATTATTGTTTTTGGCCAAGAGGAACCTTTGATGAAATTTTTCATGCTCCCCTTGTGTTATTTAAGCCTGTTCAAGGAATTCCTTTGGAGAAAAATTTCATGTCGGTTTAATTTCAGCAGACAGCACTTTTAATTACACTAAGTTCATAAAAAAGCTTGCCTCAGACAATCGGCAAATACACGGATTTTTATATACCGGAATACCCTTAGAAAATATTTTGAGAAAAAGGCCTGCCTGTTGGCCGGGGCCCTTTTCTCCCTTAGTATAACAATACTATCCCTAATAAATCTCCCGGTTGGTTTTATACTTACGCAGCCGCTTTTCCGCACGCTGTATTTTACCATAGATGCTGTTCTTTTCTCTTGAGTCCATATAACCATCCGCCTCCGCTTTTTGAATAGCATATACAATAGACTCCTGCTCGGCAATTAATTTATAATATTCTCTTTGCGTTACTCTCTTCTTACGATAGGCTGCTTCAATCGCAGCCCGTTGCTGTTTTTGCTGCTTTTTAAAATTCTGGGCATATAAAATTGTGACGGGGCTCAGGGACAACGCTATTATTAATAATAAAATCCTGATGTACATAAAAATGATTTAAATTTAAAAAGTGTCTTTGGTCAGACCGGGTGTAGCCTGACCTGCGGACAATAGCTTATATCAAAAGGTTGTCGCTTTAAAATAATCCACCTGCATATTGGTGTATTTGGAAACTTCCAATCCTACTTTATCCAAGGTTACAAAACCGGAAGCATCGTTCATATTATACACTTCCTGGTTATTAATATAAAAATGCAGCTTGTCATTTTTTGATAATATTTTCAGTATATTGAACTGCCCCTGCTTTATAGAACTATTCAACGTCCAGTCAACAAATGTTTCCCTGCTGCCATCTTCGTACAAAGCAGCAATAGTATAATACCCGTTATGAGAAATATAAAAAGTTTTTGCAGTAAAATCCCCAGTGTTATTTGATCCGCGAACATTCCAGAGAAGAGCTCCGTTTCCCCAGGTTGCGGGGCCGGTAGTAGCCAGCTTAACGGAGGCTTCTATACCTGCATTACCGATAGCACTATTAAAAACAGGAGTTAGCCAGGCAGCCCACCCGCCTGCGGCTCCACTGTTAAATGTATAATACCCGTTATTGATACTAATAACAGTATTGTTACTTGTAGTACCCCTATACCAGTGCCCATCATCTGAACTGAAATCTGTTTCATATACTACGGTTTGTTTAGATTTAACATCGTCTTTTTTACAAGATATAAATGTGGCTACAATAAGTGCTATAAGGAAGGCTGCGTTAAGCTTTTTCATAAATTAAAATTTGGAGTTTATAGAATAATGGGATTATCTGAATGTTTTCTTCATTTCGGCTATTACTTTTTTTACAACAGCCCCGCTGGAATTAAAGCCGTTGCTGCCATTAGGACTGCGCTTATAAGTATGTGAGCACCATATTGTTTCTTTTTCTTTGGACAGTATGGTAGCGCTGATAGATACAGACTTGCCTCCCCAGGAGGTCCAGGTCACACCGCGGTGAGTATCTGCATTTATATCAATTAATAAATCGGCCTCTTTTTCGCTGTTTGCAATTTTCCAGTAACCCCAATCGCGCAGCGCTTCCTTAAAATCATTTACTACACCGGCTATATCGCCTTTTTCTTTTGACTGTAAAATGTAGACTTCGCTTCCTTTTTTGGCCTCTTTATCCTGGGCAAACGTTACTGATACGGAAATCAGTAAAATGAGAAATAGTTGAAATAAATTTTTCATGGTCTTTTTGTTTAGAAGTTCAATGCTAAGGTCGGGCCAAAGTAACCCTAAGACAATTGATATAAACCGTCATTTTTTTATACCAGAAAACCTTTTCCCGAAATACCGGTTTTCATGGAGGAGCGCTTTCGGTTTTAAACCCGATTTTTGTAATACGCTTAATATGCCCATAAGAAATGCCCATATAAACAGACACATAGCAGGCTGGTTTCTCTCTCTTGTTAGCCTGATTACGGCTCATGCTGCAATAGCCCAGGACACAGCAAGGGACAGCCTTCTTCTGCTATTCAAAAAAGTGTCTGACGATACAACTAAAGCAAGGCTGCTGTTTGAAATCGGAGACCATCTGTCTGCAACAGATACTGCAAAGGCTATCAGCTATATCCAGCAAGGAATGAAGCTTGCAAAAAACAATGAGTACACACAGGCAATCGGTCATTTTTACCAGGGCAGGTTATACATGGACTATAATTATGATGCAGGTAAGGCGGCATTTAAAAAAGCGAACAGACTGTTTGAAAAATTTCCTATTGCAGAATCATACCTGTACCAATCGCGCAGCTGGAGTAATATTGCTGTTATTGAACAATACCAGAATAATGACAAGGAATATACTAATATATTGCTGGACAAGGCCATCCCGCTTGCACTTAAATCGGGAGATAAAATAAAGGTTGCAGGGTATTATACATTGGTGGGGCTTCCCTTCATGAACAACAGGAACCTGCAAAAAGCAATATATTATTTCTCGAAATCAAATGATATTATAAGAAACGTTGATCCTGGGCATGAGTATTCCCTCGGCAATTATGTCAATATAGCCAGATCTTATTGCTTTTTGAAAGATTATAACAGCGCAAAGAAATACTTAGATAGTGCTTACAGGTATACGCAGCTTTTTCCTCACTCAGGATATAGCATCGACTACTATATTGTAAAAAGCATGTATCATATAGATCTTAAAGAAATAGAAAAAGGGATTAATAGCCTGGATAATGGTTTGAAACTGGCCAGGAAAAATAAGAATCCATTTGAAATTCGTGAGCTTCTATACCAGAAAGCAAGAATATATGATGAGCAGAAAAATTATACCGAAGCAAAAAACACTATACAGGAGCTGCTAAAAGGAGGTTATGGACTGGTTGACCGAGATAGAAAACAACTTTATCACGACCTCGCGTATCTGTATGACCAATTAGGAGATACAAAAGAAGCCTATAAATGGCTGCAGAAATATACAGAGTTTTCAGACAGCTTAACTACTCAAAACAACAGATTGGAATTTGCAAAGCTGGAAGCAAAATATAACTATGAAAAAAAAGAAAAAGAGTTGTTGCTCGTGAGCAGCAAAGAAAAGATGCAGCGCATGCTGATGTGGATCAGCTTTGGAGGGCTTTTAACAGTTTCTCTCCTGTTCATGTATTTATACCGTTTAAGAAAGGCCAAATCGGATCAGCAGGTACAATCGCTAAAGCAGCAGCAGCAAATAGCGCTTACACAGGCTTTGTTGCAGGGCGAGGAAAAAGAACGTGCACGGCTGGCACGGGATCTGCACGATGGACTTGGCGGAATGCTGGCAGGTGTTAAAATCAATCTCACCCATGCACTCCAGGATATTAGTACCCCCGAGGTGGACAAGGCTATTAACCAGTTAGACCATTCGATAACAGAGCTGCGCCGTATTGCCCGTAATATGATGCCGGAAGCGCTGTTACGTTCGGGACTTGAAACAGCTTTAGCTGATCTTTGTCAGTCCCTGTCTAATGAGAAATTAAAGATCTGTCATAGTTTTATAAATATAAATACCGAAGCATTCTCCAAGCAGGTACAGATCATTATTTTCAGGATCATACAGGAGTTACTGACCAATATTGTAAAACACGCGGAGGCATCAGAGGCCTATTTACAATGCAGCCAGGATGGCGCTTATTTTTATATTACCGTTGAAGATAACGGGAAAGGTATCAATCAATCAGGCTACGGAAGCCGCCGGGGCATAGGGCTTAATAATATCCAAAGCCGGGTGGACTTTTTAAAAGGTAAAATGGATTTTAATTCCGAGCCCGGAAGAGGTACAATTACTAACATTGAAATCAGAACAGATGGAACCCTTTAAATTATCTGTAATTATTATTGAGGATCACTCCATTATTGTTGAGGGCCTAAGCAGCATTATCAACAATACGGATGAGCTTGAGTTAACAGGCACTTTTTCCACTGCTGAAGAAGCTATGGAATTCCTGGAAACGAACGCTGCAGATATTATATTGCTTGACATCAGCCTGCCTACCATGTCCGGCATAGAAATGTGCAGGCTGGTGAAGCAAAAAAATAAAAAAATAAAGATCATCGCATTAACCAATCACACAGAAAGAAGTGTGATCAACGATATGCTGACCAATGGCGCCGATGGTTACCTGTTGAAAAATACATCCAAAAATGATCTTATTGAATCTATTTTCCAGGTGCTGGATAATAAATTCATACTACAATCGGAGCTGCAAAAAGTTTTATTTAGTAATACTCAAACCAGTAATACATTACCCCGGCTTACTACACGTGAAAAGGAAATTCTTTTATTGGTAAGCAATGGCGCTACAACCGCGGCAATAGCATCACAGCTGTACATCAGCTCACAAACGGTTGAAACGCACCGCAGAAACCTGATGCAGAAATTTGAAGTAAATAACTCTGCATCGCTTATAAAAAAAGCCGTTGAACAGGGATTTTTATAGATACATTCTCCCATCTAGTCTTTCAGGAATTATCGGCTATAAAGCCGATAATAGAAATTATCGGTTGTAGAGCCGATATTTTGAAATATCGGTTATAAAGCCGATATTTATATAAAAAATGAAAAAAGCAATTGCAGTTATCACCGGCGACATTGTAAACTCAAGAAGCCAGAGACCTGTAAAATGGCAGCCGCAGTTAAAGAAAGTACTAAGCAAATATGGGAAGGAACCTAAAGATTGGGAAGTTTACAGAGGTGATAGCTTTCAGTTACGGTTAAAACCGGCAATGGCTTTCAGTGCTGCTATCCACATTAAAAGCTGTATTAAGCAGATAACCGATCTTGACGTGCGCATGTCCATTGGTATCGGGAACGTTGAAAGCAATGCCCGAAAAGTAACAGCCGCTACCGGGGAAGCCTTTATTCGTTCGGGG
>JASGDI010000026.1:0-5028 GCA_049841335.1 Niabella sp. | reverse complement strand
GACGGGGTTTGGCCAAACTTTTCTTTAAAGCATTTTAAGAAATAGTTAGGATCCTGGAAACCTACACGGTAGGCTAATTCTGAAATGCGAAGATCTTCCTGTTCAATGATCTGCAGCGCTTTGTTTAATTTAAAGTTGCGGATATATTGTGAAGGCGAAGAACCTGTCAGGGCCTTCAGCTTTCTAAACAAGTGTACTCTGCTTAATCCAACAGCCTTTCCCAGATCTTCCACACTGTAAGTGGCATCCTCCAGTTTAGTCTCAAGTTGTTGGTTAATATTATTCAAAAGATCTTCATCATATTTATTTAACCTGGCTTCAGGTTTCTTTGTCTGGATATCATTGCTTTTAAAATAATTGCGCCATCTTTCCCTTTGCTTCAGAAGATTATGGATGCGTAAGAAAAGCTCTTTAAAAACAAATGGTTTGGTTAAGTAGTCATCGGCGCCCAGTTCCAGCCCTTCAATCTTTGACTCTTCCTCATGAATAGCAGTTAACAGCAGCACCGGAATATGGGAAGTGAGGATATTTGATTTTACTTCGGCACAGAAATCTTTGCCATTGATGCCAGGCAGCATTACATCTGATATAACCAGGTCTATGTCATTGTCTTTTAAGAACTCAATACCCTCTTCAGCACTTTCTCTTCCAAATACATTAAAGTGATCCCGGAGCTTTTCTGTGAGCATCTGCAGCACACTTGCATTATCTTCTATAATCAGGATAGATTCTTTGTTTTCAGCTTTTGTTTCATCTTCAGCACGGTAAGGGTCTTCTGACAACGCTGATGTAAAAAGCCCGGCAGGTACGGATAACTCATTTTCAGCGTCAGCTATCAACTGATCGGATATTGAAATATTGGGAAGCGTAACTTTAAACACAGAACCTTTACCCATTTCACTTTCAACATAAATTTCTCCGTTCATAAGGTCCTGAACAATGGCCTTAACCAGGGCAAGTCCTATACCACTCCCAACAATATTATTCTGGTGTTCTCCTTTATAAAATCTGTCAAACACATAGGGAAGGTCCTGTGGCGCAATACCTATTCCACTGTCAGTTACTTCCAGGATAATAGTAACCGTATTATTGGAAGCAGGTATTGTAATCACATTTAATCTTACCGATCCGTTCACCGGAGTGTACTTAAAAGCATTGGATAAAAGATTCAGTAAAATTTTATCCATTTGTGCTTTATCAAGCAGCAAAGGTTTTTCTGTTGCTTTTTCTGTACTTACCGTCCATTGAATAGCTGAGCTTTGAGCGATGGATTGGAAAGAATTGTGAATAACAGTTATCAGCTCTTTAATATAAACAGTGCTTAGGTTTAGTTTTTCCTTTTTTAATTCCAGCCTGTTTATTTCCAGCAACTGATTAACCAGCAGCAACAGGTTTTTACCATGATACTGCATGGAAAGCACTTTTCTTTTGTCTTTTGGCGACAGGGCAGTATTTTCGATCAGCTCTTCGATAGGGCTGAGGATAAGTGTCAAAGGCGTTCTGATCTCATGACTGATATCATTAAAGTGTTTGAGCTTCAGCGCGTGCGCTTCATCAATTCTCTTTTGTTCCGCTTCTTTAAAAAGAATTTCCTGTTTCAGTTTTATTTTATTGATCTCATTTCTGCGAAGAAAATGAATGGATATTCCTGCAATTACCAGGTACAATAAAAATGCTTTCCATGAAAGCCAGAAAGGAGGGTGCTTTTTTATGGTTAATGTGGCTGTATGGGTGCTCCAGATACCATCATTATTGCTGGCCTGAACTTTAAAAGTATAGGTGCCTGCCGGAATTTTGGTATATCTGGCTATGCCCCTGTAATCAGTGTATATCCAGTCTTCATCAAATCCTTCAAGCATATAACGAAAGCGATTGTTTTGCGGCATAATGTAGTTAGAGCCTGCAAACTCAATCGTAAGCATCGTTTCGTTATTATTTATTTCAAGTTTACGTTTTTGATTATTTTTAAACAGGCCTGTTAATTGTGGCAGGGACCTATTGTCTACTATTATATCTGTAATATAAACGGTAGGCTTATAACTGTTATTAAAAAGTTCAGCGCTGTTGAACAAGGTCCAGGCATCTTTTCCGCCTGCGATAAAAACGGGATTGCTTTTGCCGGTATTTACGAATTGCCAGGCATTGACTTCTGCCAGTGGAAATCCGTTTTTAGTATCGTAGTTAAATAGTTTCCTGTTGGCTGTAAGATAGCTTAATCCGTTAAAAGTGTATATCCAAAGCCCTCCTGATGGATCGGGCAGTGTACTTAATACAATGTCATTTTTTAAATGATCGTTGGTCGTAATATGATCTGATATTTTAAATGACGGATCCAGGATATAGAGTCCGTTCCCGTTAGTACTTACATAAATTTTGCTTTCGGCTGCTGCAACATGGTTTACGTCATGTATATGGGGCAGTATTTTTCGTATAGTGCCACCGTTAAAATTGTCGAAGTAAATAAGTCCGGCGCTTTTGGTGGCTATCAAATAGCTCCGGTTTTTAATTTTCAGTAAATACTTAACCGATCCTTTACCTACAAATTGTATCAATTGTTTTAAAGCAGGATATCCTATAAGCTGCTGCCCCGGTTTATCAAATAAATGCAATCCTCCGGCCCGGTCAGTGAGCAGCCAGAGCAAATGCTCATTCTCAGGAATAATGGCATTAATTACCCCTACCTCCGGATATTGGTTTTGTGCTGTAACATGCAGAGGCTTTAATGGCACTTCCTTAAAAGTGTTATGTTGTTTTAGTAATAAACCGTTCCTTAATGTACCAAGCCAGAGGTGATCACTTGCTTCATCATAGTACAATGATTTTATAACCGGGTTCTGGTTTTTATAGCTTCCGGAAAGATGGATGGCCTTTGACGCTCCGGTGTAGTTTTGATATTCCAGCAGATATCCGTTTTCTGTAGCCACAAATGTTTTGCCCGAAGCCGCAATAGCAAAAGCGCTTACCATACCTTTTGCTGTTGCCGAATCATTCAGCTTCAGCGGGATGGTTTTGAACCTCGAAAAATAGTCATCATACAATAAAGCTCCGTTGTGATAAGATCCCATCCATACCGATCCGTTTTTATCTACCAGTAATGACCGTATAGAAATATCCTTCACTTCTGTAGTGATATGCACCGGTGTTAAATGGGTTATTGCTTCATTCCGGGGATCTATTTTAGCAAGTCCCTGGAATCCTCCGATCCATATCTCGCCGTTTTTACTCAATGCGAGCGTCCTGATATTATTGATTTTAAAGCCAGCGGTATTGCCCGATACCCATGTTCTTAAAATATTTCCCTCAGGATCGCATTCCAGCAGGCCCTTTCCGTAAGTGGCTATATAAGCCTTTCCGTTTGGGTGAAACAGGATGTCTTCTATCCTTACATCCGCATATTCAGTATGCCGTTCAGCAAATACTTTCGAGATTTTTTTTGTTTTAATATCAAAGTGAAAGAGTCCGTTGTTAGTGCTGGCAATCCAGTAATTCCCTTTAGGTGATGCTACAATTTTGGATATGGAAAAAGACATGCGCATCTCAGGTGCGGATAGTTTAAACGGAATGAACAGGTCTTTTTGGGGATCCAGGACAAAAAGGCCGCTCCAGCCACAAGCCAGGATTGTTTTGTCAATAATTAACAGGGAGCGTATTTCACTGTTGGTAGCTGCTATTGCATAGTTTTTAAATTTCCCGGTTTGCCGGTTAAAAAAACTAACACCATTATTGTGCGCAATCCAGAGATTGCCATCTGCTGCATTGGTTACATCATTTATAAGATTGCCTGATAAGCTGCAGGTATCGCCCGGGATATTTTTAAATATCTGTATTTTACTTCCATCGTAAAGATTTAATCCATCCCTTGTTCCCAGCCATATAAAACCATATACATCCTGGTGGATCGTTAAAACGGAGCTTTGACTTAATCCCTGCTCATTGGTTAAGGGCTGGCAGTTTATTTTTTCATATTGCTGCGCATATAAAAAGACAGTAAGGAAAAAAGTAATGAATATGGTAACGAATTGTTTCAATGACACGCTTTATTTTATCTGTGTTTCGCTATCGCATAAATTTTTTGCAATTTATGCAGGCTTTTGCATTAAGTTATGATTAAATTTTTATACCTTAGTCGCTATTACAAAATAGTGCTGGTAAAGCATATAGCAAAAGCAATATTTTGATCAGCATACAATTCATTTTTTGATCTTTTGGTTCTTGTTTAGCCAATTACAAAAACTTTAAAAAGACATGAAATGAATTTAAGGATTTTTTGCTTATCAGCATCACTTATGCTGATATCACCTGTTTTTTCACAAATAAATACTACTGGCCGGCAATCCATCAGTTTTAACTCCGGATGGTTCTTTTATAAAGGAGATTCCTCTGGCGTTCATCTTGATAATGCACCTTTTACGCATTGGACCTCCGTTTTATTGCCCCATACCTGGAATGATAAAGATGTGCTTGCAGATGACGAACGGGGTTATTATCGTGGCGTAGGCTGGTATAAACGCCATTTTTCTTTAAATGCCGAACCAGGGAAAAAGTATTTTCTTCGTTTTGAAGGGGTGAACCAGGAATGTGAGGTTTACGTGAATGGAAAAAAGGCTGCTTCGCATACAGGTGGGTATACAGCTTTTAACGTAGATATTACGTCTTATTTAAATAGCACATCAAAACAAACCATTGCTGTTAAGGTGGATAATAGTTTTAACGAAAACATCCCGCCCTTAACAGCAGATTTTACATTTTTTGGCGGTATATACAGGCCGGTACAGCTAATTATAACCGGCTCACAAACCTTTAGCATGAACGATGATGGCGGCCCGGGTGTTTATATTTCCACACCAAAGGTAAGTGAGCGCAGTGCAGATATCCATATCAGCTATAAGCTCAAGAATTACAGCTCAAAGGCCAGCAAAGTGGTTATTGAGTCAAAGCTCGCCGGCGATGCTCCTTCAGAGATGCTCTTTAAAAGATCCACGCCCGTAGTGCTGAAGCCTGGAAGTGATACTTCCATAAACATCAGCG
>JASGDI010000025.1:0-2546 GCA_049841335.1 Niabella sp. | reverse complement strand
GAGACGGAGGCGCACAAAAAGTACTGCATCTTGACGGAACAGATGAGACCATTCCTGATTATTATACCGGCAGCTATGGTCTCATCTGTTCCGTCAAGATGCAGTACTTTTTGTGCGCCTCCGTCTCCGTACAACAACAGGTCCAGTTGATCCTGCGACAAGTCTTTTAGTGGCTTGCTCAGGCTTATTTTATGTTTCCGGGTAAATGCTTCTACCTGCTGATACACGCTGGCACTGCGCTCTTCACCCAAAGGAGCGATACCACCTTCTTTAATGCTTTTTGAAGTATCGGGTAATACGGCATCCATATTAATTACCGAGCTGGTACCCAGGCCACGGCAATAAGGGCAGGCTCCGTAAGGTGAGTTAAAGGAAAAAGAGTTGGGCGAAGGCTCTTCGTAGCTGATGCCTGTGTGTTCACACATCAGCATTTTGGAATATTGGGTTATTTCGGTCTGGCCGTTTTCTAAAACAAAGATCAGGTCTTTACCCAGCTTCAATGCCTGCTGCACACTTTGGCTCAGTCTTGCTTTCAGGTCTTCTGTTACCTGCAGGCGGTCTACCACTAATTCTATATCGTGGATCTTATAACGGTCTACCTGCATTTTAGCGGTAATATCTTTTATTTCCCCATCCACGCGTACTTTCAGGAAACCTTTTTTGCGTGCATCTTCAAACAGCTCGCGATAATGCCCTTTGCGGCCGCGCACCAATGGCGCCAGTATATTTATTTTTTTATTGTAGAATCTTTGAAAGATATTTTCAACAATTTCCTCCTCGCTCCACTTTACCATTTTCTTGCCGGTATTGTAAGAGTAGGCTTCTCCAATGCGTGCAAATAATAAACGGAAGAAATCGTACACTTCGGTAACAGTGCCTACTGTTGAGCGGGGGTTTTTGTTAGTGGTTTTTTGCTCTATGGAAATAACCGGTGAAAGGCCGGTGATCTGGTCTACATCGGGCCGTTCCATATCCCCTATGAACTGCCGTGCATAGGCCCCGAAAGTTTCCATATACCTGCGCTGCCCTTCGGAGTAAATAGTATCAAAAGCCAGCGATGATTTACCGCTGCCGCTGATGCCTGTAATTACTACAAGCTGATTTTTAGGAATAGATATATTTATATTTTTCAGGTTGTGCACCCTGGCACCTGTTACATTTATTGCCTGTAAGTCTTTCTTTTCCAATTTTTTGCTTGCTGTTTTTGAGGATTTAAGCCTGTAAATTTAAGACAGATCCTATTCATAACTATAATCTAAAATAAAGGTTTAATAGCCTATAAATAAATTTTGGCATAATAATTTCTTTTCAACACGATTGAATTCAGATATGAACCTTATATCAAATCCTATTTACCGGCTTACATAATATCAGGCCAACCATTTGAACCCCGTCCGACCGGGTTATCCGGGTGGGCATAAAAAAAATGAACAATGAAAAAGAATTACTTATTAATGATCGCGTTTTCTGTATCAGTAACTACAGCATCGGTTGCACAGGTAGCTACCACACCCGAATTGCCCCGTAATTATAAACCCCAGGCAAAAGAGTTGCTTCCCATGCCCGGAGAGCTTACGGATGAAATGATCTTTCCTGCGCTGGGCAGATATGAATATGCTGATAGCGAAGGAGAAGTACTGCAGGTAACAGTAACAAGAGATAGTGAAAATAAAGGAGTTATATGGATAAATGGTATGCCGCAGGGCAAATTTAAAGCTGATCTTAAGGCATCACCTGCCACTTACAAAATTCCTGTACAGAAAACATTGCAAAATGAAGTAGTAGAAGAAGAAGCAACTGAAGAACAGGAGGCTGCTACGGAAGAAGCTGTTGGAACTGGAACAGCCCATTCGAAAGCCCGCTATTCCGGTAAGTCGTTAAATGAGGGTACCGTTATATTTGATTCTGCCAGCAATAAGTTGTATGTCAATATCGGGGGCAGGTTTAATGAAGAAGACCCTGCTGCTGTTTTCCCTGAAATAGCAGAGATTGATGTTGATGATATGGAAGTTGCTGCTGAGACCACAGACAGCTCTGAAGAAGTTATTGCAACTGCTAAAAATGCAGATAAAAAAGATAAAAAAAATAAGGTAGCAGATAAGGGGACGAATTATATACTTGCCAAAGTGGTAGACCTGGCAGCAGCCCCGGCAGTTAAACGGTAAATAGTCCTTCCTTTAGTTAAAAAATATAAAAAGGTTGCCGCACAGGCAGCCTTTTTATATAGATCACTGTCTATAGAAAAAATCCATTGGCACATAATTTGATCAATGGCTGGTGGAACAAGATTACTTTAAAGTAAATTGGTGTATGTCAATGTATAGTGATTTACTTTTGCAGTTTGGTGATCTTTTTAAACATTTAAAACACATATGATGAAAATTGTAAAAACAGCATTATTTGCTACTGCTTTTGCGGGATTAACATTAGCCGGCTGCGAAACGGCTACCAGAACACAAAAAGGCGCTGCCATAGGCGTTGGTGGCGGGGCTGCTGTAGGCGCCGTTATTGGTAAAGCTGCAGGTAACGCCGGACTTGGAGCTATT
>JASGDI010000024.1:0-10790 GCA_049841335.1 Niabella sp. | reverse complement strand
CAGTAAAACGTATTCCTTCGGCAGCCAACCGGTCCACATTTGGGGTTTTCACCGCAGTTGCACCATAACAGCTTACATCGCCTATTCCCAGGTCATCGAGGTAAACGATAATCACATTGGGCCTGGAACTATTTCCAGGTTGCCCTGATTTTTCTTTACAGCTTACAAAAAACAAAACCGGTAACAAAAATTGCAAAAAGGAGATATACTGGGTATAACGCATAATATCTTTCGGGTTTTATTGTAACTGGAATAACACACTGAACAGCAGAAGCGCTTTCATTACGTTCAGGATGATAAGAGCGCCCGGACTTTTTAAACATCCTGCCTTATCTTTTTTTCATTGCCCGGTTTCAGGCACTTGTCCTTTGTCGCCGGTTTCAATGATCCATTGCTCAAGAATGTTGCGCATTTTGTTCAATTGATTCAGATAAGATGTATTACCGGCTAAATTGTTCAGCTCATAAGGATCTTTTACAATATCATACAATTCCTCCGGTGGTTTTGTATTTGCGGTAAACAGCAGCTGTGCCTTTGTTAATTTTCCTTCTCTTTTCAGCTCTTTTAACAGGTTCCATACCGGGTATTGCTCCTCCTTATATTTATTGGGCTGCATATATGGCCTTTCCGGGTAATAATTCTTTATATATTTGAATCTTTTATCCCGTACGCAACGCATCATGTCCACCGTTTCGTCCATGCGGTCACGCGCCGCAACAATATAGTCTCTTTTTTGTACATCGGGGTCTGTAAAAGGCCGCCCTTCCATATAAGCAGGTATTGCTGCGCCGGCAAGCTGCAGTATGGATGCAGAAATATCAATAGCGCTGTGCAGCGCATTGTCTGTTGATTTTGGTTTGATGTTGCCCGGCCAGCGTATAATGCAGGGTATTTTTATGCCGCCATCGTATAAAAACTGCTTGTCGCGTGCCATGCACCTGCCGTGATCACTGGAAAAAATAACAACGGTATTTTCTGAAAGCCCCTCCTGGTCCAGTTTCTTTAAAAAATTTCCTACATAGGTGTCCATCAGTTGGATGGATTCCAGGTAAGTAGCCCAATCATCCCTGGCGATGGGATAATCCGGGTAGTAAGGAGGCAGTTTTAGTTTATCGGGATTTATTTGCGGCTGGTGCTCCTGCACCTCTTTTTTCCAGGCCGGGCTGCGATGAGTAACATAGATCATTACCTGTGCATAGAAAGGCTGTCCGGGCTTGCGCTTGTTCCAGTCGAACCCGTCAAAAGGTTTCTTGTCAAGATTAAAATTATAATCTGTTTTACCCGCTCCTTTAATAGATCCGTCCTGGTTTAAGGCGCTGTTTACGGTATAATAACCGGCCTGCCTCAGGTATTCCGTAATGGGTTCTACCGGTTGGGGAAGCTTATAACCATCATTCCTGTGGCTGCGGTGGTTATGGGCGCCGATAGAGGTTTGATACATACCCGTTATCATTGCAGAACGGGCGGGAGAACATACGGAGCCGGTGGCAAACATATTGGTATATCTTTTACCTTCGCTGGCCAGCTTATCAAGATTCGGCGTTTGCACATAAGGATCGCCATAACATCCTAATTCGGTGCTCATATCTTCGGTAATGATCCAAATAATATTGGGCTTAGTATTTGCCTGACCTGTTGCGATAATTGCAAACAGCATAGCTGCTGTTGAGAGAACTGTTCGGGAAAGGCGCTGTATATACTTTGTCATAATTTAAGAGCGGCAGTGGCAAGCCGGGATTCATAAGATGTAAAACTATTTCTTATTTGGCATAAACAGCCCATTCTTTTTTCATCGGTCTCGTTAATAGTTTATTGGCGGCTTTACTATTGGTAAACTGTTCCTTTACCGGATCCCATTTTAAATGGGCATTTATTTCCAAAGCGATATTACCAATATTGCAAACTGTTGCGCTCCTGTGACCGGTTTCCGCATCAGCCACCGGCTGTGTGCGTTTGCGCATTGCATTTAAAAAGTCTTTATAATGATCTGTGCTGTTATATACATGAATTTCATTAGCACCTATCACCTGATCTTTTAAATGTGCGGGATTAGTTTCCAGTTTTCTACGCTGAACATCAAGTGTGCCTTTACTTCCCGTAAACCTTATTGCACGGTTTTTAACGAAGTTTTCTTTGGTCATAGTAATGCCATTGGCATACCGGAAAGTTAATGCTTCAGCACCATTTACCCCGGAAGGTGTAATTTCAACCGGCCCGCTCCTGTCCATATCCAGCGCCCATTGTACAATGTCGAACATGTGCGCGCCCCAGTCTGTCATATCACCTCCGCCCATGCCTTTATAATCGCGCCATTTACCCCATGTGGGATTACCCAAAGCAGGATTTAATAAATTATTGTAATGAACATACTCCTTATTGGGACCTAACCATAGGTCCCAGTCAAGACCGGAGGGTATTTCTTCTTTTGGTAAATCGTAAGGCACGGGGCCATTGCCAACACTTACCTGTATTGATTTGATGTCTCCCAGATAGCCGTTTCTTATCAGTTCAGCGGTTTGCCGGAACTCTGGCCAGGAGCGCTGCATACTTCCGGTTTGAAAAATCCTTTTGTTTTTATTTACGGCATTTACTATTGCCCGTCCCTCAGCTACAGTAAGTGATAATGGCTTTTCGCAGTAAATGTCCTTACCTGCATTGGCAGCCCGAACGGCCATAGAAGCATGCCAGAAATCGGGAGATGAGATCACCACAGCGTCAATATCTTTCCTCTCCAGCAGTTCCACAAAGTTGCTATAGCTATCGCAGGCTTTATAGCTTTGTTTATCCGCCGCTTTTGCGTAAAACTCGTCAGTTTGCCTTGCAAACGCATCCAGTTTTTGCCGGTACACATCACAGCCTGCCAGGATCTTTGCTTCACCGGTTTTTAAAAAGGCCTGCTGCAAGGTAAACGCCTGCCGGCCGGTACCAATAAAACCTAAAGTTATCATATCGCTGGGCGGTGTATAGCCCCTGCCAAGCACAAACCTTGGCAAAATAAAGAATGAAGATAAGGCTGCTGTATTGGCTATGAATTTTCTTCTTGATATTTGGTTTTTCTTATTTTGTTTCATCCGTAAATTATTTATGGTTTTAATGGTTGGATGGAACGCTTTACGATACATTCCCTCCATGTGAAAAGGTTTTTACATAGGCGTTTCATGCCTTTAAAGCTTTTTTTGCATACTCCATACATTTTTTAATTTCAGCAACTGTATCGGCGCCATTGTATTCGTACTCGATATTACAGGGTATGGGCCAGCCTTTATCTCTTATTAACTGCAATACCTCTACGATGGGCGTGTCGCCTTCACCAAAAGGCACAACCGGTCCCTGGTTTTTTTTACGGTCTTTTAAATGAATGCAAACAATCTTTTCATGGTGCTCTTTTATGAATGCTACCGGGTCATAATTGGCACCGGTAAAATGGCCAATATCCAGGTTGATACGAATAAATTCTGATTTTCCTTCCATGCCGCGCTTAAAACTTTCAGGAGTGGCAAACTGGTTAGGATCCTCTACATGGGCGTGATTGTGCATCCCCACTTTTATTTTATATTGTTGTGCAAACCGGTCTATCCGCGCCATCTGGTCTACTGTAGTTGAAGTAGTAATGGTATCGGTACCCAATGCCTGTGCAATTTTAAAGACCAGCTCTGTTTCCTGTTCCGAATTATTTTTATTAAAAGTGCCGTTATACGCCTGGATGGTGATGCCGGCATCCCTTATTTTTTTACCAATGGCTTCAATTTTATCCATAGTAACAGTAGCCCGCCACTGCTTTAGTCCTTCCGCGCTTTTTTTACGCTCTTCCGGTGTGGCGTTCCGTTTCCACATAAATTCCCTGGGTTCTACATGACCCACCCATAGCTCGCAGCTTTTCATGCCCAACTCCTGCATGGCTTTAATGGTAGCGTCCAGGTCCCTGTCGCGAAAGCTGTAGGTTTGTGCTCCTATTATTACTTTATTTGTTTTTGCTGTATTAGCCATCGGCAGACAGCTTACGGAAGGCGCCAGTAGGATTCCCGCTACACTGCTCAGCGATAGTTTTCCCCACTCTCTTCTTGAAATTTTTGACATGGCTTTTATTTTTTGAATACTGATATATAGAGCATTGTTAGCGCATTTGTTACTATTATGTTTGCATGTTTTTATGTTTTCCTGCGCCACGGAGGGTAATCGCTTTCAAAAGACTTTGGTACTATCCTCATTGATTTTTTATAAATCGCCAGGAGTCGAAAGAATAGAGGTTCGAGGCGAGCCTGCCTGATGGCAGTCAGGGACGCCTCAAACAGCCCATCTTGAGGACGCCCGGTACCATTACAGAGGGGCCTTGAACAGCCTCAGTTACCTGTTTATTCTTATTGTGCGTTATTATAATTTCCTTTTCGTTTTGTTAGCGGGAATTCAGGATGCTCGGTTCTTGTTTCAACCATCAACTGTTCAATTTTCTTTACTATATCGGGATGCCGGCTGGCCAGGTTGGTTGTTTCTGAGGAATCTGTTTTCAGGTCGTACAACTCGAACGGCTTCTGGTAAAATTTGATCCCTTTCCAGTTGCCCATTCTAATTGCCTGCACCGGTCCCTGCGTTTCATTTATTTCCCAGTAAAAGAAGGGATGCGGTGGTTGCTTTTCCTGTTTTAACGTTGGCAAAAAAGAGATGCCATCCACTTTTGCAGTGGGGTTGATACCTGTAATATCGCAAAATGTAGACAGGATGTCGCAGAAATAGAACGGCGCTTCCGTAACAGTGCCGGGCTTTATTACCGACGGCCATTTAATAGCAAAAGGTACCAGGATACCACCTTCGTATAATTGTAATTTCCTGCCCCTGAACGGGCCGTTACTATCAAAAAAGCCGTTATCATACCCCGGGCCGTTGTCGCTGCTAAAAATAATGATCGTGTTCTTGTCTAAACGGAGCGCCTCTAGCTGACTTACAATTTTTCCTATATAATCATCTAACCGGCTTACCATTCCGGCGTAAGTGGTATTCCCCTCCGGATCATGGTGGTAATGTCCCGGTCTCATTTCCCGTTTTTCCCAGCCCAGGTTCTCATATTGCTTTTTAGAATCTGCAGGTACGGTAATTTCATTATGCGGAATTGTATAGGGCAGGTATAGAAAAAAGGGATGGTCCTTATTCTCGCGGATAAAGGTCAGCGCCTTATTCGTAAAATCATCGTTAGAGTACTCTCCTTTTTTTTCAGCTGTTACGTTGTTGTTCAGCTCTATCTTATTACCATTTTCCCACAGATAAGGCGGGTAATAATGATGTGCTTCCCGGTGTGTCTTATACCCGTAAAAATAGTCAAACCCCTGCTTGTTGGGCATGCCGGTTCCGGCGCCTTCTTCCAGCCCCCATTTACCGATGATGCCGGTGGTGTATTCTACTCTTTTCAGCTCCTCAGCTATAGTAACTTCCTCATCTTTCAGGTCAACAGGGTTTCCGCTGGCGGTCCATGCTGGCAGCTCTCTTATATGACCATGCGCAGTATTTACACCGGTAAGCAATGCTGCCCGTGAAGGTGCGCATACTGCTGAACCGGCATAAAACCGGGTGAAACGCATTCCTTCGGCCGCTAATTTATCAAGATGAGGTGTTTTAATTTTCTGCTGGCCGTTAAAGCCCACATCGCCCCAGCCTAAATCATCTGCAAGCACCAGGATGATATTGGGGCGGTTGGTTTTTTGTGCCTGTACGGTATTAAAGGCAAGCAGGATAGCTACGCATAATAAACTATAGCTAAACGCTCTTCTGCATTGCCTGTAATGATTATTCCACATAAAATTGGGTTTTAATAATACGTATTTCGCCGGTGCTGATCTTACGAACCAGTACCTCTATAGTATGAGTGCCCTTTGATAGTTGCCCGGCCTTATAAGTATGATAGATGTCCTGCAACTGCTTTCGTTGATTCTCTTTTTTTAAAAATGTTGTTGTTACCGTTTTCCCGTCTATTTTTAATTGTACCAGTTCGGTTACCGGTTGCAGTATTGTCTGCTGCCGGGTTTTGTACCAGCAGCGCACCCGTACTACAATACCTTCACTAGATGTTCCTGTTTCAAACAGATCACCGGGCTTCAAGATTGTGACAGCTGCCCAGGGATGATCTTTATTCTCCCCTGTATCATTCCACCATTTCCACTGTTGCTGTGCTGCCATAATAAATTTCCGGGCTGCATCCGTACCGCCCATCATCCGGACCTTATTGGAGGTAATGGAATCGTGCTTTACAGATACAATATGGTTCTTTTTCATTGCCGCGATCATCCCTTCATAGGTGGGCTCACTGGCTATGAACAGCGTACGCTCCTTTAAAAGATCATCGCCCCACCACCAGGATTCTGTGCCATGCCCGTCCTGCAGGCAAACCATAGGTAACCGGTCCCTGTAATCGAACAAGTAGGGCAGCCAGAAAGCGAAGTTCTGATCAAAGTGATGGGTAGCCATCGCTGTATAGCCGCCGTTATCAATGGATTCATCCAGTAAGATCCTGGCAAGGGGTTCATTATTACTTACCTGCAGGATAAGCCCGCCATCCTGGTGGATCAGGCGTTTAAAATACTGTTCGCTTAAAGAGGGCCAGATACTTTCTGCCGGAAATTCAACCGGGTTACCAGCCGGTGCATAGTAATCCAGGATATGGCCAAAGCTGCCCATTCCGGGCACTAAAATATTTTTATTATATGGCTCATCACAAATAAAGAAATGTACCGGCACCCCTTTTTTATCTGCTATTGCCTGCGCCACCTTCACCCAGCCCGACGGGGCATTCTTCGCTCCCCACAGATGAATATTCAGGCTGTCGGCCAGCATTACTGCTTCTGCTGGACTGCCATTACCTACCGATTGAAACTGTACAGAAAACACTTTTTGCCCCTTCAACGGTTCTTCACTCCTGATGGCAGCAAAGGACCGCAGCGGCTCTTTCAATGCGTTACCAGCACCCGCAAGGTGCAGGGCCTCTACGGCGTAAAAAGTAGACAGCGGTGTGGAGGCCAGCCCGGGCTTGCTTCCGAATCCGCCATCCCAATTCTGAAGTGATAATATATAGCGTACTGACGCACCATTACCGGGAGTGGCTCCCAGCAGCTTCAACAATTTTATAGCGGCCCATGTATAAATGATATCCGGTTTCTTAGCCAGCTCCGGTTCCGGCTGGTGCGTAAATCCCCCTGATATCGTACGGCATTTTTCTATCCAACGGATCAACTGCTCTTTTCCCGGAACGGCTTGTCCCAAAGATTGCAAAGCTATTACACTGTGTAGTGTGTTCAGCATATTGCCATCTCCCGGCTCTTTAAAAGAAACAGGAGCATTGTTATAGCTGCCATTTGCCCGGCGCAAACTATCCAGGTACCCGGTAAAATCAATTGTGGTTTGCTGCAAGTCCAGCCCCAGCAGCTGACGGCATATTGGTGTGAATGTTTCCTGCCACAGGTTGGCAAAACGATTATTCTCATAATTGGCAAGAGCTCCCCGCTGCGACTTCCAGCGGCTTACCTCCTCTTTAAAAGATGCTGTACTGCCACCCAGCCAACTGATCGCCATTACCTGGTGATAGGTAAGATCGCGCATCTGCGCACCTGAAGGCCCTGCCTCCTGGTTAACACCGGTTTGTGGGTGATGTGTTTCGATCCAGTTAATAAGGGATTTGCGGTCCGATGGCAGATTACCCAGGTGGTTCAATGTTCCTACACAGGCGTAGGTGGGAGTAATATGACCATCTGGCTGGTCGGCCCAGCCATAACCACCTTCCGGCTTTTGCAGCCCTGCTATGTATTTCAGCACAGCCGCCTCCCGGCTTTGCTGCGCTGTAGCCATATTGGTAAAAAGCAGTGCACAGAGCACTATACCGGATTGCAGGAACTTTTTTAGCTGCATATATTTTTTATTTTGCCCGCTATTGCAGGCGCTCTTTTTTGCAGGTTGAAATATCCAAAATACCTGCCGGCGCGGCAGGTATTCTGGATGCCCAATGGTATCCTTTGGAATATGAAAGAATATTTCAGAGAAATGATTCATATACTAAATCGTTAAGCCTGTTTCATCTTTTTTTGATTTAACTAACAGCTTTCACGGTAAAGGAATAGCAATAACAGTCTATTACATAGTAATAGAGCAATAAAGATTCCCAGGATACTATATGAATCAAATCATTTTCAGGTTATTTAATAATCTGGGCGTAGGCATTTAATGAACCGTCTCCATCTCCCCACCAGAAATTGCCGGTTGATTGATTATAGCCCCAGGTTCCCAAAAACCATCCCTGGGGACCCGCATTTGGACCAAGTGCCGAATTGTACCATGATACTAACTCCATTTTTCCGTGATTTTTGGCCCAACTTCCTAAATTGGTTACCCAACTGGCCCTGGATCCATGGGCGGCAGTTTCAAAAATGCCAAACCTGCTAAATCCCCAGTTACTGGTGCCGCTTCCCGAATTTAATCCCATTTTGGTAAAAATTGGATTGAACACAGAGGCAGCACTTTGAGTTGGGTCATTAAAATAACCATCAATACCAGCCACGGTCTTTGTACGTTCATCCCAGGTAAGGCCAGTAGGGCGATAATCCTCGGGGTTTCTGCCTGATTGAGGCTTAAAGGTATATGCCATTAAACAAAATGCCGGGTGAACATTAGGCCTTTGGTTCTGAACGCTGATTACCGCCCTGATAAAATTGACCAGGCCCGACCGGTATTGAGCCGCAGTAAACTGTCCGTCTTCTATATTATCTTCCGGCTCATGCCAGAATATCAGGTAAACTGTACGGTTTGCAGGAATACTTAAAACAAAATCCCGGATAAGATTATAGTTTACACTGTTGGAATTGCTAAATGAAGGCTTAATTGATCCAACCGATATGGGGCAATTACCTACATCGGCAGCCATGGCAGATGCTGAGAAATTAGCAGGTATCCCATTGTCATAGCTTCTTCTGAAGGTCAGACCGGTTCCTCCGTTTTTACTTTTTAACCTGTTGTTTAAACGCACCCAGGAGGCAATTCCTGTTATAGGCTCATTAGGAAAGGGTGATGAGGAGGCTCCCCAAAGAGGCGTGATTGGACCAGCAGCAGCCCGAGCCTGGGTCTGCAATAATGTTTCCGCCTGCTGTTCAGCAGGTTCGTACGTTTTTTTACATGACGGGGTGCATACTGCAGCAAGCAGTATTATCCCTAAAAAACTACTCTTTTTCATTGACTTTAAATTTTAGGTTTAGAAATATTGATATCAGGGCATAAAAACATTTATATTGTTTAGATTAGAAGGCCGGGACATTTTATTTATAAAGAGACTTAAAACCACCTGATGATTTGTTTAGAGGGCTTTAACGAGTTTACATAAACCACCTATACCATCCCGGGCAGGGATGCCGGCGGAAATAACGGAACTGTTACTATTTCAGTGTTCTTCCTTAAAAACTACCATGTATCCTTATACAGGTGGTCTCTTTTCCTGTTGTTGATGGGCTTTAACGGGATAAATAGCCCCTCGGTATCTTTCAGCCATCTCCACAGCTTTGCATTCAGGTCTTTTGCAATTTGCTGGTGGTTGGCATCTCTTATCAGGTTGTTCACTTCATGCGGATCTTTTTCCAGGTCGTACAGCTGGTCTATGTCCCAAACACCATGTGACCTGATGTATTTATAGCGATCTGTACGTACAGCAAATTGCGTGGGCGTTTGCGGAAAATCGAGCTCCCAATAATACTCATAGAAAAATTCTTTACGCCAGGGCAGTACTTTTCCCTGCATCAGGCCGGCAAATGATTGCCCCTGCATTTGTTGCGGTTTTTTAATGCCGGCCAATTCCAGGAATGTTGGCGCCACATCTATGTTTAAGACATCTTCCTTTATAACAGAACCAGGCTTTATCATTGCCGGGCAGCGGGCCAGCATGGGCACCCGCATAGATGCTTCGTATGCTGTTCGCTTATCAATTAACCCATGCTCTCCAAAAGCAAAACCATTATCGCCCATGTACACAACGAGCGTTTCTTTGTCCAGTCCGTTTTTTTGCAGGAATTTCAAAATTTCACCAACGCTGTCATCCACCCCCATCAATGTTTCCAGGTAATCCCGGTAAAACTGGTCAAAATCGGTTTGGCCGTGATACATGTAATCCACTCCGTGCCAGCTGTAACGCTGTGCCCGCACCCATGAAGGTATGTCCTGGTAGTTAAAGGTGTATCCCTGTTGCCCTGCCCATAAGCCCCTGGTAAAATTTTTACTGCTGTCTGTTTTTGTCATGAACATAGAAACTGGATACTGAACCTTGATATCCCTGTACATGTCTTTATGTCTTTTTGCGGGCTGAAAGTCGGCGTGAACGGATTTGTGCGACAGGTAAACAAAGAAGGGCTTGTTCTTATCTCTTGCAGCGAGCCACTCCACAGCCATTTCTGTAAGCAGATCGGGTGTATAGGCTCCGTCGAATTTTTTATTCTTTCCGTCAATATTCAGTACCGGATCATAGTAGGTTCCCTGTCCCCTGAAGCTCACCCATTTATTAAAACCAGGCCGGGGATCGGGATTCTCTCCGCCCATGTGCCACTTACCAAAAAAAGCAGTCTGATAACCTGCTGCCTGCATATACTGCGGAAAAAATACCAGGTTTGGAGGTTGGGGAGACATATTGTCTACCACTGTATGAGTATGTGCATACTGGCCGGTAAGAATGGATGCCCTGCTGGGTGAGCACAGCGCAGTGGTGGCAAATGCATTTTTGAGATGAGCGCCCTCGCTGGCAAGCCGGTCCAGGTTGGGAGTTTTAAGACCTGGTACTT
>JASGDI010000023.1:0-40195 GCA_049841335.1 Niabella sp. | reverse complement strand
TTTTTAAATATCAATCAAGTTCCCTACTCACTATTTATAAAAACAGAAGGTAGGGCAAGGGCTACGGTTTATAAAACCCGAAACCTGAAACCTGGAACCTGAAACTAAAAAAAATGGAAGCAGTAGCAAAACTTAGAAATTATCCAACATCGCCCCGTAAAATGAGGCTGCTTGCAGACCTTATACGCGGTCAGAAGGTTGATTTGGTATTGGCTGAATTAGAGCACAATCCCAAGCATCCTGCAGTACCTCTTCGTAAGCTGGTGTTAAGCGCTATCAGCAACTGGAAACAGGCTAACGAGGGTGGTGATGAAACCGGGTTGGTTGTAAAAACAATATATGTTGACGGTGGCAGAACGTTAAAACGTATGCGCCCGGCTCCGCAGGGTCGCGGTTATCGTGTGCGCAAGCGTAGTAACCACGTTACACTGGTGGTAGATGTAAAAGCGGACGAAGATAAAAAAGCTGCAAAAAAAGCTAAAGCTGCTACTAAAAAGACAAAAGAAACTAAAAACGCATAACCAGTAAATATGGGTCAAAAAGCAAATCCAATTGGTAACAGGTTAGGTATCATCCGCGGATGGGAATCTAATTGGTACGGAAGCAAAAGAGATTTCGCTTCTAAGTTAATCGAAGATAACAAGATCAGGACTTACCTTAATGCCCGGATCAACAAGGGTGGTATTTCTAAAATTGTTATTGAAAGAACTTTAGGAAAATTAATCATCACTATCCATACATCCAAACCAGGTATTATCATTGGTAAAGGTGGTGGAGAGGTTGACAGGATCAAGGAAGAGCTGAAGAAGCTTACAGGTAATGATGATGTACAGATCAACATCCTGGAGATCCGTCGCCCGGAAACGGATGCTATGATCGTTGGCGATACTATTGCCCGCCAGATCGAGAACCGTATCAATTTTAAACGTGCTACTAAAATGGCGATAGCTTCTGCTCTTCGTATGGGCGCTGAGGGTATCAAAGTAAAATTGAGCGGCCGTTTAAATGGTGCTGAAATTGCCCGTAGCGAAGAGTTCAAGCAAGGACGTGTTCCCCTGCACACTTTCCGTATGGATATTGATTATGCCAACGTGTTTGCTCAAACAGTGTATGGTAAGATCGGTATCAAGGTATGGATTTGTAAAGGAGAGGTTTTATCGAAGAGAGATTTGAACCCGAATTTTATTTCAGGTAACGACAAGAGCACCGGTACCGGTGGAGGAGAGCGCAGAGACCGCCGTGATGACAGAAGAGGTGACCGTCGTGGAGCAAGGGAGAGAAAAAATTAATAATTGAATGTGTAAATAAGGAAATGTGAAAATAGTATTTCCTGTTTACAAAAGATAAAAAGAATTTTGATTGTGGGAGTTCATTTTCACATTCTCACGTTTTCAAATTTTCAAATTAAATAGCAATGTTACAACCGAAGAGAACAAAGCACAGGAAAATGCAGAAGGGTCGCATGAAGGGCGATGCTAAAAGAGGTACTACCATATCTTTTGGTTCCTATGCTTTAAAAGCGTTAGACTCTCATTGGATTACTGACCGCCAGATTGAAGCTGCCCGCCAGGCGCTTACACGTAGCATGAAGCGGGAGGGTAATGTTTGGATCCGTATTTTCCCTGATAAGCCTATCACCAACAAGCCTGCAGAGGTACGTATGGGTAAAGGTAAAGGTAACCTTGAGTATTGGGCAGCGGTGGTACAGCCAGGCCGTATTATATTCGAAGTGGATGGTGTTAGTGAAGAAATAGCGCGCAGGGCATTGCAGCTGGCTTCGGGCAAGCTGCCGATCAAGACCAAGTTTACTATGCGCAGGGATTTAGTAACAAATTAGCCAATTAGTCCCGATAGCTATCGGGAAGCTGATTAGCCAATGAAGATTCAAATAAAATGATGTGTTTAATTGGCAGATTGGCAGATTATCACATTATCAAATTAATACCATGTCAAAAAAGAAAGAATTTTTAGATAGCATTAAAGGATTAAGTGCAGAGGATCTGAAAGTGCAGCTGGAGCAATCTAAGCAAAGGTTAAAAAAGCTGGAGTTTGCACATGCCATTACTCCGCTTGAGAACCCAATGTCTATCCGCAGCCTGCGCCAGGACATTGCACGTATCCAAACTTTGATCAGCCAGAAATCAGCCGCTGAACAAGCATAAACAACAAACGACAAATAGTTTAAAATGTCTGAAAGAAATTTAAGAAAAACAAGAATAGGGGTAGTAACCAGCAATAAGATGGAGAAAACCATAACTGTTGCTGTAGAGAGAAAAGTAAAGCACCCTATCTACGGTAAGTTTTTGAAAAAAACAACTAAGTTTCATGCTCATGATGAGAAAAATGAGTGCAGCATTGGGGACACCGTAAAAATTATGGAAACCCGTCCGCTTAGTAAATTAAAGCGCTGGAGACTGGTTGAAGTAGTAGAGAAAGTTAAGTAAATTATTGATTTCTGATTTGAAATTTGATATTTCAAATCTCAAATTTCAAATTCCAAATTTCAAATTCTTATGATACAGCAAGAAAGCAGGTTAAATGTAGCAGATAACAGCGGCGCAAAGGAGGTTCTTTGTATTCGTGTTTTAGGTAACAGCGGCCAGCGTTATGCAAAAATTGGTGATAAAATAGTAGTTACTGTTAAAGATGCAATGCCTGCAGGCGGTATTAAAAAAGGTACAGTTGCCAAAGCAGTAATCGTACGTACTACCAATAAATTACGCCGTAAAGACGGTTCTTATATCAGGTTTGATGATAATGCAGTGGTTATTCTGAATGCTGCTGATGAGCCAAGAGGTACACGTATATTTGGCCCTGTAGCCCGGGAACTGCGTGATAAAGGGTACATGAAGATTGTGTCATTAGCTCCTGAAGTTCTTTAATAAGCTTAAGGCTGAAAGCCGGAAGCTAAAAGCAATAAACGTTAAATAACATTAAGCTTTAAGCATTGAGCTTTAAGCATTGAGCATTAAGCATAAAAAAATGAGTAACAGATTTAAACCCAAGTACAACATTAAAAAAGGCGACCAGGTGGTTGTGATAACTGGTGCAGATAAGGACAAAACCAAACCACGCCTTGTAAAAGAAGTATTGGTAGAAGAAGGTAAAGTATTGGTTGATGGTGTAAACATTAAAACACGTCATACCAAGCCTTCTGCGCAAAATACCAAAGGCGGTATTATAAAAAGCGAGGCTCCTATCAACATCAGCAATGTAATGCTGTGGGATGCCAAAGCAAAAGCACCCTCAAAAGTAAAGCGCGAGCGCGAAAACGGTAAAACCGTACGTGTATTTAAAAAATCGGGTGAAAAAATTTAATCTTTTTAGCGATTAAAACAACAAAAGATCATGAGCACAAATACATATACTCCAAGGTTGGCAGCAAAATATAAAAGCGAAGTAGTGCCTGCTTTGGTTAAAAAGTTTGCTTACGAAAGTGTAATGCAGGCTCCCAGGCTTGAAAAAATTTGCGTGAACCGTGGTGTAAACGGTGCTGTTACCGATAAAAAATTAGTGGATGTGGCAGTAGATGAGCTTACCACCATCACTGGTCAGAAAGCGGTAATAACACAGTCTAAAAAAGATATCTCCAACTTTAAGCTTCGTAAGCACATGCCAATTGGTGCAAGGGTTACTTTGCGCGGCGAAAAAATGTACGAGTTTTTAGACAGGCTGATCTCTGTTGCTTTACCCCGTGTGCGCGATTTTAAAGGAATTAACGAAAAATCTTTCGATGGCCGTGGCAATTATACTATGGGCGTAACTGAGCAGATCATTTTCCCCGAAATTGATATTGATAAAGTGAACAAGATCACTGGTATGGATATCACTTTCGTAACTACTGCTCATACAGATGAGGAAGCGTACGAGCTGCTGAAAGAGTTAGGTATGCCTTTCAAAAACGTTAAAAGAAACGCTGAGTAATTAATAAAACTGAATAATAAAAAATGGCAAAAACTTCAATAAAAGCCCGTCAACTGAAAAGAGAAAAATTAGTTGAGCAGTATGCGGCTAAAAGAGAAGAATTAAAAAAAGCCGGTGATTATGCCGCTTTAGATAAGCTTCCCAAAAACTCATCTAAAGTGCGCCTTAAAAACCGTTGCCAGCTTACAGGTAGGCCTAAAGGCTATGTACGTTACTTTGGTATTTCCAGGGTTGCTTTAAGAGACATGGCTTTGAACGGTAAAATTCCCGGGCTTAAAAAGGCAAGCTGGTAAGCGCCTTTTGTTTTCCCGTCAGGGAGGAAAGAAGCAGGTATAACGAAGCCGTAAGATATGGGTATGGGCTTCTAAATAAATCACCCAACACATTTTGAACTGAAATAATTCATATAAAATGGTAACAGATCCTATAGCAGATTTCTTAACAAGAATACGTAATGCCCAAATGGCGGGTCACCGTGTAGTTGATATTCCTGCATCTAATCTTAAAAAGCGCATGACAGAGATCTTGTACAAACAAGGTTATATTCTTAAATATAAATTTGAAGAAGATAACAAGCAAGGTGTTATAAAAATAGCGTTGAAATACGATGCAGATACCAAGCAGCCTGCTATCCAGAGCCTGGAAAGAGTAAGCCGCCCGGGTTTGCGCCAGTATGCAAAGCCGGCTGAGATCCGCAGGGTAAAAAACGGTTTGGGTGTGGCTATCCTGTCTACCTCTAAAGGGGTAATGACAGATAAAGAAGCAAGAGCCCAGAACGTAGGCGGCGAAGTTCTTTGCTACATTTACTAATGTGCTGATATGCCAATCTGAAAATTTGAAAATGGTTTTCAGGTTATTGGTAAAATATATAAGGTTGGATGAAAATATAAGTTCTCTATACGGTAACTGAACACTTTCAACCTACATTTTCAAATTATTAATTCTCAAATTTTCAAATTATGTCTCGTATAGGTAAAAAAATCATTACTGTTCCGGATGGTGTAACAGTACAGGTGAGCAGCGATAATGTAGTTACAGTAAAAGGGAAAAAAGGCGAGTTAAAACAGGCCGTTAATCCCGACATTAAAGTGGAAGTAAAAGATGGCCAGGTAACATTGAGCCGTTCTACTGATCAGATCCAGCATCGTGCACAACATGGTTTGTACCGTGCATTACTGGCTAACCTGGTACAGGGTGTTACAGAAGGCTTTGAAAAGAAAATGGAGCTTGTAGGTGTGGGTTATAAAGCTACAAACCAGGGTAATGTTTTAGATCTTTCTTTAGGATACTCTCACAATATTATTGTAGAAGTACCTAAGGAGCTGACTGTTGCAACAGAGCAACTGAAAGGCCAGAACCCGATCATTACTATTTCTGGTAGCGATAAACAACTGGTAGGTGCCGTATGTGCCAAGATCCGCAGCCTGCGTAAACCAGAACCTTATAAAGGAAAAGGTGTTCGCTTTGTAGGTGAGATTGTACGGAAGAAAGCAGGTAAATCGGCAGGTAAATAATTTCTGATCTTTAATTTCTTAGTTGAAATTAAGGAGGTAAAATAAATATTAAGGAGACTCGGGATATTTTGGGGATAGCAATCTCAAATCTCAAATCTCAAATCTCAAATTAAAAAAATGGCAAACGCAAAATCATTAAGAAGAACCAAGATCCGCCACACTATTCGTAAAAAAGTAAGCGGCACTGCACAAAAGCCAAGGTTAGCTGTGTTCCGCAGCAACACCGATATTTATGCGCAGCTGATTGATGACAGCAAGGGATTAACCATTGCTGCAGCTTCTTCAAAAGATAAAGATATTAAAGCTCAAACAGGAACCAAAACTGATAAAGGCAAATTGGTTGGTGCTGCTTTAGCCCGTAAAGCAGGGGAGCTGAATGTGAAGGAAGTGGTTTTTGACCGTGGTGGTTATTTATACCATGGCCGTGTAAAAGCAGTGGCAGAAGGTGCAAGAGAAGGCGGCCTTCAATTTTAAATAAATACTATAATTCTAAATAGATATAATGTCAACAGTTACGTACAACAAAGTAAAAGCAAACGATCTTGAGTTAAAAGACAAGGTAGTAGCTATTAACCGGGTGGTAAAAACCACTAAAGGTGGCCGTGCTTTTAGTTTTTCAGCTTTAGTGGTAGTAGGCGATGGTAATGGTGTTGTAGGCCATGGTTTAGGTAAGGCCAAAGAGGTTCAGGAAGCTATTACAAAAGGTATTGAAGATGCCAAAAAGAACCTCATTAAAGTTCCTATTCTGAAAGGTACTATTCCTCACGATCAATGGTGCAAGGAAGGTGCTGCCAAAGTAATGATTTTACCGGCAACACCAGGTACCGGAGTTATAGCAGGAGGCTCTATGCGTGCTGTATTGGAAGCTGCCGGTGTGCAGAATGTACTGGCAAAGTCTTTAGGTTCTGCTAATCCTCATAACGTGGTTAAAGCTACTTTTAAAGCTTTGGCAATGTTGCGCGAGCCGGTAACCATTTCCAAAACACGTAACCTGGGTTTAAAGAAAGTATTTCAGGGTTAGTACGTTTAATGTTTGCTGTTTGAAGTACTATGTGCTTGCACAACTTTAAACTTTAAGCTTTAACCCTTAAACATATTATAATATGAAAAAAGTAAAAATAACATTGGTTAAAAGCCCTATTGATCGTCCGGAAAGGCAAAAGCTTACTTTGAAAGCTTTGGGCTTGAATAAAACCAACAGCAGCAAAGAAGTAGAAGCTACACCACAGGTGCTTGGTATGATCCGCAAGGTAGAGCACATGCTGAAAGTAGAAGAAATCTGATTTTTTAGATAAAGAATGTAGAATTTAATGTGTAAGTGTGTTACATTTGCAGCCTTAAATTCTACATTTATTTTTTATAAAGCGAGCCTCCGCTTTGAGGCGTAAGTAAAATAAAAAGCATACAATGAAGTTACACGAATTAAAACCTGCAAAAGGTTCTACACACAAGGAGAAAAGGATTGGTCGTGGTGAAGGTAGCGGCTATGGTGGTACATCAACCAAAGGTAATAAAGGCGGACAAAGCCGTGCCGGTTACAAAAGCAAAATGGCTCACGAAGGTGGCCAGATGCCTATTCAACGCCGTGTTCCCAAAAGAGGGTTTAAAAATCCTGGTAAGATAACTTATAAAGTATTCAATGTAGGTCAGTTTGACCACTATGCAGAAGTATATGGATTGACTGAATTTACTTTTGAGTCTTTATATTCAATCGGGGCTGCTGCTAAAACTGATAAAATTAAAATATTAGGAACCGGAGAATTGAAGGGTAAGTTCAGCTTTAAGGTTCATGCAATAAGCGGAAAAGCTAAATCGCTGATCGAAGCAGCCGGTGGTACCGTTGAAATTTTAAAGTAATTCTGAAAATTTATTTGACGCACCGGAGTGCGTCATTTAATTTTGACGATTGTTTAATTAAGAAGAAATAAGGTGAAAAAATTTATACAAACATTAAAGAATATCTGGAGCATTGAAGAGCTGAGAAGTAAAATTCTTTACACTTTATTGCTTGTTGCAGTTTACAGGATTGGAGCGCATATCACTTTGCCCGGAATCAATCCCATCACTTTGGAGCAGCTGAGCAAATCTCAGTCTCAAAGCGGTATCCTTGATCTTATCAATACTTTTGCCGGTGGGGCCTTTAATATGGCTTCCATTTTTGCATTAGGTATTATGCCTTACATCACTGCTTCTATCTTTGTGCAGCTGATGACGGTGCTGGTTCCTTCTTTCCAGAAAATGCAGAAGGAAGGAGAGAGCGGCCGTAAAAAGATCAACCAGATTACCCGTTATATAACCATATTGGTTACTATTGTACAGGCTTTTGCTTATGTTGCTTATTTGCAGCAAACTTCAGGACCCGCAATTGTAGCCGGTTATGGCACTACCTACTTTACTTTAACTACCGTGGTGGTATTAACTGCCGGTACTTTGTTTGTAATGTGGTTAGGTGAAAAGATCACAGACCGAGGTTTAGGCAACGGTACATCGCTGATCATTATGATTGGTATTCTTGCCCGTTTGCCACAGTCTTTTGCCCAGGAACTGGCATTCCGTTCTGAGCGTACCGGTAACATTCTTATTTTTATTATTGAGATCGCTTTATATATTGCTATTAACATGGGATGTATATTGCTGATACAGGCAGTAAGGAAAGTACCGGTTAACTATGCCAAACAAATTGTTGGTAACAGGCAGTTTGGCGGCGCCCGCCAGTTTTTACCCTTGAAAGTAAATGCTGCCGGTGTAATGCCTATCATTTTTGCGCAGGCTATTTTATTTGTTCCTACCTTATTTACTATGGGTAATGCAAACAGTACTTTAAGCAAAATGTTTACCGATCATACTAATGGGTGGTATATGCTTATTTACTCTGCTGTTGTAATCGGGTTTACATTTTTGTACACTGCTTTAATATTTAATCCCAAGCAGATCTCCGACAATCTTAAGCAGAACAATGGTTTTATACCAGGTGTAAAACCGGGCCAGCCTACAACGGACTATATCGGTACCATTATGGACCGTATTACTTTCCCCGGCTCTGTAATGCTGGCATTGGTAGGTATCCTGCCAGGTATTGTACAGCTATTGTTTGGTATGACCATGTCTTTCGCTATGTTCTTTGGAGGTACGTCTTTATTAATTATGGTGGCGGTTGTTCTGGATACCCTTCAGCAAATCGAAACCCAGCTCATGATGCGCCAGTACGACGGGCTCATGAAGGGCGGCCGTATCCAGGGAAGACAAAGCACATCGGCTATTCAGATTTAATTATAATATCATTTATATCTTATAACCCGGTTAAAATACCGGGTTTTTTTATGAAATTTGCAGACTATGATTATTATTAAAACAGATGAACAGGTGGAACTGATGCGCAGGAGTGCCTTGCTGGTTAGTGAAACATTAAGCGAAGTTGCCAAAGTCCTTAAGCCGGGAATAACAACCTTATACCTTGATGAATTAATCGGCAAATATATCCGGGATCATAACGGGATTCCCTCTTTCCTCAACTATCATGGTTATCCGTATAATTCATGTATTTCGGTAAATGATGTGGTGGTACATGGTTTTCCTAATAAGAATGAGCTGAAGGACGGTGATATTGTTTCTATTGATGTAGGTATTATACTAAACAAATGGCATGGCGATCATGCGTACACTTTTGCTATAGGAGAGCCTTCCGGTAGTGTACAGCAGCTGATGAAGATTACCAAAGAATCGCTTTATAAAGGCATTGAAAAGGCTGTAGAAGGTAACAGGATGGGCGATATAGCTTTTGCTATACAGGAACATACCGAAAAGAAAAACGGCTATGGTGTGGTAAGGGAACTGGTAGGACATGGATTGGGCCAAAGCCTTCACGAAGATCCGCAGGTGCCCAACTACGGTAAACGTGGTACCGGCGTAAAACTTAAAAATGGAATGGTACTGGCTATTGAACCCATGATCAATATGGGTACCAAGAACGTGTTTACAGAAAAAGATGGCTGGACAGTAAGGACCAAAGACGGCAGCCCTTCTGTGCATTTTGAGCATGATGTATGTGTGAGGAAAGGCAAAGCCGATATACTGTCGAACTATGTGCCTATAGAAGAAGCGGAGGCTGCCAATTCGAATTTGTTTGTGTGTAAGTAGTCAATAGTCCATGGACTATCGGCCATATTTTATCAATAATGAACCATGAACCACAATCCCTCATAGTTATTGGCGGTGGCGCTGCCGGTTTTTTCTGCGCAGTTAATGCAGTAAGGCAGAACCCTGCATTAAAAGTGACGATCGTTGAACGTTCCAGTAAATTGCTTTCCAAAGTAAAAATAAGCGGTGGCGGCCGATGTAATGTAACACATGCCTGTTTCGATATTGCAGAGATGAGCAAACGGTATCCGAGAGGAAATAATTTTGTAAAAAAACTATTTCATCACTTTTTTACAAAGGATACAATTGAGTGGTTTAAAGAGCGTGGTATACAACTCAAGGCTGAGCCGGATGGACGCATGTTTCCTGCAACTGATTCTTCCCAGACCATTATTGATTGCTTATTGAAAGAGGCAGATAGGCACAGTGTACAAATAAAAATGCAGTGTGATATAAAGGCTGTTAATGCTGTTGACAGAGGCTTTGATTTAGAAACTTCAACCAACCAGAAGCTGACCGCTGATTTTGTCTGCATTGCAGCGGGAGGCTTTCCCAAAGCTTCTATGTTCGATTGGCTGAAAAGCACCGGTCATAGTTTTGCTACACCTGTTCCTTCTTTGTTCACCTTTAACCTGCCCCAACATCCTGTTACGAAATTAATGGGAGTAAGTGTAACGGATGCGTCAGTAAAAATAATGGGAACCAAGCTGCAGCAGCAGGGGCCGGTATTGATTACACATTGGGGACTGAGTGGCCCGGCTGTATTAAAACTAAGCGCCTATGCCGCGCGCGAGTTAGCAGAAAAAAACTGGCAGTTTGATATTTTGGTTAACTGGCTGCCGGGTTATAATGAACAAACTTTGAAGGAAAGATTTTTGCAGTTACGTAATGAAAACGGATCCTATTTACTTTATCATAAAAATCCTTTTGGGTTGCCTCAGCGTTTATGGGAATTCATTTTAAAAGAATGTAATGTGCCTGAAACCTGCCGCAGGGCCAACTTACAGGCCAGGCTTCAAAATGAAGTAGTAAAAAAGCTGACTAATTATTCCTTTGCTGTTAAAGGTAAAACTACTTTTAAAGAAGAATTTGTTACTGCAGGGGGCATCGCTTTAAATGAGATTGATGCTAATACTATGATGAGCAAAAAAATACCTAACCTGTTTTTTGCCGGAGAGGTAATTGATGTGGATGGTATAACAGGGGGGTATAATTTTCAGAATGCATGGAGCACAGGGTGGGTTGCTGCTAAAGCTATTTCGCAACTATCTGCTGGCAACTGAGGATTAGAACATTTCCAGGGGCAAAAGCGGTGTATTTTCTCAAAATGCAATTAGGGATAATCCTTTATAATAATGATCTTAGGCCAATGCTATGAGAAAAACTTTTGTGTGTTTAAGCCCTGCATTTTTGAAAAGTTCTAAATTTACACTTCTGCTTTAAAAAACCGTTATTTGGATACTCATTTACCTTATACCGAAAAAGAACTTTTTGCCCTAATAGCAGAAGGAGATGAAGACGCGTTTAACAGGTTTTACGAGAATCTGCTGCCGGGGTTTACAGCATATATTTTTAAGTTGGTAAAATCTCAGGAGGCCGTAAGCGAAGTGGTACAAGAGGCCCTTATCAGGTTTTGGATGAATCGAGACAAGCTGCCGGAAGTAGACCAACCCCGTGCGTGGTTCTTTAAAATTGTTTCCAACGAATGTTTCCGCTACCTGAGAAAACATGGTTTGCAGCAGCTAAATAATGATATTGAGACCCATATTATCAGCGACACACCAACGGATAGATACATTTCTTATAAAGAAACACAGTTATTGATTCATAAAACTATTGCTGAATTGTCATCAAGGCAGCGAACTATTTATCTGATGAGCAGGGAAGATGGAATGAAGCTTCCTGAAATAGCAGCTAAGCTAAATCTTTCGAGAGACTACGTAAAAAAAGTCCTTATGACTGCCTTGCAGCGTATTCGTGAAAGATTGATAGAAGACGGGCGTCTCCCGGTCATCATTATTTTCCTGATCCTGAAATAAATTTTCTGACGGATGGTCCCCAAATTAATTTTTCAGGGTCTATTATATAGATGGACAAAATAAGGCTTACATATTTATTGGAGCGATACGGGAAAAATGTTGCAACTCAGGATGAAATGAATGAACTGCAGCAATTTTTGAGTGAAAGCCACAATGAGGGCCTTTTTTCAGAAACGGTTGCCAGTTTGATGCGTGAATACGCCGATGAAACCTTCGACAAAACTCCCTATTCAGGTTTGAGCAGGCATGTATTGCAGATAGACAGGGGAGCGGTGCATACATTGCCCAAAGCGAGGTTACATCATATACGCAGGTATATAGCATGGGCTGCGGCTTCTGTTATAATATTGTTTGGTATGAGTATATATTTTTATACTTCAGAAACTAAAAACAATACTGCCGGCATACTAAATAAAACCTACAATATTGAGGCGCCGGGAAATAACCTTGCTATCATTACACTTGCTGACGGAAGTGAAGTGCATCTTGAAAAAGAAAAGAACGGGGTGATAACACAGCTCGGTAACGCGAACCTGATAAAACTGGCTAATGGACAGATTTCTTATGAGGTTATAGATAAGAGTACTGCTTACAAGCCACAGTACCACACGGTTACCAACCCCCGGGGTAGCAAACCTGTCAGTATCAGGCTATCGGACGGTAGTACGGTATGGCTGAATGCCGGCAGTTCTGTTACTTATCCCGTAATTTTTAAAAAGAATGAAAGAAATGTGGAACTGAGTGGAGAGGGATATTTTGATGTTGTAAAAGCCCCATCGCTACCATTTATTGTAAAGACTGCTGCGTTTGATATAAAAGTATTAGGTACTGCTTTTAACGTACGTGCGTATACCAACGAAAGCAATAGCCAGACTACTTTATTAAGGGGATCCGTAGAAGTAATCATTAAAAATAAGAAGCGCAATAAGGTAATACTGGTTCCAAATGAGAAAGTTGTAGTTCAGAATAATGCTTCTACCAGTGATAAAAGCCCCGTGCTAAAGAGTAATACTGGTTATAAATTGCTGAATGTTGCCATCAATAAAAAAGATTCAATAGTTGCCGAAACGGAATGGACCAAAAACAGGCTGGCTTTTAAACAGGAAAAGTTTGAAGATATTATACCAGTGCTGGAACGCTGGTATAACGTAAAGATCGAAGTGCGGCAAAGCGTATCTGCATCCCGCCTGTATAACGGTACTTTTGAGAACGATTCATTAAAAGATGTGCTTGAATCTTTAAAAATAGTAATAGGGTTTAACTATACTATTGAAAAAGACAAGCTTATTATTTTTTAACTATTAAAACGATTGCCATTATGATTTTTACAAGAACATAGTTCCCACATGCAAAAAGCGGAAAATGTTGCAACCATTTTCCGCCCGATAAAGACAGTACAACTGCTCCGAAAAGCAGCTATTCCATCAATTATTAAAACTATTGCAATATATGAAAAAAAATTATTGCACAGGGATGTCATGCCCGTTACGAATGCTTACGAAATATATATTATTAATGAAGTTTGCTATCTTTCTCATATTACTTACTTCGTTTCATGCCATCGCTTTTGATGCATCGTCGCAGCAGCGCATCAATCTCGATGTAAAAGAACTTTCGATACACGAGATTATTGAAAAGATCGAATCCAAATACCGCTACAGGTTTGTATATGACGATGAAGTAACGTTAAATACTCAAAAGCTGAATTTATATGCCCGTAATGCCACGGTTGATTATGTAATGCAAAACATGCTGAAAGCAACAGCTTTCACCTACAAAAAGATCAATAACGGGCTGGTGGTTATAATCGGTAAGCCGGGAGAAAAGGTAAGCCTTACCATTGAAGGTATAGTTACCGATGCACTTGGTAATCCCTTGACCGGCGTAAGTATTGTTGAAAAGGGAACCAGTAATGGTGTATCTAGCAATGAGGATGGCCGTTACGCTATAACTGTAAAAGACGAAAACGCCATACTTGTTTTTTCTATTGTTGGCTATACTGCAAAAGAGATTTCAGTTAAAGACAACAACTATACAGAAGTAGCCCTGAACGCTATCGTAAACAAACTGGAAGAAGTGGTGGTAGTAGGTTACGGTACCCAGCGCCAGAAGGATCTTACCGGCGCTGTTTCTGCCATCACATCCAAAGATTTTAACCAGGGCCTGGTGCTAAGTCCCCAGCAGTCTATACAGGGAAAGGTAACCGGTGTTAATATTTCGCAGAACAGCGGTAAACCCGGGGGTAGCAACACTATTCGCATTCGTGGTGGTACTTCTTTAACCCAGTCGAACGACCCTTTATATGTTATAGATGGAATGCCCATATCAGGCAATGCAGGCTCCGGGCAGGCCAATATCAATAGCAATGCAGCACAGAATATTTTTGATATGGAGCCTACCAACCCGTTGATGACTTTAAACCCGGACGACATAGAATCGGTAACAGTTTTAAAAGATGCTTCTGCTACTGCTATATATGGTTCCAGGGGTGCAAACGGTGTTATTGTAATTACTACCAAGAAAGGGAGTTCAGGTACGCCAAGGGTTACATTAAATGCTTCTTACGGTGTGGCTAAGGTTGCTAATACCCTGGATGTATTGTCGGCAGATCAATATCGCCAGGCAGCTAAAGATTACGGATTGACCATAGATGACAAAGGCGCTAACACCAACTGGCAGGATGAGATATTCAGAACCGCGCATTTACAGGATTACGACCTGTCCTTGTCGGGCGGAGGTAATAAAACCACCTACCGGGCTTCTTTGGGATATGGAGACCAGCAAAGTATATTGATAGGGTCTGGACTGAAGCGAACCAACGGTCGCATCAATATAAACCATTCGGCATTGAACGACAGGCTTACTTTCGATCTTCGTATGAATTATGGGCAAACGTTCTCCACTCAGTCACCCTTGTCCAATACTGTTGGCAGCGAATTTGCCAGCAGTATGCTTTATGAAGCGCTTGTATTTAACCCCACTTACACAGTAAGGGATGCAGACGGCAATTATTATTTTGTTCCACCTTACAGGGTAAACCCCGTGTCTTTTTCTGACCAGGTGCTGGACCAGGTTACCAATAACAGGTTTATAGGGAGCTTGTCAACTACGTTAAAAATAACCGGGCCACTAAGCGTTAATGTAAACCTGGGTTACACCAATCAAAACATTAACCGCAACTCCTACATTGCCAAAGCCAACCTGTTAGGCCAGGGCCTGGGAGGATATGCCAATGTACAAAAACTGGAAGATTACAGCAAGCTGCTGGAGACCGTTTTAAGATACAATGAAAAGTTAGGCAGCCATTCAATAGATGCAATAGCCGGTTATTCCTGGCAATATTTTTTAAGTGCAGGAAACAGAACTGCAGCCAATGGTTTTTTGTCTGATGCCTTTAAATGGTACAGCCTGCAGGCAGCAAGTACTATCAGCAATGCTTCTACTTTCCAGGGAAGCAATAAACTGATCTCTTTTTATGCAAGGGCTAACTACAGCTATGCGGACCGCATTTTATTTACAGGTACCGTAAGGCGCGATGGCAGCAGCAGGTTTGGCGCCGGTAACAAATGGGGTATCTTTCCTTCCGGGTCACTGGCCTGGAGGATATCCAACGAAAAATTCTTCAACCTGCCACAGGTTAGCGATCTTAAAGTAAGAGTAAGCTATGGTACAACCGGTAACCAGGAAATTGGTAACCTGAACTCTATTACAACTTTGGGTGCTACCACCACCGGCTATATTGTGGGTGGCAAAAGAATTACAACAGTATTGCCACAGCAATATGCCAATCCTAATTTAAAATGGGAACAGACGGCCCAGCTGGATATAGGACTTGACTTTGCTGTTTTCAATGGCAGGCTGAGAGGTTCTTTCGATTACTACAATAAGAAAACAACCGACCTGTTGTTGAGGATCCCCGTACCCACGCCAAGCGCTATCAGTACACAGTTGGCTAACGTAGGCAGTGTTCAAAACAAGGGTGTAGAAATAAATGTTACCGGGGCTATTATAGATAATACCAGTTTTGGATGGGAATCGAACTTCAATATCAGTTTTAATAAAAACAAAGTGCTGAGCCTGGCTAATGATCAGTTCACTGGTAACAATATACAAATAGCGCCATTACAGGGTACTGTTTCTTTAGGCCGCTTTGCACAGCTTGTTATTCCCGGGCAGCCGTTGGGTACGTTTTGGGGCCCGCAATTTACCGGCATTGCAGATGGTAAGGAAACTTATGCCAGTAACATGGCCGATACTATTATAGGCGTGGCACAGCCCAAGTTCATATTTGGCTTTACCAACACATTTACTTACCGCCGCTTTACCCTTAATTTTCTTTTCAGGGGATCTGTGGGTAATGATGTGTTCAATCTTACAGCAGCAAACCTAAGCTATCTCAGCAATCTTCCCGGCAGAAATGTTTTGGCATCGGCACTTACCAATGGCCTCGACCGAGATGCACCCAAGCAATACTCATCCAGGTGGATAGAAGATGGCACTTTTGTAAGATTAGACAACCTGTCTTTAGGCTATAATATAAATGTAAAAAATACATTCGTCAACTCGGCGAGGGTATTTATAACCGGCCAGAACCTGTTGCTGTTTACCAAATATTCAGGTATGGATCCCGAAGTAAACGCAGAAGTATCAGGAACCGGCACAGCCCCGTTGGGTATAGATTATTTAAGCTATCCCCGCGCACGTGCTTTAAGTGTGGGAATTAATGTTACTTTTTAATTATCAATCCAAGACTTTTTATTATGAACTTTATATATAAACTTTTTGCCGCCACCGCTGTATGTGCTTTTGTGCTTACCGGGTGCACCAAGCTGGATGAAGAATCTTTCGGAAGCCTTTCGCCCGATACCTATTATACAAATGAAGAAGAAGCCCTTTCATCAGTTGTGGGCGTGTATCAGCTATTATCTTATAATGTAGATATTGGCGACCCCTGGCGTATGAAAGAATTCAGTACAGATGAGTTTATTGTTCCCGGCAGGGCCAGTGGCGGGTGGTACGATCAAGGCAATGTAGATCTTACCAACCATGTTGCCGATGCCAATAACAATACTGTTTTAAGAGCCTGGACATATATTTTTCAGGCAATTGGTACGGCAAACGCAGTATTGGAGAGCCTGGAAGCTTCTCCCAACAAAGATAATTTAAAACCACTGATAGCAGAAACCAGGTTTTTAAGAGCTTATGGCTATTTTTTTGCCATGGAAAACTGGGGTAATGTGCCGCTGGTTACTATTGCCAAACTCGATCCCAAAAACCTTCCGTCTACAACACCGCGTGCAGAAGTGTACAACTTTATAGAAACCGAAATGCTTGAGGCTGTAAAAGACATACCTTCTGTAAAAGAGGTAGACCGAACAGCTTATTATCCCCGGTTTACCAAAGAATCGGTATATACTGCATTGGCTTATATGTACCTGAATGCCCAAGTATATACCGGCACTCCCCAGTGGCAAAAAGTAGTGGATATGTGCAACCTGGTGATTAATACTGATGCTTATAGTTTAATGCCTAATGTTATTGACAATTTCACTTCTCCACTGCAGGCCGCTTCCACTGAAATTATAGCTGCCTTTACAACAGATCCTACAAAAAATGCAGGCAATAACCAGTTTATTCTGTATACACAAAATGCGCTGGATCAAAAAAAATACGGGCTGCCGTTTGCACCTGCAAACGGTTATAGTACTACACAAATTGCGCTGGACAGATACGAAAACCAGGATGTGCGTAAAGAAATGATACAGCATGGTCCCCAATATTACCTGGATGGCAAACCACTTACTTATCCGGATGGAACGCAGCTGGTGCTGGTTCCGGTAAAAGATATTGTAGCCGCACAGGATAACGAAGGATACAAGGTTTTAAAATATACACCCGTTGGCGCTGCATTCTCTGGCTTTAATGCAGATAATGATCTGGTACTGGAACGCTATTCCAATGTGTTATTAATGAAAGCTGAAGCTTTGTTCAGGTTGGGAAATACTGCAGATGCGTTGCCGCTGGTAAACCAGGTCAGGGCAAGGAGCAAAGCTTCTTTATTGAGCACACTTACCATTCAGGATCTGGAAAACGAAAGAGCCAGAGAGTTTTTATGGGAGGGTTGCAGAAAAACAGATATGATACGATTCGGAAGTTTTTTCACAGCAACATGGCCATTTAAAACAAGGCAAACAGAAGCCTGGAGAAATATTTATCCTATTCCCAATTCGCAGATTGTTGCCAATCCTAACCTTAGTCAAAATCCAAATTACTAAAAGTGTCAGGGCTGCATTCCCATAGTTAGTAATTTGCGTGCTATGTGCCAAATATATCCAAAGGCTCCGATGGCCGGTATAGAAAATCGGGCCTTTGGATTAATAAATTACATTATGAAGAAAAGATTATTTCAGCTATCGTCAGCAGTAGTCTTCCTTATAACAACCTCCTTTTCATTTTCTGAAAAAGATATTTCAGTATGGCTGATTGGGGATTCTACGGTCTGCGATCAACCCTTGGACAGATCACCTGTAACAGGCTGGGGTACGCCATTTGCGAATTATTTTGATGCTACGGTAATGGTAAAAAACAGGGCAAGGGGCGGGAGAAGTACCCGTACTTTTATCAGTGAAGGACGATGGCAAAATGTAACGGACAGTCTTCAGGCAGGAGATTATGTATTGATACAGTTTGGTCATAACGATGAAGCCAAAGAACCTCAATATAGGGACAGGTACACCCCGGTCAATGATTATAAAACAAACCTGGAGAAGATCATCACGGAAACAAAAGCAAAAGGTGCGAGTCCTGTACTTATTACACCGGTTACGCGCATGAGGTTTGATAGTTTGGGCAATGCGCAGGAAACGCACAAAGAGTATAGTGCAGCAGTGCTGGAAGTGGGCAGCACAATGAATACTCCTGTTATCGACCTGGATGCTATGAGCCGTTCGCTTTTGCAAAAGCTGGGTCCGGATCAGTCTAAATTCCTGTTTATGTTTTTAGATACTTTGCAAAATCCTCATTATCCCAATGGAAGGCAGGACCGGACCCATTTTAACGAATATGGCGCAAGGCGTATGGCAGAGATAGTGCTGGCCGAAATCAAGCGCCAGCAGTTGCCTCTCGCCGCAAGAATTACAACGAAGTCAGCTCCTTGATTTTTTATTATACTAAGAGGCTGTTTAAAATTCAAATAAAAATGAAAATGCAATATATCTACGCGCTATGTTTATTGTTTTGGATATCGTTCAGTAATGCGCAAACGTTGTCTATACCAGTTGATACATCCTATAATGTAAATCAGGTTCATCGCCAGATAGCTAAAGATTATCCTTACGCTGTACCGGCTAAGGACAGCACTCCGGAAAGCGTATCAGCTTACCGGAACCTGGTTTATGCCACGCTGGAAAATACTCCTTATGGAAAACGGGAGTTACATCTTGATGTATTTCAGCCAAAAGACAACAAACCTCATCCTGCCATCATTATGATACATGGTGGTGGCTGGCGTTCGGGTGCGCGCTCTATGCAAGTACCCTTAGCCCAAATTTTAGCCTATAAAGGATTTGTTACCGTGCCAGTAGAGTACCAGTTGTCTTTAGAAGCCAAGTACCCCGCAGCCGTACACAATATAAAGGCTGCAATAAGATGGGTAAAAACCAATGCCAGGCAATTCAACATAGATACTGCAAAAATTATTATTTCCGGAAGCTCTGCAGGCGGACAACTGGCCGCATTGGTGGGGCTTACAAATGGACTTGCCAAATTTGAAGGAAAGCAGGGCGTTTTTACGGCAGGGAGCAATGTACATGCGATAGTGGATATAGATGGTGTTTTAGATTTCTTAGCACCCTCATCTTTAAATCTCATAAGAAAGCCCGACTCGCCTGATATTGAGTGGCTGGGAGGCTCTTTTGAAGAAAAGCCTGTCACATGGAAAGAAGCTTCATCTATATTTTGGGCAACCAAAGAAACTGCAATCCCTATCTTGTTCTTAAACAGCGGCTATTCGCGTTTTCATGCAGGACAGGACGAACTGATTGGCATGATGAAAGAATGGGGCATTTATACACAAGTACATAAATTTGATGTAATGGTGCATCCTTTCTGGTTATTTCACCCGTGGATTGATACCACAGCAGAAATAATGGAAGATTTTATCCGGAAAGTATTTATTTATTAATAGCAATGTTGAGTTATCTGCCCTGTGCCGACAGCATTGCAGGCTTTTTTACCGGATTTTTCTTTTTTTTATTTCTCCTGCCCCACCAGATGAGGAAGCCGGTGATAGGCAACGAGGTAGCTACGATACCAGCCAAGAAAGTGGATAGTTTTCCTACCCAGCCCCACCATTGCCCCATGTGCAGCTGCCAGACGATATTTTCAGTTTTTTCATGCTGCAGGTATTTCTTTTCAACTTCTATTTTTTCTCCTGTGTACCGGTTATAAATAGTAATGTCGGCGTTTTCGATACTTTTCAGGTTAGCGTGGCCGGAGGTGAAAACAAAAGCACCCAGTTCCTGCCTGTCAAAATTCCAGATGCTGACCATTTTTTTCTCGGGATAGTCTTTTTCCAAAACCTGGTAGGCAAAATACACCATGTCTTTAGAAGCTTTGGTGGTGTCCATTTTAGGCAGCACTTCATCCAGGTGCGCCAGCGTTCCCCCGGTAGCTTTTATGGTAAGATTCATCAACGGATGAAAGAATATAATCAATCCTGTTGTTCCCAATATCAGGCATACCAGTAGCGAGTAAAATCCATATACATTATGCAGGTCGTAATTAAGGCGTTTAAATCGGGCCTTCCATTTAATAGTAAAGCTGGCCTGCCGGGTAGCCCTGTTCCATTTTTTGGGCCACCATAATACCAGGCCGGTGATGCAGCTTATAACAAATATAATGGTAGCAATGGCTACTGTCCATCCTCCAACCTTGCCGGCCAGCAGCTCTGCATGTAAATGGGCTGTTACAAAAAAGAAAAAAACAGTATTATCTACCTTCAATACCTCGCCCGAATAAGGGTTTACATATACCATTGACAGCTTTCTTTTCTTGGGATTGAAAGCACGGATGCGCATGCTCCTGGCCGGGTCTTTAAAAAGTACAAATTCGGAAATAGCCAGATCAGGATCGTATGCTGTTACATTCTTAATGATTTCCTCATGAGAAAGACGTTTGGGATTATTGGGTACTGTTACATATTTGGCATCTCCGGCAGTATAGTCCATAATTTCTTCATTATACACTATAATGGTACCGGTAAGGCATACAAAAACTACAATGATGCCAGATACGATACTGGGCCATAAATGTAGCCATGCAATAATCCTGTTGATCAAACTTCCTTTTTTCTTTTTTGCGGGGACCCCACTGGTTTTAGTTGTTGCCATTTTGTATAGATAGTTTGAGATGATGAATATGATGTTATGTCAGTTAAATAATGCCTGTCGTTCTGAGCTTGTCGAAGGATAGTTCGTTATCCTGATAGCTATACGGGACACCACGACAAAATTTATTTGACTTAACAACACTATAGCTTCACCGGTGCTGTTTTGGGATAAAGAGACTGGTATTGTTTAAGTACCACTTCTGCGTCTTCCATTTTGTTTTGATTTTTAAAATAGTTTACTATAAAGTCGAGCATTGGCTCAGAGGGTATAAAACGGTAGTTTATTTTTTCAGAAAAAGAGGTATAGCTTTCCGTTAAATGATTTTTATTGGAAGCTATTTTTTTGAAATCAGTCCAAAACCCGTCAAAAATATATCTGAGCCCGTCGAAAGTAGCGGGCAGCGGAATAGTGCCATGGTCCTCATGTTCGTAAAACCTGTATTGTAATGCCAGCGTTTTATTATTTACCGAATCGCAGATATGGCTGAATGTTTTAATGCTTTCAAAATGCTCGTCGAAAGAGCCCTTTTCTTCATTGTTAGCCTGCGATACATAAACTCTTGCCTTTTTAAAATTGATAGCCGGCAGCTGTTGGGCAGTTTGCTTCAGCATATACTGGCTATCCCACCAAAGGCTGGGATCGTGTATCAGGTAGGCATTAAAAAGATGGGTATGATTCAACAAAACCCAGCTGGCAAATAAGCCTCCGAAGGAATGGCCTGCAAATATTGTATAACCATTGGTCCTGTACACGCTGTCAATTGCAGGCATTAATTCTGTGCTGATGAACTGCACAAAATTTTCACCACCTCCGCTATTGGTAAACAGGAGTTTTGCAGTATCATTGGGTGAAGGTTTAGACGCTTTCGTTGGCGTTAGATCCCTTGTTCTGTCCGTATTATCAATGCCTACTACTATCATTTCCGGAATGCTGGCATATACGCCTCTGCTTAAAAAACGTACGATAGAAGTATAGTATTCAAAAGCCATTTCTCCATCCAGCACGTATAAAACAGGATAGCTTGCAGGTGTGTATTTTTTATCGGAATAACTTTTAGGAAGCGCTACACGATAGGCCCTTTTTTCTTTTAAGACCCGGGAATACAGCTGATGCCTTGTTCCGGTAAACAGGGAATCCTGCGCGTAGCAGGCAATATCAGCAATAATAACCAGTATGAATAAGGCGTATTTTATCATTTTCTTTTTAAATGAAATGTTGGACTGCATCAGCAGCCCAACATTTTATGTGACACATAACCCGACTTTAGAACCTGTAAGTAACGTTGAATGACAACATCCTTGTTGGTCCGGCATTCAGCCATGCGTTATATGTAAAATATTTCTTGTTCGCAATATTATCCAGTTTGGTAGTAATCCTGAATTTGGGTGCATCGTAGAATACGCTGGCACCAAAAACCGTGTAACCGTCCAAGGTGATAGTATTGAGAATGTTGGTGAATGAGCTGCTCTGTCCGTTACCGCCTGCGCCAAGACCAAATCCTTTTAATGAGCCCGAAGTAACTCCGTAATTGATCCACAGGTTAGCGGCGTGGTAGGGGGTTCCTAACACACGGTTCCCCTCAATAGCCGATTGCTGAGCCCCATAGTATTCGGAATAACGGATATCGTTATAGCCATAACCCATAGCAATGTTCAGGCCAGGGAGAGGGTTTGCAAGGATATCCACGTCCAGGCCACGGCTTTTTTGTGTATTGTCTTGTACAGAATAATTTGTGCCTGGAACACCTCTTACTTTGTTTTTCACCTTGATGTCGTAGTAGCTGACAGTACCCGTCAAACGGTGTTGAAATGCATCAAATTTAAAACCACCTTCTAACTGGTTGGCATATTCCGGCTTGAGCAGGTTGCCCGAAGAGTCTAAGGCAGATGTATTGTTGTAGCCATTATTGTAGTTGGCATACACAGAAAGATTGTTCGGAATGATCTGGTAAGAAATACCCAGCTTAGGCGAATAGGAAGTTTGTTTGACATCGGAGTTGGCTACCACATACCTGTTAATACGCAGGCTGGCCATCAACAGTAACCTGTCTGTAACGTTCAGCACTTCAGAGATATACGCCCCGTAGCTATTTTGGATACTTCTGTTGCCGCCATAATTGGCATTAGGGAATAATGCATCAACTTTTGCTTCTTTAATAAACAACTGTGCGGTTGTGGCAGTGGTAGGAATGGAATCGTAGAAGGCACTGGCCCTGGCTCCAAGCACATTCGTTCTGAAATAATCCAATCCAATTAATAAGCGGTTACGCATGTTGCCAATGTTGAAGTCTCCGATAAAGTTTTGCTGAAATTGTTGTGTATATAATTGACTGCTGGGGATATCTAACACGCTTCTGTGGATCCAGGTAGTATCAGCTGCTGTTTTCTTTTTTGCAAGCAAAGAAATATAATGCGTTACATTATTATTTCGTGCCATCGAAAAGTTGGTCTGGGAAGTCCACTTGTCAGACAGTTTATATTCTCCCATGCCGCTTATAGCTATGGTTTGCTGGGTGCTGTTAAAATCGGGATAAGCATAGGCATTTTTAGGGTCCAGTCCCAGGGCTGATACATTTCCTTCATAGTTGGTAGTGCCGGCATTACCTCCGGGAGGTGCATCAAAGCCAAAAAGAATGATGGGCCGGGCGCTGCGGAAGTAATATCCATCAAAGTGCAGGGTAAGCCGGTCTGTTGCTTTTATCAAAAGCGAAGGTGCCAGTCCTACTGTATTTTGAGAAATCTGCTGGAACGTATTCCTGCTATCATACACTCCGTTTAATCTTAACAGGGCTGTTTTATCCTCATTTAAAGGCGTATTGTAATCAACTGTAGTCCTGGCCATATCGTAGCTGCCCGTAGTAAAGGAAATCTCACCGCGTTTCACATCCAGCGGCTGACGTGTGATCATATTATATACACCTCCGTAAGACGCACCCTGGTTGCCGCCAAACAAGGTAGCAGTTGGCCCTTTGATTGCCTCTATCCTGTCCACGTTGAACAGATCGGTTAGTGCTACATAGCCGGTAGATACACCGTTACGGTACATTATAGAACCGTTAGTGAAACCGCGCGACATGAACTGCAACGTGGAGCCACCGCTACCGCCTGCAATAGATAAATTGCTTACACCGGGAATATTCAGTAATGCCTGCTCAGTGGTAGTTACTAACTGATTTTTTAATAATTCGCTGGGAACTACCGCGTAATTCTGCGGGTTTTCAGTGTAAGTCATGGGCATCCTGGCTACCTGGGTGCTGTTTTTGTTAACGTGGCGATAAGATGAAGATACGATCACGCGGTCCAGAACACTGGCTACCTCTGCCAGCTGGATCGTTGTAACGGATACCCTTTGAGCGTTGAGCTCAACAGAAACAGGTTGAGCCGTTACCCCGAGGGATTTAACGGAAATAGTATATTGCCCGTAAGGAATATTCCTGAACTCAAAATAACCGTTGTCATCTGACATGGTTTGTCTTTGCGAAGGGTCCAATACCAGGATCACATTTTGCTGTGGCTTATTGTCGGCGCTTAATACCCGGCCTTCAATAACGCCACTCTGTTTTGCCTGGGCAAAAACGTTTCCTGTGAAAAATAGTGCTATACTAAGTAACAGGATAGAAAATCTGGATAGTTTTTGTTTCAACATTGCATTTTTTTTGGTGAGTAAAACCTTAATACTTTGTTAAGGGTGCGCAAATGTAAAAGCGTGTTGATCTATTCCGTTTACGAGATCGGGAAATTAACTTTCGAGATGAGTAACATTTTTCAGGACCTTACCTTATTAACATTTTATAGGAGTATCTGGCACGGCTTTGGATAATAATCTGTTATAACCCAATTGTAAATAATAAACAGTTATAGATGGAAGACAATACAACAAATATTCCCGGAGAAAGCAAAAGTTTCTGGGATAAAGCGAAAGACAAGCTGGAGGAAGTGTCTGATAAAGCAGGAGATGCTTTAAAGGATGCAAAAGATAAGGCTTCTGATTTATGGGACAAGGCAAAAGACAAAGCCGAAGATGCGTGGGATGCCACTAAAGATAAAGCGCAGGATATAAAAGAGTCTATACAGGATAAGTTGGATGTCAGCAAAACGGAGGCCGAAAGGGATAAAAATGCCTTTATTGATGATGCCAAAGGAGTAGCTCAGGATGTAAAGGAAGACATTAAAGGAGGATTGAATGACGTCAAAGAGGCCACTGATAACCTGGCTGATGAGGCGAAGCAAAAATTAAGCGGGAAATAAGAACTAATCTATAAAAAGCAAAAAGCCTGGCCAGACAGCCGGGCTTTATTTATTTTAAAACAACGTACCGGGGCTGTTAGGTTTATGTCCCACACGTACTTCATTTACCAGTAAATGAGCCAGGCGGGTAGGTTCGGGGATCCGGTATTTCCTGGTGCAATGTTTAATAATGTCAACACTTTGTTCCAGGCTTACTTTATGGCCGGGGGAAACAAATATGGGTTTACAATTTATTTTGGTTCTTAGTACAACGCCTACCTGTTCTCCTTTATGCACCAGGGGTGCTGATGCGAAAACCATATTGGCGGGTTCTTCATAAGTTCCGGTAAGCCTGGATTTGGCACAACCAATTGCTGGTGTATCGGTAAGTAATCCAAAATGTGTTGCTATGCCCAGGCGCCTTTCATGAGCAATACCCTGTCCGTCCAATACCATTATATCGGGCTTAACTGGTAATTTGTCCCAGGCCATAAGCAAAGCCGGCACTTCTCTGAAAGCTAATAAGCCTGAGATATAGGGAAATTGAGTTTCTGCTATTACCGATACTTTTTCTACTGGTATCATATCCGGATACCTCAGTATAACAATACCCGCATAAACTGTGCTTTCAAATTTGTTGAAGGAGATATCAGCGCCGCCAATGTGATGGATAGCGCCCTGGAAGGGTTGTATATTAATTTTCTCCCTGAGCTTTTTTTGAAGCTGGATGGCTTCTGAAGCAGAAAGGGATTCATAAGATGCGGGTTGTGGGTGTGTCATTTTTTAATGTATGCCAGAATTATACCACAATGGTTTCTATCAGGTGTATGGTTCTTTGAGGATCGTCAAATTCAGTTTTTCTTACCAGTTTAAGAAGAAGCTTTGTCCAGCTACCGGGGTTCTCAATGCCGCAAGCAACTTTTCGCACCAGGTTGTCCATCGCTTTTATGTGAACGTTTTGTTGCGCTTCTGTCATATTTGCCAGCAAAACAGCATTGCTCCAGGCTGCCGCCCGGGCTTTATCAATGCTAAAGTTTAAAACTGCCTCATGTTTGCCGTTAACTATTTTTGTCAGCAATCTCATAGGAAACCAAACCTGTGATAAACATTCCTGAACATCATCAATAAGCGAAGCTATTATATTATTGATGCAATTGAAATCTTTTTCAAGCGCATCAATTTTGGCACCGGGGGCAATAGTTGCTGCGGCTATTGCAAGGTCCAAATTAATATGGGTATTAATGCCTAATAACAAATGCTGCAATACTATATTGCTGCTATTGGAAGTGCTGTCAAACGCATATTGCCAGGATTGGGTGCATGGTTTTTTATTACTATAACATTCCCATGCCGATATATATCTTTCAGCAAAACAAATGTCAAGTAGCTCCATTCTTGCAGCATCTTCAAACATTCCGTCTTCAATACCTTTCTTTACAGCTATGGTCATGCGTGTGTACAATGCCGCAAAATAACCCATGCGCATATTATGCAGCTTGCTGTATGCTGTTATGGACTGTAGACTGGTAATGACTTCATTGATGTTTTTATAGCGCATGATCTCTTTAATCTTTATGATTGATAACCCGTACAGTTACCAGCAACTGCCCTGTATGCCGCATGGTATGTTCGGCTGCATGCGTACAAAGCCCTATAACGGTTGATGGCAGGGCTGCCCGGCCTACACCCCGGTGCGCTGTTAGCTCTGGTATGGTAAATTGTTTCAGGCGTTCGATGGTTATAGTGATCTGGTTGTTGAAATGCTGCAATAAGGAGGTTACGGTTACAGGTGCAGGGATGGATTCCTGCTTCAGGTACTGCAGTTGTTCTTCTGTAAGGTTTTTTCCTTCGGCATAACAAAGCAGCCTGTCTAATACACCAGGGATATGTAAAAGGTGAAAAGCCGGCGCTGCGCAGCCTGCGGGTTTATTCCAGAGCAACTCATCAGGAAAATGCTCCATCAGGCTATTTATTTCTTCCTGCGCCTGTAACAGCGCATGGGCAACGGGTTGCAGCAGTGGAGTAACACCATCCACCATTTTTCCTCTCAGCCAAACTTCTTTATCTTGTTTCAATGTAGTAGCTTTATATCCTGAACTAAATTACAGAAACAATAATAAATAAACGATATGAATGCAATCATAGCCGCGTTAGACCTGCAGGAAAAAACAGAAATTGTTTTAAACAAGGCTGCTGAAATGGCCCATAAGCTAAATGCTGAGCTGCATTTGGTGCATGTAATTCCTCCTATTGGCACCTACACAGGGGTTAATGTTATGGATCCGCTGGGCGCACTTGAGCCAGCTATTTTACCTAATGAAATGGAATTGATTGATGCCCATAAAAAATCAGCTGAAGAGCAATTAAACAAACTGGTTGAGCAGCTACCGGTAAAACCAGTTGCTATAAACATCCTGTTAGGTTCCGTAGAAGAGGAAGTAGTAAACTATGCACAGGAAACAGACGCAGAAATGATCGTGGTAGGCACGCATCAACGCAGCGGCCTATCCCGTTTATTAAGTGGTGAAACATCCGTAAGGATCTTACATGAAGCTCAGATTCCTATCCTGGTTATACCTACAGTTGAAAATAATTAGAACCTCATTTATGAATCAGAAAAGTATCCTGCTCGTTTTTTTAGCCTCATTTATGTATGGCTTCCCGGCAGTGATTGCCCAGGGTAAGCTTACGAGGCCCAATGTGATATTCATATTAGCAGATGATCTAGGCATTGGTGATATAGGGGTATATGGACAACAAAAAATAAAAACACCCCATATTGATCTGCTGGCAAACGAAGGCATGAAGTTTAACCAGTTCTATTCCGGCACTTCAGTTTGCGCACCGTCGCGTTCATCTCTGATGACCGGTCAGCATACAGGCCGCACCCCCATCCGTGGTAATAAAGCAACCCAGCCCGAAGGACAATGGCCGTTACCGGCAGATGCCGTTACCGTTGCTGAAGTTTTAAAAGGTACAGGATACGCCACAGGCTGCTTTGGCAAATGGGGGTTAGGTTATATCGAAACACCTGGTAATCCTGTAAAGCAGGGCTTTGATGAATTTTATGGATATAATTGCCAATCGCTGGCGCACAATTATTTTCCAGATCATTTATGGCACAACAGCACAAGGGTGGATCTGCCCAACACTCCACAGGATCAGCAGGTATATGCTGCACAGCTCATTCATGATAAAGCAAAAGCTTTTATTGAAAATAACAGGAGCAAGCCGTTTTTTCTTTTCCTGTCGTACACTTTGCCGCATGCGGCATTGCAGCTGCCCCAAGATGATTCTTTGTTTACTTTTTATAAAAAGCTGTTTAATGAGCAGCCTGTAGCTGTAACAAGCGGCTGGGCAGGCAAGGGGTATCAGCCGCAGGCCTATCCTCATGCAGCTTATGCGGCGATGGTTAGCCGGTTGGATCAGTACGTAGGAGAGGTAAAACAGCAACTGGAGCAATTAGGTATTGACAAAAATACATTGATATTTTTTGCCAGTGATAACGGCGTGCATCAGGAAGGAGGCAATGATCCCGGTTTTTTTAACAGCAATGGCGGTTTTCGTGGCATTAAAAGAGATCTGTACGAAGGTGGTATTCGTACGCCCTTTATTGCGTATTGGCCCGGTAAGATCAGGCCGGGTTCCGAATCTCAATACATAGGTGCGTTTTGGGATGTATTGCCCACATTGGCACAGCTGGCCGGAGCCAAACCCCCGGCACGTATTAATGGTATATCCTTTGTGCGAGAACTGCAGAGCCGCAAACAGAAACAGCATGATCATTTGTATTGGGAGTTTCATGAGCAGGGAGGCAAGCAGGCTGTTCGTATGGGCCGGTGGAAAGCGGTGCGCTTAAAAGCGATGGAAGCCGATACTTCTATAGAATTATATGATCTTGATACAGACCCTGCTGAAAAAAATAATATAGCCGCCGCCCATCCCGGCATTGTATCTAAAATGGCCTCAATAATGCAGAAGGAACATACAGAAAATACAGATTTTCCTTTTCGCCTTTAATTGGCCTATGGACGATAGACCATGATCTGCCGGAAACCAAAAGCATAAGGATTAAAACTTTTAGCAATAAATATTGAGCGTTGAGTATTGAATATTCAATGCCTTTTACTTAACGTTTCAGTGTAGCAGCGGGTGATAATTTATCTGCCGCAGGCATGACACCCGTAACGGCGACGGCCAATGTTGGTGTTGTCATCAACATCTTAAATCATTTGCAGAACTGTTAACATTGTGTATGGTGTAAGTATTGATTATTGAATGTTGGGTATTAAGATACTTACAAAGTGCCTGTAAAGAAAATCTATACATAATAATTACCTCTTTTTACCTTTCCCTCAGGACAGATCAGGATGCCCCTGAATAAGAAACATATTATCTTAGATAATGATTGTAAGCATGGGGCGGTTCCTGCACCAGCCTTTGTAACTTTCTTAACTTAATAATTTGATATATGCAACGACTTGCTTTTAAAATGAAATTATTCAAAGGGTATGAAGCCGAGTATAAAAAAAGACATGATGAAATATGGCCCGAGTTGTCGGCTTTGTTAAAAGAAACCGGCGTAAGCGATTATGCTATCTTCCTGGACAGCGATACCAATGATCTGCTGGGAGTACTGAAGCTGGAAGAGGGTAGATCAATGGACGATCTTCCTTCACATCCCGTAATGAAAAAATGGTGGGCCTATATGGCAGATATTATGGAAACCAATCCCGATCATTCACCTGTATCGGTACCGTTAAAAGAGGTGTTTTACATGCCATAATTATATTCATCAGCTTAAACCCCAATAAATACGATGCTTGTTCCAAAAATCAGTAAAGCGCTCCTGCTTGGAATTTCTTTAGTGCCTGCAGGTATGGCTGCAGCGCAGTATGTTACCGGTAAAGGTAATGATGCCACTATGCCGCTTCACCTTATGAAGCCGGATTATGATATCCCTTACGGGGAAACAACTCCCGGAAAAGTGAAGCAGGTATTGGACCGCGTATATCATTATCTCGATGCCGTGACGCCTATGCAATTGGTAAATAAACAAACAGAAACAGATGTGGCGCTGGCAAAAGCCGGTGAAAATGCTATATTGAAAAAAGGTGATTTCAGGCTTACCAGTTATGAATGGGGCGTAACTTATACAGGTATGTTAGAGGCTTCAGCGGCTACAGGCGATAAGCGCTATGCACAATACACTATTGACAGGGTTAATTTCCTCGGAAATGTGGTGAAGCATTATCAATCGCTGCTTGTTAAAAATCCTGGTATGGTATCGCCGGTAAGGTCAGTCATGGATCCTCATGCGCTGGACGATGCAGGCGCTTTATGCGCCTCAATGATCAAGGCTATAAAAGCGGGAGCGAATGCCGGCCTGGTAAGGCCAATGGCAGACAATTTTATAAACTACATTATGAACAAAGAGTTCAGGCTTACCGATGGCACGCTTGCAAGAAACCGCCCATTGCCTAATACGCTTTGGCTGGACGATCTGTATATGAGCCTGCCTGCTTTATCTCAAATGGGAACATTAACGGGCGATAGCAAATACTTTGATGAAGTAGTGAAGCAATATAAATTGTTTGCGGGTCGGATGTTTAATCATAATAATGGCCTGTACATGCATGGCTGGGTGCAGGATATGGAGCCGCATCCGCAGTTTCATTGGGCACGGGCCAATGGCTGGGCTATGATGACTAAAGTAGAAATACTTGACGTCTTACCTCCATCTCATCCCGGCAGGGCAGAAGTAATGGAGATGCTGAAAAAACATGCAGCAGGACTGGCCCGTCTGCAGGACAAGACAGGCTTCTGGCACCAGTTGTTAGATAAAAATGATTCATACCTGGAAACTTCTGCCACAGCTATTTATGCTTATTGTATAGCACGGGCTATTAATAAAGGATGGCTGGACCCCAAAGCTTACGGGCCAATGGCTATACTGGCCTGGAATGCAGTAGCTTCAAAAGTTACAGCAGAAGGGCAGGTGGAAGGCACCTGTGTAGGTACAGGTATGGGCTTTGACCCGGCTTTTTATTATTATCGCCCTGTAAACAATTTTGCCGCACATGGTTATGGCCCGGTATTACTTGCCGGAGCCGAAATATACCGGCTGCTGCAAAAACATCCGTTTGAAATAAACGATAGTGCGGTACAAATGCCCGGGTAGTGTACCTGGTTTTTTCCTAAAATAAAAAATATTGCTATGGCCTGGTATCGATTCATCTTTCTTTTTTGGGTTGCCGGATGGGTGTTCCTGAACTCCGCCCAGGCACAAATTGGTAAGCGCTTTCCTTCCGAAAGGAAAGTGGTTAAAGACCCTGTAACAGGAGTGGATTTAATTTTCTTAACCAGCAAGGCAGCGGGCGATGCCAAAATTTATCAAACTCATAACCAGTGGACCTCGGATGGAAAATGGATTATATTCAGATCTTCCAAAAGGGCTGGTGGTGAGGCCATGGCTGTAAACGAGCAATCGGGAGAAATAGTTCAGGTAACGGAGGGTGGTTATACCGGCATGTTAAATGTGGCGCGCAAAGCCATGAAGCTTTATTTTATGCGAGCAACTCCCGGCGATAGTGAAGCCAACACTGTAAGCAACAGAAGGCAGAACCGTTCATTGCAGATTATAGAAGTGGATCTGCAACAACTTTTTGCAGATAGCCAACAGGGAAAAATAAAATCTGCCGAAACTTATCAAAGAGTATGCGGTACAACACCAGTTGAAATGGGCGCTGGTGGTGATATGGCGCTGGATGCTAACGAGGATTGGGTTTATTTCCGTATCAGTAAGGAAGCAGCAGCGAAACGCATACACCCCGGAACAACGATTGAGCCAAACTTCGGCCCGCGCAATATGGGCGCAGGGCCTTCGGGTATTGCAGCTATGAATGTTAATACCGGGCAGATAAAGCATGTAATTGAAGTAGGCTTCCAGGTGGGGCATATTCAAACCAACCCCTGGGTGGCAGGAGAAATTGTTTTTTGCTGGGAGACCGGCGGCAAATCGCCACAACGCATCTGGACTGTGAAGTCAGATGGAACAGGTCTTAGACCAGTATATCCCGAAGCTGAATTTGATTGGGTAACACACGAAGCGGTGATAACCAGGGATGAAGTTGCTTTTGCTATTATGGGTCATAGAAAAATTCCCGGTACAACTAAAATAATGCCGGTTGGTACGGAGGTATCGGGAGTTAACCCCGGGCAGGAACCAGCCTGGGGCATATCGGGCACACGCGAAAAACCCACGGGTTTGGGCATTGTAAACCTGCGAACCAGGGAAATGGTGATAGCCGGTCAGATTCCCACGGGCAGCGGCTTTTGGCATGTCAGTGGTTCTGCTGATGGCAAATGGGTCGTGGGCGATGATTTTTCAAGAAGCCTTTATTTAATCAACCGGAAAACGGGGGCAATGAAACTATTGTCAACCGGTCATAAACCAACAGCTGCAGATCATCCGCATCCTACTTTCAGCCCCGATGGAACTAAAATTCAGATACAATCGGCCATGCTATCAGAAGATGATAAAACCATGAATATTTGTGTGATCCCTATCCCGGAGAATTGGTAAATAGGACAGAAAAGCAATTAATAGCTCATAACCTTCTTAAACTATAGGCTTTGTATAATTTTTAGGATTTTTAATATGTGGAGCTTTGCTCAGCAAAGAATTCGGTTCATATTACGGGCATTTGCTGGAAAATGTAATCTACTTCAAATTACTTAGCCGGAAAAACAAAGTATAGAAGTAGATTTTGTAACGCAAACTCCCGAAGGCTATGCGGTATATTACCGGGTGGCGTTTACGGTAAAAATAAAGAAACGTTGGACAGGACATTAATATCGTTTGGGCAAATAAAATACCGGCAGATGTTATTTTAGATACACGGCCTATAAATTTTTTTTCTTGTTAAGTAGTTCAATGAGAAGGTGCTATGAGTCTAATAGTGCTTTGGTTCAGGATAGAACAGGATGGTAGGTTGTAAAAGTTGGTCTACCTTGTAGTATATAATAATTCTAAACCAAGGCATGTCATATGAAAACAAACCTTCAGTGTAAGGGCTTGCGCTATGCCCTTTTCTTATTAGTCCTATGTACCTTTTCCCAGGTATTGACAGCGCAGCAGAATACTCCTGTTAAAATAGAAGGAACTGTATTAGATGATGCAGCAACGCCGGTTTCGGGAGCTTCCGTTCAACTAAAGGGAACGCAAACCACGGTTGTTTCTGATGATAATGGGGCCTTTTCTTTAATGGCTCCGATCGGCTCTGTTTTGATCGTTTCAAATATAGCCTTTGAAACGCAGGAAGTGGTTGTTACGCAGCGGCAACTGACCATTGTATTGAAACAAAGAACAGCTTCCCTTGATGAGGTAGTTGTAGTAGGTTATGGTACGCAGCGAAAAAGCGATGTTACCGGAGCTTTAACGCGGGTGTCGGCCGATGTAATACAGGAACGGCCTGCTCAGAATGTGTTGCAGGCGCTGCAGGGAAAAGCCTCTGGCGTGAATATTTCATCGAATATGAAGCCGGGAGAGTTACCTGTTTTACGCGTAAGGGGTAATCGCTCGCTTACAGCGTCTAATGATCCTCTTTATGTAGTGGACGGGATCCCGCTCGTGTCCATTTTAGGGGTCAATTCATTTTCTGTTAATGATTTAAACCCTAACGACATTGAATCGGTTGAAATATTGAAAGACGCTTCAGCCACTGCTATTTATGGTTCGCGTGGAGCGAATGGAGTTGTTTTGATTACTACTAATAAAGGAAAGAAAGGGCGGGTGTCCATCGGCTATAATGGTACCCTGTCGTTCGATTCATTTAAAGAATTAACGGATTGGTCAAACGGCGGGGAGTACATTGATTACTGGCGGCAAAGTCTTATCAATGGTTATATGTATCAGTCTGTAGATGCATCCAGGGTTGATTATAATAAAAAAGCCCCGGCCTGGTATCCGGACCCATTTTTAGATATGCAGAAAATGACCGGGCTTACCAATGATCAAAATGCGCTGGCATCGGTGATGCAGGGCTACGAGTGGGAGGAATATCTTGTCCGGCCCAGGATGCGCCCTACAACTGCAGAAGAAAAGGCAATGGGGTGGCCCGATGAAGTACCTGTATATAATTCAGAAAATATAAGGTCGTTTAACTGGCGGGATGCTGCTGTAAGAACCGGGATGACTCAAAATCATCAGCTTTCGCTAACGGCGGGCACAGACATATCCAGATTTGCTTTATCACTTGGATATTTTAACCAGAAAGGCGTGCAAAGAGACCAGGACTACAGGAGGTACACTGTGAATGTAGGTGGCGATATCACACCAGTGAAATGGTTAACGGTTGGTACCTCCATTATCGGGTCTTTTGCCCATCAGAATTTTGGAATACAGGGACCTAATACTTCTAATACTGGATCTAAAGATTTGTATTCCCGTGCTACGGATCAGTTTCCGTATGCGGTTCCGAGAGATAGCAGCGGTGCGTGGATATATAATCCGGGAGGCAACCTTTCTTTATGGAACCCATTGATTGATATAGATCAGGCTATTAACGATCGCAGAACAACATCGGTACTCACCAATATTTTCAGTGAAGTAAAATTTACTGATTGGTTGAAATATCGTATCAATATTGGCGTTCAATACCGTCAATATCGCGCAGGTTCCTGGACAGGCCCCAATGCAACGAGCCATTTGACCAACAGGCCAAGCACAGCGGGTTATGCAACAGAAGAGAACTCTTCCTGGGTAATTGAAAACCTGCTGTTCTTTGATAAACAATTTGGAGATGCCCACAGGGTGGGAGTAACATTATTGCAATCCGCACAAAGGGCCAGAAGGGAAAATACCTCTACCACTGTTAATGGTACTATTAATCCTTTGAGCTACTGGTACGATCTTAATTCAAACACTGTAGGTTCTCCTTCGGGTTATGGTACAGGCTTCACAGAAAATACGCTTACCTCTTTTATGGGACGTATCAATTATACTATATTGAATAAATACCTGTTAACGGCTTCGGGCAGAATGGACGGAGCTTCTGTTTTAGCTCCGGGAAATAAGTGGGATTTTTTCCCATCGTTTGCTTTAGCCTGGAAAATGCAGGAGGAAAGTTTTCTGAGAAATGTGGATTGGATTACAGAGCTAAAACCCAGGATTGGCTACGGTGTTACCGGTAACTCCTCCGTTTCGCCTTATTCTACTTCCGGTCCCTTAAGCAGAAACCCTTATCTGTTTGGCAGTGTACCTGCTATCGGGTATTTACCTCAATTAGTGCAGAACCCGTTGTTAAGCTGGGAGAAGACAGCACAGATCAATGTGGGTTTAGATTTTAATATCTTAAAAAGCAGGATATCGGGCTCTTTAGAATATTACACTCAGAATACCTCAGACCTGATTATGACCCGTTCCTTACCAGCTGTTTCAGGGTATGTACAGAAAGTAGAAAATGTTGGTAAAACAAAGAATAGCGGATTAGAATTTACACTTTCTACAGTGAATATAGACAAAGAGCATTTCACCTGGAGTACAGATTTGAACTGGTCTAATAACAAGGAAGAAATAGTAGAGCTGATAAATGGTAAAGAAGATATGGTTGCTAACAGGTTGTTTATAGGTCAGCCTATACAGGTGTTCTACGAATATGCACATGATGGAGTTTGGAGCTCATCGGATGCTGATCTTGCAGAGATGGCGAAATTTAATGCAAACGGACACAAGTTCAGACCGGGAACAGTAAGAGTAGTTGATCAGAATGGTGATTATAAGATTGATGGAAACGACTATGTGGTACTTGGAGCGCCCAGGCCAAAATGGACAGGAGGTATTACCAATACATTTCGCTATAAAAGCTGGGAATTAAGCGCTTTTGTGTACTTCCGTTGGGGGCAGATGTATTTTGGCGGATATCCAGGTGCTAGCAGGGTAGAAACTGACTACTGGTCATGGGAAAATCAAAACGGAAAATGGCCGATGCCCAATGCAAATACTGCGGATGTACAGAATCTTTTTACAGCAATGTAGTATAGTGATGGGTCTTTTGGCGTAGTCAGAAATATTTCGCTCTCTTATAGTGTACCCAAAAGCCTGCTTGGCAAAGCAGGTATTAAAAATATGACAGCAAATTTTCAGGTGCTGAACCCCTTCATATTTGGCAAAGATGTTTTGCGTGCCGGTATCAATCCTGATGATGAAACCAACTGGAGCATTGCTTCAGGAAATGGTAACCCATTGGGAGGAATGAACAATAATACCATTTTGCCACAAAGTTTTGTTTTGGGTGTTAAGGTAGGTCTTTAATTGAACTCTTCTAAATCGAACTAAGATGAACAATAACAATACTATAAAATATATACTCGGGGTTGGGATATTCTTCCTCGCAGCAACTTCCTATTCCTGTAAGAAGTTTCTTGAAGAAAAGCAGGTGGCTAATCTGACGCAGGATTATTATAATGATGAAAATGGCCTTACTTCTTTAATTAACGGGCTATACATATACTCCCGTGTAAAGCATGAGTGGGATGGCAATGGGGCCCGGCTGATTGAAGCTGAATCAGATTCATATATGCATAGTGACCCCAACTATGCGCGTGTTGTGTCTGCTAATTATGGGAACGATGTAAGCCTCATTGCTAACAATAATGTGATGAACTTTATTGGAAACGCTAACTCCAATTATGCACCAATGGGAGCCTACCCGCACATAAACAATTGCAATATTGCACTGGATATTATAGATAATATTAAACCGGGGAAATATGGGACGGATGCCAATTTCCGGGCGCAGCGCCGGTCGGAAATTCTTTTTTTAAGGTCGTGGGCCTTTTATCTTATATCTAACCAATTGGGTGATGTGCCTTTGCTTTTAACGCCGCGAAGGGAAGATAATGGGGTTTACTATTACCCAAAATCAAAACTGGAAGATGTATTTAAGCAGATCATCGCTGATGTACGGTATGCTTATGATAACTTACCTACAACTGCGGATCAGGGGCGCATAACAAAATGGGCGGCGGGGCATTTTCTTGCCAAGCTTTATCTTAACAGGGCGCAGGCTGCTTCGTTTGGTAGTAGCTCTGAGAATCATTTAAAAATGTTATACAAAGGCAATGTAGCAACAGATCTGGACTCCTCCATTTATTTTGCTACCCAGGTTATAAATGGCAAGGGCGGGGCTGCCGGGCTTGCACCTGATTACTGGACGCTGTTTAACCCGGCAGTTTCAGAAACTACGCCGAGCACGGAGGTCATCTGGGCGGCTCAGTTCGATGTAAATCTTTCGCTGAATGGCAGGTTTGGCGGCAATCGTTCCTGTAACTATCATACAGGAGACTATACAAACCAAACGGGTGTAACCCGCGTAATGGCCTATGGGCGCCCGTTTTCAACATTTAAACCCACTGATTGGGCCTATGATAATTTTATAGATAAGGTAAACGATTCACGCTACTACAAAACTTTTCAGTCAGAGTATATCAGTAATATGGCCGGTAGTGCCAATACATCCTTCACCTGGAGCGCAGCCGCGGCTGCCTGGTGGAATGCCAATAAACCTGCCGGTGCGCCCACTGTAACTGCAGGTTCTAAACGTATTGCCAACGGTCAGCGGGCGTTGATCTATATAGAGAATCAACGGGAAGAAGCGCTGGATTCTGCTACTGTTATGGGACAGCCCTATCAGTTTATGGCCCGTTGGATAAGATCTGCTGTAACAGGCAGGTACTATTACAGGGTCTTCTTTAACGGGGCATCTATGGGCCTGGCAACGGCTGTCAGGAACGTGTACCTGTCTTCCAAAAAATTTGTTGATCCCATGAGGGGAGGCAGCGCCAGCGAAGCTAATTTTAACAGTGAAGCAGGAACAAGAGATGCGATATTGATGCGCCTGGCAGAAACTTTCCTTATAAGAGCAGAAGCCTATGGAAGGAAAGGTGAGTACGCGGCAGCTGTAAATGATATCAACGTATTGCGTCAGAGGGCAGCATATAAAGCCGGAGAAAGCCGTCCTCCGTTAGTAATTGAATGGGAGCCCCAGGCGGCCAACCTCTCCTCTGCAGAACGACAGGCACCTTATACTGCCGATGGTACTGCGTATAGTAAACTCATGATCTCCGATAATGCTTTTACCCCGGGTACTGCCGAAGCGCTGCGCGAAAAATATATTCCTACAGCTACTACTAAAGAGCAAATGTTTATTCATTTTATTTATAACGAAAAAACAAGAGAGTTCTTATCGGAAGGTCTCGGGTGGGAAGACTTGCATAATGCCGGGATTTTGTATGACCGGGTGGTGTACCTGAATCAGATGGCCTCTGATAAAGCAGGGTTGTGGCCTGTGGCTGCCAATACAGAAAACGGAAACGGACAGGATGGTAATGGAAAAGGCCAGATGAAAAAAGAATATACGTTCCGCCCATGGCCTAACGCATTTTTAGTTCAGCTTACTGATGAGTCAGGAAATACGTTGGATGAAGCGGCGAGGAAGGCCTATCAAAACCCCGGGTATTAAGGTTTTAGCTTTAAGATATAATGCCGCTTTAAAAGGCGGCATTTTTTATATAAAAGAACAGGACAGATCAGGATTGCTGTTAACATAAGAATTTTAATTTTACAGGTAACCGGTTGCAGTTGCTTTGCTGAAGAGAAACAGGAAAAAATAAATTTATGTAACGATGGCTGATATAAGACCAGAATTCCGAAGTAATATTTTAAGTCTGAAAGCGGGATGGTGTTTACTCCTGTGTTTTGTCCTGGTGCAGGGCAGCGCACAAATAGAATGGCCTGCTGTTACACAGCAAAACAAGCCGTGGACACGCTGGTGGTGGGAGGGCAGTGCCGTAAATGAAACCGGCCTTAGCTGGAACCTGCAGCAATACCAGGAAGCGGGACTTGGAGGCGTGGAAATAACACCTATCTATGGTATATATGGCCAGGAAAAAAACTTTGTACCATTTCTGTCGCCACGCTGGATGCAGCTTTTTACTTATACGCTTAAAGAAAGTAAGCGGCTTGGCCTGGGTGTAGACCTGGCCAATGGAACCGGCTGGCCTTTTGGCGGACCCTGGGTAAAAGACGCTGATGCCAGTAAGAGCATATTTAATAAAATATTCACTGTAGATGCAGGGCAGCAGCTAAAAGAGCCGGTAGTGTATGAACGGGAGGGTTTTGTTCGCACGGCTAATGGCAGGCGTGTTAATATTGAAGCGGTAAAAAATCCGGTTACTGAAAATACAAATTTACAAGAGCTGGCGCTGGATCAGGTTCAGTTTCCAGGCAGGCTGCCGCTTGTTGCTTTAATGGCTTATGATAAGGATGGAAAAGCGGTGAATCTTGCCGATAAGGTAGATGTTGACGGAAAACTGCAGTGGATAGCTCCTGCTACTTCGCCTAAATGGACGTTATATGCTTTATTTGAAGGATTGCATGGTAAAATGGTAGAACGTGCGGCGCCGGGTGGAGAGGGCTATGCAATAGATCATTTTTCAAGAGAGGCAGCACAGCATTATTTTAAGCGCTTCGATGATGCTTTTAAAGGATATGATATCAGCTACCTGCGATCCTTCTTTAATGATTCTTACGAAGTGGATGATGCCCGTGGCGATGCTAACTGGACACCTAAATTTTTTGAGGAATTTGAAAAACGCAGGGGCTACGATTTACGAAATGAATTGCCGGCTTTATTCGGTCAGTCAGATGCTGAAAGAAACAGCCGTGTTATTTATGATTACCGTTCTGTAATTGATGAGCTGCTATTGGAGCATTTTACAATTGAGTGGAAAAAATGGGCAGATGGTAAAGGTAAAATGCTGCGCAATCAAAGCCATGGCTCGCCGGCTAATACTTTAGATTTATACAGCGTGGTAGATATTCCTGAAACAGAGGGTAATGATGTGTTGCGTTTTAAGTTTGCTACATCTGCTGCTAATGTTACCGGAAAACAACTGGTCTCTTC